>NZ_JBBCUR010000003.1:0-922090 GCF_037147795.1 Paenibacillus sp. MMO-177 | reverse complement strand
TTACTTACTCGTTATTTAGAACTTTGTTAACCATTTGGAACCGCCGTATGCGGACCCGCATGTACGGTGGTGTGAGAGGACGGGGGCTAGGCGCCCCCTCCTACTCGATTTAGAAATATTTCTCCATAAGGATGGACAGCATCTGAATGCCTACTTCGTTCTGTCCGCCTTCGGGAATAATGATGTCGGCGTATTTTTTGGACGGCTCGATAAAGGCTTCATGCATCGGTTTAACCGTCTTCAGATATTGATCGTGAATCGATTGTATGGAGCGGCCGCGCTCTTCAATATCCCGCAGCACGCGGCGGAGGATGCGCACATCGGGATCGGTGTCCACAAACACCTTGATATCGAGCATCGCGCGCAAATTTTCGTCGGACAACACATGAAGTCCTTCTATGACAATGATTTTGCAAGGTATGAGCGTAACCGTCTTATCCTTAAACCGGGAGTGGTTGGGAAAATCGTAGACCGGAGCTTCGGCAGCTTGCCCGGATTTCAACTGCTTCAAATGCTCGATCAAGAGCTCGTTGTCAAAAACAAGAGGATGATCATAGTTCAGACCTTCGCGCTCGGCAAAGCTCAGATGCGGATGATCCTTGTAATAATTATCTTGAGAGATAAAAGTGACTTTATCTTCGCCAAGCCGATCAATAACAGAGCGGGCTACCGAGGTTTTTCCCGAGCCGGTGCCGCCAGCAATACCAATAATAAGCATAATTGTTCTTAAAGCCCCCTAAATGTGTAAAGCCCGTCAATTCAAGTATTGTATCATAGCGAGGCGCGAAAAACATCAGTATTGGCTTTGAGATTATTTAGGATGCCAAATGCTTTTTTATTTCGGCTGTACAAGGACTTGAACACCCCGAAGTGCGTATCATAAATAGCTTTGTTTCGGGGATTGGGCGTAAAGGAGGCGCGTGCCTTCACAATAGATTTGGCTGCGTCCAGATTCGGAATGATGCCAAGTCCAACGGCCGCGGTAATGGCTGCCCCGATGGCGCCGGCATTTTGCGGACTGTCAACCGTCTCGATCGTCCGTCCCAGTATATCGGCGAGGATCTGGCAGGTGAGCGGGGCAAGCGCGCCGCCTCCGACAAAACGGATCGCCCGGGAGGTCTTAATCTTCCGGTCTTGCGCTTCGAGCTGCCATCTGAGATGGTAACAGATGCCTTCCAGCACGGCATGGATCAGCTCGGTTTTCCCCGTTTCAATGCTGATGTTGAAAAACAATCCCCGTGCGTGCGCGTCCTCAAACGGACAGCGGTTGCCATGGAGCCAAGGCGTAAAGATAACGCCGTTGCTTCCGGCAGGCACGTCTTTGATCGCATGCATCATGTAATCGTACAGGCTGCGGTACATCGTTTCTTGCGATTCGGATACTTGTTTTTTCTCCAAATAGATGCCGATTTCGTCCAAGGCCAGATGGTTTTTGACCCATTCCAGGCATTTGCCCGCCGTCTCCAGCTCGCAGAAATAATGATAATGCTTCGGCCTTGCTCCCATGATGGAAGCGATCATGCTGCTCGCGTCGATAATCTGCCGGTTCACAACCGTCGATACCCAGCCGGATGTACCGAGGTAAATATGCGTATCGCCTTCCGCAACCGCACCGGCTCCTACCCCAATAAGAGAGGCATCGCCTCCTCCGCCAAATACGGGCGTGCCCTCCGTAAGCTCAAGCTCCGCGGCAGCCTCGGCGGTTAATAATCCGGCCATTGCCGTGGACGGAATCACCTTCGGAAAATGCTCGGTCGAAACGCCAAACATCCGGCACATTTCCTTGCTGAAACGGTTGTTTCTCGCGTCGTACAGGAGCGTGGCATAGGCTGTGTCCTCGGTCATTACAAATTCGCCCGTACATTTAAACAGCAGATATTCTTTGACGTCCAGCCACTTGTGGACACGGCGGAACACCTCGGGTTCATGCCGCTGCACCCACCGGTATTTCCAGACGGGATCCTTGACGCTGGCCGGAACGGCGCGGGTGATCGCAAGCGACTTGAGCAGCTTGAATGCATTAACCCCGGCAATTTGAATGCCATGCCTGATCCCTTTACGGTGCTCCTCGGAAGCCCGGGTATCCATATAGCTCATTGCCTTGCGTACCGGCTTGCCTTTCCCGTCAACAAGCACAAGGCCCTGCATTTGGGCGCAAAAAGATATGCCGCTGATACGCGCAGCAGGGATGCCGCTCTTATTCAGCACCTGCCTTGTTGTTGCCCGCATGGCCTGCCACCAGTCCGCCGGATCCTGCTCCGCGCCGCCATTCTCCAGAATCGTAAGCTCATAACTATGCAGAGCGCTGGCGACAAGCGTCACGGAAGAGGACAGTTGGTAGAGACAGGTTTTAACGCCAGAGGTTCCTACATCGTAAGTGAGCACATAAGCACTCATTTGCTGCACCCGCCTTTATCTTTTACATCGACTGATGGGTATCTTCATCCTTGGCCTGGTACGCCGATTCCGGAATGCGAAGCGTCACGGGAAGCAATACGGCTGTCAGCACAACAAACAGCAGCATAGGCCAGACGATAGAATTTAATGCTTCATTCAGAATTTCAAATAAATAAACAAATGCAATGCCGGAAACCTGCCCCATGAGCAAAATCATGCCAAGCGAAGTGCCTTCCCGGACGGGATAAGCAAGCTCCGAGCCGTGCTGGAACAAGATCGGGGCAACGCCCATAATGGTGAAGCCCGCAAGCCCGGCAATAACGGTTACCGGAACGAACTGTTCGGCAAAGGTCAGCCCAAGGTAGGCAGGAATGAGCAGCGTAATGGCTGCAATAAAAAAGGGCGCCCGAATCCGGTGTCTATCCGACAGGATCGGCAGAGCAACAGCGCCGATAATCCCGGCTACGATAAATACGGCGCCAACAAGCCCGGCTTCCTCGGATGTAAATCCCCGGGGAGAAAGGATCGTTTCCAGCAGGGTAAGAATCGTGTTGAAGATGCCGATGCAGATAAAGCTGACGAGCAGGATAAGGAAATAATTTTTGTTCTCGATAAGAAGACCAATCGATTGAAAGCGCAAGACCTCTTGTCGAGGGGCGGTGTCTGTCAGGGAAGCGGGAGGTTTCACGAATACAAACGCGGCTGCGAGGACTGCGGCCGCAATGGCAAACGCCGCAAACCACATAAACAGGTCGGGAATGCCGGAAGCTTCCGCGATTGCGGGAGCAAGCGCCATCGGAACGATAAATCCGATATATTGGGCAAGCGTCAGAATGCCGGCTGCCGTAGATCTCTCCCGCAGCGGGAACCAGTCCGAGGCGACTTTCGTAGCGATATTAAGCAGGAAGGGCTGCCCGATCGCCAGAATGAACTGGAAGATCAGGACAAACGTAAAATCCTCCGCATACAAGGCGCGCAATAAGCTGAATACGGCAGTCAGACCTGCGCCGATCAGAAGGGAAACTTTGTAGCCCCATTTGTCTATGACCCAAGAGGCAGGCAGGGAGAATAAGATAAACATGATCATAAAGCTCATGGAACATAACGTGATCGACATGCTGCTCACGTTATAATAATCTTCGGCTATGCTTGAGATTGGCGCGAAGGAGAGCCACATCATTTCGGTCGATACGATAATCGGGACGATCGATAAAAGAATGATCCATTTCATGAGGAAGATTCTTTTAATAACGATTCCACCTTTCGGCTAGGAGGTAGCTGCGGCCTGCTTCGAATATTTTTTCAAATACACCGTTCGCATCAACAGGCTTTCCAGGTAATGAATAGGCTTGACATGGCCAAGCAGCTGAGCTCCGATATAGGCCTTGCCATTTTTCTCTAAAACCATTCTTACGGCTAGAGCATCATCGTAGGTAGCGCCGCAGCATAAAGCGCCCATTCCGCGGATCAGCACGGCTGAGGAGCTTTTGAGAGCGGCGGATACCTCGGAAGGGGAGAGCGAACTGTTTCTTGCCGAAGTGCCGATCAACTGGGCAAAATCGTCAAGCAGCGGCTTCAGCGTCCGCCCGGTCTGGGAGAAGACCGCAATCTCCGGAATGCCGCTCCAGTGAATATGGTTAATGTGCTTATGCGTACGGTAGATCTGCTGATAGACCCAAGCTTCCTCCGGCATGGCCGCATCCAATTCATCATAACGGACAAGGAGCTCGGAGCCGGAATCTTCAAACAGCAGGAACCCATCCTCCGTTCTTCTGCTGTGATACAGACTCCCGGACGCAGGCGCCGGAGATGAATAACCCAGCCCAAGCGCAAACCGGCTTAACGCCGCCGCATCGGCTTCTTGCTCGCCGGTTAGGCTTTTATACGTATCGTCGATATATTGACGGCAAGCCTGGTCCAGCTCCAGCGCGGCTTCGAAGGCTTCCGTATCGTTGGCGCCGTAACAGACGGCACCGTGGTTTTTCATAATAATGGCCTTGTTGGATGTGAGAGTAAGCGCTTTAGCAACATTGCGCTGCAGCTTCTTGGTACTCGGGAGCGCGTAAGCCCCGCATAATACCTGTCCCGCCAGCATGCCGCCGTCTATCGGAACGGCATCCACATTACAAGCGCTGATAACGGATGCGTACTCCTGATGCGTATGGATGACGAAGTGAACATTGGGAAAACGTTTGTAGACCTCGGCATGCACGCCTTTCTCGGAGGAAGGCTTGATATTGCCGATGTAGCTGCAATCGGAGATTTGAACGGTAACGATATCTTCCGTCGTTAGCGAGCGGTAATCCCGGCCGCTTGGCGTAATGACGAACCGGCCGCCCTCGATGCGGTGACTCACGTTTCCCCAGGTGCGGACAATCAGACCGGTCTCCATCAGCTTGATTCCGGCTTCGATAACGCGCTTCTTGGCTATCTCGATAGCGGTCACGGACATCCTTCTATCCCTCCAATAAGGCTACATTGGCGAAAATACGATCAAAGCGGGCAAGGACGTCATCAATCATTTCCTCCGTATAAGCTCCGCTGGTGTACAGCCGGCTGCCTGCCAGAGTAACGATGCCTTCGGCCATGTAAGCAGCGCCCATATGCTCCATTTCTCTTTTCCGCTTGGACGTCTCCGACAATACCTTCGGAATTTGCCAAGGCTTCGACCAGTTGATGGCAAAATGCATTGTGCCTACCGTCTCGAGGTGGCAGATCGAGCCTTGGTTAAAAGCGACAAACGGCAGCTTGTATTTGCCGATTAATTCCTGCAGTCCCGCGGTCAGCCGATCGGCCACCCGGCCGGATCTCGGAATCGCGTTCGTCCGTTCAATCTCGCATAAGGTATAGTAGCCGGCGACGCAGCTGAGCGGATTCGCGGCCATCGTACCGCCGATTAGCGCCTTCTTATGCTTGCTTCCGGCTTCAATGCCCGCGGACAAATATTTCATATATTCCTTCTTGCCGCCAAGGCCGCCGGCACCCGGATAACCGCCGGCTACAACCTTCCCGAATACGGTCAGATCCGGGGAAACCCCGTAATAGCCCTGCGCGCCGGACATCCCGATCCGGAAGGCCGTCACCACCTCGTCGAAAATAAGGAGGGCGCCGTATTTGCGGCAGAGCTGCTCCACGCCTTTATTGAAGTCCTGGTCAACCGGCCTTGTGCCGCTCTCCGGTCCAACCGGCTCGATCAGGACCGCTGCCGTGCCGCCGCGAAGCTGATTGAAGCGGAGCTTCCGTTCCAGATCTTTCAGATCGTTCGGGAAAAATTCTTGGGTATGCTTGAAGATATAACGGGGAACGCCATGCGCTTGCGTCCATTTAGAGCCGGGGATGCGGATGCCATAGGCCAGCTGGTCGCTCCAGCCATGATAAGCGCCGCCCATCTTGATAATCTTTTTCTTCTTGGTTGCCAGACGCGCTACGCGAATAGCGGCCATGCAGGCTTCCGTGCCGGAGCCCAGCATGCGGAACATCTCGACGGAGTTGATGCTGTCGGCGATTTTTTTGCCTAGTTTATATTCGTATTCGTGGAAAAGTCCGGTTGAGGGGCCGCAATCGTTGAGCAGCTCGATAACCTTCCGCCGTACTTCGGGCGGGTTGCTTCCGAGCACCGTCGGGCCGCCGGCCTGCAGAAAATCATAATAACGGTTGCCGTCGGCGTCGTAGAGGTAAGCGCCTTCGGCTTTCGTAAAAACAAGGGGGAACGGATGGTTAAAGGCCAGGTTATGCTGGACGCCGCCGGGAATAATCTCCTTGGCAACGTCGATCATCTCTTTCGATTTCACGCATTTCGCTTCAAAATAATCCTCTTCGTACTTTCTCAGAGCATCGGGTCTAATCGAATAAATCGGCTGCTCAATAAGCCGGTCAAGCTGGCTTGTCACGGCCTTTACATCGGGATAGCGGGAAATCGAAAAAGTCCTCTCCATATGTACCCTCCTACAGATAATGGTCTTGCAAAGGGCAGAGAATATAATTCAAGTATATATAAACGGTTCGAAAGAAGGAACCAGTTTAGGAAATATCTCACAAAATTATTTAACAGAATTAATGCTTTTCTACTAAAAATCGATTAAGAATAAAAGAGGGGCTATCCCATTCCGTCATAGATAAAAAAAACCGGAGGCGCTGTAGGCTTCCGATTTACGCGTCTATCTCATCAGTCCGCCGAGGATGAACTGCTCATGGACATCGGCGTATTGCTCCGTGACAGCGGCTTTGGCCGCTAAGATATCACCGTTATTAATCGCTTCAAAAATTCGGCGGTTCGTTTGAACGGAGCGGCTTGGCTGATATTGCGGATATTTTTTGCGGTAGGCAACGGTATAGAAGACATACCGCCCGCGGTACAGCTCTATAATTTGCAGCATGCTTTCGTTATGAATCGTCCGAAGAATCGTTTCGGTGAACAGCAGGGTATGGTTGTAATAACCGTAGTAATCGCTTTGCTCCATAGCCAGCTGCTGCCTCTCAAGCAATTGGCTCATCGTATCCACATCGAAAGCAAGCCGGCGCTTCAGGGCCGTGTCCAGCGCGAACAGCTGCATAGAGACGAGAACTTCATACATTTCGCTGAAATCATGGGCGGATACTTCCTTTACCATCACTCCCCGGCCGCGAAAGGTTCCGACAAGCCCTTCCCGTTCCAGCAAAGAGATAGCTGCGCGGATAGGGGTCCGGCTCATGCCAAGCAGCCCGGCAAGCTCATTTTCCGATAACATGGAGCCGGGCATATATTCCGCGCGCATGATCCGCTCCCGAATTTCGCGATAAGCGACCGTTTCCAAAGAAGTTGAAGACATTATGATCTATTCCTTTGTCTGTTTTTATTTTAATAGTAACAAATGCTTTATGTCTTGAAAACATTGCAGCAAACAGAATCACTTGCAAATGCCCCTTGCCAACTCATTGTATTACTGCCATAATACAGTCATTGCAGGAGGCAGGTGAGGAGTATTGCTGACGTTTCAGGATTTGCAGTTGAACAATAAAATGCCGGTCTATATGCAGATTGCTCTGTATGTGAAACGGCGTATTTTGCTAAGATGGGCCGTGTCAGGCGATAAGCTTCCTTCCAGAAGGGATATTGCGATGCAGCTGAACATTAATCCAAACACCGTTCAGAAGGCGTTTAAGCTGATGGAGGATGAGGGGTATGTCCGAACGAGCAGCACCACGGGAAGCATTATCTATCTGGACGATGAGATATACGCGCGGATCGAAACCGAGCTTACCAAGGAAATGGTGGCGGCGTTTATCGCGGAGGCCAAGGAAGCGAATTTATCGTTCAAGAAAACCGTGGAGCTTCTAACAGAGTTGTGGGAATAACTTTTTTATACAGTGATTGTATTAGTCGATTAATACAGGAGGTGCTGGCAAGTGAAAGGTTTGTACCGGCTGCTTAATATTCAATTTGCATCCATGCTGCCTGTTTTGTTGATTCTGACGGCGGGGATGATATTTACGCCTTATCTTCTGCTGCAATCCGCGGCAGAGAAATTAAACGAAAATTCCGTTCATCCAAGATTCGAGAGCTTGTATGCTGCATCCGGCTGCAAGACGGTGCTGTTCGTGTTTATTGCCGTATTCTGCGTTTATTTTCTCGTGAAGCAGTACAACGCATATTGGGGAAGCAAAAGCATCTATACGTACTTAACCCTTCCGGTAAAGCGCGGGGCGTATTATTGGAGCAATCTGCTGTCTTTTATAATCGGGCTGCTTCTGCTTTTTGCCGGTCATCTGCTGGCGATCCGCTGGGGGTACTCGGCGTATGCGAGCCATATCGGCAGCTATGCGGACGGCAAGTTCGTGATGCATAACGGGTTGTTCCTCGCTTTTATCCGTTCTAACTTTCTGAAGATTTTACTGCCCATCAGCATCAGCGGCTGGGTGGCTTCGACCAGCATACTTGTAAGCTTGGCAACAGGGCTCTATTATGCGTTCCTGTGCGAACGCGGCAGACGGCATTGGTACATCATTCTCGTTATTGCCGCAGGGTGGATCATGAGGCATATTCTGAATGCTCAGATTGATGCGCCGAATTTGGATTGGACGATGGCAAAGCTGTATGCGTATAGTATAGCTTTGTTTCTCTTAAGCGGTTTCTTTATCTGGCATGGCATGAGGCTGGTCCGGAAAGGGGTTATCGCCTGATGGTGCGTTTAGGGGAAAAAATATCGCGCCATGCGGCTCTTCCGGTATTCATCCTGGCGCTGCTTCTGATTGCGTCGCAATTCATGCAGGTTCATGCGGACAGGGATAACGGAGTCTTTTATTTAAAGGATCATGAGGGAGACCAAGCGGCGTTGTCGGATGTGACCATCAGCGGAGAACTCGGAGACGGCTTTCACAGTACCTTGTTTAATCTGGCTAACGGAGAGGTAACGACGGATACGAAGTTGTTTGATCCGCCACGGGCGGTTTGGTACAACAGCGTTCAGCCCGATAAGGTAAAAGGGAAGTGGAAATTTGACAACATCTTTTCGCCGGACTCGATCGTGGCTAGAGATCCAGACGATCCAGGATCCTATCGGCAAGCATCGGTACATCCGAATATTACGGAATATGACGAGAACAAGCAGCCGAGAAACGACAATATGGCTACTTACACGAACCGGCTCGAATACGGGCTGGCCAGCATTGGAGACCAGTACTATTTCGTGGTTCCCTCGACAAACAGCTATATCGGTACGAGCGGAATCTATCGATTAAACTTTATTAGCGGCAGGGATTATCGGGGAGAATTGCCGGCATCGGATGCCTTGGCCACTTTCAGCCTAGATAAAAATAAGGGTGACGGTTCCTCTGAAATTCAGGTGCTTGGACTTGAAGCGGTTGGTGACAAGCTTGCTTTAGTGCTGGAGGAAGATCATAAGCTGGTGATCCGGAGCTACGACAGCAAGAGCGGAGAGCAGCTAGGGGAAGCGGAAGTGAGCGGCTTTTCTATCTCGGGATCCGATACAACGATTAAAGGCCGTTCGTTCTATGAATCCTATGAAGCGTATTCGGATTCCGACAGCAGCAGGCTAAGTCTTGCTTTTATGAGCAGTCTGGATCAAGGGAAAGTGAACAAAACGATATGGAGCTTTGATCTTGCAGACGGAGTAAAGCTGCTGGACGAAACAGCCGTCAGCTACCCGGATGATAGGGAATCAGACCTGCGTAACATGAAGAGCATTCACTATATAAATGGCAAACTGTATGTCATCTATCAATCAACGGAAACAAAGGATCAAAGCGATATTTTGTTTGATATGGCCCGCCCCAAACACCTGATGATACGAGTCTATAAGGCAGCGAGGCTTCAGTATGAAGGCGAGCTTGTAACGGATCGGAACCAGGACGGCAACCGGGTCGAACATCTTGCAGCCAGCTACGATTATGATCCAATGTATAACAGGGAATTTGACCAAATTTCAATCCGGCCAGCGGAATAAGGAGGGATGTACCATGATGATTGTCCGGAAGCTATCCCGTCATCTTGCCATTCCCGTAGGCATAATAGCCATCCTGCTAATTGGAATCTTTGCCTGGCTGAACCATGCTCATCAGAATGCGGGAACCTTATATATAAAAGATCATCTAGGTGACTGGTCGGCAATTAACCCGATTACCATCTCCGGGGATATTAGCGACCAGTACGCCAGCACGACGTTTGAGATTAACAGCGGGAAATTAACGAGGCATACCGAGGTGTACGATCCTCCTTTATTGCTGTCGGATCATTACAAGTACGTCAACGGGGGCAAAAAAAGGATAGACAATCTGGAATATGAGGTACACGGGGAAGGCCCGTTTTACGTTTTGTATACCGACAAGAACTTGTTAAATGTTAAGAATAACGGCAAGTCCTCGCTTGTCTATGCGAATATTGCGAACGCGAATGCGGACGGCAAATATGTCAACCCACTGGAATACGGACTCGCGAAGGTTGGAGACCATCTGTACTTTACCGTGCCTACCGCCGCGGAAAGTACGGGCACCAACGGCATTTACGAGCTTTCTTTCGCAGAGGAAGGAACGACCCGGACGGTGACGGAATTCAGTCTGCGCCAGAATAAAGAAGGTGCCTCTCTTGCCGTGCTTGGACTTGCGGCAGCGGGCGACAAGCTTGCGCTTATATTGAAGGAGAACGGGCATGTCGTTGTCAGAGGTTATGATCCGGTAAGCGGGAAAATGCTTGGCAATATTAGGCTTGATCCATCAGGCAGCGTGTATTCAGATCAATATGAGGCCTATTCCAATGATAGAATTTTGAACCTTGTCTTTCAGAACAATTCCGTTCAAACGGATCATGATACCTTTTATCGCAAAACGGTATGGAGTATCGATTTCCAAAACGGCATGCAGCTGGCGGATACAACCAATCTTGACTATGCAAGCACCTGGAAGGATTCCTATCGCAGCCGAATGAACATGCAATACCTGGGTGGAAGGCTGTATCTGGTTTATACGTTTACGGAACCTAGACCAGAGGAACGGTTAGATGGCTTCCTGCCGATTCATTTAATGATAAGAGTGTATAAGGCGAATCAGCTTCTTTACGAAGGCGAGCTGGTATCGGATTTGAACGATGACCTGGTTAATACCTTTAACTGGCCGGAAGGAACTTCTCATGATCTCCAGCTCTACGACTATCGTTTATTCGACCATCTGAAGCTTGAGCGAGGAAAGGGGGAATAGCCATGCTTGAATTAAAGTACGTGGAGAAAACGTTCGGCGATGCCAGACCTATCCTGCATGTCTCGGATTTAACCATTCCAAGCGGCGAAATTGTTGGCGTATTGGGCGAGAACGGAAGCGGGAAAACCACGCTGCTCAAAGCGATTATGGGGCTGGGCGAGGTCCAGCATCGGGACATATTGCTGAACGGCCGTCCTGTAGAGGAGCAGTATGAGCAGCTTGCGTATATAACCGAAGAGGGAAGCTTCATTCCGAAGCTGACACCGGTTCAGTATGCGGAATTTCTCTCCGATTTTTACCCGCAATTTGACCTTGCGTATTATCATAAGCTGCTGAAATTTTACGAGCTGGAGCCCGATAAGAGAATACGCACCTTCTCAAGAGGCCAGAAATCCAAGCTGGAGATTAGCGCGGGGATGGCGAAAGGCGCCAAATATATTCTGATGGATGAACCGTTCCTCGGCAAAGATATGTTTACGCGGCGGGACTTCTTGAAGCTGATGATCGGCAATTTGAAGGGGGATGAGACGATCCTGATCGTTACCCATCATCTTGACGAGATCGAGACGGTTATCGACCGTGCGCTTATTATGTCCAGAGGCCGTATCGAAGCCGATCTTTATATGGATGACCTGCGGGAGCAGGGCAAGGAGCTTGCCGCCATCATGGCGGAAAAAGCAGGCTACCGGCCTGACCGTTACAAAAGCGTACTTGAATAAAGATAAGGAGCAGCGTAGCGATACGCGGCTCCTTTTTTTACTTCATCTGCCCAATGGACAAGCTTACCTTGTAGTTGCCGTAGGCAAGCAGTTCGTCGAGAAAGCTTGTCAGCTCCTGCTGTGAGCCGACGCGCACGCGCATCCAATAGCAGCCCTCGCCGCTGACGCGGTGAATCTCGACAACCTGACTGCAGCCGCCCTCGAATTGCTGAAACGTTTGATGTGCCGTATTGGATGGCAAAAAGACGGTGACAAAGGCATGGACGGTCAAGCCGATTTTCTCGGGATTCCAATTGACCGTTATGCCTTCAATAATGCCAAGGTCCTGAAGCTTGCGGACGCGGGCGCCAACGGCCTGGCCGGTCATATGCACCTGTTCTCCAATGGACTTGTGGGACTGGCTGGCATCCGCAATCAGGCAGCTTAATATTTGTCTGTCGATATTGTCAATTCCGTAGGAGCTTAACATGTCGGAAGAAATCCTTTCATTATGAAAATAAAAGCGGTTATATCGTTTCACCAGGTTATTCGTGCGCGACTTGGCTTATTTTATAATTGTATCAGACACGATAAGAAACGAGGGATACAAATATGAACATTCAACTGATCAGGCATGCTACGCTGTGGCTGGAATATGCGGGAGTACAGGTTCTTGTTGATCCGATGTTTAGCGAAGCCGGCGTAAACCCGCCGATTATGAATGCAACGAATGACCGGCGCAACCCGCTTGTTCCGCTCCCTTTTCCTAAGGAAAAACTGCTGCAGCCAGATGTGATTCTTGTCAGCCACCTCCATCCCGACCATTGGGATGCCGCCGCAATAGAGGCGCTGCCGAAGTCGACGCCGCTGTTCTGTCAGCCGGGATATGCCGCAATGATCACGGGGCAGCATTTTGTTAACGTAACGGATATCGGGCAATCCGCCCTTTATAAAGGCATTACAATCTCAAGAACAAGCGGCCGGCATGGGACGGGTGAAATCGGCAAAAAAATGGGGCAGGTGTCCGGTTTTGTACTTCAAGCGGAAGGCGAGCCGACTCTTTATATCGCGGGCGATACGATCTGGTGCGACGAAGTAAAGCATGCCTTGGATGCTTTCAAGCCGGATGTCTCGGTTGTGAATGCGGGCGGGGCGCAATTTGCCGTTGGCGATCCCATTACGATGAATGCGGAGGATGTCATCCGGGTATGCCGTTATGCACCGTCCTCGAAGGTGGTTGCCGTTCATATGGATACGATCAATCATTGTCTCGTGACAAGAGAGGTTCTCGCCGACGCGTTAAACGCGGAAGGCCTGCTTGGTCAGGTTCTGATCCCTGCGGACGGGCAGCGGGTAACGTTAGACAAGTAATGCCGGATGGTCCGGTTAAATGCTTCCGGTGCATCCGCGTTGGCGCAATGTCCTGCAGCCGGAAGGATCACGAGCTGTGATTGCTTCTCAAGCTGATGAAGCTCCTGTGCGGCATCATGGATAAGTTTCCGGTCAAATTCTCCGAGAATAAGAAGCATCGGGTAAGGCATGGATTCTGTTTTTTCCGTAAAAAAGGAGCCCATGCCGCTTAATGCCTGAAAGGACTGGCGCCGAAAGTACCGGATCCCCTGTTCAAACAAAGTGCGCCCTTGCTCGGTAGCGCAAGAGACGTTCAAGACATATTTCTTGAATTTGGTCATGGAGAATAGGATATATCCAATCCATTTGAGCCCTTCGGCCTGCTGTTCTTTGCGGACCCGCTTATTCGCTTTATGAATGGAGTAGCCTCCAACAATAATGACGGACTGTACCTGATGGGGATATCGCTCCGCAAAAGCCTGCGCGACCAGCGAGCCAAGAGAGACGCCAAGCAGATGGCAGGATGCAATCCGGTTGTCTGCCAGAATGCGGCTGATGATGTCCGGCATGTCTTGCATGGTAAGCTTGGATTTAGCCCCCGCGCTGACACCGTGTCCTGGCAAATCCAGAACGATAAGCCGGTAATGCTCTGTCAGATCCGGAATTTGCCCTTGGAATAGGGTGTGGTCAGCAAAAGCGGCATGCAGCATGACAATCGTTTCCTTGTCCTCGCTTGCGCTTATGTAGTAGTTAAACTCCTTTTCTCCTAGTATGACAACCTTCTGGCCTAAAGAAATCATTGATATTTCCCCCCTAAAGTCGGAATCTCGCCCATATAATTAATCCTTTTAACTTACGCGGCAGTTACGGCAGTCATGTCGGAATAAAAGAACGGCTGTACTAAGGTAGTCGCACAGCCGTTGTTTGTAACTATTACATTTCCTCTTACAAATCCCGCTCATCAGCGCCAATAGCCAGAATCTCGCGGATATCCGCATCGGTTAGCGAAGACAGCTGCTCTTCACCGGGCCGGATAATGTCGTCGATCATATTTTTCTTCCGTTCTTGGAGCGCGTACATCTTATCTTCAACCGTGCCGTGGGCGGCCAGCCGGATAACCTGAACCACCTTGGTCTGGCCAATCCGGTGCGCCCGGTCGGCTGCTTGCTGCTCTACGGCCGGGTTCCACCATAAATCATACAAAATAACGGTATCGGCACCGGTCAGGTTAAGTCCAGTTCCGCCCGCTTTAAGCGAGGCGAGGAAGATGTCCTTCTCTCCGTCGTTGAACCGGTTGCATAGCTCTACCCGTTCAGCCGCTTTGGTACTGCCGTCGAGGTAGAAATAGGAGAGGCCCTGCCGGACCAGTTCTTTGCTGATGAGACCCAGCATCTCGGTGAACTGCGAGAAGATCAGCATCCGTTTGCCGGTGCTGCGGCATTCCTCCACGATTTCGAACAGCTGCTCGAACTTGGCGGAGCTTCCCTCGTAATCGGTAATAAATAACGCCGGATGGCAGCAGATTTGGCGCAGCCGGGTCAGGCCGGCCAATATTTTGATCCGGTTCTGCTGCTGGAAGCTCCGGTCATTATCCAGATGCTTGACGCTTTCCGTACGCAGCTTGGCCAAATAAGAGACATACAGCTTCTTCTGTTCCGGCAGCAGACTGGTAGTCTGCAGGGTCTCGATTTTCTCAGGCAGCTCCTTCAGCACGTCGGTCTTCAGGCGGCGCAAAAGGAAGGGACGCGCACGGCGCGCAATGTTTTCCCGCGACAGGTCTGAAAAGACCTTGCGGGCAGGGAACAGCTCAGGGAACACGGCGCCAAAGATGGACCATAACTCCTCGACTCTGTTCTCAAGCGGAGTACCGGTTAATCCGAAACGGTTCTTGGCCTGCAGCGCTTTTACGGCCTGCGCGGTTTGGGTGGCATGGTTTTTGAACGCCTGCGCTTCGTCTAAGATAACCGTATGATAGAAGCGCTGGACATACAGCTCGATATCCCTGCGCAGCAGCGGGTACGACGTGATGACGACGTCGATTCCTTTCAGGGACCTGAGCTTGGCCGCTCTTTCCGGTCTTGTTCCGTCCGCGATGACCACTTGGATTTCCGGTGCAAACTTCTTCAGCTCGCTAAGCCAGTTGTACATAAGGGATGCCGGCGTAACGATAATAGCGGGCTGCTCCAGTTCTCGGATCTCCGGAAGACAGGAGAGAAGGAACGCGATGCTTTGAATCGTTTTGCCAAGCCCCATATCGTCCGCCAGAATACCGCCGAACCGGTAATGGGCCAGCGTCTTCATCCATTGGAAGCCGTATGATTGATAATCCCTCAGCACATGCCGCAGCGTGGCCGGTACTTCAAATTCCAGGTGATCCGGGTTGCGGATATGAGCCAATAGCTTGCGCAGCGATTTGCCGAGCTGAATGGTTCTTCCTTCATTCTCGTAATCCCCGAGATGGAGCCCCCGTGCCACAGGAATGCGGAAAACCGATTGATTCAGCTCTGTTCGGAGGAAGCCCGTTTCGTTAATAATCCTCTTAATGGCTTCGTATTCCTTGCCTTCGAGCGGCAGCAGCGCGCCTTCCCGCAGCCGGTGGTACCGGCGCTTTTCCACGATGGAGCGAAGCACGCTGCGAATTTCGTCGTCGGATATGCCGGTCAGCTCGAACTTGAATTCCAGCCAGTTGGTTCTCTCGTCCACTTCAACCTTCAGCAAAGGCGGAGTATTCGGGACAACGATCCGCAGCTTTACGGCTGAAGTTGCATGGACCTGCAGCAGCTTCTCCAGCTTCGGAATGGTGTGCCGCAAAAACTCGTATTCGCTTTCCTCGTCCTGCATGTAATAGCCAAGCTCAGTCGTAATAAAGCCGCTTTGCTCCATGATATCGAGAATCTGGTTCTCTCGATCTCCATCCCGGAGAAGGATCCGGTCTCCAGTCTTATAATCCGTGCGTGCCTCCAAAGGGTTGATCTTGATATCCCCGTACTGGAACTCCAGCTCGGCGAGCAGTCTGTCCCGGATCCGGTCCAGATAGAGCCTCGCATGCAGGGGAGTTTGCACGATTTTATCCGTTACGCTTCGGGTCACTTGAACCTGCCCTAGCTTCATCAGCTCGGGTACAACCTTCTCCATAAAAGGCTCAATCTGTTCCGGCGAGAGGATGACATGCTGCCGGTGCGAGGCATCCAGCATATTCT
Source organism: Paenibacillus sp. MMO-177 (assembly GCF_037147795.1). Classification (NCBI taxonomy): domain Bacteria; kingdom Bacillati; phylum Bacillota; class Bacilli; order Caryophanales; family Paenibacillaceae; genus Paenibacillus; species Paenibacillus sp. MMO-177. The sequence goes on along the minus strand of NZ_JBBCUR010000003.1, from coordinate 905,757 downwards.
TGAAATCGGCCAGCTGTTTGCACGAGGCCTCCGGAAGCAACTTCATCCGGCCTTCGCTCAGAACCATGTTGTAGGCGGTTAGCACGGTAATCTTGTCCAATCCTTCAACACTTAGCTGAAAGCCGTTCCCGTCCTGCTCGCCAAATTCGAATCGGATGGGGGAGGCTTCATCGTTCATCTGCAGGCCGGCAGTAACGGTCCCCTCCTGATCGATCAGCACGGAAGGACAAGCCGCAAGCAAAGGCAGCACGGCTGGCCAATCCGCGGGAGGGATCATCAGCATCCGGTTGTTTTGCTTGCCGCGAGACTTCCCGTTTAAAGGCGCCGCTTCTTCCTGATAGAGCGCTTCGTTCCTGCTGATCCGAGCTAGTTCGCCTAGCAAAGCGTAATCCTCATTGCGAAAACGATGCTCGGCAGGATTAAACGTAAACTGCTTGGAGAAGGTCCGGGTGACGTTCAAAGCTATTCCTTCGATAAAAGCGCGGATGTCCGGCACAACGTACAGTCTTCCAAGACCCGTCCGGAGCTCGATTCCGATCCGGTAATTCCGGTAACCGCTCGAGAAGATCACGCAGGTGAACTGAACCTCAACCGGTATGCGGGTGTCTCTCACATAACGCGTACTGCCAAGAAGCGTTGACTGCCCCCGTTCGCGGCTGCCGAATAGGTCCAATATGCTAGACGACAGCAGCTGGTCGCTTGCCGAGATGCGGGCCAGGTTGAGCGCTTCTTCGGGCAGCTCAGGCAGCTCCAACAGGTGCAGCAGCATAGCTGCGACATGCTGGCAATATTTATCTTCGGGATCAAAGTCCGGGCAGGTGCAGGTTGCCACAATCTCGCCGCGGATGCGGGTAGCCGTTACAATCAGGTCTCGGTTCGTCCGGACATTGGCTTCGCAGAACGGTTTGTCCGGGTCATACCGCAGTATCGTCACTCCGCCCGCATGCCAAATGGCTTCCCCTTCCTCGAAGGCGAACCTGCCGCATAATACCCGGACATCATCATCGGTATATTGAAAGCTCATAAGCTGTAATCCTTTCCGGCTACTCGCCCAGTTGCCGCAGCAAACGCAGCAGCTCGCCGCGTTCCTCCGGCGATATCGAAGCGAGAACCATGTCGGCGGACTCGCTCATCGCAAGCCGCGCTTGTTGAATAAGCGGAGGCGCAATATCGGACAATCGGATAAAAGTAGCCCGGCGGTCTTCCGGGTCGGGCAGGCGGACAATCAGCTTTTCCTGTTCAAGCGCATCCACGAATTGCGTAACGGTGCGCGGCTTGATGCCAAGCTTTGCGGCGATATCGCTCATCCGGATTTGTCCGGCTTCCGCTACGGAGACGAGGAAGCGCAGCCTTGGTCCGGATAAATATTCCGGAATCTCGAGGGAGGATAATTGGGCTTCGAACTGGAGATGCAGCCGGTGGGTTGTCCGGAGCAGCGTTTCCAGCAGTTGACCGGCTGACGGTATTGTCGTTTCGGATGCTGCCATGGTTCCTCCTTGACTTTTGACACATGAATTTCTATATTCTTCTTATCGATTATTTAGTGAGTATACTCAATATGTGTTCATTCCGTATTTTGATTTTACACGATTCTGTCTGACATTCCAATAAGCGAAAAGGGAGGCCAATCATTTGGTGCAAACGATGCAAGCCATCCGTTATTATCAATTTGGGGGACCCGAGGTGCTGCAGCTGGAGGTGGCGACAAAGCCGGTTCCGCAAGAAGGGGAGGTACTGATCCGTATTGCGGCTGCCGGGGTATTGCCCGTGGACTGGAAAATCCGCAAAGGGCTATTTCCGATGCCTATAAAATTCCCGGTCATACCGGGGACGGCTTTTGCCGGTGTAATCGAAAGCGTGGGTCCGGGAGTGACCGGGCTTGTAGCCGGGCAGGAGGTATTCGGAAGGAGCACAAACGGGACCTATGCGGAGTATACAACGGCTCCTGTCGATGCGGTCGCGCTTAAGCCTTCTTCCATCGGTTTTGTGGAGGCGGCAACGATCTCCGGAGGAGCAACGACGGCTTGGTGTGCCATCAAGAATGCGGGCATTAAGGCCGGGGACCGCGTATTTATTCATGGTGCGGGCGGCGGTGTAGGCTTGTTTGCCGTCCAGTTCGCCAAATCGAAAGGGGCCAATGTTATCGGAACGGCTGGACCTTTGAATATGGATTATATCCGGTCCATTGGGGTAGATCATGCCATTGATTATACGGCCGGTCCGTTTGAAGCGGGGCTGGAGCGTGAGGTGGATTTTGTGCTGGATACGATTGGCGGAGCTACGCTTGAGCGCTCCTGGCCGCTTATCAAACCGGGAGGGGCTTTGCTTACCATAACAGGTCAGCCTCCAATAGAGCGTGGACAGCAGGAGGGCGTGCGAGTGCTCCGCTCAGTGCTGGCATCCAACCAGGATTTAGCGGACATTGCGGAGTTGATCGACACAGGTGTTGTTCACGCGCAAGTTCAGGCTGTTTTTCCACTGGGAGAAGCACGCGAAGCTCATATCCGCTCGGAGGCGGGACATGGCCGCGGGCGTATCGTACTTGAAACGGAAAAATAATAGATGTGCAAAAACTGGTAAAAAACCTGTGTAATCGGCCGATTGCACAGGTTTTTATGCGGAAATCTTAATTTTACAGGCAAAGTTCTTTAATTTATGTAGTTTAACGTCAGCTGAATCAAGTTAGAATGAAAAAGGTGCAGTAGAATGGTACCAGTTATGCGCGAAAAGGAGAATAAGCACATGTCCAAACCAAATGAACCAATTGTAACGCATATTTTTACGGCAGATCCTTCTGCGCATGTTTTCGAAGGCAAAATTTATATTTATCCTTCCCATGACCTCGATCATGATGGCCCGACTAACGATAACGGCGACCAATACCAGATGGAGGATTATCACATTTTGTCCATGGATGACGTGAATTCCCCGTGCGTCGATCACGGTGAAGCACTTCATGTGAAGGATGTGCCTTGGGCTTCCAAACAAATGTGGGCACCGGATGCCGCATTCAAGAACAATACTTACTACTTGTATTTCCCTGCTAGAGACAAGGAAGGCATTTTCCGCATTGGCGTAGCTACCAGCGCAGCACCGGCGGGACCTTTCAAGGCAGAAGAAAATTATATTCCCGGCAGCTTCAGCATCGATCCCGCCGTTCTCGTGGACGACGATAACAGAGCGTATATGTACTTCGGCGGTCTGTGGGGCGGACAGCTGGAGAAATGGACTACGGGCGAATTTGTTGCGGATGCCGCTGATCCGGATGTAAACGGTCCTGCTCTTGGTCCACGCGTCGCGGAACTCAGCGATGATATGCTGACCTTCAAATCCGAGGCGAAAGAGATTTCCATCGTGGACGAGGAAGGCAATCCGCTGCTCGCCGGCGACGAAGAGCGCCGTTATTTCGAAGGTCCGTGGATGCACAAATACAACGGCAAGTACTATCTGTCGTATTCAACGGGATCGACTCATAAGCTTGTGTATGCCATTGGCGACAATCCGCAAGGACCGTTTGTCTTCAAGGGAACTATTCTGACGCCGGTAATCGGCTGGACAACTCACCATTCCATCGTGGAATTCGAGGATAAGTGGTATCTGTTCTACCATGATGCATCGCTTTCCGGCGGCGTTGACCATAAGCGAAGCGTGAAATTTACCGAGCTGAAGTATAACGAAGACGGTACGATTCAGACGATTGACCCTTACAACAACTAGCAGGAAAAAGCACGGAGCGGCCGCTCCGTGCTTTTTTTCTTGTTATACGATGGTTAATTCAGCGTTATCGGTGCGCTACAACAGCACCGATTTAAGCCTTACGCAGACCGCTCCATGATAATTGCCGGAGCTCGGAGGCGGTACGGCCGGTGGCTTGCTTAAGCTGCCTGGCAAAATGGTGGGAGGTCTTAAAGCCGCAGCGCTGCGCAATCTCCGTAACGGTAAGACCCGTATTGGTGAGCAGTTCAACCGCCTTCTGAATACGGAAGCTCCATAAATATTGGAAGGGCGTAGCCTGCTCATAATGCTTAAACAGTCTTACCAGATGCTCGGGCGAGACGTTAGCGGAAGCCGCCATTTCTTTTAAAGTCGCTTCTTCGGCAAAGTGCTCGCGGATCCAGGCTAATGCCGCATAAATCGCCGGATGCTTCTCCTTCTGATCCAAAGACCGTTTGGATTCTATGGGATACAAATGCAAGGCGGCTAGTCCAAGCTGCTGCATAACGGGGTCGGTTGGCGAAGCATCCCGCTGAAGGCGGAGCAGAAGATCCGTAAGCCGGTTCATGTCTTCGGTTAGCGGCAGACATTGCGGCAACAACCGGAACGATTCCAGGGTCTGTTCCGCAAGCTCCGGCACATGCACCGCTATCCAGCGATGCCAGGTATCCTCGGTCTTGGAGAAGACGAATTGTTCTTCATGCCCGGGCAAGAGAAGAACGACATGCCCGGGCTGGACGCGGAGTTCCCGGCCGTCGATCGTGACGGACATCTCTCCGGTATACAGCATCACAAGCTGGAAATCCTGCTGGAAACGCGGACCGAATTTGCCTCCCGGCGGATAGACGACGGAGCCGGCTACGGCTGATGCCACATGCATACAATCACCTCAGAACGATTGTATATCCTATGTACACGAAATATCAATCACGGATACAATTGTGTAATTCGCAGCCATTGTCCGGATTAGGTAAGGGGAGTACGATGAGTGTATCGCTCGAGCAAAATGATTCATAAAGGAGAATGATTAGTGAATACGACTTATACGGCTCCGCTTACTCCCCTGTCGGATGAACAGATCGCCTTTTTCAGAGAAAACGGATATTTGTTATGGAAGAACGGCATGTCCAGCGATTTGATTGATGCCTTTAACGGACACATTTACGATATCAGGAACCAGTCCCCCATGCCGGAGTGGGCGGCTTGCGAGGAGTCCAAGAAATATTCGCTGCGTCTCTTTAATCCCCATAAGCATGACGGCATGTCCAGACAGCTTATGAAGCACGCGCTGGTCCGAGGGGCGCTGGCTCAGCTGATGGGCAAAGAAGCGGTATGCGTGCAAAGCATGTATTTCTACAAAGAACCGGGTTCGCCGGGACAGGCTGCCCATCAGGATTACTATTACATCAAGAATGATCCGATGACGATGATTGCCGCATGGACGGCGATGGAGGATCTGATCGATGTCGAGAACGGCTGCTTGTGGGTGATGCCGGGCACCCATAGGCTTGGGCTGCTGCCGCATGGCGCGGTCAAAAACATAGAGGAGCATGAGCCCTGGACCGAAGAAACGGAAGGCGTGGATACGAGTAAGCAGATTCCGGTTGTGATGGAGAAGGGAGATATCCTGTTTTTCAGCGAACTTCTTATCCATTCGTCAGGCAAAAACCGGAGCAAGCAGCGCTGGCGCCGTTCCTATGTATGCCATTACATCCGCGAGGATTCTCATGTGCTTCACCGGGAGGATTTGCGACAGAAATTTCCTTTATATTAAAGCACAAGAGTAGAGGGCTGGAAGGCTCTCTTCTTTTTGTGTATAATTAGTTTACAACCATAACGGTTTACAATGATAACTAAGAAGGTGCTTATAAGATGGCAGCGGATGCTATGACTATTTACCAGTCTTTTTTCCGGATTACCCGTCAGTTGAAAAAGCTGGCTTTTCACAGTGCGGCTAACCTTGGCTTAACCGTGCATCAGATCAATATTCTGGAATCTGTGCGGCTGAATCCGGGGCAAAAGCAGAAGGAACTGACGGAGAAGCTTGTCTTCGCCAAAAGCCGGGTCAGCGTACATATTGACCAGCTTGTGGAGAAAGGGCTTGTTGTACGGGAGCCTTCCGAGCAGGACCGCAGAGAGATCCAGCTGTTTATTACGCCGGCAGGCGAGGAGCTGTGCCGGCTGTACAATCTGGAAGCAGCCTCTTATAAAGCCTTAAGCGGCGCGCTTGAGAACCTGTCTCCGGATGATGTCGATAAGCTGCATAAGCTGCATCAGCAGATCCTGAATCATCTCTAAGCGACGCTTACGAAAGAAGGGGTACCGATGTCCAGAATGTACGGGGGACCGGGAGGAATGGGCTTTAACAAGATGAAGTTTGATGACGGGGCGAAGCCGAATATTACAAAAGCGATGCTCGTCCGCATCTCCGCCTATTTTGTCCCATACTGGAAACAGACCGTAGTTGTTTTGTTTATTTTGCTGCTTTCTTCGGGATTGGGGCTGCTGCCGCCGATATTTATCCAGCATATCGTGGACGATGCGCTGCCGAATAAAGATATGAGGCTGCTCTTGGAGCTCGTGCTTATATCGCTTGCCGCAACCGTTGCGTCCGGCCTGCTTGGCGTGCTGCAGAGCTATCTCAATTCCTATATTTCGCAAAATATCGTATACGATATGAAAAACCAGATGTACCGACACTTGCAAAAGATGCCTTTGCAGTTCTACTCCAACGTGAAACAGGGCGAAGTCATCACGAGAATGACAAGCGATATTTCCGGCATTCAAGGGGTATTCAACAGCACCGTAGTCAATTTTGCGAGCAACCTGTTTATTCTTGCGACAACGCTTGGAACGCTGTTTGTGATGAACTGGAAGCTGGCTATACTGGGGATGGTTGTTGTTCCCCTGTTTCTTGTTCCAACGCGCAAAATGGGCCGTGTCCGCTGGAAAATCGCCAAAGAGACCCAGGAGAAAATGTCCGAGCAGAACCATATCATCCAGGAAACGCTTAGCATTAGCGGTTATCTGCTGATGAAGCTGTTCACGAAGGAACGGAAGGAATACGAAGGCTTCAAGACCGTAAACGCCGAATCCACCCGTCTGCAGATCAGGGAATCCATGGCCGGCCGTTGGTTTATGATGCTGCTGTCCACGTTTACAACGATCGGCCCGATGCTGATTTACTTGTACGGCGGATATTTATATATTCAAGGGGAGATCTCGGTCGGGGAAATTATAAGCTTTGTTGCTTTGCTTGGCCGGATCTACGGACCGTTTGGCCAAATGACGAATCTGTACGTCGATATCAACCGCTCGATTGCGTTGTTTGAACGGATCTTCGATTACTTCGATATGGAGCCGGTCATCGTGAATAAGCCGGAGGCGCTGCCGGCGGATATTTCCGGGCAGGATATCGTATTTGAAGATGTGAGCTTTGCTTATCAGAAAGACAAACCCGCTCTGAGGAATATCTCGTTTATGGCGGAATCAGGGACAATGACAGCTCTTGTTGGTCCAAGCGGAGCGGGGAAGACAACCATTACGAACCTGCTGCCGCGGCTGTATGAGCGCAGCTCGGGCAGTATCCGGATTGGGCGGACGGATATCAAGGATATGACGCTGGAATCGCTACGGTCGCAGATTGGCTTGGTCACCCAGGACAGCTATCTGTTTAACGGGACGATCCGGGAAAATCTGATGTATGCCAATGACGACGCTTCGGAGGAAGACATGCAGGAGGCATGCAAAGCGGCGTATATCCATGATTTTATTATGGAGCTGCCGGATGGCTACGACACGGTGGTAGGCAACCGGGGGATGAAGCTGTCGGGCGGGGAAAAGCAGAGGATTTCCATCGCGAGGGTTCTGCTGAAAGACCCCGCTATTATTATTCTGGATGAGGCGACATCCTCGCTTGATACGGTATCGGAGTACTACATCCAGAAGGCAATGAGCGTCCTGCTGCAGAATAAGACAAGTATCGTTATTGCGCACCGGTTGTCGACCATCATGGCAGCCGATCAAATACTGGTCGTGCAGGACGGAACGATTGTGGAAAAAGGACAGCATGAAGAGCTGCTTCAGCAAAACGGGGTTTACAAAGACCTGCATGCCAAGCAGTTTGAGAGGATGAAGGAGGAACTATGACCGTAAATATTGCATTGCTGCGCGGCATTAATGTCGGCGGGAAAAACAAAATCAAGATGGCCGATTTGCGCGAGGCATTGACCGCAATCGGATTGCAGAATGTGCAGACGTATATTCAGAGCGGCAATATTTTGTTTAAGTCGGATGAGGATGAAGCTGCGCTGCGAAGCCGGACCGAGCAGCAGATTGAAACAGTGTTTGGGCTTTCGATCAAGGTCATTATGCGTACAGCGGAGGAGATGCGCGTTATTGCCGCAAGCTGTCCGTTTACCGAAGAGCAGCTTGCGGCGGCGGCAGCCACGGCGCAGGGGGAATACCTGTATGTGTCGATGATGCTGGAAGAGCCGTCAGCCGAACATCTGGATAAGCTCCGGTCGTTCGAAACCGCGGAGGAGCTCTTCGGCAGCAAGGGACGGGACTTGTATCTGTTGTTCTATCAAACGATTCGAAATTCCAAGCTCGCCGTGAAAGCGGAGAAGCTTGGCGTACATTCCACGGTCCGCAACTGGAACACGATTAACAAGCTTGTTGCGCTCGCGGACGGGATGGAATCGTCTACGTCTCCGTCATAACTCCGCCGTTTACATGGAGGACTTGGCCCGTAACAAACGAGGAATCATCGGAAGCGAGATAAATATAAGTAGGCGCAAGCTCGAACGGCTGGCCGGCGCGTTTCATCGGCGTCTCCAGGCCAAAGCTTTTGACATATTCAGCGGAATAGCTGGATACGATAAGCGGCGTCCAGATCGGACCGGGAGCAACGGCATTTACGCGTATGCCGCAGCTTACGAGCTGGAGGGACAAGGAACGGGTGAAGGAGACGATAGCTCCTTTCGTGGAGGAATAATCAACTAGCAGCGGTGCTCCCGCATAGGCCGTAACAGACGCCGTGCTAATAATGGAGCTTCCGGCCTTCAGGTGGGGGAGCGCGGCTTTCGTTAAATAGAAGTGAGGGAAGATGTTTGTTCTGTACGTATCTTCGAGCTGCTCGTTAGAGATGTCCAGAATGCATTTTTGCGGGAATTGCACGGCTTGATTCAAGACCAGGATGTCGAGGCAGCCGTAATGCCCGATTGTTTTTTGTACAACCTCCGAGGAAAATTCCGGCTTTCTAAGATCGCCTTCGATCAGCAGGCAGCGTCCTCCGTATTGCTCTACCATTTGCTTGGTTGCCAGCGCGTCTTCGCGTTCGTACAGATAAACGATCGCTACATCCGCGCCTTCCTTGGCAAATCCGATCGCAACGGCGCGGCCAATCCCGCTGTCGCCGCCCGTAATAATCGCGACCTTGCCTTTCAGCTTGCCGCTGCCCTTGTATTCCGGGTTATCCGAGATCGGAGCAGGATTCATGAGATATTCCAGGCCGGGCTGCCGATCCTGATGCTGCGGCGGGAAAGTTACCGGTACCTGCTTGCACTTGGTTTCCTGGCTGTAATAAGGATAAATGGGAATCATGTTGTGCCTCCAAAACAGAAAAGTTGCTACAGGATATTCACCTATTCCCGGGAAGGTGTACGGTTGCCTATACCAACCCCTAGGTACTGGCATACGCTAACGCAGGCATTAAATTACTTTTCTGATAAAGGAGTAATTTCAAATGACGAAATCTAATCGGACATTTGTTCCGGGAGGCTTTCCGCCAGGTGGTTTTCCGCCAGGCGGGTTCACGCCGCAACCTTGGGGATGGCAGCAACCTACAATATGGGGCTGGGGGCCGCCGCCGCGTCCGCCATGGTGGGGATGGGGACCACCTCCGCGTCCGCCATGGGGCGGACCTGGATGGGGGCCTGGAGTTGGACCGGGATTTGGGATGGGACCAGGCGGTCACGGTCCGGGTCTTGGCGGGCCAGGTGGACCGGGAGGCTTAGGCGGACCAGGTGGCCCGCCTCCGGGAGGACATCGGGTTAGCGGAAGGTAACTGAAGATATTTAAATTTAGCTTGATAGATTGTGTGTAAATCTATAGTAAAGGCGATAGTTGCTTCCATGAGGATGCAACTATCGCCTTTTTAAGTGTTTACTGCAATTACTAATATTTTTACAACATCCTAATTATTTGAAAATAATTATAGAACTTTAGTATCTGCTGTGATATTTTTATAGATGTGATTTTAGTAGGTAAGAATAACCAAATAGGGAGCGGGAATCATGAAAAAAGTAACAAGTCTTTTGCTGGCGATGCTGCTTGCTATTGGAGCATTGTTCGCAGGAGCGGCAAGCGCGGCAACCCCGGCAAGCGCGGCAACCCCGGCAACCCCGGCAACCCCGGCAACCCCGGCAACCCCGGCAACCCCGGCAACCCCGGCTGCGACTGACACCAGCCCGAGCTTCGCTGATGTGTCCGTCCACTGGGCGAAATCGGCAATCGACCGTTGGAGCTCAAGAGGGGTCATTAACGGGGTAACCTCACAGAAATTTGAACCGGAGCGTGCTATTACGCGCGGAGAATGGGCAGCATTAATTAATCGTCTTTTTCAATACCGTCAAGCAGCGGAGATTCATTTCAAGGATGTAGTTGCTGCTGATTGGTTTGCTAATGATGTAGCCATTGCTTATGAGACAGGCTACATGAAAGGTTATACGGACGGTACATTCCGCCCCAGTGCCAATATTTCACGAGAGGAAGCAGCGTTAACAATAGCAAAACTGCTTTCACTTCCGGCAGCTGCTGCGAATGCATCTTTCCATGATGGCGGCAAGATCTCGGGCTGGGCGTTGCAGGGAGTTGCTTCCGCTGCGCAAGCAGGTATTATCACAGGATACACAGATGGAGAGTTCAAGCCTGCCAAGCAAGTTACACGCGCTGAAGCGGCTAGCATCCTCGACCGTGCTTTTAATACATTCGGTGTCTGGACGGAAGCGGGAGTAAATGGTCCTGCCGAAGGCGTGCAGAAACAATCCGGCAGCGTTATCGTAAATTCGGCCGGCACTACGCTCCAAAACATGGATATTGCCGGTGATCTGATTATTGGCAAAAATGTCGGCAATGGCGATGTTTATTTGAAAAACGTTACGGTTCATGGAAAAACCTTCGTGTATGGCGGAGGCGAGAACAGCATTCACCTTGAAGATTCCGTGATTCTTACCGTAATCGTTAATAAAGCAGAGGGTACGGTGCGTATTGTCGCGAAAGGTAAAACGACCGTTCAGGAAATCACCGTTCAAACGGGCGCCAAATTGGAAGCGGCGGAAGGCGTGGATATTAGTAAAGTAACCCTTTCGAATCAATTGCCGAATAACTCCCGCGTTGTATTGACCGGACATTTTGATACCGTCAATGTTGAAGCGGAAAGCATTATTGTTCAGATTCCAAAAGGATCTATTGATCAAATGGTTGTGGCTGATTCGGCTGCCGGAACCAGCGTGCAAGCAGACAAGGATGCGACCATTGTTAACGCGGTACTAAACGCAGCTGTCAAAATGCTCGGCGAAGGTACGGTTGAGAAAGCGGTTGTCAACTCAACGGGCGTATCCATGGAAAAGGCTCCGAAAAAAATGGAGACAGGCAGTAACGTTCCCTCTGATGTCAAAGTAAACGTTGGCGGAAAAGAGCAGCCTGCAGGTACGGATAGTCAAGGCAGCATTGGCGGCGGTGAGCTTGGTGGAGGTAACTCTGGAGGCGGGAGCATAGGAGGCGGCAATACTGGCGGTGGCGACACAGGAGGCGGCAATACCGGTGGAAACACGGGTGGCGGCAATACCGGTGGCGGAGATACAGGCGGCAGCAATCCTGGAAACATTTATTTTGAGATAGATCTTGCCAAGGATCGAGTCATCAGTGGCGAACCCGTAACTGTGACAAGTACTCGCGACGGGATAGCTTACTTCACGGATGAATATTTTGAAAATACCGAAATGTTGAATGCTTTGGTAGATGCCGGTAAAGCCAAGAAAATGGAAGTGAAAAAGGATGTTCCGGCGAACTTTGATACTAGCGATTTAACCTTCAACAACTGGATGTACGTGGTTGTCATTGATTCAGAGGGTAAGTCTTCCTACCATCGAATGGTTACAATCTTGGATAAGGCCGGAACTCCGCTTGCTTCGTCGGGCGGCGGTGCCGAGACCAACTTTGAGTGGGAGAAGTTCAGAATTGAGTACAACCGTGATGTTAAGCTGGTCGAAGGTAAAGATCTCCGCGCGGCCATAACAATAGCCACAAAAGACAGTAACGGTGAATTTCTGCCGCTGAGTGCGGGAGATGCCGTGGAAATTAACGGAAACGAAATTCTGTATACGCCAGAGAAAAAGTTTAAGCTGCGAGAGGTACGGTTTAAAATTGCGGCAGGAACTTTAGAAACCTTGAATGGCGATGACCAGAACGATGAAACGATTTCGTATCAGCATGATTCCTATATGCTGATTTATGTAGATGGCGAAAGAAAAAGCAGCATGACAATCCCGGTAGGAACGGTTATCCATTTTAAGGTAACTCACGGCGGGACGGTTTACTTTGTTCTTGACGATACACCGGGCGGTAACTACGAATATGAGCAGGAAGTTAACAATAACTTTGGTGGCAAAGTGGTTATTCCCGATGAGGCGGCAGATCAAGAATATACATTCGATACGACCGGTTTCCAGCCAGGCGAAGATTATATGCTTATTACGGAATGGGGCTGGAGAGTTACTATTCATTTGACGGAGGCAGCAAAATAATAGAGTTTAAAAAGAACACGGCTTCTAAGCATAGAAGCCGTGTTCTTTTTGTTCAAGGCGCCTGCTGCAGCGCCTCCCGCGCAAAAGCAATCCATTCGCGCGTAGCAAACGACAGGTAGCTGTCACGGCGCCAGATCATGGCCAGATGCCAAGGAATGCTTGGCGAGGTCAGCGGGATGATGCGCAGCCGCTCTTGATCGAGCTCCCGGCATATCGCCTCGGGCAGCAACGCGATTCCCAGCTTGGCCGCTACCATCTCGCTGATGAAATCCCATTGGGTGCTCTTGAAGACGACATCCGGCTGGAATCCCAGCTTCTCGCACTCGGCGATGATCCGGTCATGCAGAGTAAATTCCTCGTGGAAGAACAGGAACGGCTCTTCCTTAAGCTCGATAAGCGGCACTTCAGTCCGGCTGGCGAGCTTATGCGAGGGAGGGACAACCAGCATAAGATCCTGCCGCAAGAAGCAGAAGGATTCGAACTTCTCTTCATTAGTCGGCAGCAGAATAACTCCGATATCCAGCGCGCCCGAGCCTACATCGGCCTCGACTTTTTTAGCTCCGTGCTCAAACAGCTGCATCGTAATTTTGGGATACTTCTCGCGGAACTTTCCGATAATGCGTGGGAAGAAGGTGACCCCGACCATAGGTGGCAAGCCTATCCGGATATGGCCGACCTTAAGCTCCATCAGCTCGGTCAGCCGCGAGTTCATATTGCCGAACGATTGGACCATTTGTTGGGCTTGCTCGAGCAGAATCGATCCTGCGTCGGTTATTACGATTTTTTTGCCGACGCGTTCGAACAGGACAACTCCCAGCTCTTCCTCGAGGCTTTTGATCATTTTGCTGATGGTCGGCTGGGTAATATACAGGGAGTTTGCGGCTTTCGTAAAGCTTTGGAAGCGGGCGGCTTCCACAAAATATTGCAGGTGTCTTATATCCAAGCGTGAGCTTCTCCTTATCCATAGATAATTGGAATGAAAACCATTCTGTAAATGTATTTTACCTATGAAAAAGGCTGCTGTACACTTCCATTAAAGGGAGTTGGCCGTAATGCGTTACGCAGTTAAATTATTGATTCAGGTTTTGTTCTTTATCGTATTCTCCTGGCTGATGAACCATATGGTTGAATGGCTTCATTTGCCTGTTCCCGGCAGTATTCTGGGCATGCTGATCCTGTTCGTTTTACTGCAAGCGAGAATTGTTCCGCGCAAATTTGTGGAGTCCGGCTCGGATTGGCTTATTGCGACGATGCTTCTCTTTTTTATTCCGCCCGCGGTTGGCATTATTGGCTACAAGCAGCTTATTATGAGCGAAGGCGTTCAAATCGCGCTTGTTATTGCCTTAGGTACCGTTATCGTCATGTTATGCAGCGGAATGGTCGCGCAGCAGGTTGCTAAACGCAAGGAGGAATGGCACGGATGATTATTGCGGCCGTAAGCTTTCTTATTACCGTTCTTGTCTATATATTGGCCCAAAAAATTTACCGTTATAAACCGATTTTGCTTTTATCTCCATTAATTGTGACACCCGTCGTGCTTATTGCGCTGCTGGCGGTGACGAGAACCAGTTATGCCGATTATAACGCAGGCGCGCATTGGCTGTCGGATATGCTTGGGCCGGCAACGATCGCTTTCGCTATTCCGTTGTCCAGACATTTTGATCTCATCAAAAAGCATGCGGCTCAAATCATAATCAGCGTATTAACCGGCTCGGCGGCAGCCGTTGCTTCGTCTTTATGGCTGGCACAAGGCCTTGGTCTTAATGACAAAATCGTTTATAGTCTTATCCCGCATTCCGCAACAACGCCGATCGCGATGAATGTCTCCCAAACCATTGGCGGCATTCCGACGATAACGGCCGTTGCCGTCATGGTGACTGGGATTTTCGGCTCTTTGGTCGGACCGCCCATTATCCGCTTGTTCAAGATCCGCAACGAAGTTGCGCGCGGTGTTCTGCTTGGAACAAGCGCGCATGGGGCAGGGACGTCCAAAGCGTTTGAGCTTGGCAGCGTCTCGGGCACCGTATCCAGCGTATCGATGATTCTGACGGCTGTTATTACGTTATTTCTGACACCGCTCCTGCTAGGCCATTAAAGCATCATCAGAGAGGAATACTCATCATGCAAACCTTATCGAAGCGGCAAACCGTATTGCTCATCGCTTTCCTTGTGCTGGTATGGGGGATCAACTGGCCGCTTTCCAAATATGCGCTTCATGATATGCCGCCTATATTGTTCTCGGGCGTTAGAACGTTACTTGGAGGACTACTTCTCCTTGCTGCCGCGGTTCCAAGATACCGCCGTCTGCGATTTAAGCAGACTTGGCCGGTCTATCTCTTGTCGGCAGTCGTTAACGTTGTGCTGTATTACGGGCTTCAGACGATTGGCATTCAGTATTTGCCGGCCGGTTTGTTCTCGGCGATCGTTTTTCTTCAGCCTGTATTAGTCGGGCTTTTCTCCTGGTTATGGCTTGGCGAGTTGATGAACGGGTTAAAAGTGATCGGCTTGGTTCTGGGCTTTGCAGGCGTAGGGGTTATATCGAGCGGTGCGAGCGGCGCTTCGGGGCATATTTCCGCAGCGGGTATTTTGCTGGCGCTTGGCTCAGCGCTCAGCTGGGCTTTGGGCACGATTTACGTGAAGAAGTCCAGCGGCAAGGTAGATAATATATGGCTTGTAACGATGCAGCTTATCATCGGCGGCGTGTTTATGACCGGGCTTGGTTCCGTTACCGAGAGCTGGTCGGAGGTGGAATGGAGCGGACGATTTATCTTCAGCCTGTTATTCATCTCCATCTTTGTTATCGCGCTTGGCTGGCTCGTCTTCTATAAGCTGATGGATTCGGGAGAAGCAAGCAAAGTCGCGTCCTTCACCTTCCTGATTCCGCTTGTAGCTATCCTGATCGGTACAATGTTCCTGCATGAGCCTTTTACTTATTCGTTGTTAATCGGACTTGTGCTGGTGCTTGGCAGCATCTATCTCGTGAATCGGCCGCGGCGCCCGAACGCTGTCCTTTCTGAATAATAAAAAAGAACCGTCTGAGAAGGCGGTTCTTATCCGTTATTAGTCCGGATAAAAGGATGATCATGAAGATCGAAGGTTTCATAAGCCTTTCCCACCATATCCTTGTCCTTGTCGAATAAATGGGACGCTTTATCGAAAATGCCGCTTGCCTTGGCTACATGGTTAAGCTGCTCGACCATAAATTCAGAATTGCAGAGCACAAGCACCTTTTTACTATAGGCGGTAAGTTCCTGCTGGAATTGTACGGCTCTTTCCGCGACTTCGGGAGAATAAACGACTGGCTCACCGTCGGAGGTTACCATGCCGCGATGGTCCACCAGCACGTCAAGCTCGTCTTTTCCGTATGCGGAGCAAATGCCAAGCACGATATTGGACATGTATTCTACGTCCTGCTTGCCCGATGCCAAGCCGTTTACCTGAAACGACAGCAGCTTTTTATCCGGATCAAGCGTATAATGAACCCGGTCTTTGAAAGGAACGAGGAAGTCTTTCGGCTGATAGGCTTGCTTGGGAGAGAAGCGTTCGCCCGAGAATAGATAAGCAACGGTGATTTGCAAGGCGGAGGCGATCTTCTCGATATTGATAATGCTCACATTTCGTTCCCCTCGTTCAACGCCGCTTATGTAACTCCGGTCAAGACCCGCCCGATAGGCCAGATGCTCCTGTGACATTCCGCTCCGGGCGCGCAGCTCTTTGATTCTTTGTCCAAATTCGATGCGAATATCCACGTTAGTCCGCCCCCAGAATCTAGTATTCTCCTTTGAGATTATCCGCAATGTGACTTAAAGTCAACAGACGGATAGCCATAATGGCGATATGATAGATTCAGTTCATTGTCGTAGGAGGATTTTATGCCATTTATCCAATTACGGGATATTCCGGTCAACTATCAGATTTATAATGAGAATTCCACTTCGGAAACCATCGTTCTTATACATGGCTTGGGGCTCAACCAGGAGGTTTGGGAGCCCATTCTGCCTTACGTCAGTAAGCAATATAGGGTTGTAGCGTTTGATTTGCGGGGTCATGGTCACACCCGGCGGGGAGATGCTGATCTAAGCTGGGAGTTATTTATGGAGGACTTGCGTATGCTGCTGACGCAGCTGGAGCTTGGGCCTGTCCATTTGCTGGGTCACGGCTTTGGCGCGACGTTGGCCGTGAAGTTCAGCATCCAACATGCCGAGCTGGTGAAAAACCTCATTTTGCTGTCAACGCCAGCCTTTCTGCAAAGAAAAACGATCGAGTCTGCGGTCTATATCCGCAAGCGGTTAACTAGCAAAGGGTCGATGCTGACGCTGGCGGAGAGCATGGTGAGCGGGGTCTTCAAGCTGTCCGCTGACAGTTCGTTATACGGGAAAATCATATCGGCGTATGTGTCGGTCGATCCGGCAACGTATTTTGACACATTGCAATTATATATGCAATCTCCGGTTAACAAGGATTTTGAGCAATTGGACCATCCTACGCTGGCCATGGTCGGCTCCGAGGATTCGATCACCTTGACATCCAATGCTCTATCTTCCCAGCTGTTGATGCATTCCTCCATGGTTGTAGTTCCGGGCGCAACCAATACGTTATTTATTGATCAGCCTCAATTTACGTTTGAACGGATACGCGAATTTATTGCGGATCCATCGCAAGTGGTGACGGACTACTCTTCCTTTGAATGTCATGTCGCCAAATACGTAATGCAGTATTTCAACGATGCATTTGAACAATTACTGAACAAAAAGGCGGTACAGGCATAAACTGTATCGTTTTTTTTTGTTTAAAAAAAACTCTCCATTCAGGCGGATGACGGAACTCGTTATAATAAAACATAATTGCTTGAAGGGTTAGTGAGGAACATGGATATTGAAAACACGATTTCGAATATAGTTGACACCCTGAAACAAATAAAAGGCGTAACGGCTATTGTTCTTGGCGGTTCGAGGGCCAGAGGAACCGAAAATCCCAATTCGGATATGGATATCGGTATCTATTACGATTCCGAGACGGGGCTGGACATCCCGCAGCTTCGCCAAGCGGCTGCGGAAATGGACGACGAGCATAGAGAAAACGTTGTGACGGAATTAGGCGAATGGGGACCATGGATTAATGGCGGGGGCTGGCTGACAATCAATCGTATTCCCGTCGACCTCCTGTATCGGGATCAGAACAAAGTGTCGCAAGTAATCGAACTGTGCTTCAAGGGCGATATCACGATTGATTATCAACCGGGACATCCCCATGGATTTGCGAACTCGATTTATTTGGCCGAGATAGCGTTATGCAAAGTGTTATGGGATCCATCGGGAATCGTAGGACAGTTGAAAGGCAGAACAACTCCGTATCCAATTGTTTTGAAAAAAGCAAATATCCAAAGATTCTTCTGGGAGGCCGGTTTTTCTCTCGAAAATGGATACAAGGGTATCTACAAGAACGATTTATCCTATATCGCTGGTTGCTGTTTCAGATCGGTGGCTTGCTTGAATCAGGTACTGTTTGCTCTTAATGAAACTTACCTGATGAATGAAAAAGGAGCATCAGCTATCGTAGATTCGTTCGCTATCGCACCACGCCGTTATTCCTATAGAGTAAATGAAATCTTCGCTTTAATTATAGAGGATCCGGATAGCTTGAAGAACGCCTTGAACCTGCTGCGGGAACTCATTGAGGAAACAGAACAACTTATTAAGTAAGTATTTGACAAATCTGTACGTTCTGTTGTAAAAAAGTAATAACAAAATGATATTCCAACTTGCGATGATGAAGAGAGTACGCATAACGAATACTCCAGAGAGCTGATGGATGGTGCGAATCAGTGTAGGGATTATGCCGAAGTGGGCTTCTGAGCATCCAAACCGAAAAAGACTTTGAGTAGGCTTTGGCGAAAGTCTCGTCGTTACAAGAGACGCGTATTCCAGCATCCAGCATGCGTCGATACGTCAAAGCGAGTCTGATTTGCGCAAATCGGGCTAATGAAGGTGGTACCACGGGGTTTCTCGTCCTTTTCCAAGGATGAGAGCCCCTTTTTTATTTTATTTTGCAGAAGGGAGCAGAAACATGAGCATTGTATTAACAGGCATCAAGCCAACAGGCAAAGTGCACATCGGCAATTACATCGCGGCTATCAAGCCAGCCTTGCAAATGGCCAAAAATCGCGATCGCACAGCTTTGTATTTTATCGCTGATTATCATGGTCTAACGTTTATTCAGAATCGGGATGAGTTTAACGACTTGTCTTACGGGATTGCGGCGACCTGGCTGGCTCTAGGGCTTGATCCGGAGCAGGTTGTTTTTTACCGCCAATCGGATGTGCCGGAGATTTTTGAGCTTAGCTGGATTCTGGCCTGTATGGCGCCTAAAGGTCTGATGAATCGTGCTCATGCTTATAAAGCGATCGTGGATAAGAACGAGCAGCTGGGCCAGGATACCGATACGGGCGTTAATATGGGCTTGTTTACTTACCCGATCTTGATGGCGGCGGATATCTTGCTTTTTCAAACGGATCAAGTTCCTGTCGGCAAAGATCAGATTCAGCATGTCGAGATTGCAAGGGATCTGGCGGAAGCTTTTAACCGCAACTATGGTGAGACCTTCAAGCTGCCCGACTATATCGTGGATGAACAAACCGCAGTGATTCCGGGACTGGATGGCCGAAAAATGAGCAAAAGCTACAACAATACCATTCCGCTGTTTGAGTCAGCCGAAAGCTTGAAGAAGCTGATAAGCAGAATCAAGACCGATTCTACCGCGCCGCACGAGCCCAAAGACCCTGACACATCGAATATTTATCTGCTTTATAAAGAGTTTGCTGCGGATGAGCAAGTCGAAGAGTTACGCGAAAAATTCCAAAGCGGTATCAGCTGGGGGGGAGCCAAGCAGGAGCTTTATGAAGTTATGAATCGTTTCTTGGAGGAACCGCGGGAGAAATATAACCAATACATGGCGAACAGAGATCAGATTGATGAGATACTGCGAGAAGGCGCTAAGAAAGCAAGAGCTATAGCACAACCCTTGCTGGAGCAGGTGAAATACAAGTTGGGGAGATACAGGTGAAAATAGATGCCATCCATATCTTGTTATGGTGATTTGGACGGTAATCTAGTCGTTGCGCATACAGCTTAGATAGTTACGGAAGAGAAGAAAACTCTACGGCCTCTTGATGAGGTTGTAGAGTTTTTCTTCTTAATCATTCAACCCTTTGCCGTCAAGAATGTGCTGATAGTATTTTTCAATTCTGGCTTCGCGAGTCTTGGGTTGCTTGGCGGCGGAGAAATGAAGCAGGTAGGCTCTTTGCCGGCCTGGCGTTAAAGCTTCAAACGCTACTTTAAAAGCAGGCTGGTCATCGAATTTAGCCTGAAGCTCTTCAGGGACCGCATATTCGTCATTCTTCTTATAGGAAATTTCCTGACCGGATTTCTCAACCTCCACGGCCTCCTGAATATAAGCCTTCAGGATATCTTCCATTTCAATAATTTGCTCCACATTCGTGAACCGGATTTGGCGAGCAGCCTGCACGTTTTCCGTCTGCTGAATGAGGATGCCTTTAGGGTCCTTGAGCAGAGCGCCTTTCTGAAACAGAATGGCACAGTACTCTTTAAAGCCGTGGATGATTAAAATGTTTTTGCCTTCATGCGTATAGCAGGGATGCATCCACTTGAAATCTTCGGTCAGTTCACATTCAAGAACGATCTCTCTCAGCTTGATATATTCTTCTTTCCACTTCTTAGACTTGTTTATAAAACCATCAACTTTGCGGTTTAAAGTACTGTTTGTCATTAGAAAAACCTCTCATTACGATTAATACAACCGATTCTTATAACCGTCCTCAAGCCGGGCGGCAATGACCTCGGGCGTTGATCCATCCAGGTTGGCGTGCTCGGAAATGATTTTGGCAGGGGAGGGCAGCCGCTCTTTGTCGAGCCACGTTTCGGGCTTCCAAAGCTGTGAGCGCAGGAAAGCTTTAGCGCAATGCATATAGCATTCCTCGGCCTCTACGACGATACCGATTTGAGGTGCTCGGTCTTTTACAGCCAATGGCTTTAATAGATTTTCCTCTTTGGTTATGTAAGCGCGGCCGTTTATTCTTAAAGTTTCTCCAAGTCCGGGAATAAAGAACTGAAGACCGACATGCGGATTCGATAAAATGTTGCGCAAGGTGTCTATTCTTTTGTTGCCAGGACGCTCTGGAATAATCAGATGCTTGTCATCCATAACTTGAACAAACCCCGGCGCATCGCCTCTTGGGGATACATCGCAATTCCCGTGGGAATCCGCAGTGGATACAACAAGAAAAGGAGATTTGGAAATGTAGTTGCGGCAGTTAGAATCGATGACGGAAATAACCTTATGCTCTACAAGCTCACTCGGATAGCCGATTAACGATCGAAGCTCCGCTTCGGAAGTAATCAACTGGCTTTGATCTATTCCTGTCAACACGCAATCACCCTCTCATGGAGATTCCATCATTTTACCATAGGTTAGAAGGGGTTACGAGGTAGAACTCGAAGGAAGTGCTGGTGGCAGAATATGAGTGTATATAAATAGAAGGGACTGACCGAAAGCTTTGTGGCTTACGAGTCAGCCCCTTTATTAAGTGGCTTAACGATGTGGGACATCGTCAAGCCTTGCTAAAAGTGACTTTGTCGAGTTCTTAACGATACGGAACATCGTTAAGAACACTGAAATGGCGCGAAAATGCTCTCTATGAAGAGATATGTGAATTCTTAACGATATGGGGCATCGTAAAGCCTTCAATAAAAGGAACGTAGGAGCCCGTTAACGATACGCCATATCGTAAAGAGCCATGAAGTAGCCCCAAAAGGTGCTCCGAGCTATGCGTTCTCCTGCAGCCGCCTCCGGTATTCCCTCGGCGTGCAGCCAAAGCGCTGGCGGAATACGGTGTTGAAGTAGCTCAAGCTGTTGAAGCCAACGTCGAGCGCGACTTCCATGATCTTGGCATCGGACTGACGAAGGCGGCTGGCCGCTTGTTGGACGCGGTAGCTGTTCATATATTCGATGGGGCTTTTGGTTGTCATCCGTTTGAAGAAACGGCAGAAATACGACTCGCTCATCCTTGCCAGCTCGGCAAGCTTCTGCAGAGGTATAGGCTCGGCATAATTTTGCTCGATATATTCGATTACGGTCTTGAGCCGTTCAATTCGGAAGCCTTCTTGTTCGGGCTTAACCCGCACGGACGGTTTTCCCAAGGTGACCAGCTTGGCCATTATGCCAAATAACAAGCCTTTAATCGTTAGCTCCGAAGCAGCCTGTTCGCTATGATGAACCGCGAATAACTGATCGAGCATCGCAAGAAGCTCCATGCTTGGACCCGGCTCCCGGCGCAAATGGGCTGGTACCTCATATCTTCTCTCAAGAATGGGAGAAATATAACGGTCGAACAAATAATCGATTGATCCGCTGCCAAGCAAGCTGGAATGGAAGACAACCGCGTAAAAAGAGCATGGTGCCTCTCCAACAATATAGCCGGAATGAAGCTCGCCGGAATTAACGAAGATTGCTTCTCCCGCTTGCAGTTCATAATCCTGCAGATCTACCCGGAATACGGCTTTTCCTTCCGTCACTAGCAGCAGCTCAAGCTCGTCATGCCAATGCAAATCGAGTAGAGGTTCATCAGCCGGACAGGTAATTTCGTACAGACTAACCGGATAGATCGGGTTACCATGCTTGCGAGCTTCTTTTAACAAGGATTTATCCATAACCAAAACTCCCAAATAAAAATAGCTAATGTCAAAATCGTGATAATAATGAGCAATATTTAGGCAGAGTTAAAGAGAATAAGACAATATTATTATAACATAACCGTTTACAAGGTACGAGAAGCTACTGAGTAAGCTAGCAACAACCTAGAAATCCTTGCAAGGCAAGACTTTTATGACGTTTCATAAAGCAAACGCTTACGAAGCTATAATTGCTTCGCAATTATTAAGCGAATGCTTACGAAGCCATAATTGCTTCACAATTCATTAAGCAGATGCTTACGAAGCCATAATTGCTTCGCAATTATTAAGCAAATGCTTACGAAGTATGAATTGCTTCACAATTCATTAAGCAGATGCTTACGAAGTATGAATTGCTTCGCAATTCATTAAGCGAATGCTTACGAAGTATGAATTGCTTCACAATTCATTAAGCAGATGCTTACGAAGCCATAATTGCTTCGCAATTATTTGAGGAGGAACCCAAACATGAAATTTACCGATGGTTATTGGCAAATTCGCGAAGGCGTTCATATGCAACATCCGGTTGACGTTCGCGAATTGAAAGAAAAGAACGGCAAGCTGACGGCATACATGGCAACAAAGCCAGTTGTAATCAAAGGCGATACGCTGAACGGCACGATGCTTACAGCGGAGATCAGCTCTCCAATTCCTGACGTCATTAAAGTTCGCTGGATTCACCATGCCGGCGTAAAACAAGTTGGCCCTGAATTCGAAACTCTTGTTGATGCAAATCATAGCGTATCCGTCGAACACGACGAGCAATACACAACCTTGACAAGCGGAGGCCTGCAGGCACGCATCCG
Organism: Paenibacillus sp. MMO-177; assembly: GCF_037147795.1. Taxonomy (NCBI): domain Bacteria; kingdom Bacillati; phylum Bacillota; class Bacilli; order Caryophanales; family Paenibacillaceae; genus Paenibacillus; species Paenibacillus sp. MMO-177. Next base: position 882,684 of record NZ_JBBCUR010000003.1, on the reverse strand, counting down.
TAAATCGCCGACTTGGGGACTGGAATTCATCCAGAACGGCCGCAAGGTGACGGGCACAGCGCAAAAGGCTGCGGCTTACGTACAAGAACAAGGCAAAGCGTTCTTCCGCGAAATGCTGGATCTTGGCGTTGGCGAGCAAGTATACGGTCTTGGCGAGCGCTTCACTCCGTTCATCAAGAACGGCCAGGTCGTTGACTCCTGGAACGAAGACGGCGGCACAAGCTCCGAGCAAGCGTACAAAAACGTTCCATTCTACCTGTCCAGCGCAGGTTATGGCGTATTCGTCAACCATCCGGAACGCGTATCGTTCGAGATTGGTTCCGAGGTTGTATCGAAGGTTGGCTTCAGCGTACCGGGCGAGCATCTGGAATACTTCATCGTAGGCGGCAAAACGCTGAAGGATGTGCTCGACAACTACACGAAGCTGACCGGCAAACCGGCATTGCCTCCGGCATGGTCGTTTGGCCTGTGGCTGACAACGTCGTTTACAACGGACTATGACGAAGCAACGGTTAACAGCTTTATTGAAGGAATGGCTGAGCGCAATATTCCGCTTCATGTCTTCCACTTCGACTGCTTCTGGATGAAAGAATACGAATGGTGCAACTTCGAGTGGGATGCGGACATGTTCCCGGATCCGGAAGGCATGCTTCGCCGCCTGAAGGAACGAGGTCTGCGCATTTGCGTATGGATCAACTCCTATATTGGCCAAAAGTCTCCTCTCTTCCAGGAAGGCATGGAAAACGGCTACCTCGTCCGCAAACCGGACGGCAGCGTATGGCAATGGGATAAATGGCAAGCGGGTATGGGCCTTGTCGACTTCACGAACCCGGATGCGGTGAAATGGTACAAAGGCCATCTGAAACGTCTGATGGACATGGGCGTTGACTGCTTCAAAACGGACTTCGGCGAGCGTATCCCTACGGATGTCGTTTACTTCGACGGTTCCGATCCGCAAAAAATGCATAATTACTATACACAGCTGTACAACAAAGCGGTATTCGAAGTGTTGGAAGAGAACCGCGGCAAAAACGAAGCGATGCTGTTCGCTCGTTCGGCTACGGCAGGCGGTCAGCAATTCCCGGTACACTGGGGCGGCGACTGCTCGGCAAACTATGACTCGATGGCGGAATCGCTCCGCGGCGGCCTGTCGCTTGGCCTGTCCGGCTTTGGTTTCTGGAGCCATGACATCAGCGGCTTCGAACGGACAGCTCCGCCGGATATTTACAAACGTTGGGTAGCCTTCGGCATGCTCAGCTCGCACAGCCGTCTTCACGGCAACGAATCGTACCGTGTGCCTTGGCTCTTTGACGAAGAGTCCGTTGACGTCCTTCGTTACTTCACGGAGCTTAAGAGCAGCCTGATGCCTTATCTGTTCAACCATGCGGTTGAAGCAACGGAGAAGGGCGTACCGATGATGCGCGCGATGGTTCTCGAGTTCCCTGAAGATCCAACGACTCATTATCTGGACCGTCAATATATGCTGGGCGAAAGCCTGCTTGTTGCTCCAATCTTTAATACCGAAGGTACGGCGAAATATTACGTACCGGCGGGCAGATGGACCAGCCTGATCGACGGCACGACGGTTGAAGGCGGCAAATGGGTGGAAGAACAGCACGGCTACAGCTCGATTCCGCTGCTTGTTCGTCCGAACACGCTTCTTGCGATCGGCAGCAACAACCAAAAGCCGGACTATGACTATGCGGATAACGTAACGCTGCACCTGTTCGAGCTGGAAGACGGCGCAACGGCAAAAGCGGTTATCCATGATCTGAACGGTCAGCCGCAAGCAACAGCTGCGGCGGTTCGCAAAGGCAGCACAATCGAAATCAGCTATGAAGGCACAGGCAAGCCATGGCAGGTCGTTCTGCGCGGTATTGAGCAAGCGGCGGCTGTAGAAGGCGCTGACTCGCAGCAAACATCCGAAGGCTTGAAGCTTGTTCCAACCTCCGGTCAGAAGATCATTGTAAAACTGTAAGTTGTAAAACGATAGGCGACCGGCCGCTTGCTCCCAAAGAGCAAGCGGCTGTTTGCCCATTCGTACGTAACAAAGATACGCGCAGCAATAGAAAAAGCCCGGAAAGGGAGTTTCACTCCCCTCTCCGGGCTAACCAATATCTATTTGCCGAAGCGGAACCAGCTCAGCTTCGTTTCGCCTTCGCCTTGAACAACCAGATACACTTGGTGGTTGCCGGCTGCTTGCTCAATCGATCCGGTGACTGTCTGCCAGGCGGGGCCTGCTTGCAGCGTGAGACTGCCGGCGAGAGGACCGTCCGGAGCATCCAGGCGGATCTCCAGGGCTGCGCCTTTCGCAGACAAGGCTCTTGCTTCGAAGAAGCAGATTTCTTCGCCAATCAAAGCGTCATCGTAACGAAGCCATGCCGTAGAAGCCGTTGTTGATGCGCTGTCGCCGCCTTCGGTATTGTCGCTGATGATGACATTGGAGTAATCGTCGTAATTCACGGCGGCAGTAACTTGGGACAAATCGCGCGGCGGAATCGTCTCGCCGGCAACGGTTAAGGCTCCTTCCAGGCGAATATCGCCGGAGGATGCGCCAACGAGGAACGCATAGCTGCCTTGCTCGACGCACATTTTGCTTCTGGTCACATCCCAGAAGGCGAGAGCGGAACGGTCCAGCTCGAAGCTTACTTCCCTTGATTCGCCGGCAGCTAGCGCAATGCGTTCGAACGATTGGAGCTGTCTGAGCGGACGTTTCACGCGGGATTCCAAGGCTCTTGTGTACAGCTGCACCACTTCTTCGCCGTCTACTTCGCTAGTATTCGTAATGCGGAATCTAACGGTAACCGTATCTTCAGACTGCTCAAGCGCCAGAGCATCGTACTGGAAGCGGCTGTAGGACAGACCGTGTCCGAATGGATACAATGGCTTCCCGGCAAAATACTGGTAAGTGCGTTCGCTTTTGATAATGTCGTAATCCATAAATTCGCCAAGCTGGTCAGCCGACTCATACCAGGTCATGTTGACGCGTCCAGCCGGGTTGTAATCGCCGAATAGGACGTCTGCAAGCGCATGGCCGAGCTCTTGACCGGCATGCGACAGATAGACGATCGCAGGTATGTTCTCCTGTACCCAAGGCATGGCGAACGGATAGCTGCCGACAATAACAACAACGGTATTGGGATTAACGGCGTAGACTTCGCGAATGAGCTTTTCTTGATAAGCGGCAAGCGTCAGGTCAGGGCGGTCAATCGTCTCTTTCCCGTTAATGAGCGGGTGGTTGCCGACAACAACAACCGCAACTTCGTTGTTGCGCGCAGCAGCAATCGCTTCCTGCAGGCCGTCGGTTTCTTTTTCAACCGCAAAAGGCTCTGCAATAATCGCATCGCCATCTTGGACTTCCAAGGCTCCGGTCTCCGCATTTACGGTTACGGGGCGATTGTTCCAAGTCGTAAAGGTCACGACGTTCTCGTCATGCTGCGGGCGGACGTGGAAGACTTCCTTGGTGAACCATTCCCATATATGCTCGGACGATGCGGTGATTTTCTCATCGTCGGTTGTCAGGTAGAGTTTGTTGTTCTCTGCGATGAGCGTATGGCTGTCCCAGCCCCAGTCGGTCGTCTCGAACAGATCGGCAGAGTCTGCGCCTTGGGAGCTTGCGGACAGCGAGTTTTTCTCGTCGCTTCCTAGCGTGACGTACTTGCCGTTCTTCAGCGATTTAAGCTTCACGCGATTGCTGCCCGTTGCAAGGGTTACCGCTTGATGGGCACCGTTCAATTTCTTCCGGATGCCTTCGAATGGGGAAATGGAATATGGCATAAGACCGCTGTACCAGTCGCGGTAGACGATGCCCGCCAGCGGGCCGATAACGGCAGCTTTGCTCAGTTTTTCCGAGGATAGCGGCAGCAGGCCGTCGTTTTTGAGCAGCACGATGCTTTTGCGTACGGCATCAAGGGCAAGCTTGGCATGCTCAGGCTTCATGATAACCGATTCGTCGATTGCCGCGTACGGGTTGCGGTCTGCCGGATCGAATTCGCCAAGGCGGAAGCGGACGCGGAACGTGTTGCGCAGTGCAATATCGAGATCGTTTTCGGTCAGCATTCCTTCGGCCAGCGCATCGCGGATCGCCTGCTTCGAGATCGGATGATCGTCGGTGATGCTGTCTACGCCGGCTTTGATCGTCAGAGCTACCGCTTCCTTGTACGTATCGACGTAATGATGATCGTTGACGGTGCCCAGCACGTCGCCGGCGTCGCTTACGACAAAACCGTTCATGCCCCAATCCCGCTTGACGATGTTGTTCACATCCGGATTGATGTTGGCGGGAACGCCGTTCACCGAATTGTAGGCGGTCATCATCGACAGCGCTCCGCCTTCCTTGAACGGAATTTCGAACGCTTTCAGGTAGTATTCGTTTTTGTTGCGAGGGTCCAGGCTGACGGAGCATTCTCCGCGATTGATCTCGTTATTGTTGCCGATAAAATGCTTGAGCGACGCGACCGCTTTCACGTAAAACGGATGGTCGCCCTGGATGCCTTGGGTCAGCGCGGCGGACAGCTTGCCCGTCAGATGCGGGTCTTCGCCGTAAGCTTCTTCGGTACGGCCCCAGCGCGGATCGCGCTCCATGTCGACGGTTGGCGCCCATAACGTCAGACCGTTATGCGTCGGATTCTGGGCATAGAAGCCGCGTGCTTCGTCGCCGATGACGCTGCCGATTTTTTTCAGCAGGTCTTTGTCCCAGGTACAAGCGAGGCCAATCGGCTGAGGGAAAGTGGTTGCTTCGCCCAGCCAGGCCATGCCGTGCGCCGCTTCGGTGCCATGCTTGTAGGCTTTAACGCCAAGATGAGTAATCTCGTCCTGGTACTGGCACATCAGATTGATCTTTTCTTCCAGGGTAAAACGGTTAACCAAATCATTAACGCGCTGCTCGAGCGGCAGGTCGGGGTTTTGAAATGGATAGTTCTGCTTGGAATGTTGGGTCACGACAAAAGTCAGCTCCTTTAATTGTAAGGGGTTTCAAAAATTCTAACATGCCGGCGCAACCGTTCATACCCGACAAATTGGAGATAAAATCCCTGTACAATTAGCGGTTGAACCCCTAGAATGTAAACGCAATCAAATTTTTCTGTTATGGTGACAGGGGGCTTGCAAGATGTTTCAGATGTTCTCGCACCTGCTTAACAACGTGAAGTTGAGAACAAAGCTCATCCTATCCTGTATCGTAGTCGCATTCATCCCAATTCTGATCGTTGGCGTGTTTCTGACAAACGAGCTGCGCAATATGGCGCTGGATAACGCGATGGAGCAGACGCATACAAACGTACAGCGCGTCAAAGCAAGGACGACCGAGCTCATGAATGTGGCTTACGACAGCGCTTACCGTCTGGAGAACAGCCGGCTGGAGGCGGTGACGAACCGGAAATACGAATCGACCTACGAGGTCGTTAAAGCATACCGGGAATATACCGATTTCAACGAGATCCGGCAGCAGCACGATGAAGTCGCCAATATTCGGTTTTACATGGAAAATCCGACCATGCTGAACAACTGGGATTTCATCCAGCCGGACAATTCGATTAAGGAAACCGTTTGGTATACGAAAGCATTAAAACCCGGCAGCGGCGTGAATTGGTATTATCTCGAGGATGAGCGGGACAAGCGGAATTATTTAAGTCTCGTGCGCGGAATAAGCTTTTCGAGCAACCATACGAGCGGCGTCTTGGTCATTACTCTTAATATGCAGGCGCTGAACAGCATCCTGAATCAGGAATCCTTCGAGACGATGATTGTTGACGACAATAACCGGATAGTTGCCGCAAACCGGATAGGCCGGGCGGGGAAAACGCTGCAGGAAATTGACTACGAGCAAAGTATCGTGGAGGAGAAGAGCGGTATGTACTCCGCGAATATTGACGGTCAAGCCTCGCGCGTCCTGATAGAGCCCTTGATACCCGAAGCAAGCGGAAATACGCTGCGCATTATTTCCGTATTTTCGGTTGATACGATTGTAGCGGATGCGAATCGGATTAATTCGCTTGCCTTAACGGTTATTTCAATCAGCTTGATTATTGCCATCTTCCTGATTATAGGCGTATCCACGATTATTACGAAGCGGATGCTCCGCTTGAGCAAGCATATTACGAAGGTTGCGACCGGCAAGCTGGACATCGTCATGGAGATTGACGGCAGGGATGAGATTGGACAGCTGTCCAGGCAGTTTAATTCCATGGTGTCGAGCATTAATAGCCTCGTCGAGGAAGTCCAGGAATCCAACAAGATGAAGAGTCTGCTTGAAGCCAAGCAGAACGAAATCAAGCTGAAAATGATGGCCAGCCAGATTAATCCGCATTTCCTGTTTAATGCGCTGGAATCGATCCGGATGAAAGCCCATTTGAAAGGGGAAAAGGAGATCTCGCAGGTTGTCCGCCTGCTTGGCAAGCTAATGAGGCGCAGCATCGAGGTCAGCCAGCGGCTTACGCCGCTTGCCGATGAGATAGATATTGTCCGCTGCTATTTGGATATTCAGAAATTCAGGTACGAGGACCGGTTATCCTACGAGCTTCATGTGGATCCGGCTGTGGAAAGAGTGTCCATTCCTCCGCTTATTATTCAGCCGCTTGTCGAGAATGCCGTTATTCACGGCTTCGAGAACAAGATGGAGGGCGGCATGGTAACGGTTCGGGCAGCAAGGGAAGGCGATTATGTCCGGGTTGACGTCATCGATAACGGAGCGGGGATGTCCCGCGAGAAAATAGATAAGCTTACCCAGCATTTGAACGAAACAGAGGATGCAGAGAACAACCGGATTGGTCTGCGCAATGTTCATTTACGACTGCAGCTGACGTACGGGCCGGAGCACGGGCTTCATTACGAGAGTGAACCGGGTATAGGGACGAAGGTCTCCTTCACCTTACCATTTGGGGAGGATTTATATGTATAAAGTATTGCTTGTAGACGATGAACCGATGATCCGGGAAGGTCTTCGGACTTTGCTGGAATGGGAGAGCCTCGGTTATGAGGTGGTAGACACCGCAGCCAACGGCAAGGATGCCCTGCAGAAATGCGAGCAGCATGAGCTGGATCTCATTATCGTGGATATCCGCATGCCGGAGATGAACGGCCTTGAGCTGATCCGAACGATCCGTGAAAACGGCGGCACGATGCATGTATTGATCCTAAGCGGTTACGCGGATTTCGAATATGCCAAGCAGGCTATTGTCCAGCGGATTGACGGGTATTTGCTGAAGCCCGTTGACGAGGACGAGCTGATGGAATACTTGCAATCGCTGAGGAAAGAGCTGGATCTTGAGTATGAGACCCGTCGGAAGCGCTTGGACGAACGTCAAGGGACTGCGGAGGATGATTTGAAGCGGCTGCTAGCCGAAGGAAGCACGGGTTCAAACATTTCTCAACTGTCGGCCTCGCTGGATTGGAAGGAGTTCGAACTGCTTCTCATTAAGACGCATGAACGGAACGAAGAGGAGACAGCCGGACATGCCCAGATTAAACGCAGGTTATCCGAGCGGCTGGAGCAATCCGGCACGGGTCTGGCTGTCGCGATGGAGCCGTATTTGCTGATCCTGCTGAACAAGGGTCTGGACAATGAGCGATTCCGCCGGGAAATGTATGCGACGATTGCCGATGCCTGCGAAGAATTGGCTTCGGATTTTACCGTCGTGTCGGGAGGCAAGGCAGCGTGTAACGCGGATATTCCGGTTATCTATAAAAAAGCGCTTGAACGGATGAAAAACAGGTTCTTCCTGGAAAGCGGACAGATTATGACGGAGGATCTTCAATTGCCGGGAGGCAATGGGGATGCCAAGGCGGACTTGGCCGGAACGGCGGAGAAGCTTTACCTGGCGCTTGAGATTGTCAATAGGGAAGCGATCCGGCAGCAGATCGAGGAATCCGCGGAAGCGATGAAAGCTATAGGATTTGGCGAAGCCGAGATGAAAGCGGCATTCGTCGAGCTTGTGTCGGTCGTCCTCGATAAGCTTGCGTCCAAGCGGCCGGAGCTTCCGGTCCGCGATTACCGGCAGCGCATACCGGAGCTTTTCCGTGAATACCGGGTCAACTCGTTAACCAGACTCGCTGCGGCTATTATCGATCAGATTGCCGACGCTCTCGACAATTCGTCCGCGGACAAGCAGATCAATCGCATGATCGACCTGATTCACCGGAATTACAAGGAGAACCTGAAAATGGAGACGCTAGCCGAATTGTTTAACTATAACAGCGCTTATCTCGGAAAGCTGTTTAAGCAGGTTACAGGGGAAAACTTCAACACGTATCTGGATAAAGTACGGATGGAACAAGCGAAAATATTACTTGAGCAAGGACTGAAGGTATATCAGGTTGCAGAGATGGTCGGATACGCAAACGTTGACTATTTCCACAGCAAATTCCGCAAGTATGTAGGCTCTTCGCCGTCTGTTTATCGAAAGAAAGATTCCTAAAAGGAACGCGTGGTTTTCTCTCACCCGGAGAAAATCATGCGTTTTTTTGATATGGTGAATCCGCTTACACTAATTTTTATATGATTTTATGCCAAATCCTTTGGGTACCGAGATCTGCCATGTATCCGTTATCATGAATGCATAAGGCAGGAGGGATACCGATGAAAGCGGTCACAACTAGCGTTCAGCAGCAGACGCGAAAAAAAGAGAGAAACTTTTGGAAAACAGCTATCCGAAACAAATACTTATACATGATGTCGCTGCCTTTCATAATCTGGGTGTTTGTATTTAGTTACTATCCGCTCTGGGGCTGGACAATGGCCTTCCAGAAATACAAGCCGGCCAAATCGTTCTGGGAGCAGGACTGGGTAGGCTTCGACCAATTCAAAATGCTGTTCCAGGACGATACGTTCTATCTTGTTATGAGAAATACGCTGGCGATGAGCTTTATGGGAATTATCGCAGGCTTTGCGGTACCGATCATCTTCGCGGTTCTGCTTAATGAAGTTCGCAGCATGGCATTCAAACGGTTTGCCCAAACCGTCTCGTATCTGCCTCACTTTGTATCCTGGGTAGTTGTTGCGGGTATCGTATCCAAGATGCTATCGGCCGACCACGGTACAGTCAATGAAATTCTGATGTGGTTTGGTTTAATTGATCAGCCGATTCAGTTCTTGGCGAAGCCGCATTACTTCTGGGGGATTGTCACCATCTCTGATGTGTGGAAAGAGATGGGTTGGAACACCATCATCTATCTGGCGGCTATTGCAGGCATCAGCCAAGAGATGTATGAGGCAGCAAAGGTAGACGGAGCGAATCGAATCCGCCAGATTTGGCACATTACGCTGCCGGGCATTCGTTCAACGATTGTTATCCTGCTCATTATGTCGATCGGTCACTTGATCCAGATCGGCTTCGAGAAGCAGTTCCTGCTTGGCAACAATCTTGTTCGCGACTACTCGCAAGTTCTTGATTTGTATGCGCTTGAATACGGCTTGCAGATGAGCCGTTACTCGTTTGGTACAGCGGTTAATATTTTCAACTCGGTTGTTAGTATTATTCTTCTGTTTGCGGCAAATGGACTGTTTAAGAAAATTACGAAAGAAAGCATCATGTAGGGAGGAGTGTGAGCCATGACATCAAAAAGACTGCTGGGCGGCGCGCCTCTGTCAGACCGGCTTCTGAGTGTGTTCGTATACGTATTTGTCATCTTCGTAATGATCATCACTTTGTATCCGTTCCTGAACGTGCTTGCTCTTTCATTTAACGATTCGGTAGACAGCGTAAGAGGCGGGATTACGATTTTTCCGCGTGATTTTACCACGGAAAACTATAAAGTAATCTTCTCCTTCGGCGGCTTGATTACCGGCTTCAAAATCTCCGTATTACGTACGGTAGCCGGTACAGTAGTAGGTTTGATCAGTGCTTCGATGCTCGCGTTTACGCTGAGCCGGCCGGATTTCCAGGGACGCAAGTTCGTATCCGTTTTCCTGGCGTTGACCATGTATGTATCGGGCGGTCTGATTCCGGTCTACTTCCTGATCCGCGACTTGCACATGATGGGAACGTTCTGGGTTTACATCCTTCCTGGTCTCGTAAGTGCGTTTAACGTATTCGTCATCCGCTCCTTTATGGATGGCATTCCATATGCGCTGCAAGAGTCGGCCAAGCTCGACGGCGCGAATGACTTTACGATCTATTGGCGCATTATTCTTCCTATGGCAAAGCCGGCGCTCGCAACAATCGCTCTGTTTCTTGCCGTTGGTCAATGGAATTCCTGGTTTGATACTTATCTCTACAACGGTTCCAAAGCATCGCTGACTACGCTGCAGTTCGAGCTGATGAAGGTACTGCAAAGTACAACTTCCGGCAATAACGTGGATATCCATAACTCGAACATGACGCAAATGATGTCGTCGGTTTCCCCGGAATCCGTCAAAATGGCGATTACGATCGTCGTAACCGTACCGATCTTGGTTGTTTATCCTTTCTTGCAGAGATATTTCGTTAAAGGCATGACATTAGGCGCCGTAAAAGGCTGATCTGATGGTTAGAAGCGGTATTCTTGGGGAAACCCGTTAATACAATACGGACTTCATAAATATATAGGAGGGTTATTACATGAATCAAATCAGCAAATGGTCAAGCCTGGCATTGTCTACTACGTTAGTTGCCGGTTTGCTGGCGGGCTGTGGCAGCAATAACAATGATGAAAAGAATAGCAGCAGCGCAAATACTGGCGGCAATGCAACAAACACGGAGTCGGCTGCTCCGGAAGATACTTCACCGCTCACATTGACGTATTACAGTGAAGACCCATCACCAAACTGGGCAAACATGCAAGATGAGATCGGCAAAACCCTTACTGCGAAAACAGGCATTACTCTTAATGCGGAATTTGCAGTAGGAGACGCGGTTCAAAAATCGTCCCTGATTGCGGCAAGCGGCGAATACCCTGACCTCATCAGCGCAAAAGGCAGTATCAGTAAATTTGTTGATGCCGGCGCGGTTATCGATTTGACAGATCTGATTGATAAATACGCACCTCACCTTAAAAAGCTGTATGAAGGCCAAATGAGCCGTCTTCGTTACAGCAATGATGACCATTCGATTTACGTTATTCCAACCTATGCAGCCGTCGGTCAGCAATACTTCAACGCAGGTGGTGGTTTTGAGCTGCAGCACCGTGTTGTGAAAGAGCTGGGCTACCCGCAAATCCGTACGGTAGCGGATTATGAGAAAGCAATCAAAGATTACCTTGCCAAGCATCCAAAAGATGAAAATGGCAACCCGAATATCGGGCTGTCGCTGAATGCTGACGACTGGCATATGTTTATATCTGTAACGAATCCAGCATTCCTTACAACTGGCGGATCCGATGACGGCGAATTCTATATCGATATTGATACGCAAAAAGTTACGTATCACTACCGCCGTCCGGAGGAGAAGGAATACTTCAAATGGCTGAACCATATGAATGCGGAAGGTCTCTTGGATCCTGAAAGCTTCGTCCAAAAGTATGATCAATATAAAGCGAAAATCGCTTCCGGCCGCGTTCTTGGCTTGATTGACCAGGACTGGGATTATGGCGACGGCGAGAAGGCTTTGAAAGCAGCAGGTAAATTCGATCAAGGCTACGGCCATTATCCGGTTACGTTGTCTGAAAAGTACAAAGATACTTCGTTCTGGCCAACAGGCTATATGGCTGGCACCGGCGTAGCGATTTCCAAGGATAATCCGGATCCGGTTCGTACAATCAAATTCCTTGACTATCTGGCTTCCGATGAAGGTCAAGTTCTAGTGAACTGGGGCATCGAAGGCAAGCAGTACAATGTAGTTGACGGCAAACGCGTAATTCCAGAAGAAGTAAACAAACGTAAAATCAATGATGCAACGAACTTTACGAAAGAAACTGGCATCGGTCTCTACAACCTGCTTAGCGGCCACTACGGCGACGGCGTGAAGGATCCAAGCGGCAACTATTACACAACGAACTTCCCTGAACAAATCGTTGCCGGCTTTAACGATGTAGAGAAGGAAACGTTGAAAGCTTATGGCGCTACAACCTGGAGAGACCTCTTCCCTAAAGCAGAGGAGTTCAAGGTTAAGCCATGGGGTGCTGCTTGGAACATCCCGGTTCCTGGCGACAGCGAAGCGGTTGTGATCGAGAAGAAACTGCAAGATATCACCTGGAAACGTATTCCTGAAGCAATCTTGGCTAAACCGGAAGACTTCGATAAAATTTGGGATTCCTACCAACAAGAGTTGGTAAAAGCTAATGTTGAGAAAGCAGAAAAAATCCGCGAAGATTTGGTTAAAGCTCGCGTGGAGCTGTGGAGCGAATAATACGCAATTAATGATAAGAGAGCCCCAATGATGCGGGCTCTCTTTGGCTTAGGGAGACGGAGGATGCGTTATGGGGAAAGCACGGGATTGGAAGCTCTGGTATGAACAGCCGGCATCGGTATGGGAAGAAGCCCTGCCAATCGGCAACGGCCGGATTGGCGGAATGGTATTCGCGGGCACGGAAACCGATCAAATTCTGCTGAACGAGGATACGTTATGGGCCGGTTTTCCGCGGGACCCGATTAATTATGAAGCCCAGCGGTATTTGGCCAAAGCAAGACAGCTTATATTTTCCGGGAAATACGCGGAAGCCGAACGGCTGATTGAATCCACCATGCAAGGTCGGGATGTCGAGCCTTACTTGCCGCTTGGCGGTATTTCGATCGTGCGCAGAGATGAGCAGGAATCCGCCGTATCGCAGTACAAGCGGGAACTGCATCTGAATGACGGGATTGCCGCAGCCAGCTACCGGGATGGCGCCGTTACGGTAAGTTCCCAATATTTCGTGAGCGTACCTGACCAAGCGCTAGTTGTCCGTTATGAAGCTGCAGGCGGGACTTTAAACCGCGATATTGTGATCAATTCCTTGCTGCAGTACCGGTTAAGCGAAGCGGCAGAGGGACAGCTTCATCTGATTGGACAAGCTCCAAGCCATGTGGCCGGCAATTATCATAAGGATCATCCTATGGATGTTCTCTATGAGGAAGGGCTTGGGCTGCCTTTCGAGATCCGGGTGCAGGTAGAGACCGATGGAACGGTGAAGAACGGTGAGAGTGGACTCGAGATCAGGAATGCGACATTCCTTCATATTTATTTAGCAGCCGAAACCGGCTTTGCCGGATACGATCAGCCGCCGGACCCCGAAGCTTGCTCGGCACGCTGCGCTATTCGCCTGAAAGCGGCTGCCGCTCGCGGTTTCGAGGCGCTGCGAAGCCGTCATACCGAGGATCACCGTTTATTGTTCGACCGTGTATCCTTTTCTTTAGCAGATGACACGGATGGATCGGACAAGCCAACCGACCTCAGGCTTTCGGACTATCAATTAACTAAGCAAGACCCTCATTTGGAAGCGCTCTATTTCCACTTCGGCCGTTACCTTCTGATGGGAAGCTCAAGGCCGGGCACTCAGCCTGCCAATCTGCAGGGGATATGGAATCATCATGTATCGCCGCCATGGCATAGCGATTACACGATTAACATTAATACGCAGATGAATTATTGGCCTGCGGAAGTATGCAACCTCAGCGAATGCCACGAGCCTCTCTTCGCCATGCTTAAGGAAATGAGCGAAGCCGGTTCGCGTACGGCGAGAATTCATTATGGCAGCAGAGGCTGGACTGCCCATCATAATGTGGACATTTGGCGGATGACGACGCCAACAGGCGGAAGCGCAAGCTGGGCATTCTGGCCGCTTGGCGGAGCATGGCTTGTCCGTCAGGTATGGGAGAGCTACCTGTATAATCGGGATAAGGATTTTCTCGGCGAGATAGCTTATCCGCTGATCAAAGGAGCGGCGTTATTCTGCCTGGATTGGCTGATCGAAGGACCAAACGGCGATTTGATTACGAATCCTTCCACCTCGCCGGAGAACAAGTTCCTGACAAGCGATGGAGAACCTTGCAGCGTTTCGTATGGTTCGACCATGGATATTGCCATCATTCGTGATCTATTCCAGAACTGTCTGGAAGCTATTGAAGTGCTTGGTCTGGATGAAACGGAGTTCTGTGATGAACTCCTTGCGTCGCTGGACCGTCTTCCCGGTTATAAGATTGGCCGTCATGGCCAACTTCAGGAATGGTATGAGGATTTCGAAGAGAGCGAACCGGGACATCGTCATGTCTCGCATCTATACGGGGTGTATCCGGGCAAGGAAATTAACGAAAATACGCCGGAGCTGCTGGACGCGGTTGTTGCGACGCTTGATCGCAGACTGGCTAATGGCGGCGGGCACACTGGATGGAGCTGCGCTTGGCTGCTGAATCTGTTCGCCCGTCTGAAGGATAAGCGGCAAGCTTATGGCGCCGTACAGACTTTGCTGGCTCGATCGACATACCCGAATCTGCTTGACGCCCATCCGCCGTTCCAGATCGACGGAAACTTCGGCGGAAGCGCTGGTATTGCCGAGCTGCTTGTTCAAAGCCATCTAGGTTATATCGACTTGCTGCCTGCGCTGCCAGCATCGTGGACTAATGGTCAGATCAGCGGCTTGAAGGCAAGAGGCGGATATGTGGTTGATGTGGAATGGGCGAATGGAACGCTGAAGCGGGCTGCCATAGAGGCGAGAATAAGCGGCGTTTGCAAGCTTCGGTATGAAGGTTCTATCCGCGTGGAGGATAAGAAAGGAACGGCAGTTGCTCTTAGCGACGGCGGTTTTGAAGCGGAGCAAGGCTGTACTTATTACGTTTATACGGAAGCTAATGAAGTGGAAAAATAGTTGTCCCGCCTGGTTGAATGCGGTAACCGACACCTCTTTCTAAAAATATGATGCTAGTAATCGTCATAGGTGAGAGGAGATTCATCATGTCAAACGGCAAGAAGGCAAGAATCAGTTTATCTCCGCCGGAATTTACGTATTTTAATGAAATCAAATATTCGGTTGGCAAAGATCCGCTTGTTAAGGTTGGCCAGCTGGAGGATCACGGAGACGGTCAATTCGGGATTAAGCTGTTTGTAAAAGGGATCAAGAAAGCAAAAGCGTTGGCAACCCTAATCGCCTCGGACAAGATCATCGGCGAGATCAGCATTCACGTTAAAGTAATCAGCAGCGGGAAGACGATCAGCCCCATCGCGCGTACCTTGACGGCTAAAGAAATCGCGGGACTGTACCGGATCGCATTTCGTACAAACCGGATTTTCCAGTTTGTCGCCCTACGGTCTATACTTGGCCACACCTTCGTTTATCCTGTATTCCGAATTAAGGTCGTCCAGTTCTATAATGATGACCTCTCGGACTTCTACGGAAACTATAATAACGTAGCGGCTTTTGTGTTCCGCAATGTTCTCTTGAGCGAAATCGGCGGAGTCCACATCCAGTTCTCAACGGCTAAGAAGAAAAGATGCAGGAAGAAATAAGTTACTGTCCGAAGCGGCTGTGCAGGAAACCCTGTACAGCCGCTTTTGTTTTTTTTCCTTGCGGACGTGTGTATCCGTCAAGTAAATTGAGAGGTATACATCCAAGTGAAGGACTGAGCGCCAATGTTCACCCGATTATTCCGCTTGTTAACGCCGGCTACGTTTAAAAACCGGATACTGCTGTCCCTCCTGATCTTTCTTCTTGTTCCTATCGCGCTGTTATTTCTATACAATTTCCGGGAGACGGAGGAGCTGCTCCAGCGGAACGCATCCGACAAAAACATCGAGCAGCTGGAAGAGCTCAAGACCGATCTTGTTGATCTGATGAGCCTTGTCATGAAGACGGGGATGCTGCTCGAGCAGGATTCCGTTCTTCGCCAGGTCATGCAGAAGCCGGAGCAATACGATGCCATCAACCGCAAAAAAATTGTTGAAAATAAGTTCGCCGGTATCGAAAACAGCTTTTTCCTTACCGGAGCTACGGTCTACTACACCTTGATCGACTTAAAAGGAAACGCTTACACCTCTTATACGCCGGAGAATTCCTTGAATTATGAAGAGATCAGCTCGGAGGCCTGGGTACGGGAACTGAAGCGGGAAGGCGGTCAGCGGTATATTTGGCGCACGAATGATCAGTCCACCGAAATACGGGAGGTAAAGGGCAACCGGATGCTCAGCCTTTTTGAAGTATTGAGGGACGACGGTCTGAAGCCTTTTGCTTACGGGCGGTTCAGTATTGATTACGAAGCATGGTTTGCGGAGAAAACGCAAGGAAGCAGCGGGGAAGGAGCCTATTTTCTGCTGGATGCCGGCGGAAATACCATCCTCCAATCCTCCCCTGAAGAAAGCGTGCCGCCAGCCGTTGCCGCGTCCATCGCGTCAGCCGGCCGGAACGGGGAGAATGATGCCTCCTCCACATCCATCTTGAATAACCAGATGATGTATACGTATAGCAATGTTCAGGAACTGAACGGTTATCTTGTTAAGAAGGTTCCTCTATCGCTGCTGTTTAATGAGGTGGACAAGCAGAAGAAGCGTTCTTTTGCCCTCTATATCGCCATTCTAATCTTGTTTATGCTGATGATTTACTTGATCTCCTCCACGGTTACAGGACCGCTCAAGCTGCTTCAGCGAAAGATGGAAACAACGGTCAAATCCAATCTGAGGGCCAAGCTGCCAGAGCAAGGCAGAGGCGAGATTTTGGCCTTAACCCGAAGCTTCAACTCCATGATTGCCGACATTAACGGTCTCCTGGAAAGATTAAAGCTGGAGGAAAGGCAGAAGCAGTTTGTCCGGTTCCAGGTGCTGCTGGGGCAGATGAATCCCCATTTTCTGCTGAATACGCTCAATACGATCAAAAGCATAGCCTTGGATAAGGACGAAGACGATATTTACGATATTTGCGTAGCGCTCGGAAAGATACTGGAAACGACGCTGAATACGGAGGCTGACCTTATTCTTCTCAAGGAAGAGATCATCCTCATTGAATCTTATATGGATATTCAGCGGAAGCGGTTCGGACATGGCATTGAGGTTCAATACGAAGTCGAGGGCGAGCTGGAATTTGCGCTAATTCCGAAGTTTAGTCTGCAGCCGCTCGTCGAAAACTCGCTGCTTCACGGATTTGGACAATCCCAGCGGGAAGGGCGCATCGTTATACGGGCAACTAGCCGGGGCAAGCAGCTTATTCTGGAAGTGATCGATAACGGAGTTGGGATCGAAAAAGCGAAGAATAGGCAATCCGCGCGGAAACGGAAAAGCATCGGTATCCAGAACCTGCGGGAGAGTCTGGAGCTTTTGTTCAAAAATCAGCCTTCGGGACTCCAGCTGGAATCGTCGGAAGAAGGGACGCGGGTGACGATGAATTGCCCGCTGCTGTTATCCAAACCTTATACGGAGGAGGGGCTTACCCATGTGGCGGACATTAATCGTTGAGGATGAGCAGCATGCAAGAGCAAGCTTGCGCAAATTATTTTCGAAAGCGGATATTCCGTTTGAGATTGTTGGTGAAGCGGCAGATGGCGAAGAAGGGCTGCGGATGATCCGGGAGCTTCAACCCGATGTCGTGATATCCGATATTTTTATGCCGGTGATGGACGGCGTACGGCTCTTGCAGCTTGCCAGGGAGGAAGGCTTGGAATGCCGGTTTGTTATGCTTACGGCCGTCAGCGAATTCGAATATGCCCGTCAAGCCGTAGAGTATGGCGCATCGGGGTACTTAATGAAGCTGTCTTTGGATTTGGCAGGCTTAAGGCAGGCGATGGAGAAGGTAGCCGCCGAGCTTGCGAGAATGGAGAAGCTGCGCAAGGCGGATAAGTGGTTTCCGGAGAAGACGGCGCAGGAGCCAACCGATCATCCGGAGATGAACCGCATTATTGCCTATATTGAAGAGCATTTCGCCGAGGACATCACCTTGAAGAGTCTCGCTGATTGGATCCGCATGGATGCCAGTTACGTCAGCGATTTGTTCAAGAAGAAGACGGGTTCCACCTTAACGCATTATATCCAGAACCGCCGCGTGACGGCAGCCAAAATGCTGCTCGCCGAGACCGAGCGGACCGTCAGCGATATCGGCCGGACCGTAGGTTTCGAGAATGACAACTACTTCATCAAAATCTTCAAACGATGGTGCGGCGTTACGCCAAACGAATACCGCAAAGAACAAAAATTCGTTCTATGATTCCCCAAACGCTGTTCATCCCCCAATTGCCGGGCAGGTGATAAAGTTAAAGACGTAGCAAACAGGCTGGACATCTTCATAAGGGGGAAAACGAATGAGAAGAAAAGGCTGGTTAAAGACAATACTGATTACGACCTTGGCTGCCACGATTCTTGGGGCATGCGGAAGCAACGGCGGCAATAACGGAAATACCGGTGCAAGCCCCGGAACGGCAAGCGAATCGCCGGCAGGCAAACCCGGTGAAAAAGTGAAGCTTACCCTGTGGGGAGCCGTTCCCGCGGAAGCAGGCCCTCAAGCCGTCATTGACAACTGGAATAAGGAAAATCCGGATATTCAGGTTGAATACATCCGCTACGTGAATGATGATCCGGGCAACCTGAAGCTTGACACGGCGCTTATGACCGGACAGGATGCGGACCTCTATATCAACTACACGCTCACCCGTCTGCAAAAACGCGTTGACGCTGGCGTAGCACTCGATCTTAGCGGCAAAACCGATTACAACATCGATGATCAGATGGGGCAGGATGCCGCGCAATGGAAAATCGGGGACAAATATTACGGCATTCCTACAAAGAAAAATATGCTGTTTATATGGCTGAACAAGGATTTGCTGGATGCTGCCGGACTGCCGATCCCTTCTGTGGACTGGACTTGGGATGATTTGAGAGAGTACGCGAACAAGCTGAAAAAAGACAAGGTATACGGACTCCTTCAGCATGATGCTGCGTTCACTGCTACAATCGACGGAACGATTGCCGGTCTTGGCGTAACGAAGCCGGACGGGACTTCCAACTTCGATAACGATCTCTGGAAGAAACAATTGCAAACGGTGCATGACATGATGTTCGTAGACAAATCGACGCCGGAATACGGCGAGCAGGTAACGAGCAAGATGCCGGTAGACACGATGTTTCTGAAAGGCGAGGCAGCGATGCTGTCGGCAGGCGAATTTATTTTCCGTAACGCAAATGACCTGACCAATTTCCCTCATGACTTCAAAATCGCGTTCGCAACGATCCCTAAAGTAACGGCGGACCAGAAGGATTACAAATATCCGGGCGGTCTAGGCGACGTGCTTTCCGTAAACGCGAAATCCAAGCATCAGGACGCTGCCTGGAAGTTTGCGAAATGGTATGCGGACGGCGGCATGCTGCCGATGGCAAGCGGCGGACGTATTCCGTCATCGAAGAGCGTAGACAACAAACAAGCGATGGATCTGCTGCTTAAAGGCGTAGAAGACAAGTACGATACCGAATCAATGAACAAAGTCGTATTTGGCCAGTTCCCTTCGTTCCAGCTCAGCGTACCGCAGCAGGCTTTGGATGCGCGGAAGGAAGAGTACGAGAAATTTTTCCTGAACGAGCAGGATCTTGATACGACGCTCAAAAATATGGCCAAACGTCATCAGGAATATATCAAGTAACCGAATATAGCCTTTCAGCCCCCAAGAGAGAAGAAGGATTCCCCGCTTCCTTCTTCTCTCTTTGCTATATTCAGACGGCTCTATACGATCAAGAAAGGCGGCGTTTTCTGTGAAAAGGAAAAGCTGGATTCAGAAGCAAGGCTGGATTGGTTACGCGTTTGTTTTACCGAATATGCTGGGCATAGTGGCCTTCTTTATTTTGCCTGCCCTGTATTCATTCTTCATGATGTTTACGGATTATCAATTCGCTAATCCCAACTGGAAGTTCACCGGCATGGACAATATCAATCGTTTGTTCGGCGATGATCAGTTCTATGCCTCGCTTAAGCATACCGCCATCTTCCTGTTCTCCGTTCCCGTCTCGCTGGGGCTGGCGTTCCTCGTTGCGCTGGTGCTCAACCGCAGCGTGTACTTGAAGGGATTGCTCAGGGGGATGTTCTTCCTGCCGTATATTTCAAGCGGCGTAGCGGTTGCGTTTGTCTGGATGCTGCTGTTCCAGCCGTCCCAAGGGCCAATCAATGAAGTGCTTCGCTTTATCGGGATCGTATCGCCTCCGGGCTGGTTTGCGGACACAAGCTCGGCGATGTATGCGATCGACGTTATCCAAATCTGGTTTATGCTTGGCTACAACATGATTATTTACCTGGCGGCCCTCCAGGAAATCTCGACCGAGCAGCTGGAAGCCGCGCGTATCGACGGAGCAGGTTCGGCTACCATTACATGGCGAATCGTATGGCCGCTTGTTAGTCCAACAACCTTTATGCTGCTTATTACAGGTCTGATTATGACCGTTAAGTCCTTCTCTCTTATCCAGGCTATTACGGGCGGCGGCCCGAGCGGAAGTACGACCATTCTGTCGCTGTTCGTCTACAAAACAGCCTTCAGTTACTACGAGATGGGTTATGCGTCCACGATATCGTGGTTCCTGTTCGCCTTTATTCTTATCATTACGATCATCCAGTGGGTTGGCCAAAAACGCTGGGTCCATTACTAAGAGAGGAGCAAGCCTGATGATTGAAACCAATAAGAACCTCTCGGTTAAGCTTTCCGTTACGATCTTGATGCTGATCGCAGGGTTGTTCATGATTGTCCCTTTCTTATGGATGATCAGCACATCGTTCCAGACCCCAAGCGAAGTATTTCGCCAATGGCTTCCTTCGAGGCTCGACTGGAGCAGTCATAAGAGGATTTGGTCGGGAAGCTACAACTTTCTGCCTTATTATTTGAACTCACTGAAAATATCGGTGATAGGCACGGCCGGCGCCGTCTTGATGTCGGCTCTTGCCGCTTACGGTTTTGCCCGTACGGAATTCAAAGGGCGGAACACCCTATTTATGGTCTATTTATCCATGATGATGATCCCTCCCCAGGTTATTTTTGTACCGAAATTCATTATGTTTAACTGGCTTCATATTTATAACACGCATTGGGCGCTCATATTGCCTGCCATGTTTTCGATCTTTGGCGTGTTTATGCTCCGGCAGTTTTTCCTGGGCATTCCGAAGGAGATTACGGAGTCGGCCTTTCTTGACGGGGCGGGACATTTCCGGATATTCTTCCGGCTTGTTCTGCCGCTGGCTAAGCCGGCCTTGGCGACGTTTGCGATTATCGATTTTTCCTGGCAATGGAACGATTACGAGAATGCGCTTGTCTTCCTGCAAAGCCCCAAGCTGTATACGATTCCTCTTGGCCTCCAGAATTTCGTTCTGGAAAACAACGTTGACTACAACGGCATGATGGCAGCCTCTTCGGCGGCAATCGTTCCTATGATTCTAATTTTCCTGCTTGGCCAGAAGTACATTATACAAGGTATTTCCAGTTCGGCCGTGAAAGGCTAAATTGAAGGAGGCTTATGACATGAGACATGAGACGGTAAAATCCGATGTAACGGTTATTGGCGGAGGTCTGGCAGGAATAAGCGCGGCGATAGCCGCGGCGAGATTGGGGCAAAAGGTCGCGCTTGTCCATAACCGGCCGGTGCTTGGCGGCAATTCCAGCTCCGAAGTGCGGGTATGGGTATGCGGCGCTACCGGGCATGGCGTTAACCGGTATGCCCGGGAAACGGGCATCATGGGAGAACTTTTTATTCAGAACCAGTACCGCAATCCGGAAGGCAATCCGTACCTCTGGGATGTGACGCTGCTGGAAGCGGTAAGAGCGGAGCCTAATCTTACCTTGTATATGAATACGGATGTCAGGGAAGCGGAGGCAGACGGAGAACTCGATGACAGGACCATCCGCAGCGTAACGGGCTGGATGATGGGCTCGGAGCGGGAAATTACGTTCGAGAGCGACGTATTCCTTGACTGTACGGGAGACGGATTGGTTGGCTTCCTCGCGGGGGCGGCATACCGCATCGGCCGGGAAGCCCGCCAGGAGTACGGGGAGGATTGGGCACCGGAGGTTGCCGACGAGATTACGCTGGGCAGTACCTTATTGTTCTACACGAAGGATACCGGCAAGCCGGTCCGGTTCGTTGCTCCATCGTTTGCGAAAGACATTACGACGACCTCGATTCCGCTCAAGCGCGTGATCCGCAGCGGCGATTCCGGCTGCCATTACTGGTGGATCGAATGGGGCGGCGAGCTGGATACGGTTCATGAGAACGAACGGATCCGGGATGAATTATGGTCCGTAATATACGGCATTTGGGATTATATTAAAAACTCGGGGAAATTCGAAGCCGAGAATATGACGCTGGAATGGGTAGGCTCCATTCCGGGCAAGCGCGAATACCGGCGCTTTCTGGGCGATACCATCCTGACGCAAAACGACGTGATCTCCCAGCGTCCGTTCGAGGACAGGATCGCCTTTGGCGGCTGGTCGATTGACCTTCATCCGCCGCAAGGCATGTACGCAACCGAAAGCGGCTCCAAGCATCTCCATGCCGACGGCATCTACCATATTCCGTTTGGCTCCTTGTACTCCCGGAATGTCGGCAATCTGCTGTTCGCGGGACGAAATATCAGCGCCTCTCATGTTGCCTTCGGTACAACCCGCGTTATGGCAACCTGCGCGGTAATGGGGGAGGCGGCCGGCGTTGGTGCCGCGCTGTCCGCGAGCAAAGGCATTACGCCGCGCGAGCTGCGCGAGCGGCATTTAACGGAGCTTCAGCAAACGATGCTGCGCATGGATGCTTCTATTATTGGTCTGCGCAACGAAGATCCGGCTGACTTGGCGAGAACGGGAACGGTGACGGCATCCAGCACGATGACACAAATTCGGCTTGACCGTCCGGCTGAAGAGTATCGGCTTGCTGCGGATGTCGGATTTACGTTTCCTGCGGACGGCGGCTTTGAAGGATTGCGGATTCTGGTGTCAACATCCGAAGCAACCAGCTTGACGGTTGAGCTCTGGGATACGGGGCGTCCGGAGAATTATGTGCCCGCTGGCTTTAAGCAAGCCTTAACTATCCCGGTTGGAGCGGGAGAGAACCAATGGCTGGACGTGCCCGCAGACAGTGCCCTTTTTGCTAATGAACCTTGCAATGTGTTTGTCATTGTTCGGGCAAATGAAGCGGCAAGTCTCCATACGTCTGCCGTGCCGGTAACCGGCGTGCTGGCGTTTGAGAGAGGCGTTAAGCCGATGGTCAGCTCCGATCTGGAGGACCATCAGCCGGATCAGCCGGTAATTGAATGGTCCATGAAACGACTGGTTCGGAAGCCTTTCTGCTTTGCGGTTGGCACAAAAGCTTTCGCGCCGGACAAAGTCATTGACGGCTATGCGCGTCCGTATGGCGGTCCGCATCTGTGGGTGTCCCAGCCGATAGCGGAGGGCCGGGAAGAGTGGGTGGAGGTTGCGCTTGCCCAGCCGGCCAATGTAAAGGAAGTTCATATCACCTTTAACGATGACGTGAACGAGGATTTGATTAATCTACATCACCACGAGACTCCGTTCCTTGTCATTCCGGAGGTTGCCAAATCGTATGAGCTGCAGGCATGGACGAACGGCGAATGGATTACGGTCGCGAGCGACAACGGGAACCGGACGCGTAAAAAAATCCACACGCTGGGCAAGCCGGTACGGACGGACCGGATTCGGACCGTAGTGAAGGAAACCAACGGCGGGGAACATGCCGAAGTGATTGAAATCCGCATTTATGAATAGTGTTATCATTAAAAACAGCAGTGCAGAGGGCAATCCTTGCACTGCTGTTTTCGTATTTAGTTCCCTTCTGCGGAAGCTTTATTTGACTAAACATCCGCATAGCTGCATGGTTAGGCGGTACTACTTCACACGGAATTACCTCAACAGCAGATAGCAGAGATCTACGTTGGATTTAATACAGTAATATGGAGCGTTCCTAGTGGATCAAACGATCTACGTTGGATTATCTCCAATAGAATTAGCTCAATTTGGGATCAATCGGCTCGTTTTCGGCCTTTATGATGGAGTGATTCCAACGTAGCTCGAAGTGGTTCCTCATTTTGCTGAATTCACTGGAAGAAATCCAACGTACGGTGATAAAACACCAGTTTATTCATGAGCAAGGATGTTGATAAGCTGGCCAAACGGGTCGCGGACATAGAATCGCCGAACGCCCCAAGGCTCATGAACAGGACCATATTCTATAGGAAATCCAGCTCTCTTCATGCCTTCCAATGCGGCATCGATATCGTCGACTTCAATCGATAGGTTGGGCGTAGGCGTATCTGAGCCGCCCTGTGAAGCAAAACTAATCTGAATGCTCATTTCCTCATGTAAACCATAGGTTCGAATCCAACCATGATCCATTAATAAATCAAGACCGAGCACATCCTGGTAGAAGCATTTTGCCGCTGCGGCATCCCTTGCATGGATATTGGCGACGATTCGTTTGACCTTCATTTCAGACCTCCCGGCAAGAAGCAGATTATCCTTCGATATAGAATACATTCGACGGCTCTCCGTTCATTCTTCTTTGCTAAGAACAAAATTTAACGAGGCTGCAAGCAACTCAATAAATTTTCTTTCGAAAAGGAATTGAAAAATACAGGGCGGCATGTATAATGGAGTTAAGCGCTTAACTAACTTTACTTAACTTTGTTGCAAATTGTCGAATGAAATCTTTATACTTACTTACTTCATGACAAATTAAGCGATTAACAAAACGGGAGGTACTATGACTACTATCCGATTGACGATGGCCCAGGCTTTGTTTCGGTTCCTCGATGCGCAATATGTTTCAATCGATGGCGAGGAGATCAAGTTCGTTCAAGGCGTCATGGGGATTTTTGGACACGGCAATGTGACGGGAATCGGCGAAGCGCTGGAGTATAGCCCCGGCAGCCTGACTCTAATCCAAGGCAAAAACGAGCAGGGCATGGTGCATGCGGCTGCCGCCTTTGCCAAGCAAAAGAACCGCCTGCAAATCTATGCTTGCACTTCTTCGATCGGACCGGGCGCGCTGAATATGGTAACCGCCGCCGGTACCGCTACCGTGAACCGCATACCCGTACTGCTGCTGCCCGGAGACAACTTTGCATCCCGCCAGCCGGACCCGGTGCTTCAGCAGCTGGAAGTCGCTTCCGATTATACGGTGTCCGCTACGGATGCTTTCAAGCCGGTCAGCAAATATTGGGACCGTATCGTAAGGCCCGAGCAGCTCATGGCCGCAGCGCTCCAAGCGATGCGCGTTCTCACGGACCCGGCTGAGACGGGGGCGGTAACCTTGGCACTGCCGCAGGATGTGCAGGCGGAAGCTTACGATTACCCGGAAGCGTTTTTTAGTAAGCGTATTCATTACCTCGACCGCCGTCCGCCTGCTCAAGGTGCGGTTGAGCGCGCGGTGGAACTGCTGAAGGGCAAGAAGAAACCGCTTATTATTGCCGGCGGAGGCGTCTTGTACGCTTCGGCCGTGAGCGAGCTTCAAGACTTGGCGGAGACGTACGGCATTCCGGTAGCGGAGACGCAAGCCGGGAAAAGCGTGCTCCCATGGAATCATCCGCTGAATGTTGGCGGCGTTGGAGTAACGGGAACGTTGGCTGCCAACCTGCTGGCGAAGCAAGCCGATGTCATCATCGGCGTAGGTACTAGGTATTCCGACTTCACCACATCTTCCAAATCGGCTTTTGCGGATGATGTTCAATTTATAAATATCAACGTAAGTCCGCTGGATTCCGCCAAATGGGGCGGTGCGGCCTTGACAGGCGATGCCAAGCTGGGACTTACGCAGCTTGCCGAGGCTCTTGCGGCATCCGGCTACCAAACCGGTTATGGCGTCCATGAAGTTGCGGATCTGAAGAAGATCTGGGATGCCGAGGTAGACCGGTTATACACCTTGGAGCATGAGCAAGGACTTGCACAGACCCATGCGCTTGGCGTTATTCAGAACGCGATTGATCCAAGCTCCGTCATTGTTTGCGCGGCAGGCAGCCTGCCGGGGGATCTGCACCGTCTTTGGAGACCGGCCGAACCAAAGACTTACCACATGGAATACGGTTTTTCGTGCATGGGTTATGAGGTGAGCGGAGCGTTTGGCGCGGCGCTGGCAACAGCCGGCGAGCGGGAAGTGTACGCCATCGTAGGGGACGGAAGCTACTTCATGCTTCATTCCGAATTGATTACAAGCCTGCAGGAAGGCGTTAAAATCACCATCTTGTTATTTGACAATCACGGCTTCCAATGTATTCATAACCTGCAGCGCGGCCACGGAAGCGAAGGCTTCGGCAACGAATTCCGCTTCCGCGACAATGCTACGGGACGACTTACCGGCAGTTATATGCCGATTGACTTCGCAGCCCATGCCCGCAGCCTAGGGGCCAAAGCCTATAAGGCGAATTCCGCGGAAGAGCTTAAGGCAGCGCTCCTTCAAGCCAAGCAGGAGACGATATCGACTTTGATCGAAATTCCTGTCGTGCCGGGTACCAATACAGCCGGTTACGAATCCTGGTGGAACGTTGGCGTGCCGGAAGTATCGGTCAGCAATAAAGTGCTGGACGCCCATCTGGACATGAAGCAGCGAATTCGCGCCGCTAGAACGATATAAGACGTTAAGGGAGCTGAGGCTGATGAAGACATTGCCGTTCAAGATTGGCGCCCATCCGATCAACTGGGTCGGAGAAGACGTGAAGGAGCATGGCGCCGACACCACGTACGAGCAGATTATGGATGATATGCAGCGGTTAGGCCTGACCGGCACCGAGATGGGACGCAAGTATCCGACCGATACCGAGGTTCTGAAGCAGGAGCTGGCGAAAAGAAACCTGCAGCTGGTATCCCAATGGAAATCCGTGCTTTTCTCGGATCCGGCTTACCGGGAGGAAGAGCTTGCGGCTTACGAGCAGCATGTCAAATTTCTTAAGGAAATGGGCAGTACGGTGATCAGTACTTGCGAAGTTGGCGGTTCGCTGCATTTCGATCCGCGCCGCACGCCTCACGAGAAGGAAGTTATTCCGCTTGGCGAAGCAAGCTGGAAGAGTCTTGCCGAAGGACTGAATGCAGCCGGGGCAATAGCCAAGCAGCATGGCCTCAAGCTGACTTACCATCATCATGGCGGTACGGCCGTAGAGAGCCCGGAAGAAATCGATCGTCTGATGGAGCTGACCGACCCGGACCTCGTGTACCTGCTGTTTGATACGGGGCATGCCTACTATGGCGGAGCCAATCCGATTGAGGTGCTTCGCAAGCATTATAACCGGATCGCTTATGTTCATCTGAAGGACGTCAGGCAGCAGGTGCTGGATGAAGCACGCGCGGAAAAAGCCGATTTTATCACCTGCATCCGCAAGGGCGTATTTACGGTTCCGGGAACCGGCGATCTTGATTTCCGCCCGGTTGTGGAGGAGCTGCTGGCCCGCGGTTATAACGGCTGGGCCATGCTTGAGGGGGAACAGGATCCTGCAAAAGCTCCGGCATTCGAATTCGCGTCCAAAGCCATCACTTATCTGGAGTCGCTACTTCCTACGAAAGCGGGGGAATCCCATTGAACGACATCAAGTTTCCGGCTGACCGGTCTCTCGACTTCACGGCAATCGGCCGTCTCTGCATCGACCTGAACGCGAACGAAATTAACCGTCCGATGGAAGAGACGAGTACGTTTACGAAATATGTGGGCGGGTCACCGGCCAATATTACGATCGGAATGTCGCGGTTCGATCTGAAGACCGCTTTTATCGGCAAAATCGCCAATGATCAAATGGGCCGCTTTATCCGCGGTTATCTGGAGAAGAACCGGATTGATACAAGCAATGTCGTAAACGACTACACGGGGGCGGTGACCGGGCTTGCTTTCACCGAGATTAAGAGCCCAACCGACTGCAGTATCCTGATGTACCGCGATAACGTGGCCGATCTGCTGCTTACGCCAAGCGAGGTGAATGAGGAGCTGATCGCCAATTCCAAGCTGCTGCTTATTTCCGGAACGGCGCTTGCCCAAAGTCCTTCGCGCGAAGCGGTGTTCCAAGCGCTTCAATACGCGAAGAAGCATGGCACGGTTATTGCCTTTGATCTGGACTACCGCCCTTATACATGGAAATCGCAAGAGGAAACAGCCGTTTATTATAATCTCGCCGCCGAGAAATGCGACATTATCCTCGGTACGCGGGAAGAGTTCGATATGATGGAATGCTTCGAGCAGGAGCATAGCGATCACAGCACGGCCTCGAGATGGTTCAATCATTCCGCTCAAATCGTCATTATCAAGCATGGCAAAGAAGGCTCCATCGCTTATACGAAGGACGGGGCAAGCCACCGGGCCAAGTCGTTCCCGGCAAAGGTAATCAAGACCTTTGGCGCCGGCGACTCCTATGCGGCAGGTTTCCTGTACGGCGTTATGCAGGGCTGGACGCTCGAGAAAAGCATGGAATTCGGCAGCGCGTCCGCGTGTATCGTTATTTCCAGCCACAGCTGCTCGGATGCCATGCCAAGAGCAGAGCAGGTTCATGATTATATCGCCCGCTGCGAACGCGGTGAAATTGTAGTCTAATTCGCAAATACAAGGAAGAGGTGCTCCTATGACGCAACAATTAAAAAACTGGATTGGCGGCCAATGGGTGGAAGCTGCAGCAACGCAAAGCGAGCCCGTCTACAACCCGGCTACCGAAGAAGTTCTCGCAAACGTTCCCTTGTCTACGAAAGAAGACGTCGATCTGGCCGTACGCACGGCTGCCGAAGCCTTCCAAACATGGAGCCGCACGCCTGTACCGAAGAGAGCGCGCATTCTTTTCAAATACCAGCAGCTTCTGATCGATAACTGGGAGGCTCTTGCCAAGCTCGTAACCCTGGAGAACGGCAAAAGCTACAACGAAGCCTACGGCGAAGTACAGCGCGGGATTGAATGCGTAGAATTTGCGGCCGGCGCTCCAAACCTGATGATGGGCAAGCAGCTCCCGGATATCGCCACAAACCTGGAATCCGGCATGTACCGCTATCCGATTGGCGTTGTTGGCGGCATTACGCCGTTCAATTTCCCGATGATGGTGCCTTGCTGGATGTTCCCGCTGGCCATTGCCTGCGGCAATACGTTTGTTCTGAAGCCTTCGGAGCGTACGCCGCTTCTGGCTAACCGCCTGGCTGAGCTTTTGCAGGAAGCGGGACTTCCCGACGGCGTGTTTAATATCGTTCACGGCGCTCACGATGTCGTAAACGGCATGCTGGAGCATAAGGCAATTAAGGCGATTTCGTTCGTGGGCTCCCAACCGGTAGCCGAGTATGTGTACAAAACGGCTTCGGCGCATGGGAAACGCGTGCAGGCGCTTGCCGGCGCGAAAAACCATTCGATCGTTATGCCGGATGCGGATTTGAATCTTACGGTAAAAGAAATCGTAAACGCAGCCTTTGGCTCCGCAGGCGAGCGCTGCATGGCCTGCTCCGTTGTTGTCGCCGTAGGCGAGGTTGGCGACACGCTTGTCGGCAAGCTTATCGAAGCGGCCGACAACATTACGATTGGCAACGGCATGGAAGACGGCGTATTCCTTGGTCCTGTTATTCGCGGGCCTCATAAGGAACGCACGATTAAGTATATTGACATCGGCGAGAAAGAAGGCGCGCTGCTGATCCGCGACGGACGGAAGGACGCGGCTTCGAGCGGCCAAGGTTATTTCGTTGGACCTACAATCTTTGATCAAGTGCAAAGCGATATGAAAATTTGGGAGGACGAAATTTTCGCGCCGGTCCTGTCGGTCGTACGCGTTGACACGCTGGACGAAGCGATCGAGCTGGCCAACCGTTCCGAATTCGCGAATGGCGCTTGCCTGTTTACGCAAAGCGGTGCGTCGATGCGCCAATTCCGCGAAACGATCGATGCGGGCATGCTTGGCGTTAACCTGGGCGTTCCGGCTCCAATGGCCTTCTTCCCGTTCTCGGGCTGGAAGAAATCGTTCTACGGCGACCTGCACGCAAACGGCACCGATGGCGTCGAGTTCTTCACGCGCAAAAAAATGGTTACAACACGCTGGTAATCGATCATACGGGAGGTCTACTCGATGTCAAAAGTGAAAATCGGCATCATCGGCGCTGGCCGAATCGGAAAAATACATGCGGAAAATCTGCTTAAGCATCCGGAGGTCGAGATCGTTGGCGTCAGCGATCTCTTCGCCGGACCGGAGCTGGAAGCGTGGGCGTCAGCAAAAGGCATTGGCCTTCTGACCAAAGATTCCGACGCCATTATCGGGCATCCGGATATCGATGCCATCTTTATCTGCTCCTCCACCGATACGCATGTGCCGCTGATCAAGCAGGCGGCGCAAGCCGGCAAGCATATTTTCTGCGAAAAGCCGGTCAGCATGTCCGTATTGGAAACGGCTGAAGCGATTAAAGCGGTGAAGGAAGCCGGGGTTAAACTGCAAATCGGATTCAACCGCCGCTTCGATCATAACTTCAAACGGGTAAGAGAGCATGTGGAAGCGGGAACGATCGGGGATTTGCATATCGTGAAGATCACTTCCCGCGATCCTAATCCGCCATCCAAAGAATACATTAAAGTTTCCGGCGGATTGTTTATGGATATGGCCATTCACGATTTCGATATCGCGCGCTTTGTATCCGGCAGCGAGGTGGTGGAAGTATTCGCGCAAGGCAGCGTCCTCGTTGATCCCGTATTTGAAGAATGCGGCGATATTGATACCGCTATCGTTACCCTGAAGTTCGAGAGCGGCGCTCTTGGCGTCATTGACAACAGCCGACAGGCGGTGTACGGCTACGACCAACGCGTTGAAGTGTTTGGCTCCAAAGGCAGCGTTGCGATTGCCAACGACCATCCGAATACGGCTGTTGTAAGCACAGCCGAAGGAATTATCTCCGACAAGCCGCTGCATTTCTTCCTGGAGCGTTATATGGGCGCTTACGCGGATGAGTCGAAACAGTTTATCGACAGTCTGCTTCACGGCACGGCGCTGCCGGTAACCGGAGAAGACGGATTGCAGGCGGAACGGATCGCGCTCGCCGCGAAGCTGTCCTGCAAGCTGAACCGTTCGATCAAGCTGGCAGAGCTGGACGAATTGGTGCTGCAGTCCGCCAAACTATAACGGAGGTATACGAACATGTCCAAGCTTATCGTCACTCCAGAGAAAGAAGCGGGTCCGGACGGCTCCGTCCTGTCCATTACGCCTGAATCGGCCGGATGGACCTATGTCGGTTTCGAAGTTCTGAAGTTGCAGAAGGGCCAGACCGTCGACAGACAAACGGAAGACAAGGAAGTATGCCTTGTTCTGCTAAGCGGGCTGGCGAAAGTAAACGCTGCCGGCAAGGAATGGAACGAAATCGGCCGACGGATGAGTGTTTTCGAGAAAATACCGCCGTATTCGGTGTATGTCCCGAATGGCCAATCTTACGGAATCGAGGCTCTTACGGACTTGGAGCTTGCCGTCTGCTCCGCGCCCGGCCACGGAAACCATGAAGCTCGTTTGATCGCGCCTGAACAGGTAGGGACGGAAGTACGGGGCTCCGGCAATATCGAACGTCTCGTCCAAAATATTTTGCCGGAGCAGGAGCCTGCCGACAGTCTGCTTGTGGTAGAAGTGTTTACGCCAAGCGGCCACTGGTCCAGCTATCCGCCTCACAAGCATGACCGGGATAATCTTCCGGAGGAATCGTTTCTGGAGGAAACCTATTATTTCAAGGTAGATCCCGGGCAAGGTTACGCGATTCAGCGGGTCTATACGGATGAAAGGGATCTGGATGAGACGCTGGTCGTGAAGAACGGCGAGGCCGTGCTTGTTCCGCGAGGCTATCATCCGGTTGCGGCACCTCCCGGCTATGAAGTCTATTATCTGAATGTCATGGCGGGACCGCGCCGTATATGGAAATTCCACAACGATCCCGATCATCAATGGATATTGAACCCTACGGCCAAGTAAGCCCGGCAATTGGCGCTTTCCACGGTTGCAACCGCCGATAGAAACACTCATAATAGGAAATCAAGGGGATAGGTCATCTATCCCCCATCTTACTTTTCAGAGGGATTCGGCATGAAAGCAACCATATACGATGTGGCTAAAGAAGCAGGGGTCTCGATTGCCACTGTCTCCAATGCCATTAACGGAAAAGGCAATGTCAGCAAGAAACGGCGGGAACAAATTTTTAAAATTATGGAGCAGATGAATTACCAGCCGAACGTAAATGCTTCCGCCCTAATGGGGAAGAAGACCTATACGCTGGGATTGCTTATACCGGATATTTCCAACCCGTTTTTCTCCGAGATTGCCCGGGCTATCGAAGATCAAGCGCATCAATTGGGCTATAGCGTGATCATGTGCAGCACGGACAATAAGGATGAGAGAGTAGAACGTTATATTGCTCTGCTGGAACAAAAGAACGTTGACGGCATCCTGATTGGAACCGGTGTAGACAATCTGGAGATTCTGATTAACCTGCAGGCCAGAAAAATTCCGATTGTGATGATCTCGCGTGAAGCGGCGTCTTTAGAGGTGGACACGGTTGTAGCCGACGACTATGTTGGCGGCTTGATGGCCGCGCAGCATTTGGCGGAGATGGGACATACCCGGATCGCCATCTTGTCCGAGCAATTGAAGGTGAGCAGCGCCAGGGAAAGGATCCGCGGCTTCAAGCAAGGGCTGCAGGACCGTCAAATTCCGTTCGATGATCGTAATCTCGTTATCTGCGATTATATGGTAGAGGAAGGCCGCCGCGGTGCCGGCGAGCTGCTTGACCGCGAGGATCGTCCAACCGCGTTATTCTGCTGTAACGATGTGCTTGCGATCGGGGCGATGCAGGAAGCGAGGAGCCTCGGGATCAAGGTGCCCGAGGAGCTGTCGATTGTAGGCTTTGACGATACGATCCTTGCGGCTGTCGTGGATCCGCCGCTCACGACGGTGGCACAGCCGATTGCCAGCATGGCGAAGCAAGCATTCCAGCTGATGATCTCCAATCTGGACGAAGCCGATCCGGTCAAAAAAAGAATCGTGCTGCGGCCGGAAATCAATATCCGTCAATCGACGGCAATAACAAAAAGCTGATGAAATGCCTCCTATAAACCGGGAGGCATTTCTGTTTGTTCCGGACCGGATTGGATGGCTTAAGTTCCGGGAAATTGGATGGTTACAGAAGCAAGCCCGGACTTTATGATGAGGTCACTGTCATTAACTTCATAGAGCAAAGGGTGTGTGGTACGCATGAAGGAACTAATCTCCTTTATCTTTCTGACGGCGGCGTTTATCTCCGGTCCGTTTCTAATTGTATTATTCGGACGTATGGCGGTACACGGCGAGGAGCTTCTGGAAGCGGAGCAGAAGGCTCATTAATCATAAAAAGACGTATGCTTTGTGTCCGGAATGAGGACGCGGCATACGTCTTTTTTTAAATTCTAAGCGTTATAAATTTTTTTCTTATAAACATGGCTTAGAATTCGCCGGATTGAAACGCGATTAACCGCCTAAGGACGGCAAAGCCGTTTCACCTTGTTTGGACATCGTCTCTCTCAAAGCTATGGCGAATTGTTCAATCCCCGTCTCAATCTCATCTACGGAGGAACGGGCATAGGAGAGTCGGACAAAACCGGGCTCTGTGCCAAATACGCTGCCCGGAATAAACAGAACGCCATTTTTAATTCCGTTGTTCAGCAGAGCGTAATCTTTGATCTCCGGCTTGATCTTGCACCAGAGATTTAACCCGCCTTGGGGCAGATGGAAGGTGACCTCGCTTCCAAGCTTCCTATGCAAGGCTTCCGCCATGACGTCGCGGCGTAAACGAAGCGAATCCCTCAGCCGTTCCAGATGCGGAGTTAAGGAAGCGGATTCGAGCAGATGCGCCGCTATCCATTGCGGGAACAAGCTAAGGCCAAAATCCATCTGCTGACGGGCATCCGACAATCGCTGGATAACGGTATGAGGCGCTGCCATCCAGCCGATTCGAAGACCGGAGGCTGCAACTTTCGATAAGGAGCCTATATATAACACGCTTCCGTTCCGGTCTAAGGCCTTGATAGGAGGAGGAGCGGCATCATCGAAGGAGGTCAAGCTAAACGGATCATCCTCAACGATAGGTATTCCGAGCTGTTCACAGCAACTCAATACCTCTTCTCTCCGCTGGGCGCTCATGACCGTTCCCGTCGGATTCTGAAAATTCGGATTGAGAAAGACCATGCGAATACGGTGCTGCTTATATAGATCCCGGATTTCCTCGGGGTCAACCCCATCCTCATGTACCGTCAAACCAAACAGACGTATGCCCGCTGACTGGAACATGGGCAGGGAGTAGCAGTAAGACGGATTTTCTATCGCAATGGCATCTCCGGGGCTTAATAGGCATTGCGTGATGAGGTACAAGGATTGCTGCGAGCCCGATGTGACAAGTATAGAATCATCGGTAGCCTGGATTCCGCGCTGATCAAGGAGAAAGCTCGTTATGGCCGACCGGAGCGGGACATAACCTTGAGGATCTCCGTATCCGAGCGGCTCATCAAAAGGCTGATTCCGCATAATTGCCGTAATCTCTTCGTTAGGCGAAAGCTCGGGAGCCAATTCTCCGTTAGCAAAGTTGATAAACGGCTCACCGCTTTGAATCGCTTCCCGAATCCTCCGCATAAACGGCATGTTAGGCAAAAAGCTGCCGCCTTCCACATAACGGTTCCAATTCGGCGTTGGCTCCATTCCCCATAAATGCCCGCAAACGCGCGTGCCGCTGCCCGTCAGGCTTTCGATCATGCCGGAAGCGCGAAGATCCTCATAGGCTTGCACGATTGTGCTGCGATTCACGCCCAATTGCTCGGCCAGCTTGCGCTCCGACGGCAATTGGCTGCCCGGAGGCAGCTCTCCTAACGAAATTCTTTGCTCCAGATAGTCCGCGATTTGCCGATACAACGGTTTTTTATCATTTCTGGCGGGTCTCCACATGCTGCTCACCTCTTAGGAATAACCATACTATAAAAAAGAACATTGCGTCTAAGGAACGTTTTCCGACTATTACGGAGCCGCCGGCATATGTTTTATTTGCTATTAAAGTGTGCTAAAATTAGCACATATTATTACGGAGGAGGAAATCGCCCGGCTGCTATGGCACAATTGAAACGGTTTGGATTTGGCGTACAAGCCTTGATCGTATTGGCTTCCCAGACAGAGCTGCTGACCAGCAGCGAAATCGCAGAGCGGATTCATTGCGAGCCAACCGCGTTGCGCAAGATTTTGTCTCAGCTTGTGGAAGGCGGCATCATTGAAGTAAAGCAAGGTCGTACCGGCGGCTACCAGCTCGCCAAACGTCCGGAGGCTGTTACGCTTCGCGAGGTATATAAGACCGTGCATGAGGAGGAGCCTCCGTGGGACCGCATGCTGGATACAACCGGGAATCATCATTTCGGCAAAAAAGTAAACGAGTCTTTCAAGCAAATCATGGCGGATATTTCCGATCAGGTTTATTTTGTGCTGGGCAACTATACGATATCCGATTTATTGGATTAGAAATAGTCGTTCATCCATTCAA
This sequence comes from Paenibacillus sp. MMO-177, assembly GCF_037147795.1. Classification (NCBI taxonomy): domain Bacteria; kingdom Bacillati; phylum Bacillota; class Bacilli; order Caryophanales; family Paenibacillaceae; genus Paenibacillus; species Paenibacillus sp. MMO-177. The sequence continues at coordinate 847,394 of NZ_JBBCUR010000003.1, read as the reverse complement.
GAGCAGCCTCTACAGAGGCTTTCACATTCTAAATTGTGCAGAAATACGCACATATTCAAAGGGGAATTCTTTTATGAAAATCAAATGGTATGGCCAATCTTCATTCTTGCTGACGACAGACGAAGGCACGCGGATCTTAATCGATCCTTACGGACGTCTCCTTGGCTATAAGATGCCCAAAAATATCGAGTCCGACATCGTAATCGTCACGCATGATCATAAGGACCATAACCAAATTCAGGTGGCTTCAGGCGAATATATGCTGGTTAATCAGCCAAGAACATACGGGAAAAAGGATGTATCCATCACAGGTATCCCGACCTTCCATGACAAAGCAGGCGGCAAGAAAAGAGGCCCTAATATCGTTTTTGTAATTAAAGCTGGGGACCTGACGGTGTGTCATTGTGGTGACCTGGGACATCTGCTGACAGCGGAACAAATCGCTCAAATCGGAAAGGTGGATATTCTAATGGTTCCGGCTGGCGGAAAGATGACCTTAAACGGTTCGGATGCCGCGGCGGTTATGAACCAGCTCGATCCTGCCATTACGATTCCGATGCATTACCGGACTAAGGCGCTTGGACTGCCCGGCAAGCTTTTGTTCGATAAAGTAGAGAATTTCATCTCGGCAGCCGGCAAGCCAAACCGTGAAGTGAAGGAGCTTGACGTAAAGAAAGAATCGTTGAAGGATTATGCAGGCATCCTTACTTTCCTGTATGATTAAAGGGTAAGGAAAGGAAGGATTGCAACAATGGGCAGGCAAGCAAGACCGGAAGCAAACGGATTTAAATTTTTGATTACTCTCATTACCGCCGTCGGCGGCGGGATTGTTTTTCATCTTCTGAATACACCGATCCCGTGGCTGCTAGGGCCTATGATTGCGGTGTTAATCGGATCAAGCGTATGGAAAGGCAAGTATAGATGGCCCCGCCAAATCCGCAATTCCGGCATGATGATTGTCGGGTACACCATCGGTCTGTCCATGACCGGAACGGCGCTGAAAGAGATGGGCGGACAGCTTCCGACGATGTGCCTGATGACCGTTATTTTGCTGCTATTATGCGGCGGAATTGCCTTTGCGGTATCGAAGCTCTCGGATACGGACTTCATGACCGCGTTGCTTGGCAGTATTCCCGGCGGTTTGTCGCAAGTACTGGCGCTTGCCGAGGAGACCAAAGGCGTAAATTTGACCGTTGTCACAGTGACGCAGGTCGTTCGGCTAATGATTATTGTCATTGGGATTCCGTTACTTGTGTTTAGTCCGATCTTCGGACAAGTGCATGACGCGGCGGCTGCAGCCGTGCCGGTCGCGGCCAAGCATGAAAACTGGGCAGCCCTATTCCCGAACATGCTGATCTTTGCGCCGGTATGCGTCATTTGCGCGATTGCGGGCAACCGGATTAAATTTCCGACGGCTTTTCTGCTTGGCCCCGCGATTTCTACAGCTATTCTGCAAGGAATCGGGCTTACCGGGCCGTCGCTTCCGTCTACGTTAATAAGCGCCTCGCAGCTGATGATCGGCACGTATGTGGGGCTGCTGCTTAAGCCGGGCAAGCTCCAGCGGAAGGTAAGGACGTTTTCTTTTGCCATAGCAAGCGGTCTGGTGTTAATGCTCTGCGCATGGGGGCTTAGCGAGCTCTTGACCTTGCTTCATCCGGTTTCGCGGTCTACCGCTTTACTTAGTCTTGCGCCGGGCGGGATGGATCAGATGGGGATTCTGGCCCATGAGATCAACGCGGATCTGTCGATGGTATCCGGGTATCAATTATTCCGTACCTTCTTTATTTACTTTGCGGTATCGCCGCTGCTGCGGCTGTTATTCCGGTTTAAGCTGAAAAGCCCGCGCCAGGAGCAGCCGCAATAAATCCGTAATGGAAGGGAGAACGAAGCCGTTATGAAAATCATGGTTGCCGGAGCTGCCGGCATTGTCGGACGTTTGCTGCTGCCTTTGCTGACCGAAGCGGGGCACGATGTAATGGGATTGACTAGGAGCGCTTCAAGGTTGGAACAAATTGGGCAGTCGGGAGCGTCAGCCGTCGTCGCCGATGTATACGATCGGGACAGACTATTCGAACTGCTTGCGGATTATCGTCCGGATGTTGTCATTCATCAGCTCACCGCTCTAAGCGAATGGAACCTGGCGGATAATGCGAGAATCCGCATAGAGGGAACCCGTAATCTGGTTGATGCAGCCTTAGCTGCTGAAGTGCCGCGAATGATTGTGCAGAGCATTTCATGGGCTTATGAGCCCGGCGAATCGATTGCAACCGAAAAGGACCGTCTGGATGAAGAAGCGCCGCTGCCGCGAAAAATCTCGGTTGACGGCGTTATTGCGATGGAGCGGGCCGCGGCGGAAATGCCGCATTCCGTTATTTTGCGGTATGGGGCCTTGTATGGGCCAGGTACGTTTTATGATCATGAGAGCGGGATGTTTGCCGGGCAGGTGAAGCAAGGCAGCGTTCCGGCAACCGATGGCCGAACCTCGTTCCTTCATATCGAGGATGCAGCGCGCGCAGCCCTTCAAGCGCTTGATTGGCCGGCTGGCCCTGTTAACATCGTGGATGATGAACCGGCGGAGGGGAAGATGTGGCTGCCGTTATATGCCAAGTCGCTTGGAGCTCCGGAGCCGGTTGTACAGGATGGCATGAACCGCGGCGAGCGGGGGGCTTCTAACGAAAAGGCTAAACAGCAATACGGATGGACACCTGAATACCCGTCTTGGCGGGAGCAATTGTTAAGGACTTGAGACATGATGCATCAATTCCTTAATCATTAGAAAACCACGCCTGAAGGCGTGGTTTTTAGTATTAATTTCCACATAAAACGTGGTATGCTGATCTGGTAGTTTAATAGGATGATGGGATGTGAAAAGAATGGCCGAAGCCTTAATTGGTCGTAATCAGCTTACGTTTGACATTGTTATTCAGGCTGCACCAGCGGATGTCTGGGCAGCGATTGCCACTTCAGAGGGGTCGCAAGCAACCTTATATGGCTGCTCGATGCAATCAACCTTTGAACCGGGAGCACGTATCGAATTCCGCGGTCAAGGGGCGGATGGAGACAATACGCTTCATGTTTACGGTTTTGTCCGCAGCTATGAGCCCAACCATGAATTTGCTTACGAACAGCATGCCGCGCCGGCTTATGATCCTCATCACGAGATAAACTACTGCGATATGAACTTCCGTATTTTACCTGAAGGAACGGCAACACGACTGATCCTTACCTGCGACTGGACGGCTGGCAATGCCGGATATGAGCATGCCAAGGCCACTTATCCCGAATCCGATTATATGGATGCCATCAAAAATTTTGCGGAATCACGGTAATCAAGAATCATCACTCCTACAGCTTAACCGAATTTTTTTCTCGTTATCTTCGCAAGGCTAGAATAGTTTTGTCTAGCCTTGTTTGTTATGTCCAGGCTTGCTTATCCAGCCATGCTTCCCTTCATTGTTCTTCAATTTCGCTAATTAGGAAACTAATTTCCTTATATGCAGGGCAGTTGGTCAACTGCGAGCATCTTAAATACTTTTTGCGTAAACAGAGGAAACGAATTTCTGTATTAGGAAATAAAATTCTTTATCCTCCCGTGAAAGGGTGAAAATCAGCTATTCTCTTTTGCGTGAAGGAAAAATCGGAAGGATATAGGGAAATTTATTTCCCATCGTTCCAGCTGTATAGTTCCATATGCAGCTTTACTTCGTGCCGGCTATTGTAGACCTCTAGCATCAAGAAGAAGACGATTATACCAGATCGGCGGAGTTCTGCGGACAAGGCTGTAAAAAAGAGGGATCCACAGCTTGGCATAATAAAGCTAGCAGCGGATTTTTGAGCAGCGCTCCTTGCTCCTCATTGGTTGACGCCGGACTTCATCCTATGCTAATGTTGACTACGTTACTTATTTAGTAAATTAGTAAATAAGTATAGAGGAGATGATAAGCAATGGAGAAACAGCGCAAGCGTGAATTAGGGACAGCTTACGCCCAGTCTTTCCGGAGAATGGGCGTTTATCAGATTCGGAACGTGGAGAACGGAAAGATTCTGGTGTTAGGCTCGATGGATTTGGATGGAGCGAAGAACCGGCTGGCCTTTATGCAGGAGACCAATATGAACACCGTATTTGAATTGCAGCAGGATTGGAACAAGCATGGAGGAAGCAGCTTTGTGTTTGAAGAGCTGGATTCGATCAAGCCGCGCGAGGAGAATGTGACCGACCGCAACGAGCTGAAAAAATATCAAACGGAAGTGGACGCTCTGCTCGAGCTATGGATCGAGAAGCTCCAGCCCTATGAAGAAAAAGGCTATAACCGCCGGCCTCGATCGAATTAGATCATAAGGCAGCGAATCGATGAGTCAGTACGAATATTCAAATCATATATGGAACAACCCGCGGCTCCCCTGGAAGCTGCGGGTTCTTTTTTTGTATCCTGCACGAATAAAAAGAGCAGCGATGAAGCATACTAGCGGAGTATTTTTCACATTATTTCCAGTTTCCGTTTTGAATCAATTCTGCTTGCTGCTGCGGCGGTTCTTGGCATTTCTTCTAATCACGTACCAGACGATAATCGGGGAAAGAAAATTCAGAGCAAGCAGGGAACCGAAGATTAACCACAGGAACCATTCGGTATTGAGCATTTTTTGATAGATCCAGGAATGATAGAAATCCATGCTGCAGCTCCTTTCGTCGCAAACCAATGTTTACCAATTATTGTGATCGACTATGGTTAGGCCTATACACCTTAAGGGAAGAGGTGAGGGACTTTGTCCGCTATACAGGAACTGCTTAAAGAAACCTTCAAGCCATCCGTGAAGGAAAATGCGGCTGCACTTGATCAGATACTGGGTAATAGCGTTGATGTTCAAAAGCGTGATTTTTTGCTATGCGGCAAAGCCGGTTCACCGGGGTTCCTTTGTTATATGGATGGGCTCGCGGATACAACGATTGTTGAGGCCATCTTGCGGGCGCTTGTCGTGACCGGCAGCCAATTAAACCGTGAACCGGCGGAGCTCGCAACGGCGGAATCTATCCGGACAAGCCTGTTGTTTAATGCAGCGGTTAAAGACTGCCCGAATGTAAAAGACGGCATAAACGGAATCCTCTCGGGAGATACGCTGGTTGTTGTGGAAGGTCTTGATCAGGCCTTGCTTGTCAGCACGAGAGGCTGGAAGGACCGGGGGATTGAAGAACCTTCCTCGGAAAATAACGTACGCGGGCCGCGGGATGGCTTTATGGAAAGCATCCGCACGAATACGGCACATGTGCGCAGGCGGATCAAAGATCCGATGCTGCGGTTTGACTCGATGGTGATCGGCACCAGATCGCAGACCGATGTGAACATCGCTTATATTGCGGATCTCGTCAAGGAAGGGCTGGTTGACGAGGTCAAAAGCCGCCTGCACCGGATTAAGATCGATTCCGTTATGGAGAGCGGGTATATCGAGGAGCTTATCGAGGATGCTCCGCTGTCCATGTTCAACACGGTACAAAGCACGGAACGGCCGGATAAGGTAGCTTCCGCGCTGCTTGAGGGCAGAGTGGCGATCTTTATCGACAATACGCCGGTTGTTCTGATCGTTCCGACCTTCTTCTGGCAGTACATTCAGGCGCCGGATGATTACTACAACCGTTACTGGGTAGGAACCTTTTTTCGTATTGTAAGGTATTTCGCATTTTTGATAAGCCTCATGCTGCCGTCCGTATACGTGATGCTGGTTTCGTTCCATCACGAGATGATTCCAACCTCGCTTGCCTTGACGATTGCATCCGGCCGGGAGGTTGTCCCGTTCCCGGTACTGCTCGAAGCGCTTATTATGGAGCTTGCTTTCGAGCTGATGCGCGAGGCGGGCTTAAGAATGCCCAAGCCGATCGGTCAAGCGGTCAGCATCGTAGGCTCGCTTATTATCGGGCAAGCTGCCGTACAGGCGGGTCTTGTGTCGCCGTTTATGGTTATTATTGTCGCGATAACGGGGATTGCCTCGTTTGCCATCCCAAGCTATTCCTCGTCGCTTGCGATTCGAATGTTCCGGTTCCCGCTTATGATCGCATCCGGATTTCTTGGCTTGCTTGGTTTTTCGACGATGTTTTTTGCACTTCTGCTGCATGCATTGTCCATCCGTTCGTTTGGCGAATCGTATTTGGCGCCGGCAAGTCCTTACCGTCCCACCGATCAACGGGATACGATGCTGAGACTTCCGATGTGGATGCTGGATGAGCGGCCCGGATTTGCTCAGGATGTTGACCGCACGGGAGACAATCTGAAGCCTGGCACGCAGCCGCAAAAGGGTGAATAAATATGAGAAGGTTTCTGCTGATTCTGCTGGTCTGTTCCTTGATACTGCTTGAAAGCTCCTGCGTGGGATTAAGGCAGATTAACGAATTGGCCATTGTAACGGCCGTAGGCATCGATTCCGGCAACAAGCCGGGAACCGTGAAGCTGTCCGCCCAGATTATCCGTCCCGCGGACGCGCGCGGACAAACCGGCGCTCCCGCCGGCGGGACCGGGCAGCCGATTTATTCGATCTCGGCGGAAGGGAATACGATCTTTGATGCCATTCGCAACTTAGGCCGTTTCTCGTCCCGCAGAGTCTACTGGGCGCATAATTTTTTGATCGTAATGAGCGAAAGTTATGCCCGGCAAGGAATTCGCGATATGGTTGATTTCTTTACGCGCAATCACGAGCTTCGAATGAATACGTGGGTTGCTGTCACGTCCGACAAGCCGGATGAATTGATTTCAACGATTACGGGGATTGAGGTTGTGCCGGGAGAAGCGGTAGACAAGCTGTTTCGCAACAACCAAATTGTCGGACTGGCGCCGGGCAGCAATATGATGAACCTGGAGGAGGCTTTGCTCAGCAGTTCCGCGGAGCCGGTTGTCGCGAGACTGCAGCTGCAGCCTAGGGGGATCTCGAATAAAAAGCCGGAAGAGCACGGATCGCTCAAACAAGTAGAATTGGCCGGGGCAGCGGTATTCCGCGACGATAAAATGCTCGGCTGGCTGACTCCGAAGGAAACTCGCGTTTCCTTGTTTTTCCTGGAGCGGCTGGAGAGCGGGATCGAGGTTATAGATTGTCCGAACGATGACAATAGGCGGCTGACGCTGGAGTTCAAGAATGCGCATATGACTGTGAAGCCATTCTATGAGAATAAGACCCCGAGGTACCACATCCGGCTCAAGACAACCGCGGATATCGTGGAGAGCGGATGCAATATTCCTGTCGAACAATTGCGGGAAGCAGCGGAGGCCAGTCTGGAGAAGCTGATGAAGCAGCGGATTCAGAATGTATTGGATAAAGCGCAGAAGCAGTACCATTCCGATTTTCTGAAGCTGGGCGATGTCTTTCGGAATAAATACCCTCGGGAATGGAAGCGTGTCGGCAAGGACTGGGAGCAATTATTCGCCGGCGCTAAATTCGAAATCGAGACCTACGTAGATATCAAATCGGCGGTTGTAAAAGCGGCAGGGGACGGGATCAAATGAAAACTTTCAGAATATCCAACGGGATGTTTATCGCGATGATCGTCAATCTCATCTTTGTAAAAGCGATTGGCGTGACGCAGGGCGAGCTTGCCAGAGAGATCGGCCAGGATATGTGGATCGCTACGTTTATCGGGATGCTGCAAGGGGCGGTCATCATGTATATCACCTATCTAGCCCTCCGGAAAACGCCTGAACGGGACTTTATTTCCCTTGGCAGCGCCATGCTGGGAAAGTGGTTCGCCGCCCTGATTGCCCTGGTCATTTTTGTCTTTTACCTGGCCGCCTTTGGACCGATTATGATCACTTACGTCTATCATCTGCAGGAATATTTTCTGCCGGAGGCTCCTGTTCCTCTCTTTATTATCGCCTCTTTGCTGGTGGGGGCGCTTGGCTGCTATTACGGACTTGAAGTTATTGCGAGGATTGCCCTAGTTGGGCTGCTGTTTATATTCTTCCTGAACGGGTTGATCATCATTGGCTCTACGCATGAGTTTGATATCCGCAATCTGCTTCCGGTGCTCGAGAGCGGTCTGCCGCAAACGGCGGCGGCAAGCCTGCACTTTGACGCGGATTGGGCGATGGCGACGATGCTTGCGGCATTGATCTATCCCCATGTGAAGGATGTGAAGAAGTACGGCGCCAAGCTGGGCATTATCGGGATTGTGACAAGCGGGTTAATCATTGTCATATGGGCTATTCTGGAGGGGGCCGTGTTATCGGGGGAAGTGACCGCCCAATACACGCTCTCGTGCATGAAGCTGGCTCGCAATGCGCATATCGGCAATTTTCTGCAGCGCTACGAGATGATCATGATTGCTCTTTATTCCATTTCCGCCTTGTTCGAGGTTATGTTCTGCGTTTACGCGACTTCAGTCTGCGCGAGCCGGATGTTCGGAATAAAAAGCAATAAGCCGATGATTATACCGGTATGCTTCATCCTTGGCGCCTTTGGTTATTGGGTGGTGAACGATCATTTCTGGGCGCTGAAATACCTTGAGTTTTATTGGCCGAGAGTAGCGCTCCCGATTGCTTTCGGCCTGCCCGTGCTGCTGCTTCTTCTGAGGCTGATGTTTGGCAGAAAGCTTCAGAAGGCCAAACCTGCCGCGTAGATAAACTTGCCACTCTATGCCGGTTAACCTACAATCGGGAATAGGATATATTGCGGGTTGCCGAGGGGAGAGGGGAATAGCGATGCCGATGTATACGGATCAGCTGTTTGAAGAGGTTGATTTCAGCGGGGAAGACTTCAGAGAAGCCGAGCTGACGCGCTGTACGTTTATAAAATGCAAGTTCGTTAATACGCAATTAGAGGAAGCGTATACGACTGGCTGCAAGTTTGAGAATTGCGATTTTCACGGCGCCGCGCTGAATGCTTCCGTTCATGACGAGTCTGCGTTTACGAATTGCCTGTTTGAAGCGGCAAATCTGTTCGTGGCGAAGTTTACGGCTTGCAAAATGACCGGCTCCGACTTTGCCCGTGCCGAGCTGAGCGGAATTACGATTGTAAAAGGCGACTGGTCTTATACGAACCTAAGGCATGTAAAGCTGGACAAGCAAAATTTGAGGGAGATCCGCTTTGTGGAGGCCGATCTGATGGAAGCCTCGCTCGAGAAATCCGATCTTCGCAATTGCGATCTGACACGGGCGAATCTGACGCAAACAAACTTAAGCGGCGCGGACCTTCGGGGGGCGGAGCTGGAAGGCGTGCCTTGGAAGACGATTAATTTAAAGGGAGCCCGCATGGATACCATGCAAGCGATTACGCTGCTCCGCTCGCTTGGCGCCAAGGTCGATTGATGAAAGCGCATTAAAATTCTGCTAGGATAGAGGAGTATTCCTATTATTCTTCATATAAGGGGAGAAGCGGAAATGGCGGAATCTGCGGGCATTACGAGTTTTCTTGAAACAGTGGATACAGAAACCGGCGAAAGGAACGTTCTTGCGTCATTCGATTATCTGATCGAGGCGCCGAACTGGACAAGCGACGGTAAGACCCTTATTTACAACAGCAAGGGCCGGATTTACAGCTTTCATATCGAAGAGGGGACCAGTACGGAAATCCCGTCCTCCTTCGCCGTGCATTGCAATAACGACCATGTCTTGTCTCCGGACAATAGCCGTCTTGCGGTCAGCCACCACACGAAAGAAGACGGACAATCACGTATTTATACGTTCCCGCTGGAGGGAGGAGATCCCGTTCTGGTTACTCCGATGGGTCCAAGCTATCTGCACGGCTGGTCGCCGGATGGCCGAACGCTCGCATATTGCGCGGAGAGAAACGGCCAATACGATATTTATACGATACCGGCAATTGGCGGCGAAGAAACACAGTTGACGGATACGCCGGGGCTTGATGACGGTCCTGAATATTCGCCGGACGGCAAGCATATCTGGTTCAACTCCGTGAGAACGGGCCTTATGCAGGTATGGCGGATGAAGACCGACGGGAGCGAGCAGACGCAAATGACGTTTGACGAGAGCAACAGCTGGTTCCCTCATGTCTCGCCAGACGGCAAGCAGGTTGCTTATATCACCTACCGGAAAGGCGATGTTGCGCCGGGAGACCATCCGCCTAACAAGCATGTCGAGATACGGCTGATGGCCAGCAGCGGCGGTGAATACCGAACGGTTGCCCAGCTGTTTGGCGGACAAGGCACGATTAACGTCAATTCCTGGTCGCCCGACAGCAGGAAGCTTGCTTTTGTCAGCTATCGTTTGGAATCATAATAAATCGGCTTAAATGATAAAAAAGAGACAACCGTTATTGATGCGGCTGTCTCTTTTTTTCCTAACACCACAAGTGCGGGTTAGAAGAAATAAGGCGGGTTTGGCTGCTGAAGATGGCCAAAGGCTTGCGGATAATGTTGTTGCCGCTGCGGGTAAGGCTGGGGTCCAAAGGGACCGGAGGGGCTATAGTTCTGCGGTTCATTGGGAAAGGGAGAATAGGGCAACTGAGCTTCCGGCTCGCGCGTCATTTGCTGCGGCTGGCAATTGGCGGGAGGGCCAATGACCGTCGTATCGGTAATCGGTGCCAGCGTGTCCTTGACCATCTGCTCATTCAGGCAGTAAGTATGCGCGAGAACGCCAGGCGGCGTCAGGCGCAGCATATCGGAATAACCGATAAACTCGGGCACCGGCGCGTCAAAGATCGCAAGCAAATGGGTGTTATCTACCGTAGCGATTTCGTAATGCGGCCAGCCTTGCGGCACGTTGGCTACTTGACCGGGCTGAATCGGGAGGTTCAGCAGCTTTTTCGTAAACGGGTTAATAATCGAAACAACGGCCGAACCTGAAATGCAATAGACCAGCTCGGTAGCGTTCTGATGAATATGCGGCTCTACCACATTCGAACGGCTGAGGTAAATATCGAGCAAGGAAACATTGCCCAGCGTATTTAACTGTTCAATCGACAAGGTATTGATGAAGTTGCGGTTGTCTTTTTTGAACGTGGTGTTTTTGTTTACATCGTACCAGAACTGCACGTTAGGGGAAGTGAAATCCATATAGGATACCGCCACTAGCTCTCCGCCTTTCTAGAATCTAGACTAATGGGATATCCTATGCGTTCGCCCGGAACGACGTTCGCCTAAGACTTGCCGGGGTATTTCACGACCGGCCACTTCTCCTTGCGCAGCGCGTTCAGCAGTTCGGGGCCAACATGCAAATTATCTCTAACCAGATCCCTTGGCGTAAGCGCCATCCATTGGTTGAGGGATACGTCCATAAACCGGTCGCTCTTGAACATCTCCAGAAACCATAAGGACTCATTGCCGGTATTTTGGATGTAATGCCCATAAGCAAACGGGACGTAACCGACATCCCCGGCGCGGTAATCGAATGTTCTAGCGGCACCGTTCCCGGCAAAGACGGTCATCCGTCCTTGTCCGGTCAAATAATATTGCCATTCATCATTGTTCGGATGCCAATGCAGCTCCCGCATAGCGCCGGGCTTGATCTCGACAAGCGCTGCGGCAATCGTCTTGGCGGCATGAAAGTTCGTGGAGTCGGCAATCCGTACCGTACCGCCGGGCGTAACGATAGGCGCCTGAGCAAGGAGGCGGTATTTGAAGCTTTGCGGCACCGTGCCGTAAGGGGAATGAACCTGCTGGCTTTCAAGCGAGCCGGGTACCTCATCCTGGAAAATATAAAGCTGATCCGTCGGAATCGAATCAAAGGCCGATTCCGGTACGCCAAAGTTGGCGCATAATACGTCTTTAGGCGTGTGGGCGAACCAATCGGAGATCGACAGCGTGTTCAGGTCGGAAAATTTGCCGTCGTCAAAAACAAGCAGAAACTCGCAGCCATGCTCAAGCCCTTGTATGGAATGCGGCAGACCCGCCGGGAAAAACCATAAATCGCCTGCTTCAACGTCCGCGATAAAATTGTGGCCGTCTTGGTCGACCGATGTAATTCGCGCGCTTCCCCATATCATGTAAGCCCACTCGGATTGCTGATGCCAATGCAGCTCGCGGACGCCGCCGGGCGTCAGATACATGTTTACGCCGGCAAGCGTTGTGGCAATCGGCATTTCGCGCTGCGTTATCTCGCGGGACCAGCCTCCCTGATTCAGCTGCATATGCGTATCGGAGAACGAGAATTTCAGGTTCGGAACTAGTCCGTTATCGGTTGTCGGCGGGCGGAGCATATCGGGATTTTCCAAATCCCTCATAATGTCCCGCGGCCCTAGGTCAGGACCACCCGCGCAATCGCTAGGCCGGTAAGGCTGAGGCACGGCAAACGGTTTGCTACTCCCACCCTTCGCCTCGGGAGATACGTTTGATTCAGCGGGTTCGTTATTGGAAGCATTGGCATGGCTGACGGCGTTTGAGTCATTCATTCCTTTCCCTCCTAAATAGGCTCTTCAAGCATGCTTATGAAGGAGGGGTTGGTTATTATGAGGCAGGCTGGCGGAAAAAAAGCCGGGCAATCTGCCCGGCTGTTATGCGTTTTTAGAAATCGGCTGGTCCCATTTTGCCGTCCTGGAAGTCCACAAAAGCCTGGAATACCTCCTGGCGGCTGTTCATCACAAACGGTCCTTGCTGGAAGACCGGCTCGTCGATTGGTTCACCGCTCAGAACGATCACAAGCGTATCGTCGGTCTGGCCTTTAATCTGAATGGTTCCCGCAGTATTGGAGAAAAGGACAAAATCTCCTTCAGCGGCTTTACGCTCTCCGTTAATGACGGCACTGCCTTTCAGCACCATCGCCGCCGTATTGTAAGACGCCGGGAGCTCAAAGCTTGCTTGGCCGCCTGCTTTAAAAGAAATATCGAACAGATTAACGGGCGTGAAGGTTTGGGCAGGACCGGTTACGCCGTTGAAGCTGCCAGCGATGACGCGAACCGTACCGCCGTTGTCAGGGAGCTCCGTATACCCCATATCCGCTTTGAGCAGCTCCTGATATTTAGGTGCATGCATTTTGTGCGCACGGGGGAGGTTGACCCACAGCTGAATAACATGGAACAACCCGCCGCGCCGGGAGAAGTTTTTCTCATGATATTCCTTGTGCAGCAGACCGGAGCCTGCCGTCATCCATTGCACATCGCCGGGACCGATAATTCCGTGATGGCCTTTGTTGTCATGATGCTCGACGTAACCGTCGTAAGCGATGGTTACCGTTTCGAATCCGCGGTGAGGATGGGCGCCAACGCCTTTAACCTCATTGCTTGGAGGGAAAACAAACGGTGCATTGTAATCCATCAGAATAAAGGGACTAAAGCGCTCGCCGAAGTTCGTGCCGCCGGGGAAATAATTCGATACCCGGAATCCGTCGCCAACCATATGGAACGGAGCCCCTTGATAAACGCCTTCTACTGCCCGAAATGTTGTTGTCATGATCGAAGCAACTCCTTCTATGTGAATTTTGTTGAATAATAATTATCTTAATTTAAAGATACTATACTATAAAAAAGTAAGTATGTAAAGAGGGGAAAAACAGCCTTACAGAATTCATCTGTGCGTGTGTGGTGTCAAAATTAGTGATAAGAGTTTCAAAATTAACGAAAGGAATTAGCTACAGTTGCCGAAAATTGGGCTACAACAATAATCGTTCGAATTAGCTAAACAATCCAGTGTGTTATAAAGAATGAACTCTCAGTTAACTGAAGTGCAACGCCGAAAGGGTAGCGTTCATAATTCGGGGCACTCTATTTTCTGATTCATTCCCTTTGTGATAGGATGTAACAGTAGAGCACAAGTCGGGGAGGGAAGCAATACTTGGATCAGAAGAACGGAACGAATACGTTAAGCCGTGCTCTGGATATCCTGTTTGCATTATCGGAAGCGAACGGAACCTTATCGGTAAGCGAGATCGCTGATAAGGTATCCATTCCAGAGAGCTCGACGTATCGCTTCTTGCAGACATTAGAGAAGAATGGAATAGTGGAACGTAAAGGCAAGAACCAGGTTGGACTGGGCTTGCGAATTCTCGATCTAGCTCGCAGCTTGAACAATCAAATCAACAGGGATCTGTTGTCGCTTGCATTGCCGATCATGATTGATTTGACAGAGCGAACGAAGGAAACCGCTCTGTTGTTCGTTAGGACAGGCAACGATGCTGTGTGCATTCAGCATGTGAAGGGGCGCGGACTCATTCAATTCACAATCGAGAATGGAAGGCGTTTGCCTCTGCATATGGGAGCATCCGGCAAGAGCATTCTCGCTTTCGAGAGCGAGACTACGATCGATCGGATTCTTTCAGCTGTGCAGAACGAGAGTGACAGGTTGGCGTTGACTAATAGTCTGCATATGGTCAGGGAGCAGGGCTTCAGTTGTACGGAGGGGGAGTTCGATCCCGATGTGTTCGCAATCGGAGCACCTGTATACGATAGCCACAATCTCGTTATTGCAAGCTTGTCCATCGCGGGTCCGTTGTTCCGTGGGACGAAGGAGCGGACGCCGGGGATGATCAGTCTTGTAATGGAATCTTCCAAGCAGCTGTCCAGGCTGTTAGGTGGAAGCGTAGAAGAATGAACCAAGTTCGATTATTTAGTAGTGATAGAATCGTGTACAGATGGAATAGGGTTGTTCTGTATGGTCTATGCGAGACCGGTGCAGGACAGCTCTTTTTTGTATTTCATGTTTATGGTTTTAGGGGTCCTCCTATCCGTATAAGAAGGTAGATCCCATTATTTTTAATTCCGATAGGATTAATGTATTGACAATGCATGGTAACAGAATTATATTTATATTCAATAGTTAATTATCACTATATGATAAATAAACCAACCATACTCGTGGAGGTTGTTTACGCTTAGTGTGTGCAATCCCGAGATGGGGGAGGGTAGTGGCTCGCTAGAGTTGAAGGATACTGAATTTTGGATAATCTTTTTTTGCTTAAAACCTATTAAACTGATAGGATAAATGCATTAAATGTCGATTTGCCTTATATTCTGTCGATGTTATTGACGTCCATTGAAGCAATCGGCCTTACCGAAGGAAGGGATCATAGTATGAGCGAAGCGGTCATCGAGTTCAGTAACGTGTCCAAAAGCTATGGAGCGGGTAATGTGCTCGAACAATTCAATTTATCCATCCCGGCAGGTAAAATCGTAACACTCATCGGACCTTCCGGCTGTGGGAAGACGACGTTGTTAAAAATGATCAACCGCTTGGTGGAAGTCGATTCCGGCTCTGTATACGTGGAAGGTCAGGATATTAGCACCTTGGATCCGGTAAAGCTCCGGAGAGATATCGGCTACGTCATTCAGCAGATCGGACTCTTCCCCCACATGACGATCGAAGAGAATATTACGATCGTTCCGAGATTGAAGAATGGACGCAAGCAAGAACAAAAAAAGCGTTCTGACGAACTTCTCCGCATGGTTGGATTGGAGCCTGATCAATTCCGCCGCAGATATCCTCACGAACTGAGCGGTGGTCAACAGCAGCGGATTGGAGTTGCAAGGGCACTTGCGGCTGACCCATCCATCATCCTTATGGATGAGCCATTCAGCGCACTCGATCCCATTAGTCGGGTACAGCTCCAGAATGAGTTGATTCATCTTAATAAGAAGGTTAAGAAAACGATCGTTTTTGTTACACATGATATTGATGAGGCGCTCAAGATAGCGGATGAGATCGTGCTGCTGAAAGAGGGCAAAGTGGTGCAGGCCTCTACTCCTGAGGAGTTGCTCAATCGTCCTGCTAATGATTACGTGAAGGAGTTTGTCGGATCGGAGCGATACCACAAACTCTCTTATCCGAGCACTATCGGGCTTCACAAGCGGAGAACAATAGCAGCGGATTGGATCTCGCAGCCTGTGTACCTCGCTGAGAGCAGCAGCATTGCGGAAGCAGTAGGGCTGCTAGAAGAATACGGGGCACATGGAGTCGTCGTTGAGCGTGTTCAAGGTGAGTATTCAGGCGTTCTATCTGTTGAGGAGGTTCGCGCGGCTGCATCGAGGACAGGCTCTTCACCACTAGCCTGCCTGCTGCCAAATGACGTACCTAAGGTTCAAGCGCATACATCGACCGGCGAACTTTTGAGGGCGCTCAAGCATCATCAAGTCGTACCAGTCTTCGATTCTCACAGCAAGCTGCTAGGGATCGTCTCTCGTGTGAGCATTATCGAATTGGCAGCCGTACAGTTTGGGCTGGAGGAGGTAGTCGTATGAATCACTTCTTCGAACGTCTTCAGCGGGATTGGTCGGAGATTCTAACCAAGTCTGTCGAACATATTAACGTCGCGCTGATCTCTGTCGCTATCGCTTGTTTGATCGCTATTCCGCTAGGCGTGTACTGCGCCCGCTATGAGAGATTGGCGAAAGTGAACATTACGATCGTGTCTGTTATCCAGACGATTCCAAGCTTAGCCTTGTTTGGCTTCCTCATCCCAATTGTAGGGATCGGAACGAAGCCTGCCATCATCGCGCTGACCTTATACGCCCTACTTCCTATTCTTCAGAATACCTACGAGGGCATCAAAGGCGTTGACAAGTCAGTTATTGAAGCGGGGCTCGGCATGGGAATGACAACGAGTCAGCTACTTTGGAAGGTCCAACTGCCCGTAGCAAGGAGCTATATTATGGCCGGCTTACGACTTGCTACTGTTCATGCGATTAGTGGAGCGACTATCGCTTCTTACATCGCGGCAGGAGGTCTTGGCGATATCATTACGCGGGGCTTATCCTCCATCGATACAATTACGCTTCTTGAAGGCGCGCTTCCTGTATCCTTGCTCGTCATTATAGCGAACATTCTATTGTTCATACTTTATCGATTACTGACGCCTAAGGGGCTTAGGCACACATTGAAATAACATTTAACATTTTGGAAGAGAAGGGATCTGGTTGTTATGAAAAAATGGTTAGGTTTGACGTTAAGTATTGCGCTTGTAGGGGTGTTAGTAGGCTGCTCTTCGAAATCCTCTGGTTCTGATACGATCACCATTGCGACGAAAGGGTTCGGCGAACAGGACATTCTCGCGAACATCGTCCAACAGCTTATTGAAAAGGAAACAGACCTGTCTGCGAAGATTGTGAAGCTGAACGATACACTGCTGTATAACGGTATTCAATCGGGTGAGATTGATACCTACGTCGAATACACAGGAACTGCACTGCTTAACGTGTTGAAGCACGAGCCGGTGTACGATCCAGCTGAAGCTTACGACATCGTGAAAGAAGGCATGGCTAAGGACAAGAACGTGACCGTGTTGGATAAGGTCGGCTTTAACGACACGCTCGTCTTCGTTATGCCGAAGGATAAAGCAGAGAAGCTCGGTATTACTAACCTGACCGAAGCGGCAGTGCAATCTCAGAATCTCATTCTCGGCGCTTCGCAAACATTTATTACCCGCGAGGATGACCTCCCACTGATCAACAAGGTTTATGGTACGAAGTTTAAGGAAGTTAAGACGATGGACCCAGGCCTGCAATTCAAAGCAGCTGCGGACAATCAGATAGATATCTTCACGACGTTATCTACCTCGGGTACGCTGCCTTCGACGAATAACGTCATCATCGAAGATGATAAACACGCCTTCGTTCCTTATGATGCAGTACCTTTCGTTAATAACGATACGCTGAAGGAGCATCCCGAACTGAAGGATGTCTATGCAAAACTTGCAGGTAAGATTAATGACGAGACCATGCAGAAGCTGAACGAGCAAGTGGACGTGAAGGAACAGCTGGCTGCGGATGTAGCGAAGCAATGGCTGAAGGACAACGGATTACTATAAAGATCGTACCTAACGGCGGGGCGAGAGAAGAGTCGGATATCAGGTTCGACTCTTTTCTCATCTTCGACCAGCTTTGATAGACGTTTTTACATCTTGAACGGTTATATGAAGGAGGTCCAACATGAGCGGTCAATCTAGACAAATGGTATTAAACGCATTCCTTTCCCTGAATCATCTAGGCAGCTGGCGGCATCCCGATGGTGATCCGGAACGGCATAAGTTCTCGTTCTACAAGAAGGCAGCGCAGATCGCGGAGCGTGGCAAAATGGATATGTTCTTCGTTGCCGATAAGCTTGCCGTGTTTGATAACGAGACACTCCGAACGTATTCCAGCTATATCCGATTGGAGCCCATCTCCTTGCTCTCTGCGCTCGCAGTAGTCACGGAGAACATCGGTCTGGCCGGAACGTTATCGACCACATATAACGAGCCTTATCATGCTGCGCGCAAATTTGCCACCTTGGATCATTTGAGCGGTGGCAGGGCTGCTTGGAACGTCGTTACCTCCACCAACGATGAAGAGGCGCGCAATTTCGGGCGGGATTCCCATATGGATCATGAACGGCGATACGAGCGTGCTCGTGAGTTCTTGGAAGTAGCGAAGGGACTGTGGGACAGCTGGGAGGATGATGCGTTCGTCCTCGATAAAGCATCAGGTGTGTTCGCAGACCAGTGCAAACTTCATGTGCTGGACCACGTCGGTCCGAACTTCACGGTACGCGGACCTCTTAACGCACCAAGACCTCCTCAAGGTTATCCATTCATCGTCTTCGCGGGATCTTCGGAGGCTTGTCAGGAGTTAGCGGCCGAGAGTGGAGATGCAGTGTTCGTCTCCCCCGAATCGCAGGATCAAGCTCGTGAATTGTATGCAAGCTTCAAAGGACGGATGGCGAAGTACGGCAGAACACCAGATCAATTACGGATTCTACCCGGCGTTCTTGTCATCGTAGGGAGTACAGAAGAGGAAGCGAAGGAGAAGAGCAGGTTCTTGGACAGCTTGATCCCAGAGGCACTCGCTCCTCAAGGACAGCGGAACAAGGCGTATTTGTGGGAGATTGTAGGAACGCCGGAGCAGGTTGCGGATGAACTGCAAGCCCGATTCGAGAACGGAATGGCAGACGGCTTCAATATAACGTCTCCCTATTTGCCTGGTGGACTCGAGGAGTTCGTGGATCATGTCATTCCGGTGCTGCAGCGAAGGGGACTATTCCGGACCGAGTACGAAGGAGCGACACTTCGAGGGCGGCTGGGCCTCGAACGCCCTGCCAATCGGCACGTCGTTCAAGCTTAGCATAGGGAGGAAGAACGGATATGAAGAGAAGAAACGATCGAATGCTGCTGGGAGCGTTTATCCATTCCACTCATCTTGCAGGTTGGCGGCATCCGGATGCGCGTCCAGAGTCTATAACGGATCTGAATTATTACAAGTCTTTCGCTCAGACTGCTGAGCGGGGAAGGTTCGATTTGTTTTTCGTTGCGGATAAGCTGTGCATGATCGAATCGGAGCTGGCAATCGCGCACACGAACAATCATTTGAGCTTAGAACCTATGAGCTTGCTTGCTGCCTTATCAGCGGTGACGGATCGGATCGGCTTAGCTGCTACGATATCTACGAGCTATAACGAGCCTTACCACGCCGCGAGAACGCTGGCCACGTTAGACCATTTAAGCGATGGACGTGCAGCTTGGAATATCGTCACTTCGACGAACGATGAGGAGGCTCGTAATTTCGGGAGAGAGAAGCATTATGATCATGCATCTAGATACGAACGCGCCAAGGAGTTCGTCGAGGTAGCTGCGGGGCTATGGGACTGCTGGGAGGACGGAGCTTTTCCTATGGACCGGGATTCTGGACGCTTCGCGGACAGAGACAAGCTGCATGTTCTGGATCATAAGGGAAGCCACTTCTCTGTTAAGGGGCCGATGAATATCGCTCGTCCGCCACAAGGACGTCCGATCCTGGTGCATGCGGGTTCCTCGGAGGCCGGCATGGAGCTTGCTGCTTCATCTGCGGATATCGTGTTCACGACACCGAGAACGCTCGAAGAAGGAATTGCGCAGTACGACAATTTTAAAAGCAGACTGGCCGCTTATGGTCGAAGCAAGGACGAACTAAAGGTTATGCCCGGCATCTTCCTTATTATTGGTCGTACGGAAGCAGAAGCGGCGGAGAAGGAAGAGCTGCTAGCTGATCTTGTTATTCCCAAAGTTGGCGTGGATTCATTATCTGGGGGGCTCGGGTTTGATATCTCAGACTTGCCCTTAGATGGTCCAATGCCTGCGCTGCCCGATCGGAATAGCTATAACAAGAGCCGAACAGGTCTCGACAGCATCGCTGCATTAGCTGCAAGAGAGGATTTGACGATTCGGCAGTTCTATCAGCGCTATGCCAAATCGAAGCTGGCCTTTGAGATTACGGGAACGCCAGAGCAGATCGCGGATGAGCTCGGTCTATGGTTCGAATCGGGTGCAGCGGATGGTTTCAATATCATTCCGTCACATACGCCCGGCGGAATCGAGGACTTCGTTAGCCTCGTCGTCCCCGAGCTGCAGAAGCGGGGATTGGTTCAGACGGAATATGCGCAGGGGACACTGCGCGAGCAGCTTGGGTTCGAGAAACCGGCGAACCGATTTACCCTTGTGAAAGCTGTTGCTGATAAGGAGGGGAAGGTATGAATCCTTCATCTAACAATAGGCAGATGGCCCTGGGCGCCTTCTTGTCCAGCCATCCGACCGGCCGGCATATCGCAAGCTGGAGGCATCCGGAAGCAGAGCCTGAGAACGTATTAAGCTTCGATTATTACCGTCGTCTCGTGGAGATTGCTGAGGAAGGCAAATTCGATTTGTTCTTCATTGCGGACAAGCTGTGCATCCTCGATCAGTATGAGAGCTCGATCACACATACGAATACGGTTCGGTTCGAACCATTCACACTGTTGTCCGCGTTAGCCACAACGACTAAGTATATCGGCCTTGCGGGAACGGAATCGACAACGTATAACGAGCCTTACCATACGGCGCGTAAGCTTGCATCTCTAGATCATTTGAGCAACGGGAGAGCAGGGTGGAATGTCGTCACGTCTGCAACGGACGAGGAAGCTTATAATTTTGGTCGCGACAC
Source organism: Paenibacillus sp. MMO-177 (assembly GCF_037147795.1). Classification (NCBI taxonomy): domain Bacteria; kingdom Bacillati; phylum Bacillota; class Bacilli; order Caryophanales; family Paenibacillaceae; genus Paenibacillus; species Paenibacillus sp. MMO-177. The sequence continues at coordinate 826,610 of NZ_JBBCUR010000003.1, read as the reverse complement.
GCAAATGATTCATTCTCTCCGCTATGAAAGGGCTCGGGAGTACGTCGATATCGCAAAACGGCTGTGGGATGGCTGGGAAGAGGATGCGATCGTTCGCGATAAGAAGTCGGGCATTTATGCTGACGAGAGTAAGGTGCATTATCTGGAGCATACAGGCAAGCACTTTAACGTGCGCGGACCTCTTAACGTCTCCCGCCCGCCTCAAGGGCATCCAGTTATTATTCAAGCTGGCTCCTCCGAAGATGGGAAACAACTGGCTGCAGAGATAGCCGATGTCGTCTTTGTGACGCCTGTTCATCTCGAGCAGGGGAAACGGCTGTATGCAGAGCTTAAGGAGAGAGCCGCAAAGCTAGGTAAGGAGCCCGATCAAATCAAGGTGATTCCTGGTGTCTATGTCACCGTAGCGGCAACAGAGGCGGAAGTTTCGGATAAGGAACGTGTTCTGCGGGAACTCATCGAGCCGAAGCTGGGCCTCGATTTCCTGGCATGGGGCTTGTCACTCGATCTGTCCAGCTACCCGCTTGATGGTCCTCTGCCTGATCTCCCCGCTCTGGATAGCCGGAACGGCAGCAAGAGCGGACTTATCGGCATTTTGGAGGTTGCGAGAACCGAGAATTTGACGATCCGTCAATTCTACGAAAGGTATGCTAAGGCACAATTAAGCTTCGAGATTACTGGTACGCCTGAGCAGGTTGCCGACGAGCTGGAGAAATGGTTCGTCGAAGGAGCCGCGGACGGATTTATGATCGTCGCTCCTGTCATGCCAAGCGGTCTTGAGGATTTCGTGAGGCTCGTCGTACCTGAGCTTCAGCGAAGAGGCTTATTCCGTGAGGAATATACAGGGTCAACGCTGCGTGAGCATCTAGGGCTTAACCGGCCGGCTAACTTCTATTCAGTGAAGGGGGAGACGATACTTGGTTGAATTTAACATCGTCGCTCCGACAGCGGGAGATCGGCTGCTTGCTGGTGGTGGCGCTCCATTGGATCCATCACGCAGGGACCCTTGGAATGGCAAGGCTAATCGTGTTCCCACGTTAAATTATATACAAGATTTCTTCCGCGAAGCAGAGCGAGCAGGCTTCGATTCCATCCTGCTCGGCACGGGTGATTCGCTGCTCACGGATCCGCTAGTCAGCGCTTCTGCAGTTATCTCCGCCACAGAGCGGATTAAGTTCCTGATGGCGATTCGTCCCGGGGTTACTGCACCAGCACTGTTCGCTCGTCAGCTCGCAGCTATCGATCATTATTCCGAGGGAAGAGCGCTGGTGAACATTGTAACGGGCGGGTCACCTGCCGATTTGGCGGCGGACGGTGATTTCCTCGACCATTCAGCCCGTTATAAGCGGACACGGGAATTCGTTTATTTGATAAGACGTTTGTTCGAGGATGAACATGTCAACCATGCCGGAGATTACTATCGGCTGGAGAACGCATTCCTTGAATTAAAGTCGAGAGACAGGTCTTGTCCTGCTATTTATCTCGGCGGTCAATCGGGTAGCGCGATGAATGTCGCCGCTGAGCTGGCGGACGTGTACCTTATGTATTCTGAGACATTAGACAGCGATCACTCACGGATGCGCGATATTCAAGCCCGGGCGGCAAGCTTTGGCCGCACGATCGAGACCGGAATTACGTTCATCGTTGTTGTTGGCAACACCGAGGAAGAAGCATTGCGCAAGGCGAGGGCGCTCATTCCGACAGGCAGCGAGGCTGCTGATCGCAAGCGCGATTATGTATTGTCCGGTGAATCGGCGGGTCTTAAGCGGCTGCACACCTTAATGGAGGGAGCCAAGGAACAGGATTATTGGCTTGGTCCCAACCGTTGGGCTGGATTAACGCAAGTAACATCAGGTAGTTCGGTCACGATTGTGGGTACACCTGATCAGGTGACAGATCGAATCGTTGAATACGCAGAGCTTGGATTCACGAAGTTCCTCTTCAGAGGATTCCCTTTGCTAGAAAGCGCCAGAGAATTAGGCGAGCATATTATTCCACGTGTCCAAGCCCGTTTGAGGGCTGCGGCGAAGGAGGCATCTCTATAATGGACAATCAAGAGTCATCGCTCTGTGAAATACCGATGGTCAAGGAGCGGAGCATTGACTTCGTTCGGATCTCCCGCAAAGTGAGGGTCAAATTCGGCGGCGTTATTGTTGCAGAGAGCGACAACGTTATTCTCGTTCGGGAGGAGAATGTTGTTCCTGTCTACTATTTACCATATGAAGATATCGACTTCAGCCTGCTCGAGCGGACAGATAGAAGCTCAGCTTGTGCGATTAAAGGGCAAGCCTCCTATTGGCATATTCGGGTAGACGGAGCGGTAGCTGACAATGCGATGTGGGCCTATGAGAATCCGATTCCTAAGAGCGATTTTCTCAAAGGTTATGCTTCTTTCTATTGGCGTAAAGTTGAATTCTATGAGGAAGAAGAGCGCGTATTCGGCTTCCCGCGCGATCCCTATGTCCGCGTAGACGCGTTGAATAGCAGCCGCTCTGTGAAGGTTGTAGTGGAGGGCAATATTATCGCACAGAGTGAGCGTCCCGTCGTTGTCTATGAGACAGGGATGACACCTCGTTACTATCTGCCTCTTGAGGATGTAAGAGTCGAGCTGCTAGAAATCGGTCAGACTTCTTACAGCCCATACATCGGACAATCCCGGCAGTGGGCTATCCACGTAAGTGGCAAAGAAAAACGTAAAATTGCTTGGAGTTATGAGGACCCTTCGCCTGAGCTTGGTAAGCTCAAAGGACGGATTGGATTCTATCAAGAAGCGGCGGATGAATTCTATGTAGACGAATTGAGATGGGAGCCGAGAGAAGGCGAACTGCTCTATTTGAAAGGCATATAAAGGAAGGTGACCTGCATTGACACTCATTCAAGCGCACAGAGGCGGCGAGCTGCGCTGCAAGGGCTGGCGGCAAGAGGCGCTGCTTCGAATGCTCGAGAACGTGCTGGAGAACGGCGAGAATCAGAAAGAGCTTATCGTCTATGCCTCGCTGGGTAAGGCAGCAAGGAATTGGCCATCTTACTATGCTATTGTTGAAACGCTGAAGGAGCTGGAGGAGGACGAGACACTCGTCATCCAGTCTGGCAAGCCTATCGGGGTCTTTAAGACACATATTAGGGCACCGCTTGTTATCATGGCAAATTGCAACATTGTCGGCCGTTGGGCGACGAGCGAGAATTTCTATTCGCTGCAGGAGAAGGGCCTTATTATCTGGGGTGGCTTAACTGCAGCGGCGTGGCAATACATTGGCTCGCAGGGCGTTATCCAAGGAACGTATGAGATTTTTCAGAGTATAGCCCGCATGCATTTCGGCGGCGATCTTCTCGGTCGTTTCATCTTGACGGCTGGCCTTGGCGGAATGGGAGGGGCTCAACCGCTTGCCGGGACGATGGCGAATGCAGCTATTCTTTGCGTAGAGGTTAACGAGGCGCGGATTGATAAAAGGATCTCAGTGGGCTATTTACAGCGCAAGACTGCCGATCTGGACGAGGCGTTGGCATGGATCAAGGAAGCGACAGATGCTCGCGAGAGCGTGTCCGTTGGACTACTTGGCAATGCAGCCGACGTGTACCCGGAGCTGCTTCGCCGGGGGATCGTGCCGGACGTCGTGACGGATCAGACGTCCGCTCATGATCTGCTCTATGGTTATATCCCAAGCGGTTATACGCCTGAACGTGCGGCAGAGGCACGCAATCAGGATGCGCAGCAGCTGCAGGATGATGCAGGTGCATCGATCGCGACGCAGATACGTGCGATGCTTGCATTCAAGGAACGGGGCTCTATCGTGTTCGACAATGGTAACAACATCCGTACACAAGCGACGAAGTACGGTGTTCCTAATGCATTCCATATCGATATCTTCACTGAAGCGTTCCTTCGTCCACTGTTCGCCCGCGCGATCGGGCCGTTTCGGTGGATTGCTCTAAGCGGCGACAAGGAAGATATCCGCAAGATCGACGAGTACATCCTCGAAGAGTTTAAGGATAATGAGATCGTCGTCAATTGGATCCGATTGGCGAACGCTCACATTCCGGTTGAAGGCTTGCCAGCTCGCATCGGTTGGTTCGGTCACGGTGATCGGACGAAGCTGGCGCTTGCCGTTAACCAGATGGTTCGGGAGGGCATATTATCAGGTCCTGTTGCTTTCTCGCGCGACCATCTTGACGCCGGTGCGATGGCGCATCCGAATATTATGACGGAATGCATGAAGGATGGAAGCGATGCGATCTCCGATTGGCCGCTTCTGAATGCGATGATGAGCTGCTCGTCGATGGCTGATCTTGTTGCCATTCATTCAGGCGGCGGTGGGTACACAGGCTATATGACAAGCGCGGGGATTACAATTACTGCCGACGGCAGGGAGTCCACTGAAGATAGATTGAATGCCGCATTGACCAATGATACGACACTTGGCGTACTGCGATATGCGGACGCAGGCTACGAGGAATCATTCGATGAGATCGAGCGTAATGGAATTCGCAGAGTCGTTACTTAATTGAGGAGGAGATCGGTTTGCGCGAGTTAACGAAAGAAGACGTATTAGCTGCTGTTCGGGGTGGATCGGTTTTTGCAAGCGGCGGAGGCGGCTGGGTCGATCATGGCCTTGAGATTGGTGGAGCCGCGCTTGCGATAGGCAAGCCGAAGCTGGTGTCGGTGGATGAGCTGCCGGATGATGCCATCGTGCTGACATGTACAGCTATCGGCGCTCCTGCAGGTACGGATTGGCAGATGCTGGGCAAGGATTACGTTAAAGCTGTTGAGCTTATTATGGACAAATTCGATGGTAAGATCGTCGGCGTCATGACGCCGCAGAACGGTATGTCCAGCTCGATTAACGGCTGGCTGCCGGCAGCGGCACTTGATCTGGTTGTCGTTGACGCGACTGGCGATATAAGGGCTCATCCGACTGGCAAGATGGGTTCGCTCGGTCTGGCTTCAAGCATCGATTATGAGACGATCCAGGCAGTCGTTGGCGGCAAGCCGGAGCAGGGCTCATACATTGAGCTTGTTGTCAAAGGCACGCCTGCTCGCACGTCTAACATCTTACGAACCGCTTCGGATATGGCTGGGGGCTTTATCGCTTCGGCGCGTCATCCGCTTCCGGCTAAGCATATTAAGGAGCATGCTGCAATTGGGGGGATTTCCATTGCAATTGAGCTTGGCAAAGCGATCATCGCAGCCGAGCCGGAAGGTGCAGAGAATGTGATTAAGACGATCTGTGCACATACCGGTGGCAACTTGATTGCAAGAGGGCGTATTGCTAGCAAGAACGTACGATATTCAGGTGCGTTCGATTTGGGAACGATTGAGCTTGAAGAAGCGGATGGCAATCGTGTAACGCTTCATATTATGAATGAATATATGGCCGTCGATGGCAAGAACGGGGTTCGACTCAGCACATTCCCTGACGTCATAACGACGATCTCGCTGGAGACCGGACGTCCTGTAAGTGTGGGCCACGTAACAGAAGGAATGGCGATCGGCATCTTCGTCATCGATCGCTCTCTGATTCCTCTCAGCTCAAGCGTGAAGGATCCAACGGTATACCCGGAGGTTGAGCAAGCGATGGGGATTGAATTGCTCAAATATTTGAATGTTGACCAGGGAGTCAGAAGTGAATATTTCTAGGATGAAAGACATGCCTGGAGATGAGCTAGTACTTGATGGAACGACACTGACAATTGACGATGTCCATTCGGTATCGGTTGGTCTCCGGCCTGTTCGAATCTCTCAGACGGCGCTGACGAAGCTCGAAGTGGCACGCAAGTTGGTGTTCGAGTTGGCTGAACGCGACGAGCCGATTTATGGTTTTAATCGAGGGGTTGGCTGGAACAAGGATCGAAAGGTAGATGCGAACTTCTTCGAATCTTATAATCGGAATTTGCTGCTCTCCCATAGTGCAGGAGTAAAGCCCGAAGCGAATGAATACGAGGTTCGTGCCGTCATGCTGGCTCGATTGAATGGATTACTGCTGGGACATACCGGTGTACAGCCGTTAATTGCACAGCGATATGCCGAATTCCTGAATCTAGGCATTCATCCCGTGCTGCCGCTTCGTGGTTCGGTTGGCGCCTCCGATATAACAGTCATCTCGCATATTGGACTTGCGTTGATAGGAGAAGGAGAAGTGCATGTTCACGGCGTCCGTATGCCTGCTAGTGCTGCTCTAGCCCAAGCTGGGCTTGCACCGATTTCAATGGGTCCCAAGGATGGACTTGCTGTTGTCAGCTCGAATGCCTTGTCCGCAGGACTTGGGGCTCTTGGTCTGTACGAATGCAGACGAATGCTCGAGCTGGCGGATATGGCCTCCGCCCTGTCGCTTGAGGCATTGCGAGGCAACTTAAGTCCACTAGATCCGGCGGTTCACCATGTTAGACCCTATGCTGGGCAATTGGAGAGCCTCGGTTTCATTCGCTCTGTTCTGGAAGCTTCTGATCTGTGGGGGCAGCAGAATTCCGAATCCCTTCAGGATCCACTTAGTTTTCGGGATGCATGTCAGGTGAACGGCGCCGCACGCGATGCACTGTCTTATGCTGCCTCGCGCTTGGAGACGCAGCTTAACAGCTCGGACGATAATCCATGCTTGTTAATAGAAGAGAGGCGGATCATCTCCTGTGCGAACTTCGATCCGCTAGTATGGGTGCTTGGCTTCGAGATGCTGGGGAGCGCGCTGTACCACGTTTCCCGCTGCTCCAGTTATCGTACGCTGAAGCTGGGCAATCCAGCTTTCACGGGATTAACCCGATTCTTAACGGCGGATGAAAGCCATTCCATCGGTCTGTGTACCGTTCAGAAGACTGTAACTTCGATAGATGCCGAGATTCGGCATCTATCGAATCCCGCATCGGCGGACTATGCATCTCTTGCAGGGGACATTGAGGATCACGGAACGAACGCACCCTATGTCGTATCAAAGACTCGAGAGATCGTAGATCGCTTATGCTACGTAATCGCTATTGAGCTTATTCATGCGGCGCAGGCGATTGATCTGCGAGGAGATATTCAGCTTGGACGTGGAACAAGAGCTGCATATGAGGCGCTCCGAGAGCAAGTATCCTTCCTATCGCAAGACCGGGAACTTACAAGTGATATTGAGCGTGCCTATCGCATATGCAAGGATGGCTCCCTACTTGAGAAGGTGAGACAAGCCATTTCTGGCGATGAAGGTTAGCCTTATTTATTCGCAAAATTGATAACACAGAAAGAAGTGACCCTAGCATGCACGACAATGCCTACGAACTTACCGTTCGCGGCAATTTGGTTTTGCCGGGAGAGATCATACTGCCGAACGGTATTCTAGCGATTCGGGATGGAAGTATCGCCGCCCTCCTTAATGATGGTGACGAATACGTCTCCTTACATCATATCAACGCCGAAGGCCGCTATATTATGCCAGGCGCGATTGATGCTCATGTCCATTGCTTCAGCGAACCTCGTGAAGGAATAGTAGGTGCGACCCGATCGGCTGCGGCTGGTGGTGTGACGACAATCATTGATATGCCTTATGATGCGGACGAGCCGGTCTGGACTGCCGAGCTGTTTCATACGAAGGCGAAGCGCATCGAGCGCGAAGCGTTCGTAGATGTCGCGCTGCTGGCGACCATTCGGCCGACTGATGGCTTGGATGAGATTCCCCGCCTTGCAGCTGCAGGTGCATGCGGATTTAAGCTGTCGACCTTTAATACGAATTCTTATCGTTTTCCCCGTATTAATGACGGAGAAATGTTAGCTGCGTTCACCCTCATCGAGAAGGAGGGTCTTACGGTCGGACTGCATGCTGAGAACGATGAGATTGTCCGATGGTTTAGCGCTTTGCATGAGAACGGCGATGGCAGTGATCCTCTGCTTCATTGCAAGGCTAGACCACCGGTAGCGGAGAGCGCAGCTGTTGCGACTGCATTAGAGCTAGCTTACTGGACGGGCGTTAACGTTCATTTCCACCATACGACCGTTCCCCATGCGGTTCGCTTAGCTGCTGCCTATTCGGAGCATGGTACTAATGTCAGCATTGAGACTTGCATCCACTATCTGATCTTGACGGAGGATGATATGCTGACGCTTGGAGCCAGAGCTAAGATCAATCCTCCGCTGCGCACGAAGGAGGCGCAGGGCTTGTTGTGGGATTACTGCCGTAACGGAGAAGTAGGCCTGGTTACTTCCGATCATGCGCCTTGGCGGATCGACCGTAAATCGAGCACGAATATTTTCGAGAATGCCTCCGGTGCCCCCGGCGTTGAGACGCTGCTTCCCAATCTCTATTCAACCGGCGTCGCCGAGGGCAACATCAGCATTCATGATCTTGTCCGCCTTATCTGTGAGAATCCGGCCAGGGTGTACGGTCTATCGGATCGTAAAGGATCGCTGAAGCATGGAGTGGACGCTGACTTCGTCATTCTTGATCCTGAGGCGGTATGGACACTGAATGAAGCGGAGCAGCATAGCTTCGCGGGCTGGAGCTTGTATCACGGAAGAGTAATGAAGGGCAAGATTGAAGCCGTATATGTGAGAGGAATTGAAGTATTCAACGGTCATGAGGTTGCGGATCGTCCAAATGGGCGCTTCGTCAAGCCTGGACATCGAGCCTATTCACCTCTCAAACCTCTGAAGGAGGAGATCTCTCTTGCAAACGTTAAGTAAGCCAGATGAATCTAGGCTGTGGGCTGATATTGAAGCACTAAGCGCAATAACGCTGCCTGATCGCCCATGGACGCGACGACCATTCACACCGTTATATGCACAAGGCAGAGCATGGTTGAAAAGAGAGATGAAGTCATTAGGACTTGAGGTTAGTCAGGATGCAGCCTCGAATCTGATCGGCAGGTTGCCTGGAGCCAATCCGTCTCTGCCTCCACTTATGATCGGTTCGCATACCGATACCGTCACAGGCGGAGGGCGATTCGATGGCATTGCTGGTGTCATCGTTGGTTTAGAGATCGTCAGGATGATATCCGAATCCGGCATTGTGCTGGACCATCCGCTTGAGATTGTGGATTTCACTGCAGAGGAGCCGACAGATTTCGGTGTATCGACGGTCGGCAGCCGCGGCATGGTCGGCAATTTGTCCGATACGATGCTAGGGAGTAAGGATCCAGAGGGACGGATTCTATCTGAATGTATTGCCGGTGCAGGCGGCTCGCCGGAGAGGATCAATGATTCTTCCCGACGATCAGGCTCTGTTGCCGTGTATCTTGAGCTTCATATCGAACAAGGCCCAGTGCTTATCCAAGCAGGTCTACCTCTTGCAGTCGTAACTGGCATTGTCGGTATTGGCAGATATCAGATTACCGTCACGGGTCAGCCCGACCATGCAGGTACGACTCCGATGACGATGCGCAGAGATGCACTTACTGCAGCAGGTGAGTTGTTCGTCAAGCTGGAGAGCATTTGCCGTGAGTCATATTCGGCTCCCGTTGTCGGAACGGTTGGAGTGGTGAATGTTAGTCCGAATGCGGCGAACGTGGTCCCTGGCGAGGTGACCTTCAGGCTGGAAGTGAGAAGCGTTGATCCCGCGCTTATTGATACCGTGTGTGAACGTTATTTGTCTGAAGCTCGTCGAATGATTGAATCGAGGGGCTTGGCTATCCGAATCGAGGAGCTTACACGTTCGGAGCCGGTCAACGTATCCGACCTGATTCTAGATACGCTTCAGAGCAACTGCGAGAGAACAGTCGGGAAAGGAACTGAGGTTCCCCGAATTCCAAGCGGCGCAGGACACGATGGCAATCAGCTCAGCAGGATTGCTCCGATTGGTATGATCTTCGTGCCGAGTCTAGGAGGGCGCAGCCACTGTCCAGAGGAATGGACTGATATCGGTCCGATAGCACTGGGTGCAGAGGCGCTTGCACGTGCGCTGCTGGAGCTGGATAAGAAGCTTTAGTCGAAGGATAAGGATGGAATGAACCTTCGTTGTGGTCAAACATCGACATAAGCAACGAATGAACCAGAATATACATCTCAACAGAATAGGACAATCACGATAATGCCAAACATAGCAGCTCAATCCAAACTAATTAGACTAAAGCTCTTGGTCGTGTTAGGTTCGCTTATCGCATTTGGTCCACTCTCCCTTGATCTGTATCTGCCTGCGCTTCCGGAATTGGCGGGACGGATGGGAGCATCCGCCTCGCTTACGCAGCTCAGCTTAACCGCTTGTATGATCGGTCTCTCGGTTGGCCAGCTCTTCGCTGGGCCTTGGAGTGATATGATTGGCCGCCGAAAGCCGCTGCTCGTTGGAATGGTCATATACGCCGTAACATCACTTCTATGCGCGGTAAGTATCTCTATGGAGATGTTGATCGCGATGCGATTTATTCAAGGAATATCTGGAGCAATCGGCATCGTAATCGCTAGAGCGGCAGTGAGAGATTTGTACGAAGGTCCAGAGCTAACCCGATTCTACGCCTCTCTTACATTGGTGAATGGCGCAGCACCTATCCTTGCACCGATAGCAGGAGGGCAGCTTCTTCATCTTGTTCCGTGGCGAGGTCTATTCATTTTGCTGGCAGGCTGGGGAGTTCTGATGCTATTGTTCGTCATATTCGGCTTGCCGGAGACGCTGCCGCAGGAGAAGCGACTGAAACGTGGAGTAGGAAACACCATAAGTGCATTTGCCACATTAATCAGAGATCGGGGCTTTATGGGGATTGCGCTTGCTCAAGGCTTGGTTGGTTCTGGGATGTTCGCTTATATCTCCGGATCATCATTCGTCTTTCAAGGCAAGTTCGATGTATCGCCCCAGCAGTACAGCTTAATATTCGCGATAAATGGAATAGGGTTAATCGCGGCTAGCCAATGGGCAGGACGAATAGCGGGTAGAATCGGAGAGGTTAAGGTGTTTAGAGCAGGTATTACCTTGTCTACTGTTGGGGCAGTCACGCTGCTTACCATAATAGTAGCGGATATAGGCTTAATACCGATGATGATTCCATTGTTTGTTGTCGTAGCCAGCTGCGGCTTGGTGAACACCACAGGATTTGCATTAGCTTTGCGAAATTATGGACATTTGGCAGGCAGCGCTTCAGCACTCATTGGGTTAATGTCTTTCTTGCTTGGAGGGATGGTCGCTCCTGTGGTAGGAATTGCAGGGAGTGATACGGCACTGCCTATGGGCATTATCATTGCAGCGTTAAATATAGGAGCATTAATCATCTATCGAACATTGATCATCGAACGGAACCGTGCAGCAGTATAGCGGCTCCGTTTTTTTATTAGGATAGAATCATAGTGATGTCTACCAGAGCAGCATTCTTCAATAAATCAGATTCTAATCGAACTTGGGAAGTGAGGCCACAAAACATTAATTTTCATTTTTCGAATCAATGAGAAAGTTTTTGTTAACGTTAACAAGTCAGATGTAAAATTTATCTGTGCGGGCACAGAAATTCCTGAACTTCCATATAAGACTAAACGGCGTAGTCATATTCAAAATGCAGCAGTATAAATGAATAAATAACTTAGTTAAAGCTTAAAATGCTCCCGGTATCATAAGATCGGGGGCATTTTTTTTGTGTTTGTATAAAAGATAATCCTTATATATTACGTGTATAAATATACAGAATTCCCGATGCGGATATTCTCAGTAATTATGAAATCTAGGCTAGAAAAAGGTATTCTTAGAAGAAGCACTCTCACTAATTATGAAAACGCCCCTTGATAAATCAACGTTTGTCATCTGCTTTTTCTCACCAATTATGACGCCACACATCATCAATGTGTCATTTATTAAGATTTTAATTATCACTTAAGATTTTTTTTATAGTTATCGTTTAATCTACGATTGCTGACAAAGTTCAAGAAAGGAGAATGAGATATCCGCAAGTAAGAAGTCAAAATCATTGCTAAGCAAAGTGTCGGAAGTAAATGAAGCAAATAAATATCTGTCTTTGATTGATATACAGATCAAAGGCCGCATGAACTGCGGCTTTTTCTTCTGTTCATGTAAATCGGGCAAGTACGGATTGACAGCAGTAGGCATTCAGCGGAGGAGACGTCAATGCAGCAATTAGCATCAAAGTTATCTAAAGAAAAATTATCCATATTTGCATCACTATTCATTATTTTTATATATTTATCACCGCTTTATTTGTTAGGTGACAACGCTACGATTCGTGTTCATGATAATTTAGATTCCAATATTGCATGGTATAAGGTGCTTGTTCAAAGTAAGGAACTGTTCGGCTCCCTGCAAGCTGTCATCCCCCAGGTAATAAATGGATTGCCTAGAGGTGCCTATGAAACAGAGTTTAGCGGTATCGTGTGGCTGCATGCGCTGTTTCCAACGATGGTAGCCTACGCGCTTAGCCAGACGATAACGAGGGTTGTAGCCTTCCTTGGCATGTATTTGTTAATAAATAAGCATTTCATTCAGAGCGAACGTGCGACGTATATTCGAGTCGGGGTCTCTCTTGCGTTCGCCTTAACACCTTTCTGGCCATCAGGGATGTTAAGCACTTTAGGTCAACCCCTTGCATTGTGGGCATTCATGAACATACGCAAGCGTGAAGCTTCTTGGTGTGAGTGGGCGGTCCTTGCGTTACTGCCGCTGTATTCAAGCTTCGTATTAGGCTTTTTCTTCTTTTTAACAGCAATGGGCTGCCTCTGGCTGCACGATATAATCAAGAAACGGGATTGGAATCCTAAATTTCTTGTCAGCATCGCATTCATGACCTTTATTTATCTTGCTATAGAATATAGGCTTGTTTTTGGATTGGTAATTTCAAATGCACCGAACAGCCGCTTGGAGTTCGTGAACTCTACGCTTAACATCTGGCAATCCATCGAACTTGCATTCGTGAATTTCGTCTTGGGACACGGACACGTATTGACGATGCATACGCTGGTCATTTTGCCAATTCTGTTCATAGTCTTCCGTATTGCAATCAAACGCAAAGGACAGCAGGAGAATAAACGGTTTCTAATCTTACTCGGACTTAATGTTCTTTTATCGGTTTGGTACGCCTTCTGGTATTACAAAGGGTGGGAACCGTTAAAAGAACAATTTAGCTTGCTCGATACGTTTAATTTCGCACGTTTTCATTTTCTACGCCCGCTTGTCATTTATCTAGGGTTTGCAATAGGACTTCATATCCTTTGGGGAATGGGTGATAAATGGCAGAAGTGGGTTCGCCTATGCATTATTCTACAGATCATCATTCTATTCGCAAGCAATGACGAAATCGTATATCGTGTCTACGGTGAACCTACGGTCAAACAGTTCTATGCCGTCGACCAGTTCAAAGCAATTAAAGATTACATTGGATTACCTCAGGAGTCCTATCGTGTAGCCAGTATCGGGCTGCACCCAGCCATTGCACAATATAATGGATTTTACACACTCGACACTTACAATAACTATTATCCTCTTGCTTACAAACATGAGTTTCGCCAAATAATTGCGAAGGAGTTGGATAAAAGCCCGGCTCTGAAAACTTACTTTGACGAGTGGGGCGGCCGGTGCTATCTGTTCGTCAGCGAACTGGGGCAGAACTATGAATTTAAGAAGGATTCGACAGTGCAGATCCACCATCTGGAGCTGAATATGGATGTGTTCAAGGATATGGGCGGCAGATATCTGATTTCGGCAGTGCCAATAATAAATGCGAATGAAGATGGTCTGCAATTATTAAAAACCTTTGATAATGCCAATTCAGCATGGAAAATTTATCTTTATGAAGCAAAGTAAACGTACCGACTAAGAATTAGTAACTATTTTGAGATGGCATCTTTGTTAATTGGTACGCTGCAGGGGGTCTTTTATTTCTTGTCATGTTATTAATTATTGGAAAAAAAATAAGCATACTAAAAAACAACGACTCTGATCGCAAATAAGCTACCCCAATAAGGAGTGACCAATCATTTTTAATATTCCGCTAATAACTGCATTAATATCTATTGCCGCTGCTCAAATGTTGAAGATACCGATCTACTTACTGACTAAGCGGAAACTGAATATAAAAATTGTGGTTAGCACTGGTGGAATGCCAAGCTCTCATTCTGCTGCCGTTTGTTCCCTTGCTGCTTCAGTCGGATTGATTGACGGATTCCATTCCAGCATGTTTGCTATTGCTGTCCTATTTAGCGTTATCACCATGTATGATGCGATGGGTATCCGCAGACACGCTGGGACACATGCGACAATTTTAAATCGAATTATTCGTTTGTTCCCGGCTCATTCAAATGAGCTGCAAGAAGAAGGAACGTTGAAAGAGATGCTGGGGCATCGTCCCATTGAAGTATGTGCAGGTGCTTTACTTGGGGTTGTGATTGGTTTATTAATAAACGAATTGTAGATATCTTATAGACAATGGTTATTCTAAAGATTTGATGATAGTTGCAGAATAACTGTTCTTGAGCGGGTTTTAAATATTAAAGGAAAAGCAATTACTCTATCTGAAATTCTATAAATAATCCTCAGGCTTAGTTCTGCCTGAGGATTATTTTTATCGGGATAACGGGGCGGGTCGAGCTAGTGGATGCAGAAGGCGACCCGGTCGAGCACATCATTGATACTAATAGATTAGTTCCAATCATATTCTTAATAAAAGAAAAACCAATAGAAAGGAGTGTAATATTGAATTGAAAAAAGTTAAGGTTAGTTTACGTCCTGTTGTAAGTAAAATCAATTTACCCACTGTATTGAAAACAACGATACTTCCGGGTGATACAATTGAAAGCTTATTTGTTGCAACCCAGGTAGGAGAGATCTTTTACATACGAAACGGAGTTATGGGGACTTTTTTAGATATACGCCCGCGAATCATAACACTGGGCGTCTCTAGCGGCGGATATGATGAACGGGGATTGCTAGGATTAGCCTTTCATCCCCAATTCTATTACAATGGCTTGTTTTATCTCCATTATTCAGTAGCTGGAACCCAAGGTCCAGGTGCTCTTCCAGGTACTTTTGAATCTTTTAAGCCTAACCCGTGTGATTCAAGTACCTTAAACCAAAAGTGGATAAATAGAGAAAATCATTACGATCATATTGATACAGTTGAAGAATGGATTCTGCAATCAAACGGTCAACCTCAAAAACGGCGGACATTACTCCATATAAGAAGGCCATTTTTAAACCATAACGGAGTCAATAGCTTAAACTTTTCACCTGAAACAGGAAAACTTGTTTTGACAACCGGAGATGGCGGATCAGGCTATGATCCATTTAATTTAAGTCAAGATGATATGGAAATTGCAGGTAAAATATTGGAGATTGACGTAGTTAAGAATACATTTATAGATCATCTGTCCGTAGTTACGCGTTTTAATGAGTTACCCGTACCTATTCAGGATACGCTTACGGTAATGGCCAAAGGAGTTCGCAATACACCAGGCATTGCATTTCAAAGGTTCTATAATCAGTACATTAAATACGTAGGCAATGTCGGACAGGATCTCGTAGAGTCGATATTTTCTTACATTCGTTATAAACCAATGCCGGTTACACAGCTTATTCAAGCATCTTTATTAAATTCTGAACCTGACCAAGAAGGATTCATTAACTTTGGCTGGCGAGGGTGGGAAGGTGCTTTTCCTACTTCGATCATTAAAGGGTGTTCTGCAAATCCGGCTTTGGATGAGAAAACAATTGCATATTACGATGAAGCAATAACAACCTCAGTGAGGCGTCTTCAGCCTTTAATAAGTTATTTTCATAAAGATCCCCGACCCGATAAGTTTGGAGGAACTGCACTTACAGGAGTCCAGCCCTATATGGGGGATGGAATCCCCGATTTAACGGGAAGCGTTGTGTTTACCGATCTTGCCCGGATTAAAGAAGAATCTCAATCTCCGGTTAAAGGGGTTATAGCGTATTCTAGGGTAAGAGAAGATTGTAAACTAAATGATTTTAATGTTATAGAAACGGATTATAATTTTGGATCTCAGCCAGCTTATTATGTTAGTTTAGGATCGAATCTGAATCAAACCAAGCTATATTTAGGGGTTTATGGATCTATGAAAGTCGCTGATTTAAATCAAGGTACCATTTTTGAAATTGTTCCATAACAAGGGCACATGGGAATGACGCATGGATTTTATGGATAGGGGGAAAATATCGCAAGAGGAAGCTGAAGATAAAGGAGAATCTAGAATGAATGTGACACATGAGGTCGGACTATCATCAACTGAAATAGCATGGTTATGGTCAACTTATATCAATGAAACGATTTCAATATGCTTCACAAAGCATTTTCTGCATCACATCGATCGCAACAGGGAAGACGTAAAAATGCTCATAGAAAAAACACAGGCACTATCCGAGAAACATATAGAGGAAATAAAAAATATTTTCAGCAAAGAGAATTTCCCTATCCCAATGGGTTTTACGGAACATGATGTAGACTTATCAGCGCCTCCATTATTTTTCGATTTGTTCTCCGTAAGCTATATCTATGGTATGAGCCGAATAGGGTTAGTAACTTACGGTAAAATTATTTCGAATGTGGCGCGTAAAGACATTCGAATATTTTTCTCAAAATGTCTGGAATCTACGACGGAGCTGTATAATACTGCGATTGAACTCATGTTGGAGAAAGGAATTTACGATCGCCCGCCTATGATTCCATATCCAAGCCATATCGAATTTGTCCAAAAAAAGGAAACTTTTATCTCCAAGT
Organism: Paenibacillus sp. MMO-177; assembly: GCF_037147795.1. Lineage (NCBI taxonomy): Bacteria > Bacillati > Bacillota > Bacilli > Caryophanales > Paenibacillaceae > Paenibacillus > Paenibacillus sp. MMO-177. Next base: position 809,993 of record NZ_JBBCUR010000003.1, on the reverse strand, counting down.
GGTTTGAGGAAAAACGCCCCCTAAACGTAATTGAGATATCAGAAATGTTTTTCAATATCGAACGAAATTACTTTGGATTGATTTTGTTAACAGCATTTATCCAGGTCGCCAAAGACGAAAAGGTTAAGCAGCATTTGATCAAAGGAAAACAGCTGGCACAAAAGCAAATTGAATTTTTGAATAAGACTTTTATGAAGGATGATCTCCTTGGCGATATCATGGTTAATTCCGAAGTATCTGCTTCAACGGCTTCGCCTTTTTCCGATAAGCTGATAACATTCCTAGTTTCGACGCTAAACACGCAAGGCATAGCTTATATTGGACATGCTTTAGCAACGTCTATGAGGATTGATCTTGTAAAAGAGTATTCCAAACTCATTCCCGAAATATTGGCATATGGAAAAGAAGGGCTTGACATCATGATTGAGAATGCATGGCTTGAAGAAGTCCCGCATGCGCCTGATCGCAAGGGACTAGCAAGCGTGTAAACTTCATTTAACGGAAGACGAGTTCAATGAGGGAACCAGCACAAAGCTGCCGATACTTTCGGCAGCTTCAGCAAATTGATAAGAGTTATTTTTTAACCACAGGTACCCAGAATTCGCCGTAAAATGTGCCATCGCCATTTTCTCTCCGATAGGTGGCATTTGGACCGCCGATGTAAGCATAATCCGGGATGCGGGCCAAAACTTCGCCAAACGCAAGGTAAGTCAACTGATCAAACAAAGTTTCTTTGTCGCCAGTTCCTGCGACCACGATGTACTCGCTCTCCGGAAACTCGATCATACGGGTTGCATCAGCCACTGATTTTCCAGCCTCTACCGCGAAATAATTCCACGGCTTCCCTTGATAAACCTCGTTCACTGACCATTCACGATCATCTTTTGCAGCTTCTTTGAGCTTAGCAAATCGTCCGTCAGCTTTGAGTTTGCCCCAAAACTCGGCTTTTTCCTTTTGCAAAGCGGTCATATCTTGAAAATTGGACTGGATGGAGAAACCATACGCAGTTAAGGTGAACGATTTTTTGTGTTCAATTGTGTATTCTGCCATGTGAGCTCCTTTCAATTATCACAAAGATTAGTTTGCCGTCTTTTTCGCGCGAAGCCACATTTCACCGTAGAATCCACCGTTTTCAGCTGCCTTGACGAATGTGGAGTTACCAGGACCGACGTATTTGTAGTCTGTAATTTCTTGCAGCAAGCCGCCGAAAACTTTGCCTGTGATTTCATCGGCAAGGCTGTCTTTGTTACTGCCTGTGCCAGGCACAACGAGGTAGTCGCCAGCGAGGAAATCGAGAACGACAGCATCTTCCACCTTGAAATCGCCCATTACGCCGAAGCCGCGCCAAGCTTTGCCATCGAGCACATAATTGATTTGATATTCTTGCCCGTCAGCCAGCGCGAGAAGCTCGGCAAGCTTGCCGTTTTCAGTGATTTCAGCCTTTTTCGCCGCCGTTTTTGCCGCATTGCCCGCCCAGTCGTTGAAGTCCTCAAATGAAACACCGAAAGCCGTCATCTTGTAGTTTTCCGAGATCGTTTTGATAGAGTAATTAGACATTTTATTCTCTCCTTTGCGGATTTTCTTTTACAAGATCGATTCTATTTGCCGAATGTATCAAAAAGTGATACTTTTTTGATACAATAAAATCATGAAGAAAACAGAACGAGTAAACCTAATCATGCGCTACATCAATAACCGCGCACATTTTACGATTGCCGAGATTCAGCGGGAATTCAAAATTTCCCGCGCGACGGCGATCCGCGACATTAATGAGATTCAAGCGATGGGTTTTCCAATGACGACCGAGCTGGGGCGAGGCGGTGGCTACAATGTCCTGCAAAATCAATATTTGCCCGCAGCGCGTTTCACGCCGGATGAGCTGAAAGCGATTTTTATCAGTTTTATCGCTTCGAAAAATTCACAGCTGCCTTATCTGCAAAATCGCCGCTCGATTACAGAAAAACTGATCGGCATTGCGTCGCAAACCCAGCAAGACGAGCTAATCGAGCTGAATAATATTTTGCTATTTGAGAATACGAATCCTGCTAATCCGAATCTTTTGGAGCTTGATGACGCAGCGCCTGCAGAGTTAAACCAGTTGATTTCTCTTGCGGTGCGAGATAAGCATTTACGCGTGACGTATGAGCCGAGTCCTGGCTGGGCGCAGTTGCTGGACGTTTTTTTGCTGCATATTTTTAACTCGAACGCCCAGTGGCTGGTCGAGGTTTTCGATTTCGATACGGATGAGTTTCGTTATTTGCCTGTTGATTTACTGAGGGATTCTGCCATTTCCGATCAGGCAGCGAAATACTCCGAGCAAGAGATTTTAAGCAAAAAACGGATTGGGGCACGTCAGTCCAACCTTGTTGTAAAGCTTGATGCGGCTGGGATTCAGCGTTTTAAACGCATGCATCCGCCGGGAATTATTTTGTCCTTTACCGGAATGTTTCAATCGAGCGGGATTTTTAATGTTCAGTTGGATGTGACCGATGTTGAGGAACTGGCATATTACGCGGATTGGCTTTTGTTTTTGGGGAAAGGAGTCGTGTTTGAGCGTATTCCAGTAGAGCTGCGCTTATTATTGGAGGATCGTTTGACCAATCTAAGATTTCCTTAAGCTTTGTTCCAACAGGCAAACTTTGTTTACTGATTAAACAAAGCGTGGTACGATAGAAACGAAGTTTAAAACGCTTTCAAGACTTGTGCATGAAGAGGAGCTCTGAAGTTCGATCGAGAGGTGTCTGTACATACTGGTGCGGTGATCGAACTCGCTTCAAGTCAATGCATGGAAACCAGCCTTGAAAAGCTGTCACTTTTACCAATGAGGAGATCCGAAAAATGAAAAAACAAGGTTTAAATCCCTATCTTCCTTCGTGGGAATACATTCCCGATGGGGAGCCGCATGTCTACCATGATCGTGTGTATGTTTACGGCTCGCATGACCGGTTCAACGGGCATGTCTTTTGTCTGAACGATTATGTCTGCTGGTCTGCGCCCGTGGATGACTTGGCGGACTGGCGGTATGAGGGCGTTATTTATCGGATTACGGACGATCCGCTCAATCCGGATGGCCGGATGTGCCTTTATGCGCCGGACGTTACTCAGGGCACCGATGGCCGCTTTTATTTGTACTACGTCCTGGACAAGGTCCCTGTCGTGTCCGTCGCAGTTTGCGATACGCCGGCCGGAAAATACGAGTTCTACGGTTATGTGCAATATCCTGACGGCACGCGTCTTGGCGAACGGGATGGCGATCAGCCCCAGTTCGATCCCGGCGTCCTGACGGAGGGCGACCGAACGTACCTGTACACCGGATTTTGCGCCATCGGCGACAAGAGCCGCATGGGCCCTATGGCAACGGTGCTTGGTCCCGATATGCTAACCATTGTGGAAGAGCCTGTTTTCATTGCTCCAAGCGAACCGTACAGTCAAGGGAGCGGGTACGAGGGGCATGAGTTTTTCGAGGCGCCTTCCATTCGTAAAATAGGCGATACCTACTATTTCATCTACTCATCGGTAGTCATGCATGAATTGTGTTATGCTACCAGCAAGCATCCTATTCAGGGCTTCACCTATCAAGGCGTCATTGTCAGCAATAACGATCTTCATATAGACACCTACAAACCTTCGAACAAACCGATGTATTACGGTGGAAATAACCATGGGGGTATCGTGGAGATTCTAGGGAAATGGTATATTTTCTATCACCGGCATACCAACGGCACGAGCTTTTGCAGGCAAGGCTGCATCGAACCGATTGAATTCCGGGCAGACGGGACGATTCCTCAAGTCGAGATGACTTCTTGCGGGCCTAATGGAGGACCGCTGACCGGCCGCGGGGAATACCCGGCCTATCTGGCTTGCAATCTATTCTGCCAGGACGAAGCGTTATACACGGGCACGCACGGAGCCTGGATGGACGGTCGGTTTCCGAAGATTACCCAGGACGGCAAGGACGGCGACGAGGAAATCGGGTATATTGCCAATATGCGGGAATCCGCGACGGCAGGGTTCAAATATTTTGATTGCCAAGGGATCCGCCAGGTTAAAATCAAAGTTCGTGGCTACTGCCGCGGTTATTTTTCCGTGAAGACGGCATGGGACGGACCGGAACTCGGCAGGATTTCAGTTGACTTTACGAACGTATGGACCGAATATTCGGCGGATATCGTTATACCGGATGGCAAGCAAGCCTTATATTTCACTTATGTCGGCATGGGTAATGCAAGCCTGGCTTCATTTACGTTAAATTAGTCTGCGAAAGGCCTATCTTTCTCTTATTTTTTTCACATAAGTTTTAACGATTTCTCACAGCGTCCCGTTATTCTAAGAGCATTAACCGATAAGGAGATGCTTTTGATGAATCGAATGAAAAAAACATCCGCTATCCTGATTTCAGCCGCCTTGCTTACGATGGGAGCCGGCAGTGCCTTTGCCGCTACCGCGACCACGCCGGCCAAGGCAGTCGCAACGAAGGTAAGCACCGAAAAGACGAAGACGGTCCCAGCGCCTGCTAAAACGGCCACGACTGACAAAACGAGCAAATCGATCGCAAGCAAATCCACGGCGGAGAGCAAAAAAGCTGCTCCCAAAAAAGCGGCTCACAAAAAGCATCACGTTGCCAAGAAAAATAAAAAAACCAAAGCCGTAAAATCAACTAAGAAAGCCGCAACAACTAAGAAAAGCATCAAGAGCGTACACAAAGTCAAAACCGCCAAAAAGCCTGCCAAAACCGTGACAAAGGCCACGAAAGGCCAAAATGTATCGAATGCAGCCACAACCGCCGCGGGCGTAACCAAGAAATAATCAAAACGGACGGGAAAGATGGGAAATCCCCGTCTTTCTTTTTTTTATCCGGCGTAGTAGGCTAGATTCAAAACAACGCAATTGAATGGAGGAGGACCATGCCGCTTGTGTTTGTGGTTGACGACGATCCAAATATTAGTCAGCTGATCTCTGAATATTTGAAAAGGGACGGTTATGAAGTCGAGGCATTCGGAAGCGGCTCCGATTTGGTCGACACGATTCGACGCAAGCAGCCCGATTGTTTGGTACTGGACATCATGATGCCGGGAGTTAACGGCTTTCAGCTTCTGACAATGATCCGCGGCTTCAGCGAGATGCCGATTATTATGGTGTCCGCGCGCGGGGAAGCGATGGATCGCATCATGGGGCTCGAACTGGGATGCAACGATTACCTCGGAAAACCGTTTCATCCGCGTGAGCTGGTCTGCCGCGTTCATTCCATGATTCGTCTTGCCGGATTCCGTCATTCGGTGAAGGATGAGGCCTCCAAAGCGCCAATCCGGGCGGGACGGCTCCTCATTTCGGAAGATTACCGGAAAGTCGAGACGCAGGACGGTACGGAACTGCCGTTTACATTTCGCGAATATGAACTGCTGCTGCATTTTGCCAAAAACCCGAACCGTCCGTTCAGCCGCGAGCAGCTTATTCAGCAGGTTTGGGATTATGATTTTCTGGGCGATTTGCGCGTGGTAGACGAGCTCGTCAAAAGGCTGCGCAAGAAGCTTCGGGAATCATCCTCCGGATTCAGCATCGAAACCGTTTGGGGTTACGGGTATAAAATCTCGGTCAAAGCATGAAGTCGCTTCGTGCCCGAATTTTATGGTCGCTGCTGCTGGTGATGAGCTTCTCCGTCGCCGTTACGGTTGCATTCTGCTCGCATTTCGTTTATCGAATGCTGGTCGATCAGACGAAAAGCCAACTCTCTCTTCAACTCCAAAAAGCGGTCGATATCATAAGGGACGGCGGGCCGGATGAACTGGAACCCGGCGATCTTCCTCTGCGTTTCAAAAATCATGAGTTTAACGCCGATTTCTATGTAATCGGACCATCGGGGCGCATAGTAGCCGCCAGCAGCGAGAGGCTGATCGGAAGGCGGATGGGTCTTCATTTAAAGCCGGATGACGGTACAGCCGTTCTTCATGGATCACGGATCATGTATGCATCCGCAAAGACGGACGGATATACCGTGTTTTTGTACAAGCCCGTAGTATATCTCAAAAGCATGTTCCGTGAGGCGATACAACTTGTTGTTGTTTCCATGCTCGCGAGCAGCGTGCTGTTGTTTGCGATCGGTTTCTTCTTTATCTGGAAAATCACCCGGCCAATAACGAAGCTTAAAGAAGCTGTAAGCCGTTATGAGCCGTATCGCAGCATACTTCCGCTGTCCCGGGCAGGCGCCACGGAAATTGACGATCTCATGGCCACTTTTCAATCCATGTCGGAACGCATTCATCGGCATCATGAACGCCAAATCGAATTTTTGCACAATGTCTCGCACGAGCTTCGAACACCTCTTATGTCGATCCAGGGATATGCCATTGCCATTAAGGACCAAGTCGTGTCTCAGGAAAAAGGGCTTGGCATTATTATGGATGAATCTTATCGGTTAATCCGTATGGTAAACCGGCTGCTCGAGCTCAGTCGGCTGGAAGCGCCGTTCGACAGCGAAGCGGAGCAGGAGGTCCTGCTGGGTGAGATGGCGCGGCAGGCGGTCGAACTTATTTCCCCGAATGCCGCGGAACGAGGAATCAAGATCATATGGTCGGGAACGGAAACAACGTTGTCCGCACCCGGGGAAGCGCTTTTCCAGCTGATGATCAACCTGATCCAGAATGCGGTCCGCCATGCGTCGAGTCAGGTAAGCATTACATACGGCCCGGAAAAACAGGGCTGGTTTTTGGCCATTGATGATGACGGCGAAGGCGTGCCTCCAGAGTTGATCGAAACGATATTCGACCGTTTTTTCAAAGGGGAGAGCGGGCAAACCGGCCTCGGACTAGCGATTTGCCGCCAGATCGCGGACACGATGCGCGCGGAGCTGCGGTATGAAACCTCCGCGATGGGGGGCGCACGCTTTGTCCTTAGCCCATTGATGATTTAATTCCGCATAATGAAAACAGCAGCAGGTCTTGGACATTAATTCCAAGGCTGCTGCTGTTTTCTGTTGTGCGGCTGTCATAATTGTTGAGGCTACTTCGTTAATCCAGTGCCAAATATCTTCGCTCTCACTTGCAGATCAAAGACCAAACGAGGGTATATTTTCTGCCATTCATCCCAGTCCTTCTGCCCATTATAGTGAGCGGCTGTATACATCATGCCGAGCCCAATCGGATCTAACTGCGCCTTTTGCAATTTATGAAGCAGGGCAAGATAGCGTCTGGTTGAGGCTTCTTCTGCCGCTACTTCGTACTCTCGCCAGTCTTTCTCAAACATTCGCTGATTAGACTGCTCAACGATACCACCAAACCAGACCTTTATTTTCACACTCTCCTTATTTTTGGGGCTAAATTTGAAAGACCGTTTGAATCGTTCCGTCGCAAGCGTATACTGTATCTCTTTTGTCTTTGTAATAACCTCGAATTGCTTATAGTGGTACATTAATTCATTAAGAAGCCTTGTTTCCTCTGGATTTAGAGCCAATTTCATTTTCTCTTTGTCGAACAAGCCAACTTGATTAATCATAAAGGTTTTACCTTGCGACTTGACGATCGGCAAGAAGGGATCCATTCCCTTTTCATTCATTCTCCGGTAAACATCAAACAATTGGGCGGTCATAATATAAGCCGATTCAGTCCCGATATTGCCGAAGCTAAGCGCAAGCGCATTGGTGGGCATCCGTTCGGAACTCGTCGTCGTATTTAGAATATCCAGTGCTGACGGGGAGCCGATCATCATGTAGGCTATTCCTTGGATATCTCTTCTTCGCGTAAAAAAGTTAACGGCATCCGTGATCCCCGTCTTTGCTAAAGATTCGCCAATGACGAGTATTCTGGTATGGCCAAAGTCCAGCTCCTTGTCTACATTTGCTCTAATCATCCGCAGTGCTCCCGGAATCGAATCAGCTGTGTGGCTGATGATCTGAGACTTCATATCTCCCACCTCAAATTTGGCCGATGGGATGGCTAGTTTGAGTGAAACGAGGTATTTATCCTTTCCGTCAACTTCCTCTTTATCCAGCCCTATCGCCAGCACAAAAAAGCGCTTATCGATATCCTTGAAGGAGGTGGATACGCACCCCGTAGTCAGCATGACAAACATAGAGGCAATCATCAGTATTCGTATCACAGCGGTTTTCCTTTCAGAGATAAAACGTACACAAGCAAGACGAGAAAGATTTCACTCCATAAACGAACATTTAGCCAAGACCATGCCGCATAGGTAATCGTCTTCTCGTCCATTAATTGAAAGAGCACTTCGGTAACGATCCCAACAGTACCAAACACGATAATGGGATGGATACCAGGACGCAGCTTTATTTTTTTTGGAACAAATCCTTTGATAAGCTGATAGCCGATGTGCCAAACAACGGTTGTGAACAACAGAGACAAATTTAAAAAAAGCATTAGATAGATATAAACCATTCTTTCGACAAAACCGTACTCCATATGGAATGCATCGGCAGTCGATACCCAGACATAGACGTATCTTTCGACCCCTTCTGTTCCGTGGATTCCAATAGGAATAAAAAAAGTAGTAGCGAGTACCCCGATCCCAACAATCGGGATAAACCACAAGTGCCGAAGACTAAGCTTAGAGGTTAGCTCCCGATTAAAAATGACAATGTTAATATAACCGGTAAAAACGTAGGAAGCTGCACTAATCGAATGGATGTTCGGCAGCTTAAACATAGAATCGGTTGCAATGTTCCAAACGGCATACCAATTCATATCTTCGCTTGTCACGGCCTTAAACAAAATGATTAAGACTAAAGGCACGCTGACAAGAAGCACGATCTCCATTAGATAAAGTACGGTCTTGGTGGATTGAGAGGCACACCAACAGATAATAAGCATGAAAAAAGCCGCTAACCAGACAGGCGACAGCTCTGGCAGCATGTACTGGGTCATTATAATGGCATACGAAGTAACGACGATCATTCCGGATATAAACCACATCACCGCGAGAAACAGCAAGACCGGCATGCCGAGAAAAGGGGAGAGCCTCTGAGCGAAAACCTCCGGCAGCCCTTGGCCATTGAACGCCATCATCGCTTTCGTAAAGAGTGCCGTTAGAGTCGTACTGATCAACACTGCGCTTAACATGCTTGTCACCGGTCCTTCATACCGGTGCATGATTAAGATGCTGGGCACGTACAGAATCGTATTGATCAGCATGCACATCATTATGGAGTAATAATAATATCGTTTCAAAGAGATGTGCTCCTTTACTTATAGCTTTGATTCTTTTCGTTAACGAATAGTTTCAGGAATGGTTGGTCAAAGCTTCTTAAGTTTGCCAAATAACAAGCAAAAGCAAATAATCCGCCGATCACGCCAATCAATCCAAACAAGCTTGCGAAAAAAATCAACGGATAACGGATGGCTCTCACGGCGAAGCTCATGGTATTAATCGGGATGACAAAATTGGAAATAGCGACGGCTGAAGTGACGATTATCATAATACTGCTCACAAGCCCGGCTTGCTGCGCAGCCTGTCCAAGAATAAGACCGCCAACCGTTGTAGCCGTGCCCCCAATTACTTTGGGTAATCGAATACTTGCCTCCGTCAATGCCTCTGTCATAAATAACATAAAAATCACTTCGATATAGGAGGGATAAGGGACGGCGCCGCGGCTCCCCGCTATCGAGAGCGCCAGCTGCACGCGGAAAAATTCAGGGTTAAAGGAAACGACGGCTATATACAGGGCAGGCAAGCTTATCGTTAGGATTAAAGAAATATAACGAAGGGCGACTAGGCCTTTCGCAACCCAATAAGGCAAATACAAATCATCCATGGACGACATAAAGTCATAAAATACGCAGGGGATAATAAGAACAAAGGAAGTTCCCTCAAGAAGGATGACCATTTTGCCCTGCGATAAATTCAACACAATCCGGTCTGGTCGGTTTGTAAGTATCATGGTTGGAAATAACGATTTTTTTTTGCCATTCAAAATATTTTCCAGCTGTCCTGTTGCTTGCAGCATCTTTACATCGATTTGAGAGAGTTTTTCCTTCACCTTTGCAAGAATGGACGGATCGGCAAGCTCAGAATCATAGATAAGATAGCTGTTTGTTTTTGAGATGGTTCCAAGCTCATAGCGTTCCATCTGAAATCCATCGGATTGATAACGGTGGCGGATGATATTCAGATTGGTCGTAATATTCTCGGACAGAGCTGACTGCGGGCCTTGAAGGGTTGTTTCGATGTCTGAATCGACAGGTGTATCATTTATTGCTTTCTCTGCTTTGAAAAAGTAATAGCTTGTTGGGGTGATGAGCAGAGCATTGCCATTGATAAGCTGATGATACAGCTCTTGCTCCGTTGCGACTGTTTTGCAAACGCAGACGGACTGAATATATAATTCCGGATCCGGAAGGTTGAAAATCGGTTTAATCAAAAGGTTGTCTATTTTTTCTGTCTCAATGACTGTACTCATATAATAGATACGAAGGGGAACCGCCGCCTTGATGCTTTGGGTTTGGAGCTCCTTCGAATAGGTCTGGATTTGTTGGATAAAGCGAAAAATTTGTTCCACTATGTTTCCCCCGTTCTAAAACATCATAGCCCTTAGTCTTTCCCAACCCTTTCCTGTTTAAGCACAGCTTAGCGGTATCCACGCACGCAAAAAAAGACAGCTTCAGCATTTTATCTGCTGTAAGCTGTCTTTCATGTTTTATTTCGCAAGCTCCGGAACCTGCTTCTCCACATAGGCCCGGACGGCTTCCGCATCGTCCAGATCAAGCACGGCTTCCGCGAGGGATGCCAGCTTAGCACGGTCAAGGCGCGAGAGAAGCGAACGGGCGGGGAGGACGGCGGATGCGCTCATGCTGAACTCGTCCAGCCCCATGCCCAGAAGGATCGGTATGGCGATTGGCGTTCCCGCCATTTCACCGCACATGCCAACCCACTTGTTCTCCTTATGAGCCGCTCCGATAACCTGGCTGATCAGCCGGAGGACAGGAGGGTGGAGGGGATCGGATAAGTAGCCAAGCTTCGGATTCATCCGGTCTGCGGCCATTGTATATTGCACAAGGTCATTGGTGCCGATGCTGAAGAAGTCGACTTCCCGGGCGAACCGGTCCGCCAATTGGGCGGCAGCCGGAATTTCAATCATAATGCCGGCCTCAATCCGTTCATTATAAGCGATATTTTCGCTTCTGAGCTCCTCCTTGGCCTGCTCGAGAAGAGCTTTGGCCTGACGCCATTCGCCAAGCGTAGCAATCATCGGGAACATGACCTTCAGATTGCCGTAGGCGCTTGCGCGCAAAACGGCACGCAACTGGGTCTTGAACAGCTCCGGCCGATCTAGACAAATCCGGATCGCGCGGTAGCCGAGGAACGGATTGTCTTCCTTCTCGAGCTGCAGGCTTGGCAGCTCCTTGTCGCCGCCGATGTCCATCGTCCGGATGACGACGGGGGCACCTTGGCCAAATGCTTCAGCCACTTCCTTATAAGCCTTGAACTGCTCCTCTTCGGATGGCAGATCGGGACGGCCCATATACAGAAACTCGGTACGGAAGAGACCTACGCCTTCGGCACCTTGTTCATAAGCTTGACGGGCATCTTGAACGGAGCCGATATTGGCGACCAGTTCAACCTGATGTCCGTCCGCGCTAACCGAAGGTTTGCCGCGGAATTGCTCTAGAAGCGCGCGTTGTCCCGAGGCTTTTTCTTGCAGCGCTTGATAACGGGCGAGCTCTTCGTCTGCCGGATCGACCAGAACAAGACCGGCGGCGCCGTCTACGATAACGAGCTGACCGTCCTCAATATGCATCGCTTCATCACCGGCGCCAACAATGGCAGGGATGCCAACCGAGCGGGCAATAATAGCGGAGTGGGAAGTACGTCCGCCGGCAGCCGTTACGAATCCGCCAACAACGGACGGATCAAGCTGCGCCGTATCCGACGGCGTCAGATCAAACGCGAACAGGATAGACTTCTCCTTAGAATGCGAAGATGTTGCTGCAGCCGGAACCGCATCGGCGTCCGTGCCGCGGCCAAGCTTGCGGATGACGCGGCGGCTGACATCGCGGACATCCGCCGCGCGTTCCCGCAAATATTCGTCATCCAGGGCGGCGAGCATGCCGGCTACTTCTTCGCCGGATTCGTTCATTGCGGCTTCCGCCTTGTAACGTTGTCCGCGGATCCGTTCCTGTGCCGCGCCAATCAATTCTTCGTCTTCAAGCAGCATTAAATGCGCTTCGAAAATTTCGGCTTCCTTCTCGCGCCCGTCCGCAATCATGCGGCCATGAAGCTCTTCAAGCTCATTGTGAGCCGCAGCGACAGCGGAATCGAAGCGGCTGAGTTCAGCCGCTTCTTCGCCTGCTTCAATAGATGTAACTCCTTGTGGGACAATCTCCTCGCGGAGAATAACCGCCCGGCCGATTGCGTAACCTTCCGATGCGGCGATCCCTTTAATCTCGGTTGCCATCATTAGCGTGCCTCCTTACTCAGCTTCCACGGAAGCCAGAACAGCACCAATAGCGTCAACCGCAGCTTCGGCTTTCTCTCCTTCGGCACTGACAGTAACCGTATCATTTTGCTTGGCACCAATCGACAGGACGTTAACCAGGCTTTTTGCGCTGACTTTACGCCCGCCTTTCTCGATATAAACGGTACCTTCGCAAATTTTTGCGGCTTCAACGATTTTTTTGGCAGGACGGGCGTGGATGCCCGTCGGGTTCATGACTACGTATGCTTTCTCCACCATAGATCCTCCTAAAATGTATCCTATTTATCTGACTACATGCGTTTTTTGATTTGTTCTTTCAACCGTTCCGACTGCGTACCGAAAATCGCCTGCACGGCGCCTTTTCCAAGACGCATAACGCCTGCCGCGCCAAGACGCTTCAGTTCGGCGTCGTTCACCGCTTTCTCGTCTTTTACGATCAGACGGAGGCGGGTGATGCAAGCATCGATGCTCTCGATATTGCCCGAGCCGCCAAGTGCAGCGAGAACTTGACCCGCTTTATCGTCGCCCGCGCCTGCCGGAGCTCCATCCTTGCCGCCTTCTTCCACCAGCTCATCGTCTTCGCGGCCAGGCGTTTTCAGGTTCAGCTTCACGATCACGACACGGAAGAGAACATAGTATACAACCGCGTATACGAGACCAATCGGGATAATCATCCAGCCTTTTGTCGAGAGCGGATAGTTAATCGCATAGTCAAGGAATCCGGCCGAGAAGCCAAAGCCATGATGTATGCCAAGCTCAACGACGAGCCATGCAGAGATACCTGTCAACACGGCGTGGATCACGTACAGAACCGGTGCCACGAACATAAACGCGAATTCAAGCGGCTCTGTAATGCCCGTCAGGAACGAAGCAAGAGCGGAGCCGATAAAGATCGAAGAGACAAGCTTGCGTTTTTCCGGTTTTGCCGTATGAATAATCGCAAAGGCAGCAGCCGGAAGGGCGAACATCATAATCGGGAAGAAGCCTGTCATGAACATGCCGGCAGTTGGATCGCCCGCGAAGAAGCGGTGCAGGTCGCCGTGAACGACGTTGCCGGCAGCATCCGTGTAGTCGCCGATTTGGAACCAAGCGATTGCGTTAATGACATGATGCAGACCAAACGGGATAAGCAGCCGGTTGGCCGTCATGAAGATAAACGCGCCGACGCCGCCAAGGTCAACAATCCAGCGGCCGAACGTATCGAGCCACGATTGGACTGGCCCCCAGATGAGACCGAAAATAAGACCTACGATAACCATAGCAAAAGAGGTGATAATCGGAACAAAACGTTTGCCGCCAAAGAAGCCAAGCCAATCCGGCAGCTTGATATCATGGTACTTGTTGTAGAAATAGGAAGCGACAAGACCCGCAATGATGCCGCCAAGCACACCCATGTTAAGCGTTGTGTCTTTATCCACGAGACCCGTGAATACGGTTGGAATTTTGCCCAGCACGTTTGTAAGAACCAGATACGCGATAACGGCGGCAAGCGTTGCAACCGCATCGCCGGCCATCCCGATCGCAACGCCAATCGCGAAGATGAGAGGCAGGTTGTCAAAAATCGCGGAGCCGCCCGCTGCAAGGAACGGAGCGATATAATGGTTCAGGAAGTCGCCGAACTGGCCAAATCCGAAATCCTTTACGTAATCGATGTTGCCGAAACGCAATAATAGGGCTGCCGCAGGCAAAGCTGCGACAGGAAGCATTAGAGATTTACCGATCTTTTGCAAAAATGCGAGCATCTTATCTCACTCCATGTCAATAGTTTAGGTTTTCAGAACAACCTTAATCGTATCCGGATCTCCGGCATTTACGGTTTTGAAGGTGCATTCCACTTTTTCCGCGCCGTCTTCGTTCGCAACGATAATCGGCGTGATGACCGGATAACCCGCATCGCGGATTTTGTCCAGATCGCATTCGAGAAGGGTTTGACCCGCTTTGAAGGAATCGCCTGTCTTCACAAGCGCTTTGAAGCCATCGCCGTTTAAGGCAACGGTATTGATGCCAACGTGAATAAGCAGCTGGAGTCCCGACGAATGCTCAATGATCAAGGCATGATGCGTGTCGATCAAATGGCTTACTACGCCGTCAAACGGCGCGATGACGCGGCCTTCCGTAGGCTCGATTGCAACGCCTTCTCCCATTAAGCCTTGCGCGAACGCTTCATCCGGCACTTCGCTGAGCGGAACAAGCTTGCCGCTAAGAGGCGCGGCTACGTTAACGGAATTCGATTTTTTGCCAAACCATTTCATATGATCTTCTCCTTGCTATCCATGTTGTTGTTTGTCTATGTTCATTCTGCATCCACCGAACGGAACAACCGGTACAAATGCATGGCGAGATAACCGATCTCGTCGGAGGAGACCTTGACGTTTAGTCTTTCTCCGATCATCTGCGCGATTAATTCAGCCTTCTGATGCTCGGTAGGTATCTTGTGTTTAATCTCTGCGGAGAACGGATTTTCAGATTCCTTATTCTGCAGAATTCGTTCCATCATATAACGCAAATGCATAATTAGCCGGGCATAATCCGAGCCCTTCTTGGACAATGGCGCTTCCCGCCAGCTTTCGATCCGCTCTACGATCTCGTTCATCAGCTCCGTCAGCTGAACCATTTGTCCCGCGGTAACGGACCCTGCTGCCGAATACACGTGATACGTCAGAAAGCCGACTTCATCTTCAGGGATAATGACGTCGAATTTCTCGCTGATCATCTTGGCTGCCTTGGCGGCGATTTTGAACTCCTGGGGATAACACATCTTCGTCTCGTACAGGAAAGGATTGACGATTTCCATGCCGTTTCGTAACCGGTAGACGACAAACTGAATATGGCTCGGTAAGGCGAAATACACTTTCGGATCGACGGGCGTTCCCAGCCGTTCCCGAATCTCATCAATGATCTGCTCGGAGATTTGCACCACTTCCGGGTCCAATTCCTCCAGCAGAGAATGGTAATGCAGCGCTTTATCCCGATCGTCTAGCCGGTACCGCTTCTCGATTCGCGGGTCTTCGGCATCGATAAACTTCTGGCCTTTGCATGAGAAGCCAATGCCTTTGCCAAACAATACGTATTCCCTCGATGAATTCGGTTCCATCGTAAGGATGACATTGTTGCCAACGATCCGATCGATCCGAAGTTGTCCCGTAAGTCCCACGTCAATCCCTCCTCTCAGTAGTAAATTCCCCATTTTGAGCACAAAAAAACCAAGAAAAGACACCGCCGTATTCCGGGCGGATACTCTCCTTGGCTCATGCCTAGTCGAACTAGTAACATGCCAAAAGGCTTGTTATATATTTGGCTCGTTATCACTATAAATCATGCAAGCGTTTACGTCAATTGAAAAATATTCAATCTTAAATTCCTTCACGCTGATTCTTGAGACCTACCTTGCAAGAACCCTTCTATTTGGTTTTCATATAGTAGTAGATAAGGCATCCTTGAAGTCAAGCCTTCTTTTTTGCAAGTAAGCTTGACGTATGCTTCATAATTAGGCACAATTACTTACTAGATACTTCACTTACTATACGTATACTACTTACTTTACGTACATGAATAGGAATGGAAGCAATGTCAATCATTAGACTATCAAGATCACGGTGGCATTGCTGAGGAGGATATAAGGATGGGTTCATCAGGGTATGACGGAACGTTTGAGTTTGGCATTTACACATTAGGCGATCTTGCGATTGATCCCCGTACGGGCGGGCTCAAGAATGCAGGAGAACGGATGAAGGAAATTATCCAGGCAGCCAAAGTTGCGGATGAAGCGGGCATTGACGTATTTGGAGTAGGCGAGCATCACCGGCTGGACTTTGCTTTATCCTCGCCGCCGGTTATCCTTGCCGCAATTGCGCAGGCGACCTCCCGCATTCGTCTAACCAGTGCAACTACGGTACTAGGGACGGCGGACCCGGTACGGGTATTCGAGGATTTTGCGACGCTGGATCTCATATCGGACGGGCGTGCGGAGATTATCGCAGGCCGAGGCGCTTATATCGAATCTTTCCCGCTCTTTGGCTTTGAGCTGGATGACTATAAAGAATTGTTCGCTGAGAAGCTTGAATTAATGAGGCAGCTTAATCTGTCCGAACGGATTACATGGAGCGGCCGTCTCCGAAGTTCACTGGAAAATGCCGAGATTGCGCCACGCCCGGTGCAGCCGGCTATCCCGGTCTGGGTCGGCGTAGGCAGCACGGCGGAAAGCGCGGCTTTGGCCGGCCGGCATGGGGCAGGCATGGCACTGGCGCTGCTTGGCGGAGAACCGTCGAAATACAAGCATCTTGTAGACTGTTACAAGGAAGCGGGCATCGCTGCCGGCTACCCGGAAGAAGCGCTGCGGGTAGCGATTACCGGCCACTGTTATGTGGCGAAGACAACGGAGCAGGCGCTGGACGAATTTTATGCCGGCTATTCGGTGTATTACTCCCAGTTCATGGGAGGCAAGGAGAACGGAACTCCGCTCTCGCGGGAGGATTTCGAGAAGCTGGCGGGTTCGCTTGCGATCGGCAGTCCGGAGCTGATTGCGGAGAAGATTATCGCCCAGCACAAGCTGTTTGGCCATTCCCGCTTTATGGCCCAAATGGACATTGGCGGCATGCCCGCTGCGCAGGTAGAGTCATCTATCCGGCTGCTGGCGAAGGAAGTTGCGCCGCTTGTGCGGGAAGCCCTGCAAGTAAAGGTTTAGTTAAACGTCAAACGATTGCGTGAAAACTGACTATTCATACTAGACAACTCGGAAAAAGAGCGTTATACTCAATCCAATCATTTAAAATTTAATGGAATAAGGATCTTCGGGGCAGGGTGAAATTCCTGACCGGCGGTAAACGCTAATCTCTGCCTGGCAGAGGATAGCAAAGCCCGCGACTCCCTGAGCTGACAAGCAGCAAGGGGACTGACTTGGTGCAACTCCAAGGCCGACGGTATAGTCCGGATGATAGAAGATCGCTTAAGTAAGCCTGCGGAAGGCGGGAAACCGCCCCTATGCATGTTTATTTGAGTTGGCCCCGATTCGCGCATTACCAAGCGGATCGGGGCTTTTTATTGCATAGCGAAACCGTCTGCTGCTCTTCTAGCCGAAGGCGCGGCCGTAACGCTTGCTCCGTCCTGTATTCAGAAAGGGTACTCATTATGAGCAATGTCACCGCATCACCACTTCTTCGTACCAAATCTCCCGTTAAGCCGGAGTTTTGGCTGGTTGTCCTTGGAGCCGCGCTGTGGGGCGTGGATCCGGTATTTCGCATTATTTTGCTGAAAACATTAACGTCTACCCAGATCGTGCTGCTGGAGCATATCATTTTGTTCATTGCCGCAGCGCCCGTGTTATGGAAGTTCCGCGCGGATCTTCGCGGGGTTCGGCTTCGTCAGCTTGGCGCGTTGCTGTTTGTTTCGTGGGGCGGCTCGGCGTTGGCAACGATTCTGTTCACGCAAGGTCTCGTACATGGCAATCCCAATGCGGTACTGCTGCTGCAGAAGCTGCAGCCGCTCTTCGCGATCGTGATGGCAAGGATCTTATTGAAGGAGCTTCTGCCCAAAAAAATCGGACCGTTGCTCATTCTTGCCATTGTCGGAACCTATTTGCTGACGTTTGGTTTTACGCTTCCCTTTGGCCATGTTAATGAATTTGTTCAGGTTGGCAGCCTGCTGTCGCTAGGCGCTGCGGCATTATGGGGCGGCTCGACGGTTATGGGGCGTTATCTGCTTGGCAGCATGAAATACGAGACGGTTACTTCTCTAAGATTTATGCTGGCTTTGCCATTGCTTCTCGTGATTACCTGGTCGGAAGGAGCGGCATGGAAGCTGGCGGAAGGGACGGACTTGTTAGCCGTTATCGTCAATCTTCTGCTTCAAGCTTTGCTTCCGGGTCTGGTCAGCCTGCTTGTCTATTATAAAGGGCTAAGCAAGATCAAGGCCTCTTATGCGACGATCGCCGAGCTAAGCTTCCCGATGGTAGGCGTTCTTCTGAACTGGACGGTATTTGGCCAAGTGATTACCAGCGCGCAGATTGCAGGCTTTGTGTTTATCTGGTTTACGTTATTTTTCATTTCCAGGCAGCAGAATTAAGCTTGGAACTATTGCCTTTAACCGCTTTCACATCGGGTCAATTACTGATATACTGCGGTTGGAGGTGTAGGAAATAATGGAGAATAGAACGATCAAATGGGGCATTCTCGGTGCCGGCTGGATTGCGTCCCAATTCGCCCGCGATTTGGCTTTTGCCCAGGATGCAGAGCTAAGCGCGGTAGGCTCACGCTCACTCGAGAAGGCGGAAGAGTTCGCCGGGAAATTCGGCGGCAAACGCGCGTTTGGAAGCTACGAGGAGCTGGTGAACGATGCCGAGATCGACATTATTTATGTCGCGACTCCTCACCCGTCCCATAGGGAACATGTTCTGCAATGCCTGCGCGCGGGCAAAGCGGTATTATGCGAGAAGCCGTTTACGGTTAACGTAAAAGAAGCAGAAGAAGTCGTGCAATACGCAAGAGATAACCGCATCTTCTTGATGGAAGCGATGTGGACGCGGTTCCTGCCGGTCATCCGCAAGGTCCGTGAATGGATTGCAGAGGGCCGTATCGGCGATGTTCGGCTGCTGAAGGCAGACTTTGGCTTCCGTACCGGAGTTAACCCGGAAGGCCGTTTATTTAAACCGGCTTTGGCTGGCGGCGCGCTGCTGGATGTCGGCATTTATCCGCTGTCCTTCGCTTCCATGTTATTTGGCGGGACTCCGAAGCAGATCCTTAGCACCGCTCATCTTGGCGAGACTGGCGTAGACGAGGAGAACAGCATCCTGCTCTCTTACGAAGGCGGTCAGACCGCTTTGCTGAGCTCGGCCATCCGTCTGAACTCGGGCAGCGATGCTTACATAATGGGGACAGAAGGCTCTATTAAGATTCCTTCCTTCTTTAATGCCAAATCCGCAACGCTTGTTGCTGCGGACGGTACGGAAGAAACCTTCTCGGATGACCGCACGACGCTTGGTTACGTGTACGAGGCTGAAGCGGCAGGACAATATCTCCGTGAAGGCAAGCTTGAGAGCGAGGTTATTCCGCTGGACGAAACCCTGCAGCTGATGCGGATGATGGACGAAATTCGCGGGCAATGGGGACTGCGTTATCCATTTGAATAATAAATGAAGAAAAGGACCGGTTCTGTGCCGGTTCTTTTTGTCTTAGAATAAAAAAGTGGCCCGCATTCGGGATACGGGCCCAAGAGACAAGCTATATCAAATAGGGAGTATGGTCATTATGTTCTACCAAGATTAAACAAAGCTGAAAAGTACATTAGTTTCACATAAAAAATAAGGGCAATGGTCCATGAAGCTAAGGTATAATGATCTCTATATTGTTTGCCATTTGCCGGAGGGGGAATTTCCACATGGAAAATATCAATTTTTGTATGGCTTGCGGAGATAAGCTGGAAGTAAGGGAGATTGGCGGGGAGGACCGCAAGGCTTGTCCAAGCTGCAGCTTTGTTCATTGGGGCAACTACAGTATCGGAGTAGGCGCATGCGTCGTTAAGGATAACAAGGTTCTTCTGGTCCGCCGCGCCCATGAGCCGGGAAAAGGCTATTGGACAACGCCGGGCGGTTATATTGAACAGTTCGAACAGATTAGAGGCTCGGTTGCCCGCGAGGTATGGGAAGAAACCGGCGTTCGCGCGATCGTGTCCAAAATTATCGGCATCCGTGACCGGCCTCATTCTGTGCATGATGTCTACATTACCTTCGAAATGGAGTACATAGACGGCGAGCCTCGCCCGGACGGAGTGGAAGTAGACGGCGCGGGCTTCTTCAGCCTCGAAGAAATGGAATCGATGAACGTCGCCGACTTGACTGCCTGGCAGGTCGATCTCGCTCTCAACGGCGGCGAAGGCGGCCTGACCGAAGACACCAAACCAATCCGCGACAGCCTTAAGAAGTACGGCTTGTACCGGGCTAAGTAAGTAGAGGAGCCTGTCTATGATCCTTGTAAGCTCCTGTCTGGCGGGACTTGAAGTCAGATATAACGGCACACACTGTTTAAACAGCAAGATAAGGGAATGGGTCGAGCAGAAAAAGGCGATGACGATCTGCCCGGAGCTGATGGGCGGGTTTACAACGCCAAGAGAGCCCGCGGAGATTATCGGCGGGAACGGGGAAGACGTTCTGGACGGAAATGCTCTAGTTATCGAGCGTTCCGGTAGAGACGTGACGGAGTTGTACGTAAAGGGAGCTAAGGCGGCCCTTGATGTCGCACGCGAGCTTGGAGCAACCGTAATTGTCTTGAAGGAAAACAGCCCATCCTGCGGCAGTTCCTTCATCTATAATGGCGAGTTCGTCGGCAAGCGTATCGCGGGCAACGGCGTTACGTCGGCGCTTCTTAAACGCCATGGCTTCAAAGTGATCTCCGAAGCAGAACTAGCCCACGAGTTCCTATAAAAAAACAAGAGCCCCGGATTCAATTCCGGGGCTCTTCGCTTATTCCCACTCCCACGCCCGATAAACAGGTGTGCGACGAAGCATTTGTGATGTTAAAAGTGCGGAAGGAAAGGATCTTCTGGAGGAGCGCAGCGCTTGCCTTTGGTCTCGTGGGAATACACCTAATCAAATTCATTCAGAATCCCACGAGACCAACAGCAACCGGAAGAAGATGCTTTTCTGCAGCATGCTTTTAATATTACATCTGCTTCGTCTTAAACAACCTGTTTATCGATCCGCCATTATTAATGATCCGCAATGCATTCGCCAGTAGATCCGCCATTGGCAGAACGACAAACTTGTCCGAATGGTTCGGGTCAATCGCGATCGTATCCGTAATAACAACCTCTTTGATGAAAGGATGCGTCAGCTTCTCGAGCGCGTTCTCCGAGAACAGGCCATGCGTGGCGCATATATAGGCGTCGTTGGCGCCGCGCTTATTCAAAGCCTCCACAACCTTGATAATCGTGCCGCCCGTATCGATCAAATCCTCGATGATAATCGGCGTCATGCCTTCGACTTCGCCGATAATATGCGTGATTTTGGATGTATTGTGGGCAGGACGGTTCTTGATCATAATCGCGAACGGACAGTCCATGTAGTTGGCAAGCTTCTCCGCCGTCGTTGCGCGTCCCGCATCCGGCGAGACAACGACAGGGTTCTTAATGTTTTTGCTCTTCAAATAATCCGTGATCAGATCAAGGGCGGTAATATGATCGACTGGAATTTCAAAAAAGCCCTGAATCGGATCGGCATGCAGGTCAACCGTAATGAGACGGTCAGCGCCAACGGTCGTCAAGACATCGGCAACCAGCTTGGCCGAAATCGGCTCGCGCGGAGCGGATTTCCGTTCCTGACGAGCATAACCGTAATATGGCATGATGATATTGATTGTTTTTGCAGAGGCCCGTTTGGCCGCATCAATCATAATCATAAGTTCAACAAGATGCTCATTCACCGGATGAGACAGTGACTGAACGATATAAACATGGGCCGAGCGAATCGACTCTATGTAACGCAAGCTGATTTCTCCGCTTGCCAGCCTGGAGATCTCAATGTCTCCAAGAGGAACATCAAGTTTTCGGCATAGCTCTTCCGCGAGCGGGCGGTTCGAGGAGCCGGAAAAGATTTTTACATTTTGCATCCGCTTGTCTCCTTACGTTCATTATACAGATAGTCCCATTATAGCCTTTCCCCAAGCAAATTCAAAATTACCATGTACCCAAGTGCAGCGGTTTAACTGTACTTGGAACTTAAACAAATAGAAAAGCGGTCTTGAAAGTCCGCTTTGGACCTTCAAGACCACCTGTTTTACGGTTATTTCGCTACGATATCCTGAATTGCTTTTTCCAGCTTGTCGAAGAGCTGGTCTTTGTTAATTTGTCCGCCTTGGTACTCTTGCATTGCAGCGCCCCAGCCTTGCGGCACGCCGTCCGGGTAACGGCCCCAATGCCAGCCGCCGGCAGTTGCTGCTTGCTCGGATACGGCAACGCCCATTTGACCGATTTCATCCGCTGTAGGTTTGATGGAAGTCAGTGCAGGGATGAACTTGAATTCTTTTGTCAGGTACGATTTGCCTGTATCCGAAGTAACCATCCAGTTCAGGAACTTTTTCGCTTCTTCGGCGTTTTTGGATTTGCTGTTTACGATCCAGAAGTTTGCTGGACCCGTGTAGATATGGGCGTTGCCGCTGTCGTCGATCGGAATAGGGAGCAGGCCCACGTTCAGCTTCGCTACTTTGTCCACGTCGCCTTGAATCCAGTTGCCTTGTTGGATCATCGCTGCTTTGCCGGATGCGAAGTTCGCAACTTGCGTCGCATAGTCGGTTGTCAGCTTGTCTTTCTGGCTGTATTTGAACACAACGTCAACGTAATTAATCCATTTCTTGAACACATCGTTGTCTTTAAAGTTTGCGCTGCCGTCTTTTGTTCCGTTGATGAAGGCGATTGGATCCGGCTGCTCAGCAAGACCAACGTTGATCGTGTGGTGACCGATCGACCACCATTCGTTTGTTGTCGAGAACGGCGTGATGCCTGCTGCTTGCAGTTTTTTCGCTGTGTCTTCAAGCTCAGTCAATGTCTTAGGAAGGGTAGTGATGCCGGCTTTCTCAAACAAATCTTTGTTATAGAAAATGCCGTAGCCTTCGATGTTCATCGGCATGCCGAGCAGCTTGCCGTCAACTTGTGCAGGGCCTGCCGCCGCAGGAATAACGTCTTTTGCCCAAGGCTCGCCGGACAAGTCCGTCGCGCGGTCATAATAAGCTTCAAGTGCCGCATAACCTTCGGAGTTAAAGATCTCCGGTTCGGAGCCGGAAGCGATTTCAGCCTTCAGCAGGGCATTGTAGTCTTCGCCGCCGCCATGCGTTTCGACTTCGACCTTAACGCCGGTTTCTTTCTCATATTCTTCAGCCATGCGGTTAAGCGCGTCGGCGATTTCCACTTTGAACTGGAATACTTTGATCTTGACGTCTTTCTTTGGAGCCGTAGAAGCCTCCGTTGTTGCACTCGCGGATTCAGATGGCTTGTTGCTTGCTTCGGAGCCCGAGTTACTGCCGTTGTTGCTGTTGTTACCGCAGCCGGCAGCGGTCAAAGTCAGGATCGCTGCAGCGAGAAGAATAGAAAGCTTTTTCATTTCGTTAACCTCCCCATGGTTTGTCAAGCTTTAGCGGTTCTCTTTACAAGTTTGATTATATGGAAGCCTAAAGCCAAGAAACACAGACGTTTTTGTCGTGAAAAGTGCAAAATATTGATTTCACCCTTTGAGCGATCCCGAAGAGATCCCCTCGATAATATGCTTTTGCAGCATAAGGAACATGATAATGATAGGCGTAATGCCCATAGTCAGACCGGCAAGAGCAAGATCCCATTGCTTCGTATATTGCCCGAAGAAGCGGGTAATCGCGAGCGGTATGGTCGTCAGATCCTTATTGGAACCGATGATCAGCACCGGCAGCAGGTAGTCGTTCCAGATCCACAGGCCGTTAAGGATAATAACCGTCACGATAATCGGGCGAAGCAGCGGGAAGACGATCTTCCAGAACACGCCGTAAGGCGAACAGCCGTCCACTACGGCCGCTTCTTCGATCTCAAGCGGCACGCTTTTGATAAAGCCGTGGAACAGGAAGACCGAAAGCGATAAGCCAAAGCCGAGATAACAGATGACGATGCCAAACAGATTGGCCCTGAGCTCGAGGAAGCTCGTTACGCGTACCAGCTGAAGCATAACCGACTGGAACGGAATGATCATGGCCGAGATGAATGCTGTGAACAGGATTTTGTTAAACACGGTCGGCTTGCGGACAAGCCGGTAGCCCGTCATGGCGCTGATGATCACTATGCCGGTCACGCTGATGCCGGTAATCAGGACCGAGTTCAGCAAAGCTTTCGGAAATTTAATAATATCCCATACCTTCGAGTAATTCGAGAACAGGTACTTGTCCGGGAGCGAGGCGGCGTCAACCATAATCTCGCCAAGCGCTTTTACCGAATTGACAAGAACGAAGTAAAAAGGAGCAATGAAGAG
The DNA here is from genome assembly GCF_037147795.1 of Paenibacillus sp. MMO-177. Taxonomy (NCBI): domain Bacteria; kingdom Bacillati; phylum Bacillota; class Bacilli; order Caryophanales; family Paenibacillaceae; genus Paenibacillus; species Paenibacillus sp. MMO-177. The sequence continues at coordinate 785,598 of NZ_JBBCUR010000003.1, read as the reverse complement.
CAGAGCGAGCAAAATAGCTGCAGCTGCTACGGCCCAAAGCCGGGAACGGGAAGCTGTCATTTACGCTTCTACCTCCTTCCGTTTGGTCAGCCACACTTGCGTGACGGCAATGATGGATACGGCAAAGAAGAACAGCATCGCTTTGGCGGTGCCAAGCCCGTAACGGTTGTTGACAAGCGCCTCCGCGTAAATGTTATAAGCAAGCGATTGGGTGGAAGTACCCGGACCGCCTTTTGTCAGGGAAAGGTTCAGGTCGAACATTTTGAACGCGCCGGATGTCGTCAGGAACAAGCAGACCGTAATGGCCGGCATCATAAGCGGCATGATCACTTTGCGGACGGTTTGGAAGTAGGTCGCTCCGTCAATCGTTGCGGCTTCCATCAAATCCTTCGGTACGCCAACGATAGCCGCGATGTAAATAACCATCATGTAGCCGGTTGTCTGCCAGACGAAGACGATAACGAGTCCCCAGAAGCCTGTCTCCGGCGTGCCAAGCCACGGAAGCTCGAACAAGTGCCAGCCTGTCATTTCGCCGATTGTTTTGAAGCCTTTCGTGAAAATGAATTGCCAGATGTAACCAAGCAGGATGCCGCCAATGACGTTAGGCAGGAAGAAAATCGTTCGGAGCGTGTTGCGCCCCCGCATTGGGCGGGTCAGCAGAAGCCCCAGGATAAGAGCCAGAATATTAGTCACGACCACGGTCACGACGGTAAATTTCAGCGTGAATTTAAAGGATGCCCAAAACTTGTCATCGTTCGTAAAGATGCGGTGGATATTATCCATGCCGATCCATTTCGCTTTGTCGAGATCCAGGCCATTCCATTCCGTGAAGGAAAAGTAGAAGCCAAGCAGGAACGGAATTAGCACGATAATCGTGAAGACGATCATGCCCGGTCCGATAAATACAAGCTGCTGTATCCATTCGTTTGATCTTTTTCGTAAGTTCAATTGGAGTCCCCCTTCGTAATGCGTCTTTAAGTATCGGTGTATAGCTAGACTATAAACAGTTATTGAAATTTGAACCACCGATAGATATGATGGGTTAGGTGTAATATATTGACCTTGGGGGTAGGACGTCATGTTTGCGTTCGCAACAAGCATTAACCGGAAGCTGATGGCGCTCTTGCTGGCCGTCACGATTATTCCGATTACCGTATCGATGATTATCTCGAATTATTACATCAAGGATAAGGTGACGCAGCAGTCGATTCACGAGAACCAGAACCTGCTTGCGCTTGGCAAAAACAACATCCTGGGCTATATGGACAAAATCAACGACAACTCGCTTGACGTGTACCTCAACATCAATAAGTCCAATTCGCTGTATGCCCTGATTGAGCGGGGACAGTCGCCAAACGTAAACGTCCCGTTGTTCGACGAGAAAAATAATTTGCAGATTTACTCCCATATGTTGAACATTTATCAGTCCACAAACGGGATCCATCAAATTCAGCTGCAGATCGGGGATGGGAAGCTGACGTATCTGATGGCCCGCGGATTTTTCCGCAGAGGAATCAATCAGCCGCTGGAATGGCCGGCGGAGCATGGCACAAGCCCGAAGCCGTTTGTGGAGGCTACGCATACAAGCGCGCATTACAATTTGGATTGGAGCCATGCCGTCAAAGAGGAAAGCGTTTTCACCCTGCGCCGGCCGATTATCCGCACGCCAAGCGACGAAGTGATCGGTTATTTGTCGATGGACGTCAAGTCGGACGAGCTGAATCAGATTTGCAGGAAGCTGACGATGTCTTCGGAAGAGCAGCTGTATATTATCGACCGGAGCCGCAATTTCGTATGCTCGGTGAACGGGCGGGAAGACCAAGACCAGCTGAAATGGACGGACCAGGTTCTTGCCTCCAAGCAGGAAAATGGCGTGATTAAATGGAAAGACCAGTCTTTTTCTGGCATTGTCATTTATGATACACTCAGTACCAATTACATGGACTGGGTTGTTGTGAAGCAGCTTCCGTACTCGTATTTGTACGAGAGCGCAACGGCAATCCGGACGATTAATACGTCGGTTATCGCGATCTTTATGGTGCTTGCGGTTATCGCAAGCTTCCTCGTCAGCTACCAGTTCACGAAGCCGATCAAGCGCCTTATCGGGCATATCAATCAGGTGCAGTCCGGGAATTTCAACGTCGTGGTGCCGGTTGACCGGAAGGACGAGATCGGCATATTGGCAAGGCGTTTCAATACGATGATCCAGACGATCCGGGATTTGATCAATAGCGAATACCGGCTCGAAATTGCCAATAAGACGAATCAGCTGAGAGCCATGCAGGCGCAGATCAATCCGCATTTTCTGTACAATGCCCTGCAGTCGATCGGGACGCTTGCGCTTCATGCCGGGGCGCCCAAGGTATATACGCTTATCACTTCCATTGCGAAAATGATGCGGTACAACATGAACACGAGCGAGTCCATTGTGCCTTTCTCGATGGAGCTGAATCACGCGAAGGCGTACCTTGAGTTGCAGCAGCAAAGGTTTAACGAACAGCTGACCGTGCATTACGATATCGATCCGGCTTCCCTCTCGGTGCAGGTGCCCAAAATGCTGCTGCAGCCGCTCGTCGAGAACTACTTCAAGCATGGCTATGAAACGTCAGGACGCAGCGGCGTTCTCCGGCTGTTCTCTGAGGTAACCGACGACGGAGGCTGGCTGACGATTCGGATTGAGGATAACGGAAGCGGGATGGATCCCGATAAGCTGCGGGAGCTGAGGCAGCTGTTATTCCGTTCAACCGGAGCGCTGCTCGAGGAGCAGAAGAGCATCGGCATCAGCAACGTATGGATGAGGCTGAAGCTTTACTACAACGAGGAAGCGGAAATGAGCATTGATTCTTCGCCGTCGGGCGGATTTGCCGTGACCTTGCGAATACCTGTGCAAGAGCTGGAGGAACGAGCATGAAAATACTCATTGTAGACGATGAACAGCATGTACGCGAAGCGGTCAAGCTGCTGATTGATTGGGAGCAGCTTGGCATCAGAGAAATCTATGAAGCCGATAACGGTGATTCCGCTATTGAAATGCTGGGGAACATCCAGCCGGAAATTGTCATTACCGATATGCGAATGCCGAACCGGGATGGGGTAGAGCTGCTGGCCTGGATGAAGGAGCAGGGGCGAAAAAGCAAAACGATCGTTATCAGCGGCTATGACGATTTCCACTTGGTACGCAGCTCGATGAAATACGGCGGTCAAGATTATTTGCTGAAGCCGATTGATCCGGAGCAGCTGATGGAGGCTCTCCAGAAAGCGAAGCAAAGCTGGGAGCAGGAGGATCAAGCCCGCAGGCTTGATCAGCAGCGCAGCATCGAGATTAATCAGATTAAGCCCGTGTACCGGGATAAGCTGTTCTCCACCATGATCAGCGAAGCCGGGGGTGGCGGGCACGTGACGGTTCCTGCCGTGCTGAAGGAGGAGTTTCAGCTTGACCGTTCCACCGAGTGCCAGGTCATTATTCTTAGCACGGGGATGCTCGAGCCTCAAATCTCCCGTAAATTTGAGGGCAACCGCGATCTTCTTACTTTTTGCCTAATCAATGTGTGCAACGAAATATTAAAGCAGAAAAACGGCGGCTTTGCGTTCCGCTATTGGAACAGCGAGCATGAGATCATTATCTTGCTCTGGGACCGGCTGGCGGATTGGGAGAATTTGCTGGCGCTTATCACGGAAGGAATCGTTAAGTCGATTCATGGACGGTTCCATTACGGAGTGGGACGCAAGCAGGCTTTTCCAACGGGGTTATCGTTGTCGTACCAGGAGGCAAGAGCCGCGCTGAAGCAGCGCAATCTGCTCAAGGACAACAGCTATATTCATTGCAGCGAGCAAGGCTCCAAGGCCGGGATTCATTCCTTGAGCATTGCCGCTTACGAGGAGCGGTTCCGTCTTGCGGTATGGAGCGGCAAGGAGAAGGATATGGAGGCAGCCGTGGACAGCTTCCTGGAAAATGCGCGGCTGCTTCCGGTTATTACCCAAGAGCAGATTGAGCTGTGGCGCTTCGAATACGAATCCATGCTAAGCCGCTGGCGGCAGGAGCTTGCCGCCAAGCAGGACATTCAGGTGGGTGCGGAGCCGGCTCCCGGTCTGCCGTTATATGTATTGCTGGATGAGCAGGGCAGATTGTCCCTGGAGTTATGCAGGCGCGAGCTGCTGAACGGGCTTACCGCGTTTGCGGCATTAACGGGGGCCGGCGGCAATAAAGAGCATAGCATTATGCGGGACATCGCCAGGTACATGGAGCAGAATTATAATCGCGAGGTTACGCTGCAGGATATTTCCGAACGATTTTACCTGAGCAGAGAATATATTTCCCGCCGCTTTAAGCAGGAGATGGGGGAGAATGTCTTTGATTACCTGGGCCGTATCCGTGTCGAGAAAGCAAAGCTGCTGCTGCAAAATCCGAATCTGAAGATCGCCCAGATCGCCGAGATGGTCGGTTACGACGACGATAAATATTTCAGCAAGGTGTTTAAGAAGTTTGAGGGGCAGTCGCCTAACCAGTACAGGAAATTGTGAGGCGCATGGTCAAATTACGATGAAATGGTACGGTAAAACTGCGCAGTCGAATGTTCTTCCAATCGCTGTTGTTCCCGAATTCCTTGAATTTAAATTGTAATGGTGGGAATCCGGGAACAAAGGCGAACGCTCCGCTTTTCCAGAATCATTCGAGCAGCTTCGTTATACCAACCATTTTGAAATTTGAAAAAGCGATCACAAAAGAAAAAAGAATAAAAAAGAAAGAAGGAGCTGGCCCTTGCGGCAGCTCCTTTGTTTTGTTAGTTAGTTTTTGCGGGGTAGCAGGATTGGTTGGTTATTCAATCATGTTTTTTGTGGCGTGATACATGTTCTCGGCGTATTTGTCGATATCGTCGCGTGACATGCGGAGACGGTCTACCGATGTGCCGTAGCCGATCTCGGATTTGCCTTCCTGGAGTCCTTGGAAGATGCCGTCGGCAAAGGCGTCGAGAGGTTCGCCGTGGAAATGGAGGCCCGCGCCGCCCAGATCGGTATTAACGGCCGGAGGGGCAACCTCGATGACCTCTACGGAAGTCGCCGAGAGCTGATGTCTCAAGCTGATCGTAAAGGAGTGGAGGGCAGCCTTTGTAGCGGAATAGATCGGTGCAATGGCAAATGGCGTAAAGGCCAGACCGGATGTTACATTGATAATAGCCGCGTTCTCTTTTGCCGCGAAAAACGGAGCAAACAGCATCGCAAGATGGAAAGGCGCTTCAATGTTTGTTGTCAATTCTTTATTGAAATAGGCCCAGTCGTTCTTTACATCCGCTTTTAACACGCTGAACCGCTGCTGAATTCCCGCATTGTTAACCAACACGTTGGTCGCCGGATAATTCGTGGTCACCCAATCAAACAGGGCAATCCGCTCAGCTTCATTGCTCAAATCGCTGGCTCTGGTAATAAGGCCGGGCAGCTTATCTTGCGCGGCTTGAAGCACTTGCTCGCGCCTTCCGGTTACAATAACCGTATTTCCCGCTTTCATAAATCGTTCCGCGAATGCTAATCCAATCCCCGTGCTTCCGCCTGTAATAAGTATCGTATTTCCCGTAAGCTTCATGTTAGCGCCTCCTGCGTTTGTTTGATATAACGTTGTATTTTTACTTCGATTCCCTCAAGGGATTCCGTCATTAAAGCCATTTGAGCCAGCACAGTCTTCTTATGCTTGTTCAGCATGTCAAGACGAAGACTAACCGTGCTTGCGCCTTCAATGACCCAATCGATATATTGCTTGATATCATGGATGGGCATATTCGTGTTTTTTAAACACATGACCGTTCCAAGCAATGTCATTTGATCCTCCGAAAATAATCTTCTGCCCGCATGATCACGCTCAATTAGCGGGAGAAGCCCTTTTTTCTCATAATATCGAATCGTTGATTCAGGTATATCTAACTTGGCAGCAGCTTCACCAATCGAATAATAGTTCATCTGGAGTCCTCCAATTTGTTGTCGACGGGAATATCATACGACTTAAACCTTGGTTTAAGTCAAGCGAAATAAAAAAAGAATTTTGTGCCTTTTACCGTCATGGTAAAATACCCCATATAGCTTATTTCTACATGGAGGTGTATTTAAATGACGAATGGGATTTCACTTAGGCAGTTATCCAGCCTGGACGAGGCCGAGATGTTGAATAAGGAATTTGCAGCGCATTTTCCGTGGTATAGGCAAGGCGATTATTATATGAGATGCTTGGAAGAGAACCGCTCAGGGAAACGAATAACCTTGATGGCCTTTTACGGGGAGGAGCTGGCGGGTTGTTGTCATCTGATCTACGAATCCAAATACCCGTATTTTGCCGAACAGAAGATACCGGAAGTAAACGATTTAAACGTATTTCAAGAGTACAGGAGAAAGGGGATCGCCAGCAAACTGCTGGACGAGCTGGAGAACAGGGCATCTGAAACATTCAAGCATATTGGGCTTGGCGTCGGATTATATAAGGATTACGGGAATGCCCAACGATTGTACGGTCAACGGGGGTACATGATGGACGGCAACGGGCTGACCTACAATAATGTCGAGGTTAAACCCGGCACCGATGTATTTGTAGATGATGAGCTGCTGATCTATCTGATTAAAGAGCTGTGAACGACCAATGCTGAGGAAAAGAAAGGGGTGTCCCACTGGTCATAACATGACGATAGGACACCTCTGCTTCGTATGGGCACCTTAGCCGGCGATCGGTACTCCTCCGTTCAAATGCGGCAGAAAAGCTCACTGTTGCGCTAAAATGTCCGCAGGTCGTACGTATGAGCGCGAAATTCCTCATTAATTAGTGAGGCTTCCTCATTACAGGCATGAGACGAAAAAAAACGCCGCAGGAGTGAACCTGAGGCGTTCATACAAAAATTAATGCGGTTTGCATTCTTCCGAGCAGTGACGCTCATGCTCCGCTTCGCATTCCTCGCAGCAGATATGACGTTTGTCGCAGGTCACATTCGCGCAGTTCACGTAGCGGTCTTCCGGTTTGCCGCAATGATGACATTTGCCGATGACGACATCCTCTTCCGTCCGGTTGATCGGCACGGAAATCCGGTCGTCAAATACGTAGCATTTGCCGTCCCATAAACGGCCCTTCACTTCCTCATCCTTGCCGTAGGTCACGATGCCGCCCTCCAGCTGAGCAACGTCCGTGAAGCCTTCTTCAAGAAGAACTCCCGTGAGCGTCTCGCAGCGGATGCCGCCCGTGCAATACGTAAGGATGGGCTTATTCTTCGCATCCTCCGGCAGGTTCTTGCGAATCCATTCCGGAAACTCGCGGAACGACTCAACCGTCGGGCGGATCGCTCCGCGGAAGTGTCCGATATCGTATTCGTAGTCGTTCCGTCCGTCTATGATAATGACATCATCCTGCTGGAGCTGCTCGTAAAATTGCTTCGGAGACAGGCGTTTGCCCGTCAGAACATTCGGGTCCATCTTTTTCTTGTAACGCAGCGTGACAAGCTCGTTCTTGTGGCGTACGAACAGCTTTTTGAACACATGTCCTTCGGACTCGTCAATCTTGTAGGTAATGTCCTTAAATAAAGGATGTTCGTTCATATAAGCCATATAGGCATCCGTCTGCTGGGTGGTGCCGGAGCAGGTGCCGTTAATGCCTTGATCGGAGATGAGAATCCGGCCCTTAAGGCCAAGCTCTTTGCAGAAGCGAAGATGCTCGGCCGTTACTTGCTCGGGATTCTCTATATGCACGTATTTATAATAAAGCAGAATGCGGTAAGGTTTATTTTCGGTCATTGGCTTACTCTCCAAAAAACTGTTTGATTTCCTCTTGCACGGCTTCTTCCACCTGTTTGAGGCATTCTTCCTTGGTGCCTGCGTAAATCCGGGTCTCATTTACCATCGCATAAGGCCTTGCGCGGCACAGATTGCACATATTGAGGCAATCCGTGCGCATGACCGCGGCTTCCGGAAATTTCTCCTCCAGCTCCTCAAGCGGCAGCAGCGCCATTTCGTTGCGGGTGCATACCTCAACAACAACTAGACCTAGTCCCATCGCTTATCACCGACCAGAAATAACTTTCAATTTGCGTGCCTCGTCGTTCACTTTGCATTCCGGCGCGCAGTAGCTTTCATGCTCCGCTTCGCATTCCGGACAGCAAATATGCTTGCGATGGCAGAGATCGTCCGCGCAGTTGATGTAGCGGTCTTCCGGCTTGCCGCAGTGGTAACACTTGCCGACGATAATATCTTCGTCCGTCCGGTTGATCGGCACGGAAATACGCTCGTCAAATACGTAACATTTGCCGTCCCACAGACGGCCTTTAACCGTATCGTCTTTCCCGTAAGTGATAATGCCGCCCTCCAGCTGATTGACATCCGAAAAGCCTTCTTCCAGAAGAACGCCCGTCAGCGTCTCGCAGCGGATACCGCCTGTGCAATACGTCAGAATCTTTTTGTTCTTCGCGTCCTCCGGCAGATTCTTGCGGATCCATTCCGGGAACTCGCGGAACGACTCGACCGTAGGGCGGATTGCGCCACGGAAGTGTCCGATATCGTATTCATAATCGTTGCGGCCGTCGATAATAATAACGTCGTCGCGCTGCAGCTGCTCATAAAACTCGACAGGCTTAAGATGCTTGCCCGTGCGTACGTTTGGATCCAGCTTCTTGTCGTAACGAAGGGTAACGAGCTCTTTCTTGTGACGAACGAAGATTTTCTTGAACACATGACCTTCGGATTCATCAATCTTGTAGACCATATCGGCAAACAGCGGGTTCTGGCGCATGTGCGCAATGTATGCATCCGTCTGCTCAACAGTGCCGGAGCAAGTGCCGTTAATGCCTTGCTCGGAGATCAGAATACGGCCTTTAACGCCAAGATCCTTGCAGAATTGAAGATGCTCCGCGGTAAGCTCTGCAGGATTGTCGATGTGAACATATTTATAGTACAAAAGGATACGGTAAGGTTTGTTTTCACTCATGTCTAACGCTCCATTATATAAGATTATCATTATATGTTAAAACTCTTAAATCACTTAGTCAACAACGATTCCAAGGCATTCTGTTGAACATTCATGGCAATACTCCACAATAGAACTTATTCGTTTCCAAAGCAATGGAAGAATGTTCTATTTGGCGATAAAACAAACCCCTAGAGGCGGCCCGCACAACTTTGAATGACTTCGATACGGGTTTTCTCAATGGTTCATTACCTCTTTAAGGAAAATGGACGAGCTCGTCGGCAAAGTAGCGTCCTTTCGGGTAACAACGCCGATCGCTCGGGAAGGCAAAGCCTCCGTCAATTTTACCTCGAGCAACGTTCCGTTATCCAGCTCCTGCTGGGCAAAACGGCGGGTAAGAAAAGCGGTGCCGTACCCCCGCTGCGCGAATTCGATAATCATCTCCGTGCTGGTCAGCTCAATGTCCGGTTCCTTATAAATACCATGGCCGGCGAGCCATTGCTCGACAAACAGCCGGGTACTGCTGCCGGCCGTTGGCAATAATAGAGGAAGCTTTAGCAGTTCGCGGACCGAAACCGCATCGCCTGCCAGCTCCTTATAAGCCTCTCCAACAAGGAAACAGTCTTGAATGGGCATCAGCGGCCGAATGGCCAATTCCTGATCGTAGAACGGCAAATGGACAAAGCCAAGGTCGATATTTTCTTCCTTCAACTGTTTGGAGATTTCGTTTGTCTTGCTTTGCTGTAGACGAATGCGAACATTCGGATGCTCCGCATGGAACTTATCTATATAAGGAAGCAGAATATGCTTGATAATCGGGCCGCTCGCTCCGATGCGAAGGTCGCCTCCATGCAGATTGGCAAGCTCCAAAAGCTTTCGTTCGCCGCACTCGATAAGATGGAAGGATTGCTCGATATAGTCCAGCAGCGCTTTGCCTTCAATGGTAAGCTTCACGCCTTTGGAGCCGCGGTCGAACAATTTGACGCCAAAGGACTCCTCCAGCTGCTTGATCGCATAGCTGACCGATGGCTGAGTGACGTGAAGGATTTCGGCCGCTTTCGTGAAGTTGCCCGTTCTTGCCGTGTATAAAAATATCCGGTAGCTTTCCAAGCTATTTATTCGATTTGGCATAAACCCTCTCTATCGCAAGGCTATTGAATTGTGATTTCATTTATCGCACATTTGAAATTATAATGAATTTAATCGATATAGTCAAAAGAGAAAGGTTGGTTTTTTATATGTCAGGAAGCAGCTTTGGCACACATTTCAAAATGACCACGTTTGGCGAATCCCACGGCGAGGCGGTAGGCGTTATTATCGACGGCGTTACTCCCGGAGTAGAGTTGACCGAAGCGGATATTCAGGTACAGATGGACCGCCGCAAGCCGGGCCAATCCTCGGTTACGACACCTCGCAAAGAATATGATATCATCCGCATTTTGTCCGGCGTTTTCGAAGGCAAAACAACAGGCGCTCCGCTGGCCGTTATGCTGAATAATACCGACATGAAATCTAAAGACTATGAGGCGAACCGCAAGCTGTTCCGTCCGGGTCATGCCGATTTTACTTACGTTCAAAAATACGGCCATCGCGATCACCGCGGAAGCGGCCGTGCTTCGGGCCGCGAAACGGCGGGCCGCGTCGCTGCAGGCGCTATTGCGCGCAAGCTTCTGGAACGCCGCGGCGTATCCATCGTGGCGTACACGAAAGAAGCTGGCGGCATCAAATGCGAGACGTTTGACGCAACCGTGATCGAGAAAAATCCGATGCGCGCGGCTGATCTGAACGCAGCCGAACGAATGGTAAAGCTCGTGGAGGATCTGGCGGCTAAAGGCAACAGCTGCGGCGGCGTAGTGGAATGCATCATCCGCGGCGTGAAGCCGGGTATCGGCGAGCCGGCTTTTGACAAGCTCGACGCGGAACTCGCAAAAGCGATGCTGTCCATCGGTGCGGTTAAAGGCATCGAGTTTGGCGCGGGATTTGCGGCAACAACCATGTTCGGCAGCGAACATAACGATGAAATGGATGCGAACGGCTTCTTGACCAATAATGCCGGCGGCATTGTGGGCGGCATCAGCACGGGGCAGGATATTGTTTTCCGTATCGCGGTAAAACCAACCTCGTCGATCTCGCTTCCGCAGCAAACGGTTGACGAAGACGGCAACGAGCATACGATCCAAACGATCGGGCGCCATGATCCGTGCATCTGCCCGCGCGTGGTACCTGTCGTTGAAGCGATGGCATGCATGGTGCTGGAGGATTTGTACAAACGCCATACGGCTTTGCATGATTAATTTTATTTTATCGATAAATATTACATCCCTCGCAAAAAATAAACTATAATGATTGGTGTTATGGTTTATTACGCAAGAAAGAAGGGGAATTGGACTTGACGCCGTTAGAATTTCTGACTACATTGCTGTCCATCGTATTTATAGATCTTATATTGGCTGGAGACAACGCGATTGTGATCGGAATGGCGGCAAAACGGCTTCGTAAGGATACGCAGAAGAAAGCAATCCTGTATGGAACCTGCGGGGCCATTCTGCTTCGGATTGTTGCAACCATCCTGGTTGTATATCTTCTTCGGATACCTTGGCTTCTTGTTGCGGGAGGAATGATTCTTCTCTGGATTGCTTACAAGCTGCTTGTGCAGGAAGAAGAGCATGAGAACATTAAGGCGGGAAATACGCTTTGGGCTTCCGTGTGGACGATTATTGTAGCGGATGCGGCAATGGGTCTGGATAACGTTATCGCCGTTGCGGGTGCCGCTCAGGGACATACGCTGTTAGTCATCATAGGGCTGATCATCAGTATTCCGATTGTAGTATGGGGAAGCACATTGTTTATCAAGCTGCTCGGCAAATTCCCTTGGATTATTTATGCAGGCTCGGCCGTGCTGGCTTATACGGCATCGAAGATGATTACTCATGAGCCGGCGTGGAAGGCTTGGTTCGAAGAAAATCAGGTCGTCAAGTGGCTCGTTATCGCCATTGCGGTAGTTACGGTGCTTGGAGCTGGGTTCTGGGCGAACGAATGGAAGAAGAAGCATCCCGAAGCCGCGCACGAATAAAGCTGGAAAACCGACGTTAGAGCGGACAAGCTCTAACGTCGGTTTTTTGTTTTTTTCAAAGAAGAATACACTGATTTTTATACCTTTATCCCTGATATTTGCATAGAGCTTTCCCCGTTGTTCCCGTACAATGGGCATGGTCGGATTTCAACAAGATAAGCATACCGCGTAATTCAGGTAACAGGTACAAGTCAACAGGATAAGAAAGGAGGAGCAGACGGATTCCCCATCTTTACCTATGATTGTTACTATGAATTGGAGGTTGAAAATGATGCAGGCCATACGCCGCAAACATCCTTTGGCAAAGCTTCTCCTTATATGCTTACTCTCTACCTTACTCGTACCGCTACATATGACTCCCGTACTTGCCGCAGACACGGCTGTTGTCGATGAAGATTTCTCTGACTATCCTATTAGCGCGCTTACAATTGGAAGCGGTAACAATTGGGCGAAGGAAGGAACGGCTCCGGTTGTCGAGGTCGTTAACAATCCGGATACCAATCAACAATACGCCGCGATCAGCCATGATCTGACCGGCTCCTCTTATTTCGGTCAACGTTTTACGCCCCAAACCGGGGGGATGATTCTGCAGTTTGACGTTAATATGCCTTCGAGCAAAGGCGGAACCTTCTGGGTCATGGAAGGGAAGGTTAACGCGACAAACGCAGCCGTTACCCGCATGGTGATGGACGGCGGCGTGATCAAAATGCAGAATGGACCAACCCTCGTCACGTATGACTCGACGCATTGGTACCGGTTTACGTTCGTTTACAATATCCCGCAAAAAAAATATACCTTATCGATCAAGGATTTAAATACGGGTAATACGGTTAACTCAAGCGAAAACTTCTACAGCGCAAGAGAACGGATCAGCAGCATAGGCTTCTTCACCAATGCGGGCGGAGGCCGGTACAACCTGGCCAATATGAAGGTAATGGCGCTTGATCTGGCTTTGGCCAGTGTGCAGCTTAAGGCCGGCGATTATGTTCCTTCTTTTGCTTTTGACCCGACAAATAATAATTACTCCATCGATGTGCCTTATTCCGCAAACGCTCTGACCGTGACGCCAACGGCAAGCTATACGGAAGGCGTTGAGGTCAGTGTTGGCAACTCTGCTGTTGAAAGCGGTTCCTCGATTGATGTGCCGATTAACGGAGCTTCATCGCCCGTGAGCATTACGGTTGCTTCCAAACAGTATAAGGATGTAGCCCGTACTTATACGATTAATGTCAATAAGCTGGGCAAGGCTCCCATTGTAACGAATCTTGCCGCGGAGGGCCATGACGGCAAGGTGCTGATCGGCTGGAAGGCGCCGATCGATCCGGCTTACAAAGAGGCCAATATTTACGTCGTAAATGAGGACGGCACGGAGACGCTGGCCGCTACGGCGCCAAAAAGAACGTATATCGCTTCAGTGGACGGCCTTGATAACGGCACGGAATATACGTTTGACGTCAAGGCTGTTTACGTGTATGAGGGAGAAGAGCTGACAGAGTCCGCTCCCGTTACCGTAAAGGCCAAGCCGCAGCTGCTGCCGGCCCGGCATATGGAAGACTTGGATCGCGGGCTTGTAGCCGTAGAGCAGGATGGACATGTCTTCCTCTCTTGGAGATTCCTTGGCACGGAACCGGACAATATCGGCTTTAACGTATACCGTGGCGGGGTTAAAATCAACTCCGCTCCGGTTCAATCCGGCACAAACTACGTGGATGAAGCTGGAACGGAAGATTCCTCCTATTATGTCCGGGCGGTTGTGAACGGTACGGAGCAGGAGCCGTCCGAAACGGTACAGCCGTGGAATGCGAATTATTTGAGCGTACCGCTCGATAAGCCTGCCGATGGCGTGACCAGCGCTGGCGAAGCGTACACTTACCGTGCGAATGACGCATCCGTAGGCGATCTGGACGGGGACGGCAAATACGAAATCGTGTTGAAATGGGATCCGAGCAACTCGAAGGACAATTCCCAGGCGGGTATTACCGGCAATACGTATCTGGACGCGTACAAAATGGACGGCACGCGTCTATGGAGAATCGACATGGGTCCAAATATCCGTTCAGGTGCCCATTATTTGCATCCGATGGTGTATGACCTGGATGGAGACGGCAAGGCGGAGGTAGCAGCCCGTACCGCCGACGGAACGGTTGACGGCAAGGGAACCGTAATCGGTAACGCTACTGCCGATTATCGCAATTCAAGCGGTTATGTGCTTGACGGGCCGGAGTTTTTTACTATTTTCGAAGGCTTATCAGGCAAGGAGCTTGCTACGGAAAACTATGATCCGCCAAGAGGCAATATCGGAGACTGGGGAGATACGTACGGCAACCGGATTGACCGCTTTGGCGCGGCGATCGCTTATTTGGACGGAGTACATCCGAGCCTGATCCTGCAGCGCGGTTACTACACTCGGATGGTGCTGGTTGCGTACAACTGGAGAGACGGAGAACTTAGCAAGGTGTGGAGGTTTGATTCGCCAAACCCGGGTTACGGACAAGGCAACCATCAACTGAGCGTGGCGGATATCGACGCGGACGGCAAGGACGAGATCGTAACCGGCAATACGGCGATTAACGATGACGGCACTTTGCTGTGGAATACGAAGCTGGGCCATGGCGACGCCATGCATCTCGGCGATCTCATTCCTTCCCATCTTGGACTTGAGCTGTGGACGGTGCAGGAGGAGACCGGTGCTCCGTATTCGGCAACGATGATTGACGCGCGGACAGGGAAGCCGTTATACGGACAGCCACAGATTGGCGCGGATACCGGCCGGGGCTTGTCGGCTGACGTGGATCCAAGATACGTGGGCGAAGAGTCCTGGGCCATTGACGCCACAAAGTCTGCCGCAACGGAAAATAACACCAGCGGCTTTATGTTTAACGCGGAAGGCACCAAAATTTCTACCCAAATCCCTACCTCCAACTTTGCGATCTGGTGGGACGGCGATTTAAGCCGCGAGCTGTTGGATCATGATTGGAACGCTGCAACAGGCAATGGCGTGCCGAAGATTGACAAATGGGATTACGAGAATAGCTCGCTTGACCGGTTGGAGACGTTTACCGGTACGTATTCCAATAACGGAACAAAAGGCAACCCGTCTCTGCAAGCCGATCTGCTCGGCGACTGGAGAGAAGAGGTCGTTTTAAGAACGGAAGACAGCAGCGCGCTTCGCATTTACACAACGACGGACGTAACGGACCAAAAGATCCGCACGCTGATGCATGATCCGGTATATCGGTTAGGCATAGCTTGGCAGAACACCGGCTATAACCAGCCGCCGCATACAAGCTTTTACCTGGGTAACGGAATGGAGAAGCCGGATGCGCCAAACATTTACCTCGTGGACAACACGGCCCCAGCTACAACCGATAATGCGCCCGCAGGTTGGGTTAATCGTAATGTGACCGTAAACTTAACGGCGAATGACAGCATTTCCGGCGTTAACGCTACTTATTATACGTTGGACGGAGGAGCCGAGCAGAAGGGGACTACCGTTCAAATAACGGAGGACGGTGTCCATACCCTTGTTTATTGGAGCGAGGATCATAAGGGGAATGCGGAAGCCCCGCATACGGTTAAGATCCAGATCGATAAGACAGCGCCTGAGCTGAGTGTAGTACTGGATAAAACGGAGCTATGGCCGGCTAATCATAAGCTGGTTGACGTAAAAGCCGTTGTGAAAAGCACGGACCTTGCGTCAGGCGTCGATTCGGTCGTATTAACCTCCATTACAAGCAACGAGAAGCTTGCGGAAGGAGCGAATGCGGATATTCAAGGGGCAGAATTCGGTACGCTTGATCAAGCCTTTAAACTTAGAGCAGAGATGTCCGGCAGCAAAAATGGACGTACGTATACGATCAAATACACAGCAACGGACAAAGCAGGCAACGTAACGGAGAAGTCCGTAACGGTTATTGTGCCTCACGATCAGTCCGGCACAAAGGGATAGGGGATAAATAAAAAAGGTGAGCCTGCGAGGGCTCACCTTTTTGCTATAAAGAATAAATTAGTTCTTGATCATTTGACGCAGAACCGTTTGAAGGATACCGCCGTTACGGTAGTAGTCAACGTCCACGAGGGAGTCGAGGCGTACGATAACTTTGAATTCGATTTGGGAACCGTCTTCTTTCGTAGCGATAACCGATACCAGATCGCCAGGCTGAACATCGTTCGAAAGACCAACGATATCGAAGGTTTCGAAGCCAGTCAGACCCAATTGCTGCCAGCCTTCGCCAGCTTGGAATTGAAGCGGAAGAACGCCCATGCCGACCAGGTTGGAACGGTGGATACGCTCGAAGCTCTCGGTGATAACCGCTTTAACGCCGAGGAGGAACGTGCCTTTAGCTGCCCAGTCACGGGAGCTGCCTGTACCGTACTCTTTACCGCCGAGTACAACCAGGTTTGTTTTGTCCGCTTGATACTTCATCGAAGCTTCGTATACGGAAGTCACTTCGCCGGTAGGCTGGTAAGTCGAGAAGCCGCCTTCCGTGCCTGGAGCGATGTGGTTGCGGATACGGATGTTCGCGAATGTACCGCGAACCATAACTTCGTGATGACCGCGGCGGGAGCCGTAGGAGTTGAAGTCTTTCTTCTCAACGCCGTTAGCGATCAGATATTTGCCGCCTGGAGCATCCGGACGGATGCTGCCTGCAGGCGAGATATGGTCAGTTGTAACCGAGTCGCCGAGAGCAAGCAGAGTTTTCGCTGCTTTGATGTCTTCAACGTCGCGGATGCCGTCAGCAAGGCTGTCGAAGAACGGCGGGTTAGCGATGTAAGTGGATTTCGGATCCCACTCGTACAGTTCGCCTTCCGGTACCGGAATAGCGTTCCAACGTTCGTTTTGCGTGTATACATTTTCGTATTTCGCACGGAACATTTCCGGGGACAGCGAAGCGTTCATCGCATCAGCGATTTCTTGGTTCGTTGGCCAGATGTCTTTCAGGAAGACAGGCTCGCCTTGCGGATCGAAGCCGATTGGCTCGCTAGCAAAGTCGATGTTAACTGTACCAGCCAGCGCGTAAGCAACAACAAGCGGCGGCGATGCCAGGTAGTTCGCTTTGATTTGCGCGTGGATACGGCCTTCAAAGTTACGGTTACCGGACAGTACGGCAGCAACAGTCATGTCGTTGTCAGCGATTGCTTGGCTTACGTCTTCAGGCAATGGACCGGAGTTACCGATACATGTTGCGCAGCCATAACCAGCAACGTGGAAGCCAAGTGCTTCGAGGGACTCGAGCAGACCAGCTTTTACGAGGTAGTCGGTAACAACCAGGGAACCTGGAGTCAGGGAGCTCTTCACGTATTCAGGTTTAACGAGACCGCGAGCGACAGCTTTCTTCGCAACAAGGCCTGCGCCTACCATTACGCTAGGGTTGGAAGTGTTCGTACAGCTTGTGATAGCGGCGAGAACTACTGCGCCAGCTTTCATTTCGCTTACTTTGCCGTTAGCGTGGTTAACGGTAACGACTTCTTCCGTTTTCTCGTCAGTCAGGCCGTAGCCGCCTTTGTCGACTGGCTTGCGAACGATTTCGTTCCAAGCGTCCTTCATCGAAGTCAGCTCGATACGGTCTTGCGGACGTTTAGGACCGGCAAGGGAAGGAACAACC
Source organism: Paenibacillus sp. MMO-177 (assembly GCF_037147795.1). NCBI lineage: Bacteria > Bacillati > Bacillota > Bacilli > Caryophanales > Paenibacillaceae > Paenibacillus > Paenibacillus sp. MMO-177. Next base: position 767,996 of record NZ_JBBCUR010000003.1, on the reverse strand, counting down.
GTCGACAGGTCGAGTTCAACCACTTCAGTGAAGACAGGGTCCGGTGTAGCGTCCGTACGGAACATGTCTTGCGCTTTGTAGTAAGCTTCAACCAGCTCGATTTGCTCTTCTGTGCGGCCAGTTTGGCGCAGGAAGTCGAGTGTAGTTGCGTCAACCGGGAAGAAGCCGATTGTTGCGCCGTACTCAGGAGCCATGTTGGCAACCGTTGCACGGTCAGGAAGGCTGATGTTGGACAAGCCGGAGCCGAAGAACTCAACGAATTTGCCTACAACGCCTTTTTTACGAAGCATTTGAGTGATAGTCAGGGCAAGGTCAGTCGCCGTAGCGCCTTCTGCCAGGCTGCCAGTCAGTTTGAAGCCGATAACTTCCGGAGTTACGAAGTATAGTGGTTGGCCAAGCATACCAGCTTCAGCCTCGATACCGCCAACGCCCCAGCCAACGATACCAAGACCGTTGATCATAGTCGTATGGGAGTCCGTACCTACGAGGGAATCCGGGAATACGAATGTTTCGCCGTCAACGGTTTTTGTAGCCGCAACGGATGCCAGGTACTCGAGGTTGACTTGGTGAACGATACCTGTATCCGGCGGAACCGCACGGAAGTTATCGAATGCCGTTTGTGCCCAACGGAAGAAGCGGTAGCGCTCTGCGTTCCGTTCGAACTCGATGCGTTGGTTGATTTCAAGCGCATCCGGGGAACCAAATGCGTCAACCATTACGGAGTGGTCGATTACGAGATCGACGGGTACAAGCGGGTTGATTTTTTTAGGGTCGCCGCCTGCTTTTTTAACCGTTTCGCGCATTGCCGCAAGGTCAACGACAACCGGTACGCCGGTCAAGTCCTGCAGAACGATACGGGAAGGGATGAAAGGAATTTCTTTGTCGTCGCGGTTAGCCGCCCAATCAGCGAGTTGTTTTACATGCTCTTTTGTGATAGCACGGCCGTCGAATTGACGAACAGCGCCTTCGAGCAATACTTTAATCGAAAATGGAAGTTTGGAAATGTCGCCAAGTCCTTGTTTTTCCAGACCTTGAAGGCTGTAGTAAGCATAGGATTTGCCGCCGACTTCCAAGCTCGACCGTACAGAATAGTGGTCTTGATTTGCCATGTTCGGGTATTCCTCCTTGAATGATGTTGACGATTTTGTTGTTTCATTCTGTGAAACTCTATTTCAAAAATCGTTATGTCTCTATTATAGCTCGAGTTTTGGGGTTCGTAAAGCAGATTCAAACCGACAATGGCGGAAATTCGAGGCTTTTCGCGCAGGCAGCTTGGCAGCATGCATCATTGCTTTCCAGTAGTCACTTACTATTGTATAGCAGTTGCGATAGAACTTCGTTATAATGGACATGATGTCATCATGAGAGGAGAATTGGTCATGACAACAACGAAAAAGCTTGGCAACGTCAAGCTGTCTATATTAGATCTTGCTCCAATTGTTGAAGGCTCGACGGCTTCGGACGCTTTGCGCAACAGCCTCGACCTGGCCCAGCATGCGGAAAAATGGGGCTATACCCGCTATTGGGTAGCCGAGCATCATAGCATGCCGGGAATCGCCAGCTCGGCTACTTCATTAGTAATCGGACATATTGCTGGCGGTACGTCGACTATTCGCGTCGGCTCCGGCGGCATCATGCTGCCGAATCATGCACCGCTTGTAATTGCGGAGCAATTCGGTACGCTGGAATCGCTGTATCCCGGCCGTATCGATCTTGGCCTTGGCCGAGCTCCGGGCAGCGACCGCCAGACGATGATGGCGCTGCGCCGCGATTTGTACGGCGGAGAGAATTTCCCGGCGATGCTGGAAGAGCTTCGCGGCTTCTTCCGCGGACCGGAGTCGGAAAAAGCGGTACGCGCGGTGCCGGGCGAAGGCCTGGATGTGCCGATCTGGCTGCTGGGCTCCAGCGATTTCAGCGCAAGGCTGGCTGGCGAGCTGGGATTGCCGTTTGGCTTCGCGAGCCACTTCTCGCCGGACTTTACGCTGCCTGCGCTTGATATTTACCGCAGCAGCTTCAAGCCATCGGCTTATCTGGATAAGCCGTATGCAATGGTTGGCGTAAACGCCATCGCAGCCGATACGGACGAACACGCGGAATGGCTCGGCACAACGCTGGAGCAGCAGTTCCTCAATCTGATCCGCGGCGGCGTGCCAAGAAAGATTCAGCCGCCGGCCGATCTCGAAGGCTTTGCGAATCCGTATGAGCTGACGGCCGTGCGCAATCAGCTTCGCACCGCGATCAAAGGCAGCCCGCAGACGGTTGAAGCAAAGCTGAACGCGTTTATCGAGCAGACAGATGCGGATGAAGTCATTATTAATTGCGCGATTTACGATCATCAGGAGCGGCTGAAATCCTACGAGTTAATTGCTCAGCTCGGATTAAGCGGCAGCAAGAAGTAAGTGAGTGAGCAGTCCATCGGGGCTGCTCTTTTTTGTTTGAAGAATTAGCCTTAACGATACGCGGTATCGTTAAGGTGGACGAAGAGTGCTGGGCAGGTGGTCTTGACGATGCGGCACATCGTTAAGAAGCGGGAAAGTGTGAAGGGGCGGAAATGCGGCGGTGGCGATGGCGATGAAAATGGAAAGCCAATTGCAGCATCCCTTAACAAAAAAAGCCGCAGCAGGCGGGCCTGCTACGGCTTTTCTCTTATCCTTTAACGGAGGTTTGGAATATCAACTTCCGGATTTGTGTCCGCTTCATAATCGATACCGTCGGTTTCGAAGCCGAAGAGCTGGAAGAACTCGCGGCGGTAGCCTTCAAGATCGGACAGCTCGTATACGTTTTCCGAAGTAATCTCGCTCCACAGCTTGTCTACCGCAGCTTGCACGTCGTCGCGCATTTCCCAGTCGTCCATGCGGATGAGGCCTTTTTCGTCTACCGGCGTTGGGCCGTCAACATAAAGGCGGGTAGCGAACATGCGGTACATTTGCTCGATGCAGCCCTCGTGAATGCCTTTTTCCTTCATTACTTTGAAGAGCGCCGAGATGTACAGAGGCACGACCGGAATCGCGGAGCTGGACTGAGTAACCAGCGCTTTCGCAACCGCTACATAAGCGCGTCCGCCAGTGGAGGACAGCTGCTCAGTTAGGTTGTGAGCCGTAGCTTCCAGATCGTTTTTCGCGCGGCCGATGGTACCGTCACGGTATACCGCATGCGTAATTTCCGGACCGATGTACGAGTAAGCAATCGTAGTAGCGCCTTCAGCAAGCACGCCTGCTGCCTGCAGCTCGTCGATCCACATTTGCCAGTCCTCGCCGCCCATTACGGTAATCGTCTGGCTGATTTCTTCTTCCGTAGCCGGCTCAATCGTAGCTTCGGACACAACGCCGTTATGGAAGTTAACGGTTTTGTTCGAATAGGATTGACCGATCGGTTTGATCACCGAGTTAAACACTTCGCCGGTCTTCGGATGAACGCGGCGCGGTGCGGCAACGCTGTAAACAACCAGGTCAACCGAGCCAAGCTCCGTGCGGATCAGGTCGATTGTTTTTGCTTTGGTCTCGTCGGAGAATGCGTCGCCGGAGAGGCTGTACGATTTCAGGCCGGATTCCGCGGCAGCCTTCTCGAAAGCAGCAGAGTTGTACCAGCCTGGTTTCGCCGTACGGTTGCCTTCCGCGCCTTTGCTCGTAAATACGCCAACGGTATTTGCGCCCGCGCCAAACGCCGCAACGATACGGGAAGCAAGGCCGTAACCCGTAGATGCGCCGATAACAAGCACATTGCGAGGGCCTTTCAATTTCGGTTGAGACTGTACATATTCCACTTGGCGGTTAACTTGCTCTGCGCATCCAACCGGATGGGCGGTCGTGCAAATAAATCCGCGGGATTTCGGTTTAATAATCATATGGTAAAATCCTTTCTTCATTAAAATCATAATTATAGTTCTATAAGACAAGCCATTACTCATTTTACCGATTTTTAGCTCCAAAGGGAAGTTCGCGCACAAAGGAAATCACAAAAAACAGGGCTAGACCCTTTGGAACAGCAGTTGCCGCAGGGTCAGCCCTTATCGTGAGTATTGTTTCACATTTACCCGGTGTATTAGAAACGGCCGGCGATTTGCTGCTCAGCAAGCTGAATCAGACGTTTGGTTATCGTTCCGCCAATAGAGCCCATATCGTGGGTTGTCATGTTGCCGTAGTAACCGTCAGCGGGAAGCTCTATGCCAAGCTCTTGCGCGATCTCGAATTTTAGTTGTTCAAGCGCTGCGCGGGCTCCGGGAACTAACAATGAATTGCGGTTAGGCATTGAATCGCAGCCTCCTAATTAAATGGTCGGGATTAGACTATTTCTTGTCGTTATTATGCGCGCGCGGAAAAGAATTATCCGTAATTTTCTCCTTTTTTTACCTTTAAGCGGGTTTATACAAGGGTAATGACTGTAATCCGGCCAAGTTGCATAAACTGGATATATTCCATACTGTAGGAGATGTGATACAGATGAAGGATTTGATCGGAAGAGCCGTATCGTTTGGACTTGGCTTTGCGGTGACAAGCAAGGAGCAAGTAGAGAAGCTGGCGGAGGAATGGGTGCGAAAAGGAGAAATCACCAAAGCCGAATCGTCCGTTTATGTCGATGAGCTGCTCAAGAAAGGCGAAGAAACTCGCAATAAAATTGAAGAAATGATTCGGGAACGCGTCCAATCCATCATTGGCGAAAAATACGTAACAAGAGAGCAATACGAGCAGCTGGAGCAGCGGGTGGCCGCGCTGGAGCATAAAGAAACATCTGTGGACTGATTTGAGGCGGATGTATGAGCGTAAGATCAAAATTCCGTCATTTGCAGCGTTATCGGGAAATCGCAATCGCTTTTGTCCGCAATGGCTTCGGGTATATCGCCAAGGATTTGGGGCTGCCGGATACGGGACTGGTGCTGCGCGGCGGTGAAAGGCAAAGCATTCGCAAACGCGGAGTCGGCGAGAGGCTGCGCTTGTTCCTGGAAGAGCTTGGTCCTACCTTCGTCAAGCTGGGACAAATGGCGAGCATACGGCCAGACCTGATTCCTGCCGGTATTATTGCGGAGCTGGAGCAGCTGCAGGATCATGTTCAGCCTTTTTCGTATGAGGAAGCCGTACATATTATTGAGGATGAGCTGGGCTCGCAGCTTGAGCAATTATTTGCCGAATTCAGCGAAGAGCCGCTGGCTTCCGCATCCATCGGGCAAGTGTACCGGGCCAAGCTGATTGACGGTACGGTGGTAGCCGTTAAAGTGCAGCGCCCTAATATTCAAAAAGTTATCGAGACGGATCTCGATATTTTGTCGGAGCTGGCGCGGGTCGCGGAGCATCGTCTGGAATGGGCGCGCAGCTACCGGCTTCGCGACATGATCGATGAAATTGCCAGAGCGCTTCGGGCCGAGCTGGATTACGGGCTGGAGGCACGCAATGCCGAGAGGTTCGCCGCACAAAGCAGCAGACTTGACGGCATCATCATTCCCGCGGTGTATTGGGAGTATACAAGCAAGCTGGTTCTGACCATGGATTATGTGGAAGGCATTAAGCTGTCGGACCGCGAGCAACTCCAGCAGGGTGGCTATGATCATAAAAAGCTTGCGGAGCGGTATTCCAAAGCGATCTTTCACCAGGTGCTGGTGGACGGGTTTTTCCACGGGGATCCGCATCCGGGCAATGTTCTGGCTCTGCCTGACGGGAACCTGGCTTTTCTTGATTTCGGGATGGTCGGACGGCTTACGCCGGACATGAAGCAGCATTTCGCCACCTTTGTAATCGGCTTGCGCAATCAAAGCACGAGTACGATTATCCGGGCCATTAACGGGATGGGCTTTATTCCCGATGACACGGACAGGAAGGCGCTTCGGGCTGACGTGGACGAAATGAGGGACAAATATTACAAGATTCCCCTTAGCCAGGTAAAGATCGGGGAGTCGGTAAATGAGCTGTTCGCGCTTGCTTTTCGCCATGGGATACGTATTCCGTCAGAGCTCACGTTGCTTGGCAAAACGTTTCTCACTTTGGAAGGCGTAGTCACAGCGCTTGACCCGGCCTTCAGCGTGTTTGACGTCGCCGAGCCGTTCGGCAGAAAGCTGGTGATCGAGAAGCTGGATCCGCGGCGGCTCGCGCGCAAATGGGTGGATGATATCCCGGATTATCTGGAGCTTCTCTCAGATATTCCGCTCAGCTTGCGGAGCGTGCTGAATATGATGCGAAGGGGTAGATTAGGGCTGGATCTTGCCATTCCCGAGTTAAATGCCGTGCTGAAAAAGCTGGATCAGATCAGCAACCGGCTCAGTCTCAGTATTGTGCTGCTGTCGTTCAGCATTATTATGGTTGGCCTCATAATAGGCTCGTCGATGGGGCATCAGAGCACGCTGCTGTGGAATATTCCGGCGATTGAGATCGGGTTTGGGATTGCTTCGATACTGTTTGTGTGGTTAATTGTGGCAATCATACGAAGCAGATAGATTATTTAATTGATTAGGAATAACGGAATGTATCTCCTTCCGGCCGCTGTTGTCAGCCCTTACCTTGAACAATTTCTAAAGGGTGGTAAAGTGCGTGACAAAGGCGAACGCTACGCTCCTCCATGAGATACATTGCCTCTATTCTTTATCAATTATTTTGGAGGGAACAGGTAAGGAGCAGGGGGGATTCCCTGCTCCTTTTTTTTTAATGACTTATAATCTTCTGCGATTGAAGTATTTGATGAATAGACAGGACAGAAGCAAGACAAGGATTGCAATGCCGGCCGTAATAGCTTCGCGGGAGTTATCCTGCTGCTTAGGCTGGTTGCCCATGCCCATACCGCCAAAACCTCCGCCGCCCATGCCGCCGCCTTGGAATCCATCCGGTGGCTGGCCCATGCCGCCGCCCTGGAACCCATCGGGCGGCGCTCCCATGTCGCCGCCCGGGAATCCCATCCCATCGCCGCCTTGAAAACCGTCCGGCGCCTGTGCCATATCGCCGCCTTGGGCTGCGCCTTGCTGCTGGCCGCCGTTGCCAGCGTCGGTACCGCCTTGGCCTTGCTGCGCATCAGCGCCATTCGCGCCTTGCGCGGTGGCCGGAACCGCGCCTTGCTTGGTGTCCGCTACGCCACTAGTGCTCTGCTGAGCCGCTGCACCCTGCTGCCGGCCGCCTGCGTCAGCGGCATTTTGCTGACGGTTGCCGCCGCGCATGCCACCGCCACCGCCGCCAAAGCCACCGCCGCTGCCGGAGCCGTCGCCGGAAGAGGCGATCGTGCCGTCGAGCTGCTGCGAGATATTGCTGATCGTGCTCGCATTGGTCGAGATCAACGATTTGACGCCCGCCTCGTACTGCTCGTACGTATAGAACGAGGAAGGATCCGCTTTGACATACGATGCAATCATCGTGTTAAGCTCATTTACTCTTGCCTGGAACTGCGAATCCGACAAGTAACCGTCTACGATCTTTTGGAGTATCTCATGGTACTTCTCTTTGTATTCGTCCACGGCAAGCAGCTTCGCGATAAGAGGCCGGTCAGCTACGGCGCTTTGCGTAGGCTCATCGATTAAGAGACTGCTTGAACCTCCGCCACCGCCCATCATCCCCATGCCGCCAAAGGCCATATTATAATCCCATGGCAGAATTGAGAAGACGCCTTTATCCTCATACAGATAATAGTTTTGCTTGTTGCCGCCCAAGTAGCTGTCCATATTCATGGTAGCAACGTTTAGAGCAATATAGCCAAGTGCATCATCGACATTGATATATTTCTCCAGATCAGTGCCGCTGTTCAGCTCTTTCAGCATATCGATCAGAATGTCGTTATTCGAGGATTTGGATTTTTGCGCAAGCCCCGGGTAAGAGTCAAGCTTGTCGTCAATCCAGAGCAGATCGCTGCCCGTACCCATAATGCCTTTGTACAAAGCGCCGTATGAGTTGCCGAAATTACGGTTCAGATATTCATTCCCGACTTGTTCAATCGCCAAGTAGAAGCCCCATAGCTTGTCATTGACATACACATTAACGTACGAAAACTTTGGAGTCGGCAGTCCCATCTGTTCCGCCAGCTCATAGGTCAGAAATTCGCGCATATAGGAAGCATCGCTGTAATTGTTGTTTAAGTTGATTTTGCTGATGCCGCCAAGCGTCTGATTCACGTATTCGTCAAACGAGATCTTGAAGCTGTACCGGTCGGAATCCTCCATCTGCACAACGCTGCGCAGGCTTAGATTACCCTTGGCGCGAATGCCGACATTATCGAAATGCTCTCCGTTATAATCGACGGATGCCGTGTGATACTCTTCGGCGCTGGCATTATCAATAATGTCCTGGAACTGATCTTCATCGATCGTAATTTTTACGTCGACGACTTTGTCCTTCGGAAATACGGTTTCGTCTAAAAACTGCTCCTCCTTGGAGGTGGCTTTGTTCTCGGCACTTTCTCCCTCATTGTTCGCTGCCGGCTTAGAGCCGCATCCTGTTAATCCGATGATCAGAATGATGGAGAAGAGCGTTAGCATAAATTTCGCTTTCATCTTAAGCACCATCCCGTCTTTTACGATACGTAATCCCCGCTGTAGCTGATCAGAACGGCATTGCGCACGCCGGCAATCTGGGACAGCTGATTTACGAAACGTCCTTCCTGATCGTTCAGACGGACTTCCAGCGTAACTTCGATATGGCCTGCGGATACGGTTTTTTGCTTCACGTTATAGCGTTTAACGAGCTTGCCGACTTGTTCTTGAACGGCTTTTTCGCTCTCATCGTCCGAGCATTGAACTACCAAAAGGTAAGGATTTTCTACCTTGCCGCCCTTTACGAACAGGAAGAGGACAAGTCCGATAATAACAGAGCCAACAACGGCAAGGGTGAAGAAGCCTGCGCCGGTTACGATGCCGGCAGCTGCCGCCCAGAACAGGAAGATCAGGTCAGTCGGATCTTTGATTGGCGTACGGAAACGAACGATCGAGAGCGCGCCAACCATACCGAGGGACAGGACCAGGTTCGAGTTGACCGCCAGAATAACGACGGACGTAATGATGGTCATCCCGATCAGGGAGACGTTAAAGCTCTTGGAATATAACACCCCGCTGAAGATTCTCTTGTAAAGCGTGTAAATAAACAGACCGATTAAGAAAGAGACAGCGAGCGTGATCAGCATTTTCGAAATATCGATGCTTGAATTGAAGTTGTCGAGGACCGAGCTTTTGAAAAGATCGGAGAACGTATTGGTTGTATTGCTTGCGTTTGTTGTTGTATCCATTGGTTTAATAATCCTCCCACGAGTTGTATTTCAGAAATTTACGGCAGATCACGTACTTGGACGCCGATTGCCGGTTTAGGCCTTCAAGCTGCAGCGCAGTCTGAATGTAGCCCGGGATGTACTCATCGAATTTCACTTCCAGGATGATGAGATCTTCATCAATCGCTTTGACGGGCGTCAGCTCGGGATCAAAAATATCCACCGCATGCAGCCCGGTCCGCAGGTCCTTATCGAACGTAATCCGTACGTTGCCGTTGTGGCAGACATAAGGCTCGCGCACATAATCCACGATTACTTTCGGACGCAGCAGATTGTCGTGCATTTCATTGTAGATCTCCATAAGCAGCGGCTTGTCCGGTACGTTCAGAACCTCGTAATCGCCTGCCATAATGCGGTTGTACATCTCTCTGGTAAGCGGCTCCTTCAACTTGGCGATGTAGTCCATCCGTTTAAGCTTTTTTTCGAAAAGAATGACTTTGTCCTGGCCGTTGTAGATGCGGATCCGATACTTTTTCCTGTCCCGGAAGCCGCCCAGCTTGTCGTTTAAGGCGGTATTGCTAATATCGTCGAAATACAAGCTTCGGATATGATATTCACCGGTTGAACCCGCATGCTCGTCGGGCTGCATCAGATTCCTCAACCGCTGGCGAATCGTGAAATATTGAAGATGGTTGATGAAAAATTTCAGCTCATTCCTGAATTTGATTTTGCTCATTATTACACCTCATTTCACTGTCACGTTTGCTTTCGTTTACATTCTCTTAACAAAACTAATTGTATAGGCTGAATCTGATGCCAATCTTAACGCTGGCTGAAAGAATGCTGAATGTCTTCCTGCGCACGGCAAAAAGGCTATCCCGCCATTTGATGACGGGATAGCCTTTCTCATTGATAAAGCGGCAGTCTGATTCGGAACGTGCTGCCCGAGCCTTCTGTACTGTCCACGTGTATGGTGCCGTGATGCTGTGCGAGAAGGGACTGGGTAATGGCGAGGCCAAGACCCGTACCCCCGCTTTTGCGCGTTCTCGAGGATTCGCTCCGATAAAATCGCTCGAACAAATGGGGCAGATGCTCTGCCGCTATACCGGTGCCATTGTCGGATACGGAGATAACCGCTTCTGCCGCTTCCGTATATAACTTAAGGGACAAGCTGCCGCTATCAAGGTCGGTATGCTGAACGGCATTCAGGAATAGATTCAACACCGCTTGTTTAAGTTGGTCGGGATGCCCGGACACCTGAATGTCCGGATTGATCTGCAGGCTAACGTTGCGAGTGCCGCCCAGCAGAAGAAGCTGGGGCTCCATCTCTTGCAGTAGCTTGTCCAGCCGGATCTCGATCCGTTCGGGCGTAGGGGCTTGATCAAGCTTGGCAAGCAGAAGCAAATCCTCAACCAGCTTGTTGATCCGTTTGGATTCCAGCTGCATGCTGGTTAAGGCGGAACGAAGCTGATCCGGGTTGGAAGCGGCCCCGCGCAGCAGGACTTCGATAAAACCATGAATAGACGTAAGCGGCGTCCGCAATTCATGCGATGCGTCCGCGATAAACCGTCTCATTCGTTCGGTTGTCTGCCGTTCGGCTTCAAACGCATGGTCAAGACGCTCCAGCATCCCGTTAAAGGCGACGGCAAGCTGGTCGATTTCCTGCTGCCCTTGATTCACGGGCAGTCTTTCGTTCAGATTGGCGGCATCCGTCTGGCTGACCGTTTGCACGACGTTCGACAAGGGCCTAAGCGTGCGGCGCAGCAGCGGAATATAGAACCATAAGCCTGCAGCCAGCGCAAGCACGGACAAGCCGATAAAGATCGCAAGCTGAGTTATCAGTATTTGCTTCAGGGATGCGGTATCGGTCCCGGCCTGGATGATGCCGTCGGGATGTCCGGGAGAACCCGTGACATGAAAGACGACCAGCTGCTGCGTGCCTTTCTTGTCCGTCAAGATGCGGTAAGTGCCATGCCGATTCGGCTGTTGAAGCATCTCTTTGTACTGCGCGGCGGATAATTGAGGCGCGTTAAGCTCGTCATCCCGCGACAGGTCGGTAAATTCGCCTTCAAGATTAATGGAGGCAAGGGACAAGCCCGGCTGATAATAAAATGGTGCCGGTACCGGCAGCTGCATAGGCGGCGAGCTGCCGGGTTGACTGCCGGAGCCGCTCCCGCCGCCGAAGGGTTTGCCGCCAAACCAGTCATGAGGAAGCGAGATTAATTGGGCTTCCAGCGCTTCGGCTTTATTTTTATACTGGAAATCCTTCATGAAGACATATTGCAAAATACCGATCATAAGCAGCAGAGCCGCCATGACAAACAGGGAGCGCTGAAGAAGCTGGAATCGGAGGGAGCGGGGGGACCGGGCCGACGGTCTCATGACAGATCCATCCTGTACCCGACACCCCGCAGCGTACGGATTAGCCGGTGCTCCTTATCGCCAAGCTTGTCCCGCAGGGAGCGGATATACACCTCGACAATATTTTCTTCCCCGCCAAACCGGTAGCCCCATACGCTGTCCAGTATTTGCGCTTTGCTGAGCACAATGCCGTTGTTCAGAACGATATATTTCAACAGCTCATATTCCGTAGGGGAGAGCTCCATTGTGACCCTGGTAGATCAGTTCCTTTTTCAGGTCGTTAATGCGGAAGGGGCCGTAGGTCGCCTCGCCGAGCAGGCTAGGAAATTGGTTGCGGAGCCGGGCTTTAATCCGGGCGAGCAGCTCTTCGAAGCTGAAGGGCTTCACGACATAATCATCCGCGCCAAGCGTTAAGCCTTTCACCCGGTCTTCGATCTCATCCTTCGCGGTAAGCATAATGACCGCAACGTTTGCGCCGGTGTCTTTAACCGCTTGGCATACTTCAAACCCGTTCATCTCCGGCATCATCACGTCGAGAATAAGAACATGGGGCTGAAACTCCTTGGCCACCTGCAAAGCGGCTGCACCGTCTTGGGCAGTACGGATGTCAAACCCTTCGTTCAGAAGACCCAGCTCAAGAAACTGTATAATATGCGGCTCATCGTCAGCTAGCAATAATCGGATTCCGTTCATAAATGCGTTGCTCCTCGTTCCTATCTATAAATTCATGGTCTACTTATTATCGTCGTTTTTAGCCTGAATTTCATTAACCGCAAATAAAAAAGCTGCCGACCCCATAAGGGAAGGCAGCTTGCGCGTTAGATGGACAGCTTCTGGCCGGGCTCGAGGAGCTGGCCTTTTAAGCCTTTTGCTTCCAAAGCCTGAACGAAGGCTTCCGCATCCTGGCGGATAACCGGGAAGGAATTGTAGTGAACCGGGATCGTCAGCTTGGCGCCGAACCATTCAGCCGCTTGAAGGGCATCTTCAGGGCCCATGGTAAAATGGTCGCCGATCGGGATGAGGGCAACGTCAATATTATGACGGTCGCCGATCATTTTCATATCGCCATACAAAGCAGTGTCGCCGGCATGGAGGATCGTCTTGCCGTCCACCGTAATAATGTAGCCGCCCGGCATGCCGCCGTAAATAATGCGCTGCTCTTCCGCGATTGTAATGCCCGAGCTGTGGAACGCTTGAATCATTTTTGCTTTGGCAAAGCCGAGATCAACGGTCCCGCCGATGTTCATGCCAATCGTCTCAAGACCTTTCCACGACATGTAGGTAGCAAGCTCTACGTTCGCGACAACGGGAGCATTGTTCGCGCGGGAGATAGGCTCCGCATCCAGAATATGATCCATATGGGCATGGGTGAGCAGGACCGTGTTGACCTTGATGTCTTCCGGCTTCGTTACGGCAAGCTCGTTGCCTCTAAGGAATGGATCGATTACAAGCGAGTTATCCCCGGAAGTAATTTGGACACAGGAATGTCCATGAAAAATAATGTCGGTCATCTTAGCAGCTCCTTAATGGTTGTTTTGTTGGACAAGTCTCGTGGTAAGTTTAATGCGTACGCTGGACGGATCGGTGACGAAGGCAGCGCCGTCCTGCTGTTCAACGGAAATGCCTGCTGCAAGAAGCCGTTCAAGGGCTGACGACAGCTCGCCGGAATCCGGATACACAATCGTAAAATAGTCTAGGCCGGTCGATTGCGGGGAAGGAGCGGGAGCTCCGATGCCAGCCCATACATTTAGCCCGATATGGTGATGGTAGCCTCCAGCCGATACGAATAATGCCCGCATCTGGGTATAGTCTCCGACAATATCGAAGCCTAGCAGCCCGTTGTAGAACGCTCTGGATTCCGGAATGCCCACCGTATGAAGATGAACATGGCCCATGATGGTTTCAGGCGGCAAACCTTTCTCTATATCTTCTTCGCCGGCTTCCTGCAATAGACCTTCCCAGTCTATAGGATCGGTTGCCATAACGTAATCGCCGTTAGCGTCGCGTTTCCATTCGGATCTTGGACGGTCGGCATATATCTCGATTCCATTGTTGTCGGGATCGGATAAGTATAATGCTTCGCTGACCAGGTGATCGGCCTGACCAAGCGGGATGCGGTGAGCGATCAGCCTTTTCAGAACGATGCCAAGCTCCTTGCGGCTCGGAAGCAGCAGGGCATAGTGGTACAGCCCGGTTGTTCCTCTGCGCTCCGGTGCTACGACAGCATTCGGTATTTGCTCAAGCAGAACGAGAGCCGTCTTGCCATCAGCGGTTAATGCGGCAGTCGTGCTCGTCTGCTCCAGAATTCGGAGGCCGATTACCTCGGTGTAGAAGCTGAGAGATTGTGCAAGATTGCTGATCTTGAGCTTTACAGCGCCAAGAACGGTATCGGGATGGATGCTTATGGACATGATGTAGCCCTCCTTCGCTTAGTTACTTTTTGTAAATTAATATAAATAATATATTTAGTGTTGTCAAGTTATGGGTTTGTGAAAACGCGGAATACGGACGAGGGGAGAGGTTGTGACGGAGGCAGCTTATGTACCTGTGTTAGTGTGGAATAAAATTGCGAATAAGATACGCGGTCGTTCCCAGTCCGATTGGGACAGATCGCCGAATAAGAGGAAAAACCGTGTTGCAGCGGGATTTGGGGGATCGTGAGGGCATCAGACAGTGAAATAAGAGGAAAATACCGTGCTGCAGTGGGGTATGGGGGATCGTGAGGGCATCAGATAGCGAAATAAGAGGAAAAAAAACCGTGCTGCAGCGGGGGATGGGGGATCGTGAGGGCATCAGATAGCGAAATAAGAGGAAAAAACCGTGTTACAGCGGGGGGATGGGGATCGTGAGGGCATCAGATAGTGAAATAAGAGGAAAAAACCGTGCTGCAGCGGGGTATGGGGGATCGTGAGGGCATCAGATAGCGAAATAAGAGGAAAAAACCGTGTTACAGCGGGGGGATGGGGGATCGTGAGGGCATCAGATAGTGAAATAAGAGGAAAAAACCGTGTTGCAGAGGGGTTGGGAGTAGCGGGAGGACGTAATCAGGGGGTTGCCGAAAACTTGCCGGCCAAAAAAAGCCCGCGCAATGGCGGGCTTGGCAGATCTATCATTCATTTATTTGATAAGACCGGCATGCACGAGACCGTTGCGGATGCCGCTGTCGCTTACATGCGTCGTAATGTAATTGGCGAATGGCTTCAGCTCTTCATGGGAGTTGCCCATCGCAATGCCAAGGCCAACGACCTCCAGCATTTCTTTATCGTTCAGACCGTCACCGAACGCAACGGCTTCTTCCGGAGCGATGTTGAGCAGCTTGAGCAAGGCTTTGATCCCTTGCGCTTTGGAACCGTCAACCGTAAGCACGTCCATTGCGGTTTCGTGCCAGCGGATAAATCGTAGTCCCGGATTAGCTTCGCCGTATAGATGCTCTTCGCCCGCGGTACAATGCAAGAAGATCTGATAGACGTCCTCCTTCTGCCAGAAGTCCGGATCAAAGCCAGGCTGCGCAACGCGCAGCGATGCTACGGAATTGAACACATGCGGGTGGGATTCCGTATTGCGGTAGAACGAATCGTGTCCTTCGAACACGAGGGTATGATTATGAGCGGAAGCATGGCTGACCAGAATTTCCACGTCTTCGCGCGGAATAGGGCGCCGGTAGATAGCTTCTCCTTTGTATACGACGTACGCGCCGTTCAGGCTGACATAAGAATCAATACCAAGCTGCTCGGCGATCGGAGCGAAAAAGTAAGGCGCTCTGCCCGTTGCGATAACTGCAGGTACGCCGCTTGCTTGCAGTTCGCGAATCGCGTCAATCGTATCTTGCGGGATTTGTTTTTCTTCATCCAGTAATGTGCCGTCGATGTCAAAGAAAGCAATTTTGTATGGCATAAGCTTACCTCTCCTATCCCTATTTGCGGTTTCATCTATATATTGACGTACTATAACACCGAATTCCGCGATTAGGCAAGCTTTTAAGGCTGGAAGACGGCGCTGAAGAGTGTGAACATTTTGAATGAATCGGCGCAAAGAAGTAGGAGTTAGGCGCATTATGCGATATAATCAGATGGGTATCTATAATTGGGAAACAAGGAGAATGCACGCAATGGAAAAAACATTGATCTTCGGGCACAAAAATCCGGATACAGACACAATCTGCTCCGCGATTGCCTATGCCGAACTGAAATCGAAACTTGGTTTTAACGTTGAAGCCGTACGTCTTGGCGACGTTAACGGCGAAACGCAATATGCGCTGGACTACTTCAAGACGGAAGCTCCGCGTTTTGTTGAGACCGTTGCAGGCGAAGTAAACAACGTTATTCTGGTTGACCATAACGAGCGCCAGCAAAGCGTTTCCGATATTGATCAAGTTCGCGTCGTTGAAGTTATCGACCACCACCGTATCGCCAACTTCGAAACGGCGGCTCCCCTGTACTTCCGTGCCGAGCCTGTAGGCTGCACGGCTACAATCCTGAACAAGCTGTACAAAGAAAACGGCGTTGCCATCAGCAAAGAAGCCGCTGGCCTGATGCTGTCCGCTATTATCTCTGACTCTCTTCTCTTCAAATCGCCTACATGCACGGAGCAAGACGTAGCGGCAGCTCGCGAGCTGGCTGGAATCGCTGGCGTTGACGCTGAGGTTTACGGTCTGGAAATGCTGAAAGCCGGCGCGGATCTCCGCGACAAAACAATCGAGCAGCTTCTGTCGCTTGACGCGAAAGAGTTCTCGATGGGCAGCGCAAAAGTAGAAATCGCTCAAGTTAACGCGGTTGACACAAACGACGTTCTGGTTCGCCAAGCGGATCTGGAAGCGGCAATCAACGAAACCATTGCGAAAAAAGGTCTGGACCTGTTCGTATTCGTGGTTACCGACATCCTGAACAGCGATTCCATCGCCCTTACTCTGGGTGCAAAAGCTAACGCTGTTGAGCAAGCTTACAACGTTACGCTGTCCGATAACAAAGCGCTTCTGAAAGGCGTTGTGTCGCGCAAATCGCAGATCGTTCCGGTTCTAACCGAAACGTTGAGCAAATAAGACAGCGAATCGTTTCTGGTTCTAACCGAAACGTTGAGCAAGTAATAAGCTATATAATAGAAGAAAGAGGTTGTCCATGAGAGACAACCTCTTTCTTTTTGCTGCTATTGGCGCTATTTTAGCCACAGTACCATATTTTCTTCATCCCAATATTGCTCCTGCGATTTCATGGCATTCCGCTCAATGCCGAACACCTTAAACCCGCAGCTGGCATAAAGCGCTTTGGCCGCAGCATTATCCGAAATAACGTTCAGGTTAATCTGCTCGAGTCCATCCAGATTTGAAGCCTTATTGATCAGCTCCGTAAGTAGCCGCTTGCCGGTCCCTCGACCGCGTGCCTCCGGAGCGACATACATGGCGTAGACATTCCCTTTATGAGAAATTTTGGGCTTGCTTTCTCTGACAAAAGTAACCATGCCAACCAGCTTGCCCGCATGAAACGCGCCTAAAGTAAAACGCTCTTCATCCGGTTTCAGTTGGCTTGCAATCTCAGTAAGCGATCTTACGACCTGGATCTCGTAAGTCGTCAGGAAAGCTTCGGGACTTTCAAGCAGGGATTGCAGACGAAGCTCATGGTAAGCTTCAACATCTGCTTCGGTCAAAGTCCTAATATCCACCGTGTCACCTCCATTACTGATGAAATTCCATATCGCATGGAAGCAATCCTTCTCCATACAAATAAAAAATGGCTGAGCATAATGCTCAACCATTGTGTAATTTAGACATTTAGTTAACGACACGGCGTGCGGTTACGTATTTGCTCGCCCAGTAAGAGCTGGACATGTCGGATACGGTAACGCCTTGGCTTGTGGAGCTGTGAAGAATTTTTTTCGAACCGGCATAAATCGCGACGTGGCTGATGCTGATGCCGTTCGTGCGGAAGAACACAAGATCACCGGTGCTTAGTTCCGTCTTTGGAACCTTTTTCCCAATCGTTGCTTGCTCTGCTGCTGTGCGGGGCAGGTCAACATCAAGGCCGGCAAACATGAATTTCGTAAAGGACGAGCAATCAAAAGCATATGTAATACCAACCGGGGCGCCGTATTTGTAAGGCACGCCTAAGTAATTTTTACCTTCGCTGATCAAAGCCAGCGTTTTTTCCGTTGCAGCGTTTGCATGATTTGTTGTAGTGGCAAGAGTAAAGGCCGATGCGGCGATTGTAGCAACCAGGCTAAATGTCATTAATTTTTTAAGGGATTTAAATGTGTTTTTCATGGTAGTATGGTTTCCTTTCGCTTGGAAGTTCATTCGAATATAGATTCCATCTTTCGCTGAAATTACTATAACACATCCGAAACAGCACAAAATTTTACAATTAGAACGAAAGATCAATGAATTGTAAAGAAAGACACCTTTATGAGAATTAAATGAGAATCTATTAAGAAACGCTCTCAGAAAAGTCTCGTCAGAAAAGTCCCATCTTATTGACGGCAGCTATTAGGGTGAAATATAATTAGGTAGCCTATTATTAATAGTACTAAAATAATTAGCGGCTTACATATTTAAAGGGTGAGGTGATCAAATGGCCGGCGGTGGAGAAGAGACCGCAGCACGAAGACTGATAGAAGTATTTATGCTGTTCAACAAGATGAACTGGAACCATCAGCCGATGGATTTGAAGCAGAAGCACAGCGAGCTGCGGCTGCTAGTGGTAATCAAGCGTATGGGCAATGGGGATGAAGAAGGGGTCAAAGTATCCGATTTAAGCAAATTTCTAAAGGTGACGTCACCAACGGTTACCCAGCTGCTTAACCGCCTTGAAGAGATGGGGCTTATAGTCCGCAAAGAGGACCCGAGAGACAGAAGAGCGGTCCTTGTGTCCCTGACCGAAGAAGGTGAATTGACCGCAAAGAAGGCGTTGCAGGGTTTTATGCAGCGAATGAACGGTCTTGTCGATTTTTTGGGCGACGAGGATACGGAGCAATTAATCCGTCTGCTCAGGAAGACAACCTCTTATTTCGAACAAATAAATCTGAACGATTCAAATGGAGATGATGTTAATAAATGTTGAAATTATTCCGTTATTTGAAGCCGTTTCGGCTTTTGGTTATCGGTGTCCTGGTGTTTGTCTTTTTGCAGACCTTATCGGATTTATATCTGCCAACCTTGATGGCGGATATCGTGGATAAAGGCGTATCTCAAGGCGACAAATCTTACATTTGGAAAATCGGAGGCTTCATGCTGCTTGTTGCGGCAGGAGGCGGCATTTGCTCCGTGCTGGCCAGTTATTTTTCCTCGAAATCCGCAATGGGATTCGGACGGGATGTTCGCAGCAAGGTGTTCAAGCATGTCGAAAACTTCTCTCTGCAGGAGTTTGACAAGATTGGCACAGCTTCGCTGATTACCCGTACAACGAACGATATTACGCAGGTGCAGCAAGTGCTTATCATGATTTTGCGTATGATGATTACCGCGCCAATGATGTGTATCGGCGGCATTATTATGGCGATCTCGAAGGACGCCAAGCTGTCGCTTGTATTTGTAGTTGTTATTCCGGTACTGGCAGGCGCTATCTTCCTGGTCGTGCGTAAAGGGATTCCGCTGTTCAAAGCGATGCAAGTGAAGATTGATAAATTGAACCTGGTACTGCGCGAAGGCCTCACGGGTATCCGCGTTATCCGTTCGTTTGACCGGATCAGCCATGAGAATAAGAAATTTGACGCGGCGAACGCCGATCTGACCGATACGGCAGTGCGCGTAAATAAAATCATGGCGGTACTTATGCCGCTGATGATGCTGATCATGAACATTTCGACCATCGTCATTATTGCGATTGGCGGTATCCGCATTGACCATGGAAATATGCAAATTGGTTCCCTGATGGCTTTTATCCAATACGGCATGCAAATTATGTTCTCGCTTCTGATGATGTCGATGATGCTGATTATGATTCCTCGCGCGCAAGCATCGGCTGTCCGTATTAATGAAGTGCTCGAAATGGTACCAACGCTGTCCGACAAACCGGTAACGAAGAAAAACAGCGGCAAAGAAGGCTATTTGGAATTCCGCGGGGTGACATTCAGCTATCCGGGTGCGGAACAACCGGCGTTGTCGGATATTTCGTTCCAGGCGGGCCCTGGCGAAATTACCGCCATTATTGGCGGTACCGGCGCGGGTAAATCCACGCTCGTCAGCTTGATTCCGCGTTTCTATGATGTGGATGCGGGTCAGATTATCATTGACGGCATGGACGTAAGAGATATGTCCCAAGAGGATCTCCGTCAGAAAATCGGCTTTGTTCCGCAAAAGGCGGTTCTCTTCACGGGAACGGTAGCTGAGAATATCCGTTACGGCCAGGAGGATGCAACAGACGAGGAGGTTGCTCATGCCGCGGCTATTGCGCAAGCCTCGGAATTTATCGGCAAGATGGAACAGGGCTACGATTCCATGATTGCGCAAGGCGGCAATAACGTATCCGGAGGTCAGAAGCAGCGCTTGTCCATTGCGCGAGCATTGGTGCGAAGGCCGGAAATTTACGTGTTCGACGACAGCTTCTCGGCACTGGACTTCAAGACGGATGCCAAGCTGCGCGCAGCCTTGAAGTCTGAAGTGGGCAACTCGACGGTCATGCTTGTTGCGCAGCGGGTTAGCACGGTTATGGATGCGGACCGGATTATCGTTCTTGATGAAGGACGTGTTGCGGGGATCGGCAACCATAAGGAGCTTATGCAAACTTGCGAGGTCTACAAGGAAATTGTATCGTCGCAGCTGTCAGAGGAGGAGATTGCATGAGCCAGCAAAAGGGTAACGGCCGCCCAGGCGGACCTGGCAGAGGCCCGGGCATGGGTGGTCCCGGCGGATTCGGAATGCCGGTGCAAAAAGCGAAAAATTTCAAAGGAACACTGTTTCGGTTAATGGCTTATTTGAAGCCGCATCAAACCAAGCTTCTGCTGGTGCTGCTTACCGCGATTTTGAGTACGGTATTCAGTATCGTAAGCCCGAAAATTATGGGTCATGCGATGACGAAGCTGGCCGAAGGCTTTTTTGGAAAACAAAATGGCGGTGCGGGAATCGATTTTGACGCGATTAATCAGATTCTGCTTATTCTCGTCGTTCTCTATATCATAAGCTCCGTGTTCAGCTATATTCAGCAGTATTTGATGGCGGGAGTAGCCCAGAATACCGTTTACGATCTGCGCAAGCAGGTGAATGCCAAATTCAACCGGCTGCCTCTGAAATATTTTGACTCCAAATCCAACGGCGAAATATTGAGCCGGGTCGTTAACGACGTGGACAATATCGCCAATACCTTGCAGCAAAGCTTAACCCAGCTCATTACTTCCGTAATTACGCTGGTTGGTATTATCGTCATGATGCTCACCATCAGCCCGCTGATGACCTTAATCGTCTTCCTGACGATTCCGATCAGCTTGGTGGCGACTGCCGTTATCGCAAAGCGTTCGCAGAAATATTTTGTGAAGCAGCAAGCGGAGCTTGGCAAATTAAACGGTCATGTGGAAGAGATGTATACCGGCCACAAGATCGTTAAAGCTTTTGGCCGCGAGCGCGAATCGCTGGAAAAGTTCGAGAAAATGAATGAACAGCTGTACGATGCCGGCTGGCGCGCCCAATTCATCTCCGGCATTATTATGCCGATTATGAGCTTTATCGGGAATATCGGTTATGTGTTTGTCAGCATTGTTGGCGGTATCCTTGTTACAAGACGTGCCATTGAAGTCGGGGATATCCTGGCCTTCATTCAGTACACCAGACAGTTCACTTGGCCAATCACGCAGCTGGCGAATATCTCGAACGTTATTCAATCGACGATCGCTTCCGCAGAGCGGGTCTTCGAACTTCTGGATGAGGAAGAAGAAGTGCCGGAAGCGAGTCCTGCGAAAACGATCGCTCGTCCAAACGGTTCCGTACACTTCGATCATGTGAAATTCGGTTACACTGCGGATAAAACCTTGATCGACAACATGAACATCAATGTGCTGCCTGGTCAAACCGTAGCGATCGTGGGTCCAACAGGTGCGGGGAAAACCACGCTCGTAAACCTGCTTATGAGGTTCTACGAGCTGAATGACGGGAAAATCACGATTGACGGCGTTAATATTACGGATTTGAAGCGAAGCAATTTGCGCGGCATGTTCGGAATGGTGCTTCAGGATACATGGCTCTTTAACGGTACGATCCGCGACAATATCGCGTATGGAAAGGAAGGGGCGACGGAGGAGGATGTCGTCAACGCAGCTAGAGCGGCGCATGCCGACCACTTTATCCGGACGCTGCCTGAAGGTTACGATACTATTCTGAACGAAGAGGCGTCCAATATCTCGCAAGGGCAAAAGCAGCTGCTTACTATTGCCCGCGCAATATTGGCTGATCCGTCAATCCTGATTCTCGACGAAGCAACCTCCAGCGTCGATACGCGGACGGAGGTCTACATTCAGAAGGCGATGGGCCATCTGATGGAGGGCCGAACAAGCTTCGTTATCGCGCACCGTCTGTCGACGATCCGCGACGCGGACCTGATTCTCGTCATGAACCAAGGCTCGATTATCGAGCAGGGTACGCATGAAGAGCTTCTGGAGCAGGGCGGTTTCTATGCGGATTTGTATAATAGCCAGTTTACGGGGAAGGCGATTGAGGCTGTGTAGTTTTAAAGGTGAGGTAGGGCAGGGATTACGGGTTTGTATCTCTTCCGGCCGCTGTTGCCATCGTGAAATTCCGAATTAACTCGTTTTCAATGAGATTTCACGATGGCAAAGGCGTACGCTACGCTCCTCCAGAGATACAAACCCTCCATCCCCCTTCACTCTTAAAACACACAAGCCTCCAATTAGCCTCCCCTTAATGGCTATTGGTTGGGGGAGGGCGAAAAAAAGAGAAAGCGTGTTAGCTGCGCTTTCTCTTTTTGTTTGTCATAAACGGTAGTGATGCGCAACAAATGTTTTCGCATGACGTCTTAATAGGTAATTCCAAAGATAGGAAAATGAAATGCGGGGGTACACCGTGTGAGAAAAACCTTTATTTTCATTGTTGTTTTTGTTTTAATGGGAGGCGCGTATTTGTATCTTCGTTTTGGACCCTTGTCGCCACAGCATGAATTGAAGAAACAATTGGAGCACCTTATTCAAGAACATAATCATGCGAATATTCAAGCTCTCTCATTAGACGAACCAACAACGGGATATCTTCTGGAATTGCCGACTGACACAGTAGTTGAATCTGCAACGGATTTTCAAGGAGGTTCCGAACAAATAGGTTATTTGGTTAGCAGGGTGGGGGCCAAGCCGCTTCATGTATATATGACAGTGACTACCAAATCTCTATATCACAAGCTTTTTCCTAAATGGACTTTATTTAAAATTACAATCGCACCAAATGGAACCTTGCCTTCCATTCTTGATCTTCAAAAAATTGCGGATTCGGAAAGAAATCAAGTCGGGATGGAGGAACTACAAGCGGAAAAGGCGACTGTCTAACGGGGAAAGCAATCGACAGCAACATACCCAAAATTTATGTCGTGCCTCATATTTCGGAGAAAGAGGCCAGAACAAAGTCGCTTACTGACTTTTTGACTAACGAGGATAAGAACGATCTGATAGTATATCACGTAAAAGATATTCAGCTTTATAATGACCTTGAAAACTATAAATCTATTTATTGGGTTTATCGTTGGAGTAATTCTAATGATATTACCTCAGCCGCATATTTTTATTGTTAGCGATATATTTGATGCATTAAGCGGGGGAGACATCATAGATGGTCCTATCCATAAGCTTTTGGGAACGATAGGTTTCGTTCTTGTGTGTATTTTTGGATATAAAATAGTTACATCAGTGCTTCGGGAAAATTAATATATGGTAGCGGAAGGCAGGAAATCATTGAACTATGCTAAATATTAGGAGTTGAGTGGCTGGAGGTAAGCATCACCTAGTATGTAAATTAGAAGCTCTGGTATAAAGGAGGTTAAATTATTCTTAAATCTCTTTTAGTCATTCTGCTTATTGTTATGAGTTTGAGTTTATCGGCATGTTCAACCTTAACTGGAGAGACAAAGTCTCAGAGCACGGTTGGGAGTGATATACTGAAAACCTTCGGAAAAGAAGATAAAGAACGAATGCAGAAATTCATTAATCGTTTTGATGATCATAAAGTTGATTACGTTCTGGCCATTCCGCCATTTATCGATGGGGGTTATGTGATTTACGATTTGATCGCCGGGAATGGCGAGATCAAGGTAAGAATGGACACAACGCGGGATACTTATAGCAGCGACGCCGGTTTGGAGTTAACCTGCAAAGCTATTAAATTCGATAATAGTGGAAATGTAGTGGTCGAGCAGTGTACAGGCCCAGAGGGTGTTGAAGTTTCCCATTACTCTTTGTTCTCATTTGATCCAACGCGAAAATAAGGAATAGGAGCAAGAATTGTGAAAGTCGTAAAAGCAACGAAAGAAGATATAAAGCAGTGGTTGGTATTGGCGGCTGAAGTGGAAGAGCTGTTTGGACCGATGGTTGATGATCCCTTGTTTGTTCAAACGCTTGAACGGAATGTCCGCGAAGGCAGGGCATTTTGCATACGGGAAAATGGCGGTTTGCCTGGGGAGCAGCTGCTTGGAGGTATCCTCATCTCAACGAAAAATGCTCCCTCCTATAAAATCGGCTGGCTGGCTGTATCTGAACAAGGAAGAAACAAGGGGGCGGGTTCCGCGCTTATGAAGCATGTCCTTGAAATTTTTCAATCCCCGGCAGAGGTGTTGGTTGTTACGTTTGGCGAAGATGTGGAGGGCGGACTTCCGGCAAGAAGGCTGTACGAAAAGTTTGGGTTTATGCCTCAAGAGGAGCCTGTTTCGAATGGACCGGAAGGCGGCAGCAGACAGCTGTTTAAGCTGATCATGGAATAAGAATTCAGGAGGTAGATCATGCGTTTTAAAGCGGTACTCTTCGATCTGGACGGAACATTGCTCGACCGGGATGCCTCTTTGGCCTTATTTATTGATGATCAATATGAACGTTACTCGGCGTTTCATAAAGTGCCGAAGAATGTTTTTGCGAAGCGGTTCATCGAGCTTGATCAGCACGGCTATGTATGGAAGGATAAGGTGTATCAGCAGCTGTTGGCTGAATTCCAGATTCAAGAGTTGCGCTGGGAGGAGCTGCTGGAGGATTATTTGAAGTCGTTTCAAAAGCATTGTGTCGGGTTTCCTCATCTCATTAAGATGCTGTCCACTTTAAAAAGCTGCGGAACTAAGATTGCCTTGATATCAAACGGCTACGGACAGTTTCAATACGATAATTTCAAAGCATTAGATATCGATCCTTATTTCGACGAGGTCCTTATATCGGAATGGGAAGGACTTCGCAAGCCGGAACCGGCTATTTTTGAGCGGGCTCTTCACAAGCTTGGCGTGAAGGCGGAGGATGCGCTTTTTGTTGGCGACCACCCGGACAGTGACATAAGAGGCAGCCGCGCGGTTGGAATGAAAGCTGTCTGGAAGTACAATGCTAGCTTTTCTCCCGATGTTGAGGCAGATGGCGTTATTTATGATTTGGAAGAGCTAATATCCTTTATGAACGGATAACATGCATATATTTGGTAAAAGAAAGCAACGACTTCTGCTCGAAGAGCAGGAATCGTTGCTTTTTCTTTCATTTTGACACCAATCGTAAGATCGTCTACCTGCCCCTACTAGCAGATATTATTTTTGTATCCCTAAATTGAGCGTTTTATCGGTTTGGCTGGAGAAGCAAACACGATAAAGTAAGGATTAAAGAAAGCACTTACATTTTTCGTGAAGCGCTTTCTCCAATAAGAGAGGGGTAGTCGAAACATGAGAGCAAAGAAGAAAGCCGGAATGATGCTGACCGCTGGGATGGCGCTGGCACTAGCCGTAACGGGATGTTCTTCGTCCAACGGCGGCGGTAACACGGATAACAAATCGAATGCCGGAAACGCAGGCGGAAAAAGCGGCAGTCCGGTAGAAATTACGTTCTGGAATATGTTCGGCGGCGGCGAAGGGGATTTCGTCGATCAGATTATTAAAGGATTTAACGATTCGCAGCAAGAGGTGGTTGTGAAGCAGCTTCGTCTGGAATCGAACGAATATTACGCGAAGTTAGGCACGGCGCTTTCCTCTTCTAAGGGTCCGGATGTAGCCGTAGCCCACGTCGACCGGATTTCTCCTTTTGTGAAAGCGAAACAAATTGTACCCGTTGACGAGTTGGCAAGCAAAGTCGGGTTTGACCTCGGACAGATCAGCCAATCGAATATCACAAGCGTTACTTATGACGGCAAGCCTTATGCGGTACCGCTCGACACCCACTTCCACATGCTCTACTACAATAAGGACATTCTCAAAAAGGCGAATCTCTTAAATGAAGATGAGACTCCTAAACTCGATAATGTAAGTCCCGAAGGTTATTTGAATACGTTAGCTCAAATTAAAACAGCCGTTCCGGATGTGCAGGCGATGGCCGTTAACACGCCTTATTTCCAAGAGCCTTTCCTCAATATGTACTATGAAGCCGGTGGCGATATTCTCTCGCCGGATTTGAAGAAAGCGGCTATTAACAATGACAAAGCACTAAGCGTATTGAAATTCTATGATGACATTTATACAAAACAGTATGCGGATATTAACGATAAGAATCCTTGGGATACGTTTAGCAACGGCAAAGCCGCCTTCTGGTTTGGCGGAGTATGGGAAGCGGGAGTACTGCTTGGAGATGCTTCGAAACATATCGGCGCAATGCCATTGCCTGCGATTTTCGGAAGCCAGACGCATTGGGGCAGCTCGCATACGCTTGTAATTCCGTCGTATGTCTCTGCGGAGAAACAAGAAGCTGCTGCCAAGTTTATGAAATACTTCTCCGAAGTGGGCGGTCAGACATGGGGTAATGCGGGTCACGTGCCTGCAAACAGCAAGGTAACGGCAAGCGAAGAATACAATAAGCTGCCCTATCGCCAGTTCTTTATCGAAGCGCAGAAGACCGTCAAATTCGCGCCGCAAACGGATAACTATACGACAATCATTACGACCATTGCCGAATCGCTGCAGAACATCATTTTCCATAACGAGTCGGCTGAAGACGGATTGAAGGATTTGGAGAAGCAGATTAACGAGATTTTGGCTAACTAATATAGTTCTTTAAGGGAAGGCTGGGCAAGGATAGGATTGCTGCCCGGCCTTTCCTAGATAAATGAATGAAGCAGAGAAGCAGGGAGAAACACATATGGATACCAAACCGATTGAACTGCGCAAGAAAAGAGTATCGGGCAACCGGGCAAAAGCCGAGCTAAAAGCGATACTGTATATTTTTCCATTTTTGATCCCGTTCGCCCTATTCTATTTGTGGCCCGTCCTGCGCGGCACCTGGATCAGCCTGCATGTCTGGAATATTCAAGGGATGCAGCGGTACGTGGCACTCGATAATTATAAACGGATTTTTGAAAATAGCGATTTCTACAACTATTTATGGAACTCGTTTTATTTTGTGCTCATCTGTGCTCCGACGGTTCTCATATTGGGGCTGGTTCTGGCGCTCATTATTAATCAACGGATCTGGCTGAGAACCTTAATTCGTTCCGTATATTTTCTTCCTTATGTTTTGTCGGTTTCGGTTATCAGCTTTATTTGGCTGAAGCTGTTTGATCCAAAGAACGGTCCGGTCAACGGCTTATTGGGACTTCTTGGCTTGCCTCAGGACATCAATTGGCTGACGGACCACCGGTTTGTATGGTGGGCGATTACGATTGCGACGGACTGGTGGACGGTTGGATTCGTTATGGTGCTGTTCCTGGCGGGTCTTCAGGAAATTCCCCAGGATCATTATGAAGCAGCTACGATCGACGGGGCTGGAGCATGGAGCAAATTCTGGCATATTACGATACCGGGATTGTCGAGAGTCATGAAGATTCAAATCTTCTACCAGGTCATCAGCTGCTTGAAACTATTCGGTCAAGTTCAGATTATGACCGGCGGCGGTCCGGGAGACTCCACGAACACGATGATCCGTTATATTTACGTGACGGGCTTCAAGAAAGACATGTTTGGCCTCGCCTCCGCGCAGTCCATCGTGTTTTGCGTCATTATGCTGCTCATTGCGGTCATTCAATTTAAACTAACGGATCGAAAGGATTGAGGGGATTAACATGAACAAGTGGGCTCTTAACATCATTGCAACGGTACTGGCGGTTCTTTTCGTGTTCCCGCTCATCTGGATGCTGCTTGTCTCCTTGAAGCCGGACGGTACGAATGTTTATGCCATGTCCGACTGGGTTCATTTCGCGGATTTGACGTTCAGCAATTACAAGAAGGTGATAACCGGCTCCGAGATCCTTAGATGGACCTGGAACAGTACGGTTATCGGCATCATTACAACGCTGTTATCCATATTACTCAGCTCTCTGGCTGCCTATTCTTTCTCCAAAATGCCGTTTAAGAGCAAAGGCTTTTTATTTGTCCTCATTACCTCGGGACTTCTTATTCCGACGGAAGCGATTCTGATTCCGTTATACGAAACGACGCTGCATCTGCATTTGATTGACAATAAGTGGGCCATTATTCTTCCCGGCCTTACGAATCCGATTGGCATTCTTCTTCTCAAGCAATTTATGGACGGCGTTCCGAAGGATTATATCGAAGCCGCTGAAATTGACGGAAGCGGAACCTTCCGGATATGGTGGAACATCTGCCTGCCTCTGACGAAATCGGCAATGGTATCGGTTGGCATATTCTTTCTGATTTTATCCTGGAATAATTTCCTCTGGCCGTATCTAACGATTACCTCGGAAGAAAATATGATACTGTCGGCAGGACTGCCTACGTTTTTATCGAATAATAATATGTCTTTAAATATGATTATGACGGCAAGCGGCATTGCGGCTATTCCGACGATTCTGGTCTTTGCCATTCTACAGCGCCATATTGTGCAAGGGGTGGCGATGTCGGGCGTGAAAGGCTAGTACTTAGGAAGACGTTTGCCAATAAAAACGGCATGTCCGGCAGGAGCAGCGAGGTACAATGAGAAAACAATCCGGCTGGGCAAGGTTTTTGCCCTCGATGAATATATGGAAGAGCAGCATACGCTACAAATGGATGCTGCTCTTATTTCTATTTTCCCTGACGCCGTTAATCGTGATGGGGACGATCTCGTATTCTCTCTCCAAATCTACCATTAACGAGAAGGTAACGGAGTATTCGGAGCAGCTGCTCAAGCAGACGGCGGATAACATCGATACCCGTCTGGGCATCTATAAAGACCTGATGATGCAGGTCGTGAATAACGGCGAGATTATCCGAATGCTGCGGGATCTGGATAAGACAAGCGCGGCAAAGCCTTACGATATCGACAGCTTGTCGCTGACGACAAAGCTTTCCACGATTATTGCGATTAATCAGGACATTCAATCCATATCGTTTATTTCCAAGGATCATTATATAAAAGGAATTTACCGATGGAAGAACCGCACGCCCGAAGAGGTAAGCGGTTTCTTGACTACGCTTGAGGACGGAAGCAATTTCAAATGGTTTCCGACCCGCCTTAACACGTATGTAGACAGCTTGAACACGCAAAACGTCCATGTCTTTTCGCTCTCCAAGCAGATTTACAAAACTTCGGACGACAGCCCGGTAGGAATCATAGCCGTACTGGATATCCGCGGCGAGGTGCTGAAGGAGCTTGGTTCAAGCTCAACCAACAACAACCGGGATATTCAAAGCTTCGTTATCGACGGTCAAGGCCAGATCGTTTCTTACGGCAATAATGACATGATTGGGAAAAATGTAAAAGAAGTGCTCGGGGAACAAGGTTATAATCAAATCGTACATTCCGGCTTTGAGGAATACCGTTTTCCACTTAAGGAGCAGGGGAAGAAGCTGATTGTTAATTACAAAAAGCTTCATACCAATGACTGGATAGTCGTGAACGTTATCTCCGAATCGATTCTGTATCAGGATTCCGACCGTCTGCTGCGGACGATATGGATTATTGCGCTGCTCTGCATCGTGTTCTCCATCATAACGGCCATTTTTCTTGCAAATTCGATCAGTAATCCGATTCTGAAGATGATCCGGCTCATGAGACAGGTCATGTCGGGGGATTTGACGGTCCGGTTCCGGGTCAAGAAACATAGCGACGAGTTTGATATATTGGGCAATAATTTCAATTATATGGTTGCCCGGATTGATGAGCTGCTGAAGACGGTGTACGAGGAGCAAAATCAGAAAAGAACAGCGGAACTAAAAGCTTTGCAAGCGCAGATCAATCCTCATTTCCTGTATAATACACTCGATATTATCAAATGGACGGCCCTTATCCAGAAGGCGAATAATGCCGCGGAGATGGTCAGCCTGCTGTCCCGCCTGCTGCGGATCAGCTTGGATAAAGGGAAAGAGACGGTCACCGTGGAAGAGGAAATCGAGCATGTGCAATGTTATCTGGGGATTCAGAAGTTCCGGTTTAATTATAAAATCAAAACGGAGGTCTATGTAGAAGACGCCGTCCGTCATTTGCAGACCCCTAAACTGATTCTTCAGCCGATTGTCGAAAACGCGATCCTGCATGCTTTTTCCGATTCGGAGCAAGAGGGTCAAATCGATATTTCTTGTACTAGAAGCCCCGACGGAGGTATACGCTTTCAGATTTCCGACAACGGGAAAGGGATGGATCCGGCTTATGCAAGGAGTCTTCTCCGGAATCAGGAGCAGGGCGGCAAGACGGGAGGAATCGGGCTCGCGAATGTGGATGAACGGATCAAGCTCATTAGCGGGAAAACGTATGGTATTGATATTGCAAGCGAGCCGGAAGCGGGAACAACGGTTACGATCAAGCTTCCGTATGTGGAATAGGAGAGATTATGGCAGATGTACCGAGTGATGATTGTCGAGGATGAGTTTATCGTACGCTACGGTATTCGCTCTATGATCGATTGGGAGAAGGTAGGATTGGAAGTAACGGGCGAAGCCGCCAACGGAAAAGAGGCACTGGAGCTTATTCGCCAGGATCCTCCCGATATTCTGATTACGGATATCAAGATGCCGGTAATGGACGGCATTCAGCTTATTGAGGAAGTCCGGAGCAGCGGATTTATGATGAAAGTAATTATTCTAAGCAATCTGGAAGAGTTCCAATATGCCCAAAAAGCCATTCGTTACGGAGTTTCGGAGTATATGATCAAGTCGGATATGATGCCAAGGGACTTCGAAAAAGCATTAATGAAAGTCAAAGCCTCCTTGGATACGGCCGAACCAGATCCCGAAATAAATACAAAAGCGTCGATTGTTGAACCGGCACGAAAGGAAAAGCTGCTGCTTGGGTTAATTGAAGGAAGCCGGCCGGAAGATGGAGAAGCCGAATCGATTCAGGAGGAAGCGGAGCTTAATGGTCTGCATCTGCCTGCCTATCTCCTGTACACGCTTTTTCACACGAGAGACTACGGGTTGTTTGAGAAGCAGCAGGTCATTCATGAAACGTTCGAACAGATCGGAAACGACCGCAGCTTTGTTGTGTTTGCGGATAAACAAGGGGAAATAAACGTTCTGCTCCCGGTTCCGCAGCATGAGGCTGCCGAAGCGGGTGGGATCAAGCAGCTGGCGGAACGGATCATCTCCCATCTATCGCAAGCTTACGGACTGGTATGTACGATTGGGTTAAGCGGAAGAGTAGGCGAGTGGACGGAGCTAAGCAAGGCATACGGCGAGGCTTTGGCAGCGGCCAAGCAAAGCATGTTTGCGGGAATCGGGAAAGCTATCTCTTATTCGGAGCTGACCGGGGCAAAGGAAGCGGACGGCCCGCCAATCAAGGTAAGCCAGTCCCATATTCATACTTTGCTGTATGGATTGCAGTCCAAGGAGCTTCACGATTATGTGAACGGCTTGTTTGATCAGCTGGGCAGGCGGCAGGATCCGGATCTGGTGCAGCTCATCTCCCTTGAATTGATCATGATTCTAACGGCGATATGGCCGGATGTATCCCATGATCAGCAGCATGTGGTCCATCTGAAAAAACAGTATTTCGACCAATTATCGAAGCTGGAGACGATTGAGCAAAGCCGCGACTGGTTCCTCCAAGCCTTCGCAGAGCTTCTTGAACATATGATCCGCATTTATAACAGTGACCGGAACAGTATAATAAAAGCAACGCAATATATTCAGCAGCATTACCAGCAGGAAATTTCCTTGCAGTCCCTCAGTCATTTCGTTCATCTGAGCAAAAATTATTTTGCGAATTTGTTTAAGAAAGAAGTCGGGGAGAGCTTTCTTGAATACGTAACGAGGGTAAGGATTGAGAAAGCAAAGGTATTGCTCGCAGGTGAGATGAAAGCTGCCGACGTTGGGCAGATGGTTGGCATTCAGGACCCGAAATATTTCTCGAAAGTATTCAAGAAGATTACGGGAGCTACCCCTTCGGAATATAGAAGCTTGGTGAAAGAGAATAAAGGGAATAAAGACAGCTCTGAAACAGGGCAATAAATATGTCTGCGGAAGGTGAAAGTGTGGGGAAAAAGCTTTCTGCATGGTTGTTCGTTATGGCGGCATGCATAGGATTGCTAACAGGATGCGACGGTTCGGATAAAGCTGAAGCACCTGTCCGTAAAACGGCCAAAGCTCCGGTCGAAATCTTGTTCTGGAATCCGTTTGGCGGCGGGGAAGGAGACTATGTTGGCCAAATCATTAAAGACTTTAACGAGTCCCAGCAGGGAATCGTCGTCCGGCAGCTTCGTCTGGAGTCCAACGAATATTACGTTCGGCTAAGCACGGCATTATCTTTCGGAAAAGGCCCCGATGTGGCCGTTGCCCATGCGGACCGGGTATCGCCGTTTGTAAAAGCGAAGCAGATTATTCCGCTAGACGGGTTGGCGCAAAATGCCGGATTAGATTTCAGTCATATTGAAGCAACAAACCGAAATAGCGTTATCTATAACGGCCAGACGTATGCGGTTCCGATCGATACGCATTTTCACATGCTGTATTACAACAAGGATTTGCTGGCTAAAGCCGGATTGGACGAGGACGAGGTTGTCTCCAAGCTCCGCCATCTAACGCCGCAGGAGTTTATGGATTTCCTTACTACTCTTCACGACCGTTTGCCCGGTGTACAGCCGATTGCCGTGAATACGCCTTATTTCCAGGAGCCGTTTCTGGATATGTATTACGAAGCCGGAGGCGAGCTGCTCACTCCCGATTTGAAGCATGCGGCGATCAATAACGATAAGGCGCTTGAAGTGCTCCGGTTTTATCAAAAGCTGTTTGCCAGCGGTCTAAGCGACCTTAACGATAAAACGCCGTGGGATACCTTCCATAACGGCCAGTCCGTATTCTGGATGGGAGGAATATGGGAAGCGGGGCATCATCTGAAGGATTCGTCATTCCAGAGCGGGATAACGGAGCTTCCGTCCTTGTTCGGCGGGAATAAACAGTGGGGCAGCTCGCATACCTTGGTTATTCCAACCTATGTGACAAAGGAGAAGCAGCTTGCGGCGATGGCTTTCATCCGTTATTTCTCGGAAGTCGGCAGCTTGACCTGGGGGGAAGCGGGGCATGTACCTGCCAACAGTACGGTGCAAAACGATTCCCGCTATCAGAGCCTTCCGTACCGTAAGCTGTTCCTGGAATCGTCGCATCATGTGAAGCTGGCTCCCAATACGGACAAATATTCCGCTTTGTACACCGTTCTGTCAGAAGAGCTTCAGAATATCATTGCGAACCGTCTGGATCCCGCGAAAGGCCTCGTTGATCTGGAGCAAAAGTTAAACGACCTGTTAGCAAGCTGAGGGAGGGAGATCATCAAATGGAGCAAGACATTAGGATCAATCTGCCCATTGAACCGCATGAGGTCCCAGCATTAAGAGGACTCGTGGGTTGGGAAGGGCGCCACTCTGATTACCCTGCTTGAGATCGTAACCTTAACCTATGACTCCAAACATACATCCTTCTACGCCGAATGCGGTTTCGTTCCGTGTCCCGGAGGTCTTTGGAGGAAATTACACTAAAAAAGGATAGAGATTTCGGACATTTGCCGAATCTCTATCCTTTTTCATTTTCTCTCTCTCCGAGAGAAGGGAGGAATAGAGGAAATGTATCTCCTGAGAAGCGAAGCGTTCGCCTTTGCCAGTCGTGAAATCTCATTGAAAACGAGTTGATTCAAAATTTCACGATGGCAACAGCGGTCGAAGGAGATACATTTCTGCCATTCCCCCCACATCCTCGACATCTATTTATCGATTTCTCCCATTGCATTGTACAAATCATCACTCCCTCCACCAATACAAATGGCGAAATCCTCAATTCCCCCTTCTCAAATCCCCATTTGATTGCATCTTTTGCCCATATCGACTCTCCCTCCGCTCCTTTACTCTGTGGAAGTAGCCATTTCACTACACAATTAAACGGAGGTAGGGTCATGAAAAAATGGGTAGCAGGTTCGCTCAGCATCGCTTTGCTGGGAACAATGCTCGCAGCGTGTTCTTCCAATAATGATAAGAACGGCGGCAGCTCGAACACGGGCGGTAACGGCAGCAGCACGGCGGAACAGCCGGCAGAAGCAACAACGTATCCGATCAAGACGGATAAGACGCTCTCGTATTGGGGCGAAATTAACGGTCAGCTGATCGGCGTGAAGGAATCCCACAAAGATATTCCGTTCTTCCAGGAATGGCAGAAAAAAACCGGCGTACCGCTCGAATTTACGGAGCCGCCAACCGGTCAAGTAAAGGAAGCGTTTAACGTGATGCTCGCATCCGGCAAGCTGCCGGATATGGTGGAGTACAACTTCATCGGCGACTTCCCGGGCGGTCCCGAGAAAGCGATCCAGGACGGTTATATCGTAAAGCTGAATGATCTGATCGATAAATACGCGCCTAACCTGAAGAAGTATCTGCAGGAAAATCCGGACATCGACAAAATGGTGAAGACGGACAGCGGCAGCTATTACGCCTTCCCGTTCATCCGCGGCGACGAATATCTGCGCGTGTTCCAGGGACCGATTATCCGCAAAGACTGGCTGGATGAGCTTGGCCTGCCGGTACCGGAAACGATCGACGACTGGACCGCGGCGCTTACCGCATTTAAAGAAAAGAAAGGCGCGGCGGCACCGCTTACGTTCAACAGTAAGCCACGCTTCTTTAACGACGGCGGCAACGGTGCCTTTATGGGCGCGTTTGGCGTAACGCGCGGCTTCTACCAGGAAGACGGCAAGGTCGTGTTTGGTCCGGAGCAAGAGGGCTACAAGCAATACCTGGAGCTGTTCCGCGACTGGTATTCGAAAGGCCTGATCGACAAGAACATTGCAACGGCGGACACCAAATCGGTTGACGGCAACATTGCGTCCGGCGCAACGGGCGCTTCGATCGGCAATGCCGGCGGCGGTATCGGCAAATGGCAGCCGCTTGTTGCAGCGAAGGATCCAAAAGCCGTTCTGATCGGCGCTCCTTACCCGGTACTGAAGAAAGGCGACACGCCTAAATTCGGCCAGCATAACACGGCTTATGCATCCGAAGGTACGGTAGCGATCACGACGCAAGCGAAAGATCCTGAGCTCGCTGTCAAAATGCTTGATTACGGTTATAGCGAAGAAGGCGGCCTGTTCTTTAACTTCGGTACGGAAGGCGTCAGCTACAACATGAAGGACGGCTACCCGACTTACACCGATCTTCTGTTGAAGAATCCGGACAAGCTGGCTCCGGCGCAAGCGATCTCGCTCTATACGCGCGGCAGCTACAACGGTCCGTTCGTTCAGGACAAACGTTATGCCGAGCAATTCTTTGCTCTTCAGTCGCAGCGCGACGCGGTAACCACATGGCAAAAAACGGACGCGGCGAAATACCAGCTGCCGCCAATCACGCCATCGCCGGAAGAAGCTTCCGAGTATGCGGCAATCATGAACGATATCAACACGCTGGTGGACGAAATGTCCCTGAAGATCATTCTGGGCACGGAGCCGGCAGATGCGTTCGCCAAATACGTGGACAAAATGAAATTGCTCAAGCTGGATCGCGCGATCGAAATTCAGCAAGCGGCGCTTGACCGTTACAACAGCCGTTAATAGATAGCAAGAGAGGAGAGGGCCGTGAGGCCCTTCCTTCTCCTTCAATAAGGAGTGAGGCATGTGGGGAAAAACCGCTTTATCCGCGATTTTAAGCTAAATAAACTGCTCTATCTGATGATGCTTCCCGTCATCGCGTATTACCTTATTTTTCACTATATTCCCATGTACGGGGCGTTAATTGCCTTCAAGGAATACTCTCCGATGAAAGGCATCCTGGGCAGTGACTGGGTGGGTCTCAAGCATTTCCATGATTTCTTCGGCAGCTATTACTTTACACGAATCCTTAAGAATACGCTTGTCATCAGCTTGTATTCGTTAATCTTCGAGTTCCCCGCTCCCATAATATTGGCGCTGCTCATTAACGAAGTTCGCAATAAGACATTCAAACGGGTAGCCCAAACGATTACGTATATGCCTTACTTCATCTCCCTCGTAGTCATTTGCGGGATCATTACGGACTTTACGAACGCTGACGGCATTATCAATAGATTGTTTATGCTGTTTGGCTATGACGGCCAAGCGATGCTGCAGAAGCCGGAGCTGTTCCGTCCGATTTACATTTTGTCGGAAATCTGGCAGCGGATCGGCTGGGAATCGATTATTTATATCGCGGCGCTAATGAGCATCGACCAGGAGCAGTACGAAGCGGCCAGAATAGACGGCGCAAGCCGGATCAAGCAGATCTTCTTTATTACGCTTCCGGGAATCCTGCCGACGATTACGATCATGTTCATCCTGCGGATGGGCAATATGCTGAACGTTGGCTTCGAGAAGATCATTCTGTTGTACAATCCGGTTACCTACAATACGGCGGATGTGATCTCGTCCTTCGTCTACCGGAAAGGTTTATTGGAATTTGGATGGAGCTACAGCTCGGCAGTCGGATTGTTCAACTCCGTCGTTAACCTTGCCTTGCTCGTAACCGCCAATTATATCAGCCGCAAAGTGAATAAAAGCAGTTTATGGTGAGGTGAGAATCCATGCAAATGAAGGCGACTTTATCCGAGAGAGTGTTCGATGTCGTTGTATACGCCGTCCTGATCCTCCTCATCGTGTCGACGTTATATCCGCTGCTGTACGTTTTGTTCGCTTCCTTCAGCGACGCGGGGCAGCTTGTAGCCAATAAAGGCATCTTATGGCATCCATTAGGATTAAGCTTCGATGCGTATACGAGCGTGTTTAAAAATCCGGGCATTACGACCGGTTACAAAAATACGCTGTTTATTCTGGTATGCGGTACGGTTCTCAACCTGATTATGACCGCGCTTGGCGCGTATGTTTTATCCCGCCGGGATGTCCTGTGGAACAATTTGTTCATGGGCATGATTCTGTTAACGATGTTTTTCAGCGGCGGTCTGATTCCGCTCTACCTCGTTGTAAAAGGCGTAGGCCTCTTGAACACGTTATGGGCAACGATTATTCCGTTTGCGATCAGCACGTTTAACCTGATCATTATGCGTACCGCGTTTAAAGGCATTCCGGAAGCGCTTGAGGAATCGGCCAAAATCGACGGGGCTAATCACTTTACGATTTTGTTCCGGATTATCATTCCGCTCTCGATGCCGGTTATCGCGGTTATGATTCTGTATTATGCCGTAGACAAATGGAACGGCTGGTTCTACGCTTCGATCTTTATCCGAAGCCGCGAGCTGTTCCCGCTGCAGCTGGTGCTGCGCGAGATCCTTATTGCGAACTCGACGGACAGCATGGCATCGGGCGCATCGGCAGGAGACCGGTTCCAGATTGGCGAAACGATTAAATACGCGACCATTATGGTGGCCACGGTTCCGATTCTATGCGTCTATCCGTTTGTGCAGCGCTTTTTCGTCAAAGGCGTTATGGTAGGCTCGGTTAAAGGCTGATCTATAGTCCAAGAGAAAAATCCGGGAGGCAGGGAACATGCAAGCAAGCTCTACTCAAAGCAAATTGGATATTAAGCGCATTTGGAAGCAGCTTGAAGAGAAGGTAGACCGCATGATCGTTCAAATCGGGGACAAATCCCCGCATGTGGCCAAAGCAGACGGCATTTACGATGATCAAAGAATCGACTGGTGGACTTCGGGCTTCTGGCCGGGTATTCTGTGGCTGATGAACGAAGCGACCGGCGACGAGAAATATAAGAAGGCAGCCTGGAATTGGGATGAGCGGCTTGAAGCGCAAATGCTTCAGCCCAACTCCTTCGACCATGACGTAGGCTTCCACTTCCTGCCGACGGCGGTAGCGAAATACCGCATCACCGGCGATAAAGACGCGTTGCGCCGCGGCTTGTTCGCCGCAAACTTTATGGCGGGACGCTTTAATCTGAATGGCCGGTTCATCCGCGCCTGGAACGGCGACATGCATGGCTGGTCGATTATCGATACCTGCATGAATCTATCGCTCCTATACTGGGCATCGGCCGAGAGCGGGGATTCGCGCTTTGCGCATATGGCCAGCGCCCATGCGGATACGGTATTGAGATATTTTATCCGCGAGGACGGATCGGTGAATCATATTGTCTGCTTCCACCCGGAGACGGGCGAATTCGACCAGGTGCGCGGCGGGCAAGGGGCAGCGCCGAATTCCGGCTGGAGCCGCGGCGCATCCTGGGCCTTGTACGGAATGGCGAACACTTACCGTTATACCGGCAATATCGAATATTTGCGCGCAGCGCAGCGCGTTGCGCATTATTTTATCGCCAATTTGCCTGATGATCATGTTCCTCACTGGGATTTCCGGGCATCGGAGCAGATGGAGGAAGAGCCGCGCGATACGTCGGCCGGAGCGATTGCCGCTTCGGGCCTGATCGAATTGGCTGCTCTGCTGACCGAGAAGGAAGGACGTATTTACCGCGAAGCGGCAGAGCGCATTCTGGCGTCGCTTTATTCGAATTACGGCACATGGACCGAACCTTCGCATGAAGCGATTCTGAAGCATGGCACCGGCCATAAACCGGCGGGACAGAACGTGGATGTGTCTCTTATCTATGGAGACTATTTCTTCGTCGAAGCCATCGCGAAGCTGAACGGCTGGAAGCAGCGCATGTTCTAATACCGATGATCGCTTAACAGTACAAATAGTCCGATTGGATCATTCCAAACGGGCTATTTGTGCTGGTTTTCGGGCTTCAGTAGAGCTATCGTCAATCGTTTTGCACATATTGCAACTTCCTCTGGCACCTTTTGTACGCGTATAATAGGGGTCTAAAGCTGGCAAACAACATGAGCAATCCTAACATTTACGTACAGGCGAGGAGATTTTGGTTTGAATATTCGATCCATATGGCAGAAACGGAAGAGCATTATCGTAACGTGGCTGATTTCCTATTGCGCGGTATTATTCGTACCGATTCTAATCAGCTTAATTGTATATTCGCAGTCGAGCGCGGCGCTTCGAAGCGAAATTCACCGTGCCAATGATTCGCTGCTCAAGCAGGTTGGCTATACCATCGATAATCAGGTGGACCAGATGAAGCGCCTGACTATGGAGCTGACCTGGAATGCAAGGCTTCAGACCTTGATGTATTCGAGCAGATCGGAAGCCGATGCGCAATATGACGCTTATCAGCTCGTGAAGGAATTTCAAACCTATCAAACCTCTTATGCTTCAATTGATGAATTTTACGTCACCTGGGAGCGGGAGAATGCGGTATTGCGCTCCGGCAATGTCCGCGATATGAAGACCGCCTTTGCCACCCTTCACGACACCGGCAGGATGAGTTATGATGACTGGCTGGCGGCGGTAGAGACCTCGGAGCATAATCAGTTTACGCTGCTGCCGCTGATGGATGCGGGTGTTACGCAGTCTTCTATTGCTTATATTACCCATTTGCCAAAAGACTTGAACGGCAGACAAGCCGGCACGGTTGTGGTCATGTCGGATTTGGCCAGATTTCAGAACGCCATCAAAAGCATCTCCGGCTTCAGTGGAGGATATGTTCTTATTTTGAACCGGAATAACGAGGTGCTGCTGTCCAATCTGCCGAAGAAGCAAGGCGAAGAGGTTATCCTGCAAAAGGTTCGAAGCGGCGGCGAAGAGATGCCAACCTCGATGAAATCGGGAGATTCGGAAATCTTTTACCTGCAATCGTCGGTATCGGATCTGAAGTATGCGCTGGTGATCCCTAGTAGCATTTATTGGCAAAAGGCTGAATATGTCCGGAAGCTGACGCTAGTGAGCGTTCTGATCAGCGTCTTGGGAGCAGGCGTGCTCACCTGGTTCTTTATGCGCCGCAACTACTCGCCGATTCAGAAGCTTGTAGAGTCGTTAACCGATAAGAATAACGATGAAGAACACATGGAATGGAATGAGCTGAATTTCATTCAGAGGGCGGTCAGCCGGACGCGAAGCGAGAAGGATAAAATCGCCATGCAGCTTCAGATGCACCATAACGTGCTGCGGTCGAATATGCTCAGCAGGCTTCTCAAAGGGCGGCTCGATTCGCCAATCCCGTATGAGGAAGCCTTCAAGACGTACCGGATGGAGCAAATCTCGGATGATTACGCGGTTATTCTATTTGTGATCGAAAATGATGAAAGCCTTTACGAGAAGCTGCCGGGCATCGATGACAATGAACGGAGAAGATTCCTTCAATTCATTATTAGCAATGTCGTGGAGGAGCTTGCCGGACGTTATGATCATGCGGGCTACGTGGCGGAAATGGACGACATGATGGTCTGCCTCGTGAATTTGTCCTGCGGAAGCGGGGATGAAGAGCAATATAAGAAGGATCTGCATGAGATCGCGACAGAAGCTCAGCGCTTCCTGAAGCGATATGATATGGATCTTACGGTGGCGATCAGCGGCAAGCATGGCACTCTGCCGGGCATTGCTGCCGCTTATAGCGAAGCGGTAGATGCGATGGAATACAAAATGGTTCTTGGCAAAAAAGGCATCATTACGTATGACGATATCCGCACGACGCCTTCCGAAGCCGTTCAGTTCGGTTATTACTATCCGCTTCAGGCGGAGCAGCAATTGATTAATCTGATCAAGATTGGCGATTTTGAACAGGCTTCCGCTTTTATGAATGAGATTACGGACCGCAACTTCCAGCAGCCGATGATGAATCTGACGCTGGCCAAATGCTTTATGTTTAATCTGGTTGGAACGATGGTGAAGGCCATCAACGAGCTTGGTGACGGCAAAGGAAGCGTCCTGAACGATAATCCGAATTGGATGAACGGCATTATGGCTTGCGACACGGTTCAGGAGATGCGGCAGGAGCTACATGCTTTGTTAAAGGATGTATGCGCTTTCGCCTCTACAAGGCTGGAATCCAATATGACGCATGAGCGTGCCGAGTCCATCCGGGATTTGTCGGCCCGCGTGGCCGGATACATTGAGGCGAACTACGGCGATTCCAATATGAATGTCAATACGCTGGGCGAGCAATTCGATTTGAAAGGCAGCTACTTGTCCAAGCTGTTCAAGACGCAGACGGGTGAAGGGCTGCTGGACTATCTGCACAAATACCGGATTGCCGAGGCCAAGCGGCGGATGACGGAGCTTCAGGAATCCGTCAATGAAGTATCCAGGGCGGTTGGTTATAACGATGCGGCAACGTTCATCCGGGTATTCAAGAAGTACGAAGGCATAACGCCGGGCAAATATAAGGAAATGAACTAGGGGGATCTCATGATGAAGAACTATCGCATAATTACTCTCCTCCTGGTCGCCGCTTTTTCGCTTAGCTTTCTGGCGGGCTGCAAGCATTCGGACAATAACGGACAACATTCAACGGCCGACGAGAAGGCGGAACGGCAGCTGCCTGCATCGCCGACAGCAGGCGAGACATTGACTTATTGGGCGGAATTAAACGGCAATGCCGCGAGTGTAAAGCCGCGGTTTCAGGACGTCCCCTTTTTCCAGGAATGGCAAAAGCGTACGGGCGTGAATCTGAGATTCATCCAGCCACCCGCCAACCAGGCGAAGCAGGCTTTGAATGTTATGCTGGCATCGGGCGAGCTGCCGGATATCATCGAATATGAATGGGCGACCTTCCCCGGCGGGCCGGAAAAAGCGATAAAAGACGGCTATATCCTGAGGCTAAATGATCTGATTGATAAATACGCCCCGAATTTGAAGAGGTACTTGAGCGAGCAT
The DNA here is from genome assembly GCF_037147795.1 of Paenibacillus sp. MMO-177. Lineage (NCBI taxonomy): Bacteria > Bacillati > Bacillota > Bacilli > Caryophanales > Paenibacillaceae > Paenibacillus > Paenibacillus sp. MMO-177. Next base: position 726,353 of record NZ_JBBCUR010000003.1, on the reverse strand, counting down.
CCGGACATTGACAAGCAGATCAAGACGGCGGACGGCAGCTATTACGTGTTTCCGTTTATCCAAGGGGATGCTCGCCTGCGGACTTACCAGGGGCCAATTATCCGCAAGGACTGGCTGGAGGAGCTGGGCTTATCCGTTCCGGTGACGATTGACGACTGGCATACGGTACTGAAGGCATTCAAGGAGAAAAAAGGCGTGCAGGCGCCGCTTACGTTCCTCAGTACGCCAAGCCCGCTGTTTGGCTTGGAGAATGGCGCATTTGTCGGGGCATTTGGCGTAAAGAAAGGGTTCTATCTGAAGGACGGTCAGGTCAAGTTTGGCCCGATCGAGCCGGGATACAAGCAGTTCCTGGCCTTGTTCCGCGATTGGTATGCCGAAGGGCTGATTGACCGCAACATTGCAACGGTGGACACAAGAACGATTGATTCCAGCATGTTGAGCGGAAGGAGCGGCGCGAGTATCTGGAACGCAGGATCCGGAATCGGAACATGGCTGCCGCTGCTCAAGGAGAAGGATCCGGATGCTGAATTCGTGGCGGCGCCTTATCCGGTTCTTCATCAAGGGGAGCGGCCGATGTTCGGACAAAGAGTCAATCCTTACATGAGCAGCGGCGGTGTCGCGATCTCGACGAAAAGCAGCCATGCCGAAGAAGCGGTTCGGATGCTGGACTACGGCTATGGAGAAGAGGGGCATCTGCTCTTCAACTTCGGAATTGAAGGCGTCAGCTATACGATGCAAGGCGGTAAGCCGACTTACACGGATCTGATTCTTCATAATCCGGACAAGCTTGCTCCGTCCCAAGCGATTGCGATGTACAGCAGGGCGAGTTATTTTGGCCCCTTCGTGCAAGACGCAGCTTACATGGAGCAGTATTATATGCTGCCGGAGCAGAAGGAAGCCGTAAATATATGGGCGGATACGGATGTGGAGGAATACATGCTGCCGCCGGTGCAAAAGACCGAAAGGGAAAGCGCGGAGTTTTCAGCCATCATGCAGGATGTCACGACGCTCGTGGATGAAATGTCCTTGCGCATTATTTTGGGGATTGATCCGCTCGATTCGTTCGATGATTATGTAGCCCAGCTAAAAGCGCTGAATATTGACAGGGCGATCGCCATTCAGAAAACGGCGCTTGAACGCTATAATGACAAATAGCCCGTTTGATAGAATGTACACCATTGGAACAAGCACCTCTTATTCTTTCTGCATAGAATAGATAGATTATTTGCAGAAAGGGGTGGCGAGAGTTGCAGTTAGTCATGGTTTGCTCGGTTAGCGGGATTATCGGCTCTATGATTACGTTTGCATTCGGCGGATGGATGGAATCACTAACTCTATTGGTAGTTGCGATGGGCATTGATTACGTATCAGGCATGACAGCATCGATTAAAGAAGGAAGAGGTTTGAACAGCTTCTTCGGAGCCTGGGGGCTGGCGCGCAAAGGAATGATGCTGCTCGTCATACTTCTTGCGCATCGCATTGATATTTTGCTTGAGCTGGATAACGTAACGATGGGAGCGGCGATTTATTTCTATATAGCAAACGAAATCATTTCGATTATAGAGAACTACGGCCGGATTGGCCTTCCGCTTCCCGACCGTATACGCAAAATGATCGAAGTGTTGAAGGATAAAGAGAAGTAACTTTAAGGGTTGCGTTGTACAAGCGGCGTTCGCTATAATGGGAACAAATGTTCGATTTATAGGGGGCGATAGCAAATGGTTATCCGGTATGCGGATGAACAGGTGCGCGAGCGCGAGGCTCCGGCCTATTCGGCAGAGGACGAAACAACGCTTGTGCAGCGCTATATCCTGCTTGGAATCGTGATGCTCATATTGGATCATGATATAAGGGTAATGGGTACAGGCGCCATTAAGCTTCCGAGGCTGTATGAATCGCTGCTCCGCGGCATACAGGACCGGGTATTGCTGGAGCAGGCCGCGCTGCGCTTGCAGTTCAGGAAGGCGGGCATCAAGCTGATGGAAGAGCGCAGGCTGAAGGATGGCATGGAGACGGTCTACATACGCCGCGGCAGCACAGAGCGCTGCTATATGCCATGGAGCTATTTGAAGGCGGAATCGGAGCAAGCCATTAAGCAATACTTCAAAAGTTAAAGTCACAAAAAGTTCATTGTTTTGTCATATTCGGGAAAAAACTTTTCCTGATTCTGCAGTTTAATGTTGAGAACTTCGGACGATCTTATGTAATATAAGAATTAAACACTAAGACAATAAGATCGCAAAGGGGAGCACGTAGCAATGCATAAATGGATCATGTTCGTACTATTATCAGCGGCATCTCTTCTCGGGGTATACTTGCTGACATTCGGCCTCCCAGCCAAACCGGTAGACGAATCTGCTTCACTTCCTGAAGGTACGGTACTCGTTAAAGTTGAAGCGAACAGCGACTTTACTTACGGTCAAACGGAATACCATGTGAAGGTTGGCGACAAAGTTATCCTGAAGCTGCAAAATAAAAGCGGTATCCATGGTTTGAAGATTGAAGATCTGAACGTAGACCTCGAAGGCGATAATCTCCAGACGAACCTGGAATTCGACAAGCCAGGCGAATACGTGATGCATTGCTCCGTCCCATGCGGTGCAGGTCATGCGGATATGAAAGCAAAACTTATTGTGGATGCGGCATAATGAAAAGGAAAGAGGAGCCCCGGGGCTCCTCTTTCGATTTGTTCTTATGCTCCTTCGCGGTCACGGCTTCTCCCGCGTTCAATCAGTCTGTCCGCAATAAACCCGAGAAGGGCCCATGTCGCGACGGTGAGTACATACATAAGAAGAACGTTTACTTTATGGATGTCGACGAACATGTCCACAATCCATGCCGGAGGGCTAAACATAAAAAACACGAAATTATGCGGATCGTAACCGGTTGAATTATAGACACATAGGGCAAGACCTATGAAGGTAGCCACAAACATAACGGGATAGCGCATAACGTACCGATCCTTTCTCAGGCTAATGTTGCCGTAATGCGACTGCTTGGGTTATTATGTGACAAAAGGATATTTGTCATTCGACAAGTTGAAGGGAGCATGACCAGTTATGATTACGCATATCGTATTGTTCAAGCTGAAGGACGGAAGCAGTGAGAATGTAGAACGCACGGCTCAAGTATTGCGGGATATGGAAGGCAAGATTGACGAGCTGAAATCGATCGAAGTCGGGCTTGACGTTATTCATTCGGCGCGCTCTTACGATATCGCTCTGATCACGAGATTCGAGTCGATGGAAGCGCTTGAAGCGTACCAGGTTCATCCTGTACATAAAAAAGTCATCGAGCATATTAACGAAGTCCGCGAAGCTGCTGTCGCCGTTGACTTCATAAGCTAATCGGACAGGGGAGCGCGGACCGTTCATGGGAGACGTCTTTGAGATTTTGACTTATTTGATCGTGATCCTCATCAGCAGCGTTGTGATGACGGCATGGTTAAAGAGAAAAGGGAAAAAGAAGAAAGCAAGGCTGAAAGCGGGCGAATAAAAGATGTATTATGTAAATAAAGAACAGATTGCAGTCAGACTACAGGCTATTCCGGATATTGCGGCGGCACTTGAAGCATTGGCATCAAGCTGGCAGGGTACGCTCCTTGAAGGTTTGGCGCAGGAGCGGGCTTTGCACCTCGCGATTGAGACCGTTACGGATGTCGGCAGTTACCTGATTGACGGATTTATTTTAAGGGATGCAAGCAGTTACGAAGATATTGTGGAGATTGCCGGAGAAGCGGGTGCTTTCCCGGAAGCGATGCAGCCGCTGCTTATCGAGCTGGTCAAGCTTCGCAAGCCGCTTGTTCAGGAGTATTACGGCTGGCCAAGAGCCGAGCTGCATGCCTTGACGAGGGATATCCCGGAGCAGCTTCGTTTGTTCGGCGTGTCTGTGCAGCAGTATTTGGAACGCGAGCTGCCGGATGAATCCGATTTACGAAAAGGTTGAAATACGTTACAATGACCCTAACAATGCCTGCAAAGGTGGTGATGGGTTGATGCTGGAGAAGCAGCGCGCGATGGAAACGGAGTCCCGCAGCGTGGAAGGAACAACAAGGGGCCGGATCTTGTTCTTGCTGAAGACGAACGGTCGGTTAAGCGCAGGACAGCTGTCGGGAGAGCTTGGGATTACGGAAATGGCAGTAAGGCGGCATATGTACGCGCTCGAGCGCGAAGGCAGCATCAGCATCGTCTCCGTTAAGCAGGGGATGGGGCGGCCGGTTCACGCTTATGAGCTGACGAGGCTTGCCGATGAACGCTTCCCGAAGAACTACAACCTTCTTGCGCTTGACCTGCTAGAGGAGCTGGCGGAGGACCCGGAAACCGCAGGGCTTATTACCCGGATGTTTGAGGGGCGCCAGCAGAAGCTGCTGGACCGGTATGAGCCAAGAATGACCGGAAAAAGCCTGGCGGAGAAAGTAACGGAGCTGGAAGCGATTCAGAATGCCGGCGGCTACATGGCTAAAGTAGAAGATAAGGATAACGGTCAATACGTTCTCCATGAATATAATTGTCCGATTACGCAAGTTGCGGGCAAATACGAGCAGGCTTGCAGCTGCGAGCTTTCCTTGTTCGAGTCCTTGCTCCAAACGAAGGTGGAGCGGACGGAATGCCTTGCCAAAGGCGGGGGAAGATGCAGCTATACGATCGGAATTGAACATCAGGCTAACGGTTCTTAACGGACCGTTAGCTTTTTTAAATTCTAAGGATTTATAAGTGTTCACTTATAAATATGGCTTAGAATTTTCCGGATTGAAACTTGCTTCGCTTAGAATCGCGATAGCCGTTTCACCTTATTTGCTTTCCTTTGTGTCAGGTCAAGCCCATGCTGCTTATAATGGCAATACGAAATGGGCATTCGCCCGCTTATAGCAAAAGGAGGGAATGGTCATGACGGTTATGGAATGGAGTGCGCTGATTGCTGCCATCACGTTTGTAATTCTTGCTGCGGGCCTCTTGATTGGCGTCCGTGTTGCGCTTAACAGGCTGTCGCAGCTGCAACTCCAAGCGGAGGCGATGCAGGCCGATATCCGGCAGACAACTGGCAAAGTGGGAGCATTTGCCGATACGGCCCAGCAGACGGTTCACACTGCGCATTTGCAGCTGCAGCAGGCGAACCGGCTGTTTGAAGCGGTCGGCCAGATCGGGGATGCGATCGGGCATACGACAACGGCGATTCATCGCGTGTCCAGCGTTATTTCGCAATCCGCAGTCAAACATGCGGAGAGTGCGGCGGCAGAGCGGCAGGCGAGTTCCATGCTGGAATGGATGGAGCTTGGTATGGCTTTCTGGCAGCATTGGCAGACTAACCGTAAACGTTATGAACCCTCCAATAACGGGCAGGGTGAATAGTTCTAATTTGAAGGGAGCGATTTTTCATGGCAACAAGTAAACAAACAAAAGGGTTTCTGTTTGGCGCAATCGCGGGAGGTATCATTGGTTCGGTGACGGCATTATTGTTCGCGCCTAAAGCGGGCAGGGAACTGCGTCATGATATCTCGGAAGGCGCAAGAAGAGTACAGGAGCATACCGTTAGAGCGGCAGGTCAAGTATCCGATACAACGGTAAGAATCGCGAAGCAAATCGGTAACCAGGCGACTGAGCTGGCGGATACGGCAAGAGCTGCAGCAGGGGCCGCTGTATCCAGCGTAAAACAACGCCGCGCCGAGCTGGCAGGAGCAGTAGAGGAAGCTACGGATGAAGCGGCGGATTCTTTTGAAGATGCCGCGGAAGAAGTATTCGAAGACGCGAAAGAGCTTCAAACCATTAACTAATTAAGCGGTCAGACGTATCGCAACATCGGTTGCTTGAACTACTGACATCCCCTGTATTTTTCTTGAACCTTGTATGGAATTGAGATAAGATGTTGGAGGTACATTTTCGAACCGGGTTTCATATAGTATTGAAGCTTCATGGTCTCCTTTACATCAAAAGTTCAAGAAAGCGGTGTGTTTGTGCAGCAACCGATTGCGATACTAGACTCAGGCGTAGGCGGCCTTACCGTTGCCAGAGAGGTCATGCGCCAGCTGCCGCGTGAAAGAATCGTTTATTTTGGCGATACCGCCAGAGCTCCTTACGGTCCGCGCGACCCAAAGGTTGTGACTCGTTTTACGCGTGAAATCGTAGATTATTTTATTCAATTTCGTCCTAAAATGATTGTAATAGCCTGCAATACCGCAACCGCGTTTGCGTTGGAAGAAATACGCGCAAGCGTGGATATCCCCGTTGTTGGCGTCATTAAGCCAGGGGCAAGAGCGGCGGTTGGCCGGACGCTTACCGGCTGCATCGGTGTAATCGGCACGGAAGGAACGATAAATAGCGGCGCTTACGAACATGCTTTACGGGAAATCTCCCCTGAAGTGCATGTCATTAGCGAGGCTTGCCCTCTTTTTGTTCCGCTCGTTGAGAAAGGGAATTTCCGTTCTCTCGAAACCTATGAAACCATCCACAGCTCAATAGGCCATCTTCGCAATTTTCCGATGGACAGCTTGATTCTGGGCTGTACCCACTATCCTTTCCTCGCTGACGTCATACAAGAGGTTGTTGGTCCCGACATTAACCTGATCAGCTCGGCCGACGAGACTGCGCGCGAAGTAAGCACTATCCTCCAGGAGCAAGGAATGATGTCTCGCGGAGATGAGCTGCCGGTCCATCAATTCTTCTGCAGCGGTGAACCGCAAATGTTCAAGTCGATTGCCCAGCAGTGGCTTGGGGAGCAGATAGAGCTGACTCCCGTCGTATGGCAGGTGCCTCAGATCGGATAAAAATTCACGGCTGTCCTGATTCGCGTTTCCCTGGTGAAGCGATAAGGGCAGCCTTTTTATAATTCCATTTATACATATAGAAAGTACGCGAGTGACATGATGATATTTGTTTTGCACGGATTATAAGCCCAGGCGTTGGCATGTGCATCAGTTCGCATGAATAGCATGATAAAAGATTACAGCCAATGTTCGATAACAAGGGGGAGTAACCGCATGCAAGAGCTCGTTAACGGGCAATACGGGTACCGGGAGACGGTGGCGGATTGCGACAGACTGATGCGCACTTATCCTTTTGTCCGGGGATACGTCATAGGGCATAGCGTACTGGGCAGACCTATTGTAGCGCTTAAATGCGGGGAAGGCACAAGGCGTATTCATATAAACGGCTCCTTCCATGCGAATGAATGGATTACCACTCCGCTGCTCATGCGATTCGTTGAAGAATGGGCCGGGGCATGCGCGCAAGATGGCGATCTGTTCGGGGAACAGGCCTGTCAGCTGTACCGGGAGACGGAGGTATGGATTGTTCCGATGGTGAATCCCGACGGCGTTCAGCTGGCGCTCGAAGGCGTTGATGCGGACAATCCGTTCCGGCAGCAGCTCCTGCTGTGGAATAAAGGCTCCGAGCAGTTCGATCAATGGAAAGCGAATATACGCGGAGTGGACCTGAATGATCAATTTCCTGCCCACTGGGAAGAGGAACGGCTTCGCAGAGGAATGGAGGGGCCGGGTCCCCGGGATTTTCCGGGACCGTTTCCGTTAAGCGAGCCTGAAGCCCAGGCGCTTGCCCGTCTGACGTTATCGCTGCAATTCGACTCCGTGCTTGCTTTACATACGCAAGGCGAGGAGATCTACTGGAACTACCGGGAATACGAGCCGGAGCAAGCCGAAGGCCTTGCAGAGCGTCTTGGCCGGGCAAGCGGCTACAAGCCGGTAAAGCTTACGGGAAGCGATGCCGGGTATAAGGACTGGTTCATCCAACGTTTTCGCAGGCCGGGCTTTACGGTTGAAGCAGGTTACGGCGTGAATCCGCTGCCTCCCGGAGCGTTTAACGGCATGTATTCGAAGATCGGTCCTTTGCTAACGGAATTTTTGCGGCTGCACCGCTGACGGGGGCAAAGATGATTCCGGGGCACACCTGTGCTATAATGATCGGCAAAAGCTGATGAAGGTGGTGTGCCTCATGCGCAAATGGCTTTCGCTCCGGCATTGGAAGAGCACATTTGTCCGGATCTATAAGCTGTTAGTCTCCAGAGAGGTTGCCATAACCGATAAATTATTATTTCTTGTGCCGGTTATTTTATATTGGGTGCTGCCCGATGCGCTTCCTTTCGTCCCCATTGACGATATCGCGGTGACGATGCTGCTCGCCGAATGGTTTGCCCGGAGAATGGAGAAGAAGTATAATAGGATCAGGTAATGTTAACCATTGGGTTGGTGTATGCTTAGGAATTCACAATTCTTTTTAGGAGTGGAATAGAATGAACGTCAAAATTACGCGCAATGCGGCGAAAGTACTGAAATTGGAATTGGACAAGCCCGAGAACGAAGGCAAGAAGCTTCGCGTATACGTGACGCATTCGCATGGCGACCATGCGCATTACGGCATGGCGATTGACGAGCCTAACGAGAAGGACGTTGTGGTATCGACGGATAAAGAGATCGACGTTATCCTAGAGAAGGACAACGAATTCCTTGACGGCGTGCGTATTGATTACTTCTACGTGCCGGAAGAGGGTTTTGCGGTAACGAACCCGTCCAAAGGCAACAGCGGCGACCACTAAAGAGCAGGAATAGATACGATTTGGAAAAGACTCAACATCAGATGTTGGGTCTTTTTATCAATTGAGGGGAAGGAACATTGGAATGGTTCGTCATGCTCGTTATTATTTGGCCGGAATCATGGTGGTCTTGCTGTTTATCCTCGCCGCAGAGCTGATCTGGCTTCCCGCGCCGCTGCGGACCTCCGCCGGCATGCTCTGGATCGATATGATCGACGATCTGCTGTATGGCCTTGCCGTTATCCCGTTGCTGTGGGGCGTTGGAGCGCTGATCGGGATGAGGCGGTTATGGACGGAGCAGGGCCGATTAAGCAGAGGAAAAAGAAGGTGGCTGCTGCTTACCGTCCGTACGCTGCTTCTTGCGGTAAGCGCGGCTGGAGTTGCGTTCCTGCTCGCAAAGCCGAATGATCTCCTTATCGGGCTATGCGTGCTCGCGATTGGCCTGATTTTGCTGTTTGTCGATCTAATCTGGAGCGATACCGTATACATAAGGCTTACGGGCAGAGGCGAAGGACTTCGATGGCCTTGGCGGAGCCTGGTGGGGCTTGTCCTATTGTCTGCGCTATTTGCCTGCCTGGCATTTCCCACGTCCTATAATGTCACGTATCCGGGTTTAACGATGGGCATGAACCGGTACGCGCATGTAGAAGGTGGCAAGCCGGTAGGCAGCATAAGCGGCGTGCTGGTCTTCGAGCGGATTGCCGTGCCGGCGGATTGGCTGTATGCGAAGCTGCTGCCGATGTACAGCTTCGAGAAGAGGAGCAAGAATGAACCGCCATTAACGGAGTCTTACACCGAAGTTGTGCAGATGAAGCAAGGAGCCGATGACGTAGCAGGAGCTATAGCAATGGGCAAAGCGGGGATCGGCAAAGGAATTGAGCTCACCGGCGCCCGCGTGCTTGCCGTTGCGGATAATGCTCCGGCCAAGTCCTTCATTAAGGCCGGCGATGTTATTATCGCGTTAAACGGCAAATCGATCAGTAACATGACGGAGCTGACCGATTATATGGTGAACCAGGTCAAACCGGGTGAGCAGGTGGAAGTGACGCTCCGGCGGGGCAAAGAGACGGTTAAGGTTCAGGTACCGACAGGTGAAGCCGAGGCGTCCGGAGACTTGCCGAAACGCGCCGTCTTTGGCATCGGAGCAGAAAATGATTGGCACGCGGATATCCCGCGCCGGATTGCCTACCACCATTACATCGCGCATATCGGCGGACCTTCGCATGGCGCTATGCTGACGCTGGCGCTTATCGATCAGCTGACGCCGGGCGGAGTAACGCATGGCGTGCGGGTAGCCGGCACCGGCACCATCGAGCCGGATGGTTCGATTGGCCTTGTTGGCGGCATCCCGCAGAAGGCCTACGCCGTCAGCCGCACCGATGCCGAAGTGTTCTTCGTGCCTGCAGCTTCGCTAGAAGAAGCAAAGGCGGCGGCACCTGGGCTCAACATCGTGCCGGTGAAAACCATTGACGAAGTGCTCGATTGGCTAAAGGCGCACGCGAAGGAATAGGTATAAAAAAAGGCTGTCCCCTCTTGGTCGATTGACCCGAGGGGACAGCCCTTTTATGCTGTGCGCGGCGCTACTTGCCCGCGCCGCTTGTAATGGCGGCGGTTGCCGCGCCGCCGCCAGCGCTTGCCTCTACGGCGGCTGCGCGGAAGGATGCGATCAAATCGTGTTGTACGATTTGATCGGACATAGAGAGCTCGGTGCGTGCGTCTTCCACCGCACCGAGGCAGCTCTGAACATCGCCAAGCTTATTCGCGGCGATGTTCCAGCACTTGCCATTCTCGGCAACGGCATCGCCAGAAGGCATATAGTAGACGGTGCCGTCCGTGAAGGCACCGTTCCGTTGCACGACCAGCTTGCTTTGCGGCTGGCTCGTAAGAAGCGGCTGGCCAAGCAGCGTCATGTCAGCCGTCGAGATGCCAAGCAAATGCAGGATCGTTGGCGTGACATCAAGCTGTCCGCCTACGTTCGTATGCGTGCCGGCGTATTTGCCGTCAGGCAGATGGAGGATAAACGGCACCTGCTTCAGAATCATTTCCCGCTGCAGATCGTTCAGCGGCTGTCCAAGGAAGGTCTCGAACAAGCTCCAATCCCGGATCGAGTTGTCATGGTCGCCATAGAAAGCAACAATGGTGTTGTTCCAAAGCCCTTCAGCCTTGAGCCGGTCGATGAAGGTACCAATGGATGCATCGACGTAATGAACGGCCTGTAAATAGTCGCCCATAATCGTGCCGTCCAGCTCGCCGACATTCAGCTGCTGTTCCGATTCCGGCATCGTAAACGGATAATGACTAGATAACGTAATCAGGAAAGAATAGAACGGCTGCTGCTCTTTCGACATCAGATCCACGGACTGTCGGAAGAACGAATTGTCGCCTAGCGACCAGCCTAAGGGCTCGTCCATTTCGTAATTTTTTTTGCTGTAAAACGTATCGTAGCCCATATTGGCGTACATCGTATTCCGGTTCCAGAAGCCGCCCTCGTAAGCATGGAATGCGGCGGTTGTATAACCGTTGTCCTTTAGAGCACTAGTCATACAGTTGTACTGATGATTCGCATACTGGATAAAGACGGAGCCGCTCATCATCGGCTGCAGCGAGCAGTTGCTCAGGAAATCGGCGTCCGAAGTCCGGCCTTGGGCCGTCTGGTGGTAGAACTGGCTGAAATACGCGCTGTCCTTCACCAGCTTATTCAGATTTGGCGTAATTTCCTGGCCTCCGATCGATTTGCCGATCATAAAGTTCTGGAAAGCTTCCATCTGCACCACAATGACATTGCTGCCTTTGTATTCGCCAAACGTAGGATCCGATTCAAGCGATTGGCGCTTATCGCCGCGGGCTTCCGTCCACGCCATCGCCTCCGCCGTTTCTTCGGCGGAAGCTTGCTCGGAATCGATCCAATGCAGCTTCGCGTAACGGTACACATCATAGCCGTGGAAACCAACGATACCGGTAACATTATACAGCGAGACATTCCACCAGTTGCCGTCGAACAGACCAAGCGCCCATGTTTTTTTCGCTTCGTTAATGTTGCCGAGCGACATCGACATCCCGATTGCAAAGATTGCGGCGCTAACGGCTACGCGAATGACGGCTTTACGCCAAAGCGGCGTTCTCCGAGGAGAGGAATAGCCATATCCATAGCCATTGGAATCTCTGCGGAGATCCGAACGGCCTTTCCAGATGACATAAACCGCGAACGGAATGATCAGCAGCCAATCTACTCCAAGCAGAAAGTCTTTCGCATGCATTAACGTCCCGATACTCTCGCCTAGCGAATCTACCTGGTTCGCCTGAAGAAGCACGGGTACGGAGATAAAGTCCTGGAAGTAACGGTAGTAGATTAAGTCTGCGTACATCATAAACGATAGCAGCAGGTTCAGCGCAATCAGGGCAATAATACGGCCGCGGGTTGGCAGCCAGATTGTCCAGAAGGTGACAAGAGCCAGCGTGCCGATCGCTACAGCGGTATCATAGCCGTCCATATCCATATTCGGGACATGGATTAACTTGTTGAACCAGAGCTGCTTTAACAGCATAACGATAAAAAAGAGGATAACGTCGACGCCCTTAAGGCGATTCAGCCATTCCAGCGTAAATCGCATAAGGCGGCGTACGGCGTTAGGTTGCTCGGTATAACTTAACATAAACGCAAAAAATCCTTTCTCTTAGTTCCGGGGAGGCAGCGGGCCGAAGAATTGATAATAGTTGCATTGGATTCGGCCGTTAAAGAGCTTGCGCTTCTTATCCGCCGGCTTGCCGAAATAATGCTCGACGCTTGCGGACGGGCTGATGGCAAAGAAGGACCATGTCGGCAAATAAAGAGCGGAGCGTCCGAATTGCATCAAGGCCATTTCCGCGTCCTTGTCGTCGCCCAGCCGCTCGCCGTAAGGCGGGTTCGTAATAATGACGCCATAATCGCCCTCAGGCTTAATCTTTGCCACAGGCATAACCTTTAACTTAATTTCTTTGCCAAAACCTGCCTTTTTAACCGCGGCTTCCGCAATTTCTATCGCGTAAGGATCAATGTCGGAGCCTGCGATTTGCAGGGGGATATCATCCTTCACCGCGTCGAAAGCTTCTTCCCGCGCTTCATCCCACAGCTCATGAGGAACAAGCGGCCAGCCTTCCGCGTTGAACGAACGGCGAAGACCTGGAGCGATATTCCAGGCGATCATGGCAGCCTCCACGAGAATCGTGCCGGAGCCGCAGAAAGGATCATACAGCGGACGCTCCGGATTCCAGCGGCTGAGGTCAACAAGAGCTGCAGCCATCGTCTCGCGGATTGGCGCTTCGGTCGATACTTTGCGGTAGCCGCGCTGGTGCAGACCTGCTCCCGTTGTGTCAAGCGTCAGCATCGCCATATCGTTCATGAGCGTCACTTCAATCACGTAACGGCCGCCGTCTTCATGGAACCATTCGGTTCCGTAGCGGTCCTTCATTTTCTCGACTACCGCTTTCTTGACGATGCTTTGGCAGGCGGGAACGCTGGTCAACTGCGATTTCTGCGAACGTCCGTTAACGGGAAACTCTCCGTCCTCCGGTATCCATTCCGGCCAATCCAGCGCTTTTGTTCCTTCGAAAAGCTCTTCGAAGGTTGTCGCCTTGAACTCGCCCATATTTACGAGTATGCGTCCCGCGGAGCGGAGCCACAGGTTTGTGCGGCAAATATCGATCGGCTGCCCGGTGAAACGGACGCGGCCGTTCTCCACCTGAAGGTCTGTGTAGCCGAGAGTTTTCAGCTCGCGCGCGACGACCGCTTCCAGTCCCATCGGTGCGGTAGCGATCAGATTAATCGTTGTCATGATTACAATTCTCCCCTTACCTGTGAAAACACAAGTTGTATCCACACGGTCAAAATCATACAATCAAGTATAGGACAAAGAGGGTAGCTTTTACAAATTGTAAAAATAGAGAGGTTGAGAGTAAATTGACAGACGAACAATACGTTGACGGGCTATATGGGGAAGATCAGGATCTGGTCCGTACGAAAAAAGGGATCGCCGACCGCGGCATGCCCGATATATCGATAGCCGACGGATACGGCAGGCTTTTGACGATGCTCGCCAAGATGAATGGGGCAAAGACGGCGCTTGAGATCGGCGCGCTTGGCGGTTACAGCGGAATTTGCATTGCCCGCGGCCTAGCCGAAGGAGGATTGCTTACTTCATTAGAGCTGAAGGCAGAATATGCGGAAGTAGCCAAGGCGCATATGACGGAAGCGGGTCTTGGCGATGCCGTTGAATATATCATCGGGGATGCCCGCGAAAGCCTTGCGAGGCTGAAGGAAGAGGGAAGAACCTTCGATTTCTTCTTTATAGATGCCGACAAGGAAGGTTACCCGGTATATCTGGAGCATGCGATTGCGCTCTCCAATCCGGGTGCGGTTATTATCGGCGACAATATTCTGCTGCGGGGCCGTACAACGGATCCTGCTAAGGAAGGCCCGTCCGTCAAAGCCGTCCGCAATTTCAATCAGCGGATTGCAAGCGACGAACGCCTGATGAGCACCGTTCTCCCGGGATATGACGGTCTTGCGATTGCGATCGTTAAATAAAGCAAGCCATAGAGAAGAGCAATGATGCTTCCCGGCATTATCGCTCTTTTTTTTGTTCCGTCCATATTAAGCATTGGTTCTTTGGGCTCATTTAATTTTAAGGTAAAACTATGAAAATAGAACTACTATTCATGGTAAAAATAGCTAGTTTATAGTAAAATGGAAATGGTTTTATCCTCAGAATAATGCAGTGGATCGTAGGTGCTTATGATATGAAATGGATTCGGCATGGCCATAAGGAATCCGGATTAACCTTGGTGGAAGTGCTTGCTGCTCTCGTTATTTTATCGGTTGTAAGCCTGGTGCTGACTTCCTTCTTCACGAATGCGCTCACTTACGCGAAAGGCAATCAGAGCAAGACGGTTATGGTCAATCTTGCCCGCAACGCGTTGTTTTATATGGAGAAGCAGCGATTTGGACCGATACAGACCTACTTTTCGAATTCCTCGAACACGGCCATCAGCTGCCCCTTAACCGGATGCGATGCAGCAGTGAGCCAGCTGGCAGAAGATTCGGCCATCTTACAGCAGATACTGAACCCCAATATTAACGGCGTGCAATATACCATTTCCGTTATCTATCAGAGAGATATCCATGACGGGATGCTCCTCGATTCGGACAAGAAAAACATGGCTGATGAGCTGCTGCCCGTTATGGTGCGGGTAGAGGTAGCAAACGGATCGGCAAGCGCCCGTAATACGGCGGAAGTGGAGGGATATATCGCAAGTGAGAGAGTTCGTTAAAAAATGGCGCAGCGAGGAAAGCGGGCTGACGCTTGTGGAGCTGATAGCGGCCATGACGCTGCTGTCGATTGCGGCAGGCGTTATTTTTTCCGTCGTTACCTTTGGTATCCATACATATAACCGAATTGAGACGGAAAATGCTTTGCGGGATGATGCGGATCTGCTGATGTCCTCCATTATCACGGAGCTCTATGCTTACGGGCCAGATCTGATTTCGGCAAGCACAAACGGCATTACGCTCGTACGCGATGCGGGAACTAGAGAAGAACGGCAAATTTTTATTCAGAATAAACAGCTTCGCATCGGCAGCAGAACGATTGATACCAGATCAGATATAGATATGCCCAGTCAGACAGAGCCATCCTCCGAAGCCTCATTCATTGAACTCAAATGCAAGACGAATGTAACGGAATGCAGCAGCGGTCTCATTGAGATCCGGCTGGTTCTCGAGCAGAATCATAACGGTCATACTCAGCAGCTGACTCTGGAAAGCAAATTCGGGTTTTAGGGGGAAGGGTGCATGGAGAGCGAGAGGGAACGCGGTTACGCTCTGGTATTGGTTCTGTTTATGATCTTGCTGCTCACCATATTGGGAACGGCTGTTGTCAGTTCGACGCTGGGCGGGGCAACACGGGCAGAGACGCGCGAGAATGATGTACAAAGCCTTCATCTGGCGGAAAAAACGTTAAATGAAGCCGCCTCTTTTCTTGTCACGAAGTATAACGGCAGGGAAGACATCGCGCCGGACGAGCTCTCGCAGCTGATGCAGGCGGGTATTGTTCAATTGAAACGGTTGACGACCAGTACCGATCTGCCGGGAGCCAGCGGTAAAATTACGGATATTACAACGCAGCAGGAAAGCGTTGGCGACCAGACCAGCTACAAGTTGAACCTGACGGCAGAGGCGGTTGTTAACGGCGTAACAAGGCGGCTTACCCAGCAGATTACGATAGGCGCTTACCCGGACTTCCTGAATTATGCCTTTGGCTCGGAGAACGATGTTATTATTAACGGCGCTGCTTATGGACGGGGCAATATTTATGCCGGTCACGAGTTTCTAATCGATAACACCGCGAAGTACATTTATAACAATGACCCGAATAAAAAGGATACGAAGTATCCGTATTTCGACGGCAATATTTACGTACAGAATATGGACTCCATTAAGGTTCAGGACAAGATTAACGGCCAATATCAGCCTTACTCCAGAACAAATCTGACGCTGCAGCAGATTCTTGGAGTGGATAACGGCAAAATTCAGCTACGGGACCAGAAAAAATTTATTTCGATTAACGTCTCGGAATCCTTTGTTGATAAAGCGCAGGAAGCAACAAATATCGTTGATCGCGATAGTATAAAGGCGGCTGTCGATTATGGATTGGCGCATAGCGGAGAATCGGGGAGGTTCAATAATTTGGCGGCTGTTTTGAAGAACGGCAGCGGGGTAACGGTGACCTCCGGTCCTCCCGGAAAGCCAACTTTGCCTACCGATTTGGACGATAAGGCAGCAATGGATGCTTATGACACAGCTTTGAAGGAATACGAGGCATATTTTGTACAGTTCAATTCTCTATCCAATACGGTTCTGTATAATGGTGACTTGAAGCTGGATGGCTTGGATTACAAAAGTCTGATTTTCACGGATTCGGCTAAGAAGGACAACCATAAATGGCTAATCGTAAACGGAGATCTGACGATTTCGAATTATTCCAGCGATCCGCTGGTGGTCAAAGCCAATATTCTGGTGACAGGCAATGTATTTATAAGCGATAGCGTTCAAGTGGATTCAACCATATTTACGCTCGGGAGTACAACAATTGAGGACGCGCAAATCAAAGGCATTCAGACCAATGGGGAGCGCAAGCAGTTAATCCTGATCTCGAAAGGACCGGTACTGGTTAATAAGGTGGACTCCTTTAAGGATTACGGCCAATATGACCCAACCCAATCCGATTCTAATATCCTGGATGCTTTCTTTTATACGGATGAAGATGCGGAGTTATATGGGGTTGGTTCAATCTTCTGGCTGCGGGGAGGTTTCTTCTCGAAGGGAGATTTAACGATTAATGCCGTGCTTGGCAAAGCTTCTCCGGGAGATGCCGATATCATCTTCGATGCAAGGCCGCAAAGCGCGCTCGCTAAGGAAGACTCCCGGTTTATTATTAACTACAATTATGATTTCTTCAAGAATCAATATGAAGGCTTGCCCCGCGTCAAGAAGCTAAGCGTTATTGTGGGGAAAAAGCAGCTCTTATCCTCTAATGGTACATAGGATATTGTACGAAATGAAGCCCCGCTTCTGTATAAGAGCGGGGCTTTTTTTGCTGCCGTATTAATATTTCTCGCCGCTGGAGGTGCTTCGTTCCACGATGATCGTTGTTTTGGCATTGATGGAAGGATCATTTCTGTAAGTAACCGTGATTGTTACTGTTCCAGCTTTTACGCCGGTTACGCGGCCGCTGCCGTCTACGGTTGCAATGGATGTATTGCCCGATGACCACTGCAGATCGCCTTTAATATTCGTTTTGCCCGCAGCTGGACTGGAAGCAAGGGCGGCAAGCAAATCTTTGGATTTGCCAAGCTGGATCCGGTAGGTGCTCTCGAGTCGGAGAGTAACCGATTTGATCGTGATCTCCTGTTCGGCAGAGTAGACCTTTCCATTCTTCGTATGAACCGTAACCTTAACTTTTACTTTACCTGCTTTTTTGCCGTTAAAGGTCAGCGATTTACTTGTGGTGGAACCCTTCACGTCAGCCTGGCCCGTGCCGAATGGAGAAGTCCATTCGTAGGACGTAATCTCGTCGCCGGTTGCTGTTGGCAGGTCAACAGACAAGGTTCCGTCCGTTCCAAGCTCAATTGAGCTTGGCCCCGAAATGACAGGAACCGGATCGATAACCTTAATAACCGCGCTTCCCGTCACTCCGCTGCCATCCTGCGCCTGAGCCGTAATAGTAGCTTCTCCAACGCTTACGGCTGTAACAAGCCCGGAGCTGTTCACGGTTGCTACGCTTGAATTGCTGCTAGGCAGCCAAGCAACCGATTTATCCGTTGCATCCGTTGGCTTCACAACAGGATTAAGCTGATAGGCGGAGCCAACGATCATGGTCGTGCCGGTTAGAGTAATAGAAGTTACTTTTTTAAATACGGTAATGCTTATTTCTTTCGTATACGTATGATTCTGGTCGGTTCCAACCGTAAGGCGGACGGTAGCATTACCTACGCTTTTGCCTGCCACGGAAACGGTGCTGCTGGTTGTTCCGTTTAAGGCGATGCAGCTCGCGCCGTCTTTAATACTCCATTGATGGCTTGTAATCTTTTCATAGTCCGCCGTATATAGGTTGGCAGAAAGGTCAATCGAATCGCCTGACGCGACACGGTCCTGACCAACAATGTTAAGGCCCGGTACAATAGCGGTTACCGCTGCTGTAGCCGTTAATCCGCTGCCATCCGTTGCTCTAGCCGTGATATGGGCTGTACCGGCTGCTACGCCTCTCATGATGCCGGAGCCGTCCACGGTTACAAGATCAGGGCGGTCGGATTCCCAGATGTAAGTTGAAGCATAGGTTGCGTTCAGCGGCGCATAGGTCGGGATCATTCTCCGGCTGTCGCCAACAAGCAGTGTAGTATTGTTTAAGCTAAGCGAGGTCAGTCGGGTAACAGCCTCCAGAACATAACCAGGGAATGTCAAGGTTCTTGCGGTTTGCTGGCCGATATCGTTGAACGTAAGCGCTGCGGTTTGAAGCGGGTACAAGCCGTCAACAGTAGGCTTAACTCCAATTTGGAACGAAACAGGTACTGCAGTGTAATAACCGCCGTTTAAAGTATACGTAATAGGGCTTAATGTTCCTGTAATCGTATAGCCGGTGGCTGCAGAACCGGCTTTTGTCCAGCCGCTTGGAAGGCTGGTGACTTCCAGCTTCGCAGGCAAGGTTTCGCTGAAAGTAACATTCGTCATTTTCATTTGGTCAGCGGGCAAAGCATCGCTAGATGCAATTGGCTTAGGAGTAACCGTGTAAGTAAACGTTGCGGTTGAATTCGTCTGTACCCGGTTATCCGTTACATTGCTGGATACTGTACGGCTTAAATCGATATTGGATTCTACCTTTACGACTCTTACATTAATCGTTTGGCTAACTTGCGCCCCGCTCTTATCCTCGGCGATAATCTGGATTTGCATGTCTCCTCCATTAGGAAACGGATTAGCCACTTGTTCGTTAATCGTACCACCGGAAAGAACGGTTTTGTTCTTGAAAACGGGATGAGATTCTCCTCCGTAAATAAAGTTTACGGTTGTTTTCAGCTCACGGTCTGCTAGGTCAAAGTCATCCACCTGATAGTTCAGCAAGATGCTCTGATACGATGGGATAAAGTTATTGCTTGCCGAGTTGTAATCAACTGGCGAATTAACCGTCAGTTGAGGAGCATGGTTAGAGCCGATATACGCCCGGTACATCGTATTGACAAATAACTGCTGCTCCCAGTCCGGAAAGCGGCTGTTCGTGTGCCCGGAGCCGGAGTACGTTACATTCCCCTTGGAGTAAGTGTAGTAGGAGTTCCAGCTGTCGCCGGATGTCCGTTTGCCTCCACTCATGTTATACCAAGCGATAACCGTCGGATCCTCCAAGTTAAGCGTGTAATACTGGTTATGCGTTGTGGCTACGTTCGTTGTATTGCTCAACAGGAAAGGAAATTGCGTCAATAAGCCGTCATTCACTTTTTCCGTTGTTGTTGAAGTTTCCGGCGCTCCGAGACCCAGATCGGTTCGCGGCGCAATCTGACCGGTAATCGTCTGGAATTTGTTGAGCCAGTTGCTGCTGTTCGAGTTGCTGCTGTTATAGATCGTATCATGAGTGAACATGACGCTTTGTCCTGTGTTTATGAAGGCGATTACGGCTGCTGCGGCATCATCGTTAATTGGAGCGTTGTTGTTGTAAATATCGCCAAAGCCGAAGATCAGCATATCGTATTTTCCGTTTAAGGTTTTGTAGCCCGTGCTGTTAAACGCGTTCATGTTCATGACATCAATGCTTATGCTATAAGCGTCTTTATTACTGCCGGTTGTCGGAACGAGATAGGATGAGCTCATGTTGTTCGTATTATTTAACGTACTGGCATTGCTGTCGTTCGGCATAACTTGAAGAACCTTAATGTTGATCTTCTGATCCTGGAAACGGTAAACCCCCGAAGTATAATCCTTTAGCTTGGTATTGAAATCCACCGCTTCAAGCCTCCAATATTGGATGCCGGAATAGCCTTTCGGCAGCGTATAAGAAATCGTGCCGTTTGCGCTATCAGCTTGCTGGGTAGCTGCAACTTGCTCGGCGCCAAACGGCATTGCGCTGTCCGTGCTGATGTAAAGATTGACGTCGATATTTTTCTGGCTAATATCCCCTACATTATCAATGGTGTATTTAAAGGTGATTTTGTCGCCGGCCTTGTATTGACTAACTTGGTTTGTTGTATATTCGGTTGGCTTGCTCGTTACCGTCAATTGCGGACGAATATTGGCTTTCTCCAGCAGATTTGTCTTGCTCATAAAGTTCGCTGCGGATGAGATGTTGGATGAATCCACGAAAATGGCGTTTGTCGTGCTTCCGTCTTTATAAGGCAAGAAATTTTTCTTCAGCAAAGCTTTGGAGCTTGAGCTTAAATCCGCCTGATACTCAATGCCATTCCTTGTGGAAGAATCGTTGTAAAAGATTACCGGAAGGCCTTTATTAATAAAATCATTCGTAATCTCGTTTGCCTTCAGCTGCGTGATATCGTTCTGAATACTGCTTGTGTTGTGGTTATTGCTTTGCGTTGTACTGCCTTGGGATTGCGCGCTGAGCAAAGACATGCTGTATGGCGTCTTTGCCTTGTTGTCTTTGTCCACCAAGGTGCCCTTTCCTATGTACACCGCATCGTATTTACCGTCCAAATCATCGCGGGAAGCAACAAATTCCTTCATGCTGTATGTATCGACGGTGAAGGGAACGGGAGAGCTGCTCCCGAGTATCGAGGAGAGGTCTGATGCTCCGGATTCGGTTATTTCAAGAATATGAATGGAATCTCGGAAGGAGGTAAGTTTAAATTTTTGGGAGATTTGAATGGTCGTAGCGCTGCTAAGACGCAGATTATTGTTTGATGAAGTTGTGCTTATATACCTGCTCTTTCCTAAAGAATAGAAAGAAACGGTTCCGTCGGCGTTAGGTGTAATCGAAAACCTCTGGCTATCGCTCGTATTGGTATCGCTGCTTGCGGTCAACGTGCTGTTGCTGCCGGCAGTTAAATATTTTCCCGTATTATTCGATTTCAAAGTGTAATAGCTGCCCGACTTAGCCAATACGTAAAGCTCTTCCGTCCACGCCTTGTCCGAGTCGGCAACAGGAGTAGAGTTGTTATACGTTACCCTCACGTATTTGCTTTTCTCGACCGATTTCAGCGCAACAAGTCCCAGGTCGAACGTATCCGCGGCTTCGGCTTGTTTTGCGGGAAGACCTGCAAATGCGAATAGCGACCCGAGGAGAGTTGCGACTAAGGTGATGGAAATCTTTTTCTGAAAATCAAGCAGTTTCATAGCCCTATCCTCCTATTTTTACATCCGCTTTATATAGTTCCTTATACCTAAAACAATTATTGAAATCTAGTAATTATGCGCTATAATCAGTTTAAGTCAGTGGGTCGATAGATGCAACAATTAATAGAATAAATATTGCCAAAATTGGTTCCGTGATCTAGAATTTTGGGTATAAAGAACCCAGCAAGAAATAAGAGAATGGGGCTGTTAAGAGATGGTGGCTATTAAGAAGAGACTGGGAGATTTATTGGTCGAGAGCGCCATAATATCCGAGGAACAGCTGCAGAAGGCTTTGCTGGAGCAAAGCAAATCCAAACAGAAGTTAGGCGACTTACTTATTGCCCAAGGGTACATAACCGAGCAGCAGCTCATTGAAGTGCTGGAATTCCAGCTGGGAATTCCGCATGTCAGCTTGTATAAATACCAGATTGATCCGGAAATCACCCAGATCATCCCCGAAAGCATGGCCAAACGTTACCAGGCGATACCGATTCAGAAGGACGGCGGCAAGCTGATGGTGGCAATGGCGGATCCTCTGGACTACTTCGCGATCGAAGAACTTCGCATGAGCACAGGCTTCCGAATCGAACCGGCTATTTCCAGCAAAGACGAATTGCAGCGGGCTATCGCAAGACATTACGGTCTGCAGGACTCCATGAGTCAGATGATGATTGATCTTCCGACGCAGGAAGAGATCCGCGAGACCGAAATTACGGATGAAGATTCTCCCGTCGTGCGGCTCGTGAACCAGATGATACAGCAGGCGGTACAGCTTCGAGCCTCCGACATTCACGTTGACCCGGGCGAGACAAGCGTTACGATCCGTTACCGGATTGACGGGGTGCTTCGCACGGAACGGGCATTGCCTAAGCAGATGCAGGGTTTTATTACGGCAAGACTCAAAATCATGTCCAAATTAAACATCGCCGAGCGGAGGCTTCCGCAGGACGGCCGGATGAAGATGCAGTTCGAATTCAAGACGGTGGATATCCGCGTCGCTTCCTTGCCTACCATTCATGGCGAGAAGATCGTTCTTCGTCTGCTTGACCTGAGTACCGGCGTCAAAGCGGTTGATCAGCTCGGCTTCAATAACCATAACGTCCGGGTGTTTAAGGAAATGATCGAGCGCCCCTACGGCATTTTGCTCATTACAGGTCCAACGGGCAGCGGCAAAACAACCACCTTGTATTCGGCGCTCAGCCATCTGAATGAAGAGGATACCAACATCATTACCGTTGAGGATCCGGTAGAGTACCAGCTGGACGGCATTAACCAGGTCCAAGTTAACCCGACAATCGGATTAACCTTTGCAACCGGTCTGCGCTCGATCCTTCGGCAGGATCCCAACGTTGTCATGGTCGGCGAGATTCGGGATACGGAAACGGCAGAGATTGCGATCCGCGCCTCCCTGACCGGCCACTTGGTATTGTCCACCTTGCATACGAATGATTCCGTCAGCTCGATTACGCGCTTCCGGGATATGGGAGTTGAGCCTTACTTGATCGCGTCATCGCTTATCGGCGTTGTTGCGCAGCGTCTTGTTCGCCGGATATGCAACGACTGCCGGGAAGCGCAAGAGCCTACCGAACAGGAGAGGTTGTTCTTAAGAAGCAGGGGGATTCAGGCTCAGACGCTTTACCGCGGCAGAGGCTGCGGGAGCTGCGGCAGCACGGGTTATCGCGGCAGGGTGGCCATTCATGAGGTTTTGCATATCAATAACGAAATCCGTGAGCTTATCACACTATCCGGTTCGTTAAGCGAGCTCCGCGAGGCAGCAGCCAAGCAGGGGATGATCCAATTGATGGACGACGGGCTCGACAAAGTTACCCGCGGCATTACGACACTGCAGGAAGTTCTCCGCGAAACCGTGGCCCATTAATTTCATGCTTGCGAAGCAAGAATCGCTGCATTAGCTTTTTCCGCTCATGATGCGGTCATTCTTTTTAGGAGGACAGCCGTGATTAACGAACTAATACTGGATTTTCTTAAGCAGGCCTATGAGCTTCGGGCATCGGACTTGCATTTGTCGGTTGGCAATGTTCCCGTATTCCGGATTAACGGAGAACTCCATAAGATTGGCAATTCTGCCATCACTGCACAAGCTGCTGAGACGATGGCATTAAGTCTTATGCTAAGCGAGCAGACGGATAAGCTCCGCGCAAGGGGAGAGGTAGACTTTTCCCTCGCATTGCCCGGTTACTGCCGTTTCCGGATCAATGTATATAAGCAAAGAGGTTACATTAGCCTTGCCGCCAGAACGATTCCGACTCAAATCCCAACCTTTGAGCAGCTTCAGCTGCCGCCGTCCCTGGCCTTGCTGGCGGAGAAGCACCAAGGGCTCATACTGGTGACGGGCCCAACAGGAAGCGGGAAATCCTCGACGCTTGCCGCCTTGATTGACCGTATTAACCGGACGCAAGCGAGACATATCGTAACTCTTGAAGATCCCATTGAATTTATACATACAAGCCAGTCCTCGATTATCGATCAAAGAGAGGTAGGTCAGGATACAAGCAGCTTCTCGAGCGGTCTGCGCGCCGCGCTCCGGCAAGATCCCGATGTGATTCTCGTTGGGGAGATGCGCGATCTCGAGACGATATCGGCTGCGATTACGGCGGCGGAGACCGGGCATCTTGTATTGGCAACTCTCCATACATCCGATGCACCACAGACGATTGACCGAATCATCGATGCATTTCCCGGGCATCAACAGGGGCAAATTCGAAGCCAGTTAGCATCTGTGCTTGTCACTATTGTGTCGCAAAGGCTGCTTCCGAAGCGGGGGGGAGCAGGCAGAGCGTGTACAACAGAAATTCTGGTTAATACGCCGGCAGTATCCAACCTGATCCGGACGGAAAAGGTGCATCAGATAAAAAGCATTATGCAGACAAGCCGCGCCCAAGGCATGCACACGCTGGAAATGTCCGTGAAGGAGCTGCTTCACTCCGGCATTATTGATCCAACTGCGGCTAAGCCGTATATGGCGGAAGGAGGTCTCTAATGCCGCAATTTGCTTATCAAGTGAAGACAAACGGTGGCAAGCAGCTGCAAGGAAAGCTGAACTCGATGGACAAGTCTTCTGCAGTAGAAGAATTGCGCAAGCGTGGTTTGATCGTAATATCCGTCGAGGAAATCCGCAAAAGCGTATTATCTACCGAGATCTACATTGGCAATCCGGTAAAAAGCATTCATTTTATTATTTTCTGCCGTCAGTTCTCAACTCTAATCCGGGCTGGGGTCACGATTGTAGAGGCAACAAACATCCTTGCCGCGCAGACCGAAAGCAAACCACTTAAGAAAGCGTTGGTTGACGTAAGCTCGGCCCTTCTAAGAGGAATTCCGTTCTCGCAGGCCGTTCAAGAGCATAAGCGGATTTTTCCGCCCTTATTCGTCAGCATGATCCGTGCCGGGGAAGAGACGGGGGATTTGGAAGGCACGCTTGACCGGCTAGCTCTGTTCTTCGAGAAAGCTCATACGACCAAAGAGAAAATTAAATCAGCGATGACTTATCCGGCCGTTGTTGGGCTGATGTCCATTGCTTCGGTTATTTACTTGCTGCAGGGCGTCGTGCCCCAGTTCGTCACGATGTTTGAATCGTTTAATACCGAGCTTCCGGCCATTACGAAGATGGTATTGGCTTTGAGCAAAAGCATGTCCCATCAATGGTACTACTGGGTCCTCTCGCTTGTTGTCCTTATTGTGGCCTATCAGCTATACAAACGCACGGAGCGGGGCCGATACGTGCTGGATTATGCCAAGCTAAGAGTGCCGATCTTTGGGAAGCTGGCACAAAAAGGCGCCATTGCCCAAATGTCTAGGACACTCTCCTCGCTATATGCAAGCTCCGTGCCGGTGCTCCAATCTCTGACCATAGTGGAGGAGGTGGTAGGCAATAAAGTGATCGGCGGATACATAAGGAAATCAGGGGAGTCGCTGCGTCAGGGTAATTCCTTGTCGGAGCCGTTTAAGAAAGCATGGGTATTCCCTCCGCTGGTAACGCAGATGATTGCGGTAGGGGAAGAGACCGGCTCGCTTGACCAGATGCTGGCCAAGATCGCGGATTTCTACGAGATGGACGTCGACAACACGGTTGATCGTCTGAAATCTCTGATCGAACCGCTCTTGATCGTATTCCTTGCGGGGGTAGTCGGGCTGATCGTCATGGCGATTATTTTACCGATGTTCACCTTGTTTTCCAGTGTCCAGTAACGTGAGGTTTTACAAGCAAGACAACATAGAAGAGACAAAAAACAATTATTTAGGAGGAAACCAATATGTTGAAAAAAATGATGAAACGCCTGAAAAAAGAAGAAAAAGGCTTTACGCTGATCGAGCTCTTGGCCGTAATCGTTATCCTTGCGGTAATCGCGGTAATTGCTGTTCCTTTGATTGGTAAGATTATTGATAATACGAAGAAAGATGCCGATGTTGCTACGGCACAACAAATGTATGATGCTGCAAGATTGTATGTAACAGGTGAGTTGGATGGTGATTTTAATGGCAAGTCCGTTACCTTTAAAAATTTAGTAGATGCAGGGTATATTGCTGCTAATACTTCATTGCCTAGTACAAAAGCACAGCTTGAAAATGCTTCAGTAGTAACTTTTGATGCAGCAGGTGAACTCAAAAGCGTCACTTTAAATAACAAGCCATATACTGCTGCTCAAATTAAAGATGGAAAAGCGCCAGCAGCAACACCAACACCGACTCCAACTGCAACCTAATAATTTCATCACCAGAAATCGGATAACGTATCCGATTTCTGGTGTCTTACAACACTAAACCGAAAGCGAACCCGCCTATGACCCTATTTCTCGCAATCTACCTGTTCTTTTTTGGCTTAATAGTAGGCTCCTTTTTTAACGTTGTTGGGATTAGGATTCCGATCAAGCTTTCAATTGTATCGCCGCCGTCGCAATGTCCGAAATGCGGGATGCGCCTTAAGCCTCGAGATTTGATGCCCGTTTTAAGCTACCTCTTGTCCCGTGGACGCTGCCGCCAGTGCGGCAAACGGATTTCTCCTGTATACCCGCTTGGGGAATTGGCGACCGGTCTTTTGTTTGTATGGATCTATCTTACCTTCGGAAACAGCTGGAATACGGTAATGGGACTGCTCCTTGTCAGCATGTCGGTGATCCTTACCGTCTCCGATTTGAAATATATGCTTTTGCCTAATCGTATCTTGCTCTTTTTTGCTCCTCTATTTATTGTGCTTAGATGTCTGTTCCCGGCAGGATCCATCTGGCTTCATATTGGCGGAGCGCTTGCCGGAGGCGGCGTTCTTCTGGCAGTTGTTATTCTTACAAGAGGAGGCATGGGACTTGGCGATGTCAAGCTGCTCTTCCTGCTGGGCTGGATACTTGGGCTGACCAATCTGATTCCCGCCTTTATTTTGGCCTGCTTCTTCGGCAGTGTGGTTGGCGGATTATTGCTGCTGTTAAAGGTAGTGAAGAGAAAGCAGCCGATTCCGTTTGGACCGTTTTTACTGCTTGGCGCTTTGCTGTCCTTTGCATATGGCGATGCAATGATTGATTTATACCGTTCAATTCTAATGTAGTGGGATGTGAGAAAGAATGCTCGACAGCAGCAAGCGTGTTGGTCTAACGATTGATCACGGCGGAGTACGCTACGCGAGAGTAAGGAAAAGAAAAAAGGGCTGGGAAATCGAGAAGACCGGCTTCCTGCCGTTTGCCGATGGAGTCATTCTTGAGGATCAATTCACGAACATGGAGGAGCTTCGCTCCAGTCTGAAGGAATGGGTTAAGAAAGAAAAGCTGAACGGCACTTCGATTACGTTGTCTATTCCGACATCGCAAATTATTATCCGGAAGCTTCAGATCGGGACCGTTAATTCAAAAGAACTGGACCAGCTGATCAATCTTGAAGTCGAGACGGCGCTGCATCTTCCGTTTGAAGACCCGGTCTATGATTATATTGCTGCCGGATCGGAAGAGCAGTCTACCCATGTACTCGTTTATGCTTCTCCGCAAAGATGGCTTAAGCAATGCATCGAGCTGCTCGAGAGCTCGGGGCTGAAAGTGAAATATGTCGAGCTGGCCTCAACGGCTTTCGCCAGAGCGATTCAAGCCCGGTACATAGACTCGCTTGAAAATACGATGCTCATTCATCTGGATAAGGCTAATGTGGAAGTGTACATGTTCCATGAGGGGCATCCGGTCTTTATGCGGGTCATTAATGAATATGATTACAGCGGCTCCATAGACGGGACGTTTACCCCCGAGCTGATCTATAGCATTAATGCCGAGATTTCCAGGCTGCTCAGCTTCTATCAATACAGCATTCATGACGGCAATGCGCGGATAAATCAAGCTATTATTGCCGGCGAGCTGGCGGGGCGTACCCAGCTGGCTGCCGAGCTGCAGCAGGCACAACCGGATATGAGAGTCGAGACCGTCGAGCTGGAATCGCCGCTTCGCAAGAGGGTTCGCAGGAAGCTTGATGAATATATGATTCCGTTTGGTCTTGCGATTAGGGACAAGAATGCTCCCGGGATTAATCTGATGCCGGAAAAAGCCAGAAAGACCACACAAATTCCGGCCAAGCTGCTTGTTGCAGGCATCGTATGGCTGCTCTGCCTTGGAGCCATTCTGGCGCTAAACACGAACAACAGGCTGCAAATCTCAGATTACGAGCATACCGTGCAGGTGATCAAAGATAAAACAGCCTTACTCCAGCAGCAAATGGCGACGCAAAATACGGAGACGCAAGCGGATGCGGATCCGCAGGCCGTTGTGAAGTTTATTAACGATAACAGGCAGGATGCCGTTGCCGTACTGGATGAACTGACGAATCATCTGCCCTACGGCTCCCGGCTTACAACGATTGAATATAACAAGCCCGGAACGCTTTCCCTTACTTTTAAAAGCACGGATTTAACGGCGTTGTCTACTTACTTGACGAGTCTTCGGGCCATGCCGTTTACCCAGACGGTTCATCTGCAGTCTTTTGCCGATAATAACGGCCAGTGGGTAGGAAGCTACGAGATTACGTGGAAAACAGCTTCGACTTCGGACAAGAAGCAGGCTGACGCAGGAGGGTCGGACGATAATGGATAATACCAAAAACCGCTCGCTTGGCCTCATCGTGATGATGCTGCTTTTTCTTGTGCTGCTTCTCTTGTACGTCGTCTTGCTTCAGCCATCCAGCAGCAAGCTGTCGGATCAGAAGAAGCTCGCGGAGCAGTCCGAATTGCAATACAATGCCCTTCAGGCCAGCGTGAATAAGCAGCAGGAGGAGGGTACCGGCCTGGCGGAGCGGGATATACAAGCTGCCCTTCCTTTATGGGACAATTCGGAACAGTTGGTTGTTACGCTCAAAAGCTTAAGTCTTCAGACCGGGGCGAAAATAAACAGCGCAGCCATTGATCTTCCGGGCGAGAATAAGCTTAACGCTTTGTCCGGCAGTGCCGATCCGTTATATCCAACCGTGAAGGAAGTTAATGTTCATGTCACTTTGCTTGGCACATACGCGCAAGTGAAGAGTTGGATGACTCAGCTTCAGCAGCAAAAGCGTCTTATTGTTATTAACGACTTTACCCTGCAGCAAGCGGACAGCGGAATGAATACGGCGGAGCTGTCTTTTACCGCGTATTTTGACCCGTCCTACAAGTCATTATTGAAGAATCCGATCTTGCCGGCGACAGCCGATTAAGAGAAATCACACAGCAGTGGAGGTACCCTGAACGATAGGGAAAGCCTTGCTGCTGTCTTCTTTTTTGCGGCTAATATTCATCGGTTCTTCATGCAGGGAAAGTTTGATTGTCATACTATTGTCATAGGAAGCAAGGCGAGAACGGTTGTTAGGGGTAACGAAAACGGGCATAATGGAAATTAGTGAAAAATTAAAGAAAAGAGGAACGGCAACATGAGCTATAACGACCGTTTCATTCGGGCATGCCGGAAGGAACTTGTAGACACGGTACCGGTATGGTACATGCGTCAAGCAGGACGATATGATCCTGAATACCGTAAGATTAAAGAGAAATATTCTTTACTAGAAATTTGCAGGCAGCCAGAGCTTGCGGCAGAAGTTACGATGATGCCGGTACGCAAGCTGGGCGTTGACGCGGCTATTTTATATTCGGATATTATGAACCCGGTCGCTTCGATCGGGATTGATTTCGACATCGTTGCCAACATCGGGCCGGTTATTCACAATCCGATTCGCACGGCGGCTGATGTGGAGCGGTTAACCCCTATTGACGTAGAAGGCGATCTGGGCCATGTGCTCGAGACGATCCGCATACTGGACAAAGAGCTGGAAGTGCCGCTTATTACGTTCGCTGGCGCTCCGTTTACAATCGCAAGCTATTTGATCGAGGGCAAACCTTCGAAAAACTATTTGCGGACCAAAGCGCTGATGTATAGCGAGCCGAAGGTCTGGTTCAGTCTTATGGACAAGCTTGGCGATATGGTTATCGCTTATCTTCGGGCACATATGGCAAGCGGCGGCAAGGCATTCCAGTTGTTCGACAGCTGGGTTGGAGCTCTTACGCCTGCCGATTTCAGCAAGTTTGTCCTGCCGACGATCGAGCGGATTTTTGCCGAGCTGTCGGATCTGCCGCAGCCGAAAATCTATTTCCCTGGCGTCAGCTCGGGAGAGCTTTTGCCGGAGCTGGGCAATCTGAAGGCTGATGTTATCGGCCTCGATTGGCGCGTATCGATTCCGGAAGGACGCCGCCGTCTGGACGGCAAATTCGCGGTGCAGGGCAATCTGGATCCGGTTATTCTGACTGCGCCTATGAGCGTTGTTGAACAGTATGCGGCTGAGATTATCGACCAGGGAATTCAGCAGCCGGGCTTTGTGTTTAACTTGGGCCACGGTCTGTTCCCGGAAGCATCGCTTGAGAAATTAACAGAGTTAACGGCATTCATTCACTCCTATTCGGAGAAAGCTATTGCAGCGCGAGAGGGGAAGGAAACGAGCCATGTCTGAGACGAATAACAAGATTGGCGTTCTGGTGATGTCCTACGGCACACCGCAAAGCCTGGATGATGTTGAAGCTTATTACACCCATATCCGCCGAGGCAACGCGCCAACGCCGGAGCAGTTGAAAGAGTTGACCGACCGCTACGATGCGATCGTTGGCGGCGTATTTCCGCTGCGCGAGAATACAAACGGACAAGTGGCAGGCTTGCAGGATAAGCTGGAGCAGCTGGCGCCCGGCCGTTATGTCTGCTACCAGGGATTAAAGCATGCCGTTCCTTATATCGAAGACGGTGTGGAGCAAATGGCACGCGACGGTATTAAGGAAGCCGTAGGAATTGTACTTGCGCCGCATTATTCGATCATGAGCGTAGGTTCCTATAACAAGCGCGCGCAGGAAAAAGCAGCCGAGCTAGGCATTAAGATGTCGTTCGTCAAGGAATACCACCTTCATCCGAAGCTGCTTCAAGCTCTTAGCGAGCGCGTAACGGACGGCTTGCAACGTCTGGCCGAATCGTCCGGCAACACCGCACCGGTAAAAGTATTGTTCAGTGCGCATAGCCTTCCGGAAAAAATTCGCGAGATGGGCGATCCGTACGAGCAGCAGCTGCTTGCTACCTCGGATGCGGTAGCGAATCTGGCGAACGTGGATGCGCAGGATTGGCAGTTCACTTGGCAAAGCGCAGGCCGTACAAGAGAGCCTTGGCTTGGACCGGACATTCTGGATACGCTGAAGGTACTTGCGGATGAAGGAATTAAAGCCGTTTTGGTTGCTCCGGTCGGATTTGTATCCGATCATCTGGAAGTTTTGTACGATCTCGATCTTGAAGCCAAGCAGGTTGCGGCCGAGCTGGGAATTACGCTTGAGCGGATTACAATGTTGAATAAAGACCCTTTATATATGGAAACTTTAGCAGAATCGGTTATAGGCGCCGGTTCTTTGGAATAGCGAAAGGATGAAGAACATGCGGAGAATCGGAATGGTTGATCGAATTGTCGTAATCGGCGGGGGGATCAGCGGACTGAGCTCCGCTTTTTATTTGCAGCGGGAAGCGGAGCGGCAAGGCAAACAGGTGAAGCTGACAATTGTGGACGGCGCACCTGTTCTTGGCGGGAAAATAAATACGCTGCAGCGTGACGGCTTCGTCATTGAGAAGGGGCCGGATTCTTTCCTGTCTCGGAAGCTGCCGATGATTGAACTGGCGAAGGAGCTTGGCATCGAGAACGAGCTGACGGCGCAAAACGAAAACGGCAAAACCGCTTATATTATGCGGAACGGCAAGCTTCATGCGATGCCGAAGGGTATGGTGCTTGGCATTCCGACGAATCTCGATACGTTTATGCAGACGACTTTGTTGTCGGAGGAAGGCAAAGCCCGTTCGCTTGAGGATTTGGAGATGCCGTCAGAGGCACCGGACGGAGATGAGTCGCTTGGCGATTTTCTATCCCGCAGAATTGGATCCGAGATTGTAAAGCATATTTCGGAGCCGCTTCTGGCCGGTATTTACGCAGGGGATCTCAGCAAGCTGAGCATACAGGCGACGTTCCCGCAGTTTGCGGAGGCGGAACGCCAGTATGGAAGCCTGATCCGCGGAACGCAGATGCAGCAAAAGAACAAAGCGCCGCATCAAGCGCCGGATTATTTGCCGGAAAAACTAAAAAACAGTGTGTTCTTGAGCTTTAAAGAAGGCTTGTCTACGATGGTGCATGCCCTTGATAAAGCTCTGCAAAGCATAGAGCGTCGTTTGGGGGATGCCGTTGTGTCGATTAAGCCTCTCGACGGCGAGGATGCAGCTTCTCGTTACGAGGTTGTCTTAAAGTCGGGCGAGGTAGTGCCTGCCGATCAGGTGCTGATCACCGTACCGGCTTTCCATGCGGCGGATCTGCTAGAGCCGCTAGTGGACGTAACCGAGCTTCGGGCAATTAACTATGTATCCGTAGCAAACGTGGTCATGGCGTTTGAGAAATCGACGTTTGACAGAACTTTTGACGGGTCTGGCTTCCTTGTACCGCGTTCGGAAGGACTGCGCATCACAGCCTGCACCTGGACGTCTAACAAATGGCTGCATACCAGCCCGGGCGATAAAGTGCTGCTCCGTTGT
Source organism: Paenibacillus sp. MMO-177 (assembly GCF_037147795.1). Lineage (NCBI taxonomy): Bacteria > Bacillati > Bacillota > Bacilli > Caryophanales > Paenibacillaceae > Paenibacillus > Paenibacillus sp. MMO-177. The sequence continues at coordinate 693,899 of NZ_JBBCUR010000003.1, read as the reverse complement.
TATGTCGGCCGGGCAGGCGATGAAGAGGTCGCTATGCTGCCGGAAGACGAATTGAAAAAAGCCGTGCTTGAAGATATCCATAAGGTGCTGGGTATCGATGCCGTGCCGATTTTTACGGAAATAACACGCATGCCGCGCTCGATGCCGCAATATCCTGTAGGGCATCTGGAGAATACGGCAAGCCTTCGCAATCGTCTGGCAGCAGAGCTGCCGGGCGTATATGTAACGGGCGCAGCCTTTGGCGGAGTAGGATTGCCGGACTGCATCAAATCGGGGAAAGAAGCGGCTCTCGAAATTCTATCAACTCTATGAAACCTTCGCAATCTAGAACTAACCTTGCTATAATGGAAGGGATATTCTGGCTGGAAGGAGCCGATCCATGTATTCATCCCGTTCTGAAGCGCATCAGCATGAAAAACGAAGACGCAAAAAAAGATTTCGCCTTCTGTTAACCGTTAATTTGATGATTGTTGGCCTCATTGTTGTTCTAATCGCGGTTTGGGCCTCTGCCTTGGACGGCGGCTTATTCCATAAGAATAACAAGCCGCGGACGGAGGAATCAGCAGCTGCTGGTCATTCCCCAGACCCGACTAACTCTTCCGCAGGCGGTAATTCTTCTGCTGAAGCAAGTCCTGAGCCAAGTGTTGCACCAGTTGAAACGTCCGCAGCAGACAACGAAAATGCTGACGGGGCGGATAATAGCGGAACGAAAGAAGACAGCCCAAGCGGACAAAATGACCCAAGCACAACACCGTCTGGGGGAAGCTCCTCAAGTGGCGGTGCGTCTGGCGATACCGTTAGACTGGCCTTTGTAGGAGATATTCTGCTGGCGGAAAGCGTCGGCGATATGATGAAGCAATACGGTGACGACTATCCTTACAAGGAAGCCTTATTTCATCTAAGCGAGCCGGATTTAACGGCGGCGAACCTTGAATATCCGGTTACAACGCGCGGAGTACCTGCCCAAGACAAGCAATTTGTGTTTAAAGGCGATGCGGGCGCGCTGCCGGCGCTGAAAGATTCGGGCATCGATATCGTGACGCTTGCCAACAACCATACGCTGGATCAAGGCGTTGAGGGCTTGCTTGATACGATAACTCATTTGAACAAAGCCGGCATTAACCATGTGGGCGCCGGCAACAACGACACGGAGGCTTTTGCCCCGGTCATTAAGGAAGCAAACGGCATTAAGGTTGCCTATATCGGCGTCAGCCGGGTTGTGCCGACAGGCGACTGGAAAGCTGACAAGAACCGTGCGGGCGTAGCCGAGACCTATGATACAACAAGAACCAAAGCCGCGATCAAGAAAGCGAAAGAAAAGGCGGATCTCGTTGTTGTCATGGTTCATTGGGGGATTGAAAAGGCGGAAACGCCGGAGCAATACCAGCGGGATTTTGCCCGGGAATATATTGATTCGGGCGCGGATCTGGTAATTGGCAGCCATCCGCATGTGCTGCAAGGGTTCGAGCAGTACAAAGGCAAGTGGATAGCCTACAGCTTGGGCAATTTTATTTTTAGCGCTTATCCAAAAGGGGCTACGGCAGATACGGGCGTATTGAACGCGGTTTGCAGCAAATCGGGCGATTGCGATCTGAAGTTTGATCCGATGAACAATAATCTCGCCCAGCCGAAGCCGGTTGACGGTGACAAAGCGAAGACGCTGCTGGATCATTTAACGGCACTGTCGTTTGGCGTGAAGGTGCGCGGCGACGGTACGATTGCAGCGAAATAAGGCAAGCGAAAGGATGGTCGGCGCCTAATGAGAAATGCATGCGTTGCGCATAGGGGCTGGTCCGGACGCGCTCCGGAAAACACGCTCGCAGCCATTCAATTAGCGATTGATGAGCCGGCTATTGAATGGGTAGAGCTTGATGTGCAGCTGTCGAAGGATAACGTACCCGTCGTTATCCATGATTACAAGCTGAAGCGGACAACAAACGGACGCGGCGAAGTGAAAAGCCTGACGGCTGCGGAGCTGCAGGCTTTGGATGCCGGAAGCTGGTTTTCGCCGCTGTACAAGGGTGAAGGCGTTCCAGCGTTAAGCCAGGTATTGGATAAGGCCCGCGGACGTATCCGCCTGAATATCGAGCTGAAGACGGACGGGATCCGTTATCCCAAGCTTGAAGATTATGTAGTTGAGCTGCTCAAAGATTACGGCATGGAGGACGAAGTGGTGATAACGTCGTTCCATGCCGGAACATTGTTTAACGTACATAAACGGACTGGCGGCAGCATCCGTACGGGTCTAATCCTCGACGGATGGCGTAACTCGCTGCCTGTCGAACTGGAACAGCTTGGCGCCCGGTTCCTGTCGATCGAGCATGGCCGGCTGAACGCCTCCCGCCTGGAGCTGCTGAAGCAGGCTGGCATCCAGGTGATGGCATGGACACCTAACGACGAACGCTCCATCCGCAAGCTGATCACGTTTGATCCGGAGCTGATGATTTGCACGAATTATCCTGACCGCTGGCAAAAAGCGTTGCAGCAGGTTGTCGTATAACAGAAGCAAGAAGTGGACCCCTGTTGGGCTGTGACCAGCCTGATAGGGGTTTATGTTAGCTTGTTTATGTTTGGTTAGGTTGCATGGGGCCATGCCGCGGCAGGAAATGATCTCGCAAAGTGGTTGAAGAGCTGGTAACCGCATTTTAACTGAAACAAGTATAAAGTGTGCAGTGCTAAGGAGCGAAGAGTATGGTTGGTTGGGTAGACGAATGGTGGCTGAGACTTCTTGCGGGTCTTGCCGGGAGCGGTTTGATCGCCGCTGCGGCTTATCGGACACGATCTTTATCGGGCTCGGGGGCATGGTCGGCCATGATCATGGGAACGGGCTTTGTTACGTTAGGCGAGCCGGTATGGTTCGGCAGCCTGATTGCTTTCTTTGTGTCCTCGACCCTATGGTCGAAGTGGAAGAAACGCCACCGCGCCAAAGCCGCCGCGGAAGCGAATTACGAGAAGACCGGTAGGCGCGACGCCGGACAGGTCTGGGCCAATGGCGGCATTGGGCTGCTCTTATGCGCGGGCAATGCGCTTTGGCCGGACGCGGCATGGCTGTTTGCTTATATCGGCGTGATGGCCGCCGTAAACGCGGATACTTGGGCCACGGAAATCGGGGCCCTAAGCCGTAGCGCGCCGCGGTCGATCACGACCGGCAAGCGGGTAAAGCCGGGCACGAGCGGCGCGGTTACGCCGCTCGGCACGCTTGCAGCGCTGGCTGGTGCCGCCTTCATCGGCGGCGTCGCGGCAGCGCTGCTGGCGCTCCCGCAGCAGGCTGACGCCGCTGCGGGCAGCGCCCCTGGCGGCGCGGCGGCGGTAGTCATCGCCGCCGCTGCCGCCGGCCTGGCCGGATGCTTCGCCGACTCGCTGCTCGGCGCCACCGGCCAGGCCATGTACCGCTGCCGGGTATGCGGCAGCGAGACCGAGCGCGCCGTCCATTGCGGGACGGCGGCGGAGCGGGTGCGCGGCTTGGCCGCGCTGAACAACGACAGGGTAAACTTCCTGTCGTCGGTCTTCGCCGGCCTGCTTGGCTGGGCCATCGGCGTCCTCTTTTAAAACTATCCCCTGCGGAAGATTAGCTTAAAGACGCTAATCTTTTGCAGGGGGCTTTTTTTTATGCTTAAGACTACTGGATTCCTACATGGTTTTCCTATAAAATGGATACATAAATTGAAACTATGTTTCATAAGATGAAACTAATAATAGGCGGTGAGAGGATGTCTTTCTTATTCACTGGAATTGATCACGTGCAGTTGGCGGCCCCTGAAGACTGCGAGCAGGCAGCGCGCAGCTTTTACGCTGATTTACTTGGTTGGAAGGAGATAACGAAGCCCGACAATCTGATAAAACGCGGCGGAGCATGGTTTCAATGCGGAACGCATCAGGTGCATATCGGGGTTCAAAACGACTTTATCCCCGCCAAAAAAGCTCATCCTGCCTTTCAGGTGCAGAACTTAAACGCATTGAGGGAGTATTTACATCATAAGGGAGTGCAAGTGATTGATGATCATGCGCGGTCAGAAGAAGGAGTGCAGCGATTCTATTTAAACGACCCCTTCGGAAACCGCCTCGAATTTTTGGAGTGGCTTTAAATTTCTATACGGAGGAGATGACGAGTCGATGAACAGCAAGGAGCGTTTTTCCGACCGGGTTGATCAGTATGTCAAATACCGTCCGAGCTATTCGGACGAGGTCATTCAATATTTATACGGCACAATAGGGTTCCGTTCGGAATCCGCTATTGCCGATGTGGGGGCGGGAACGGGCATATTCACCAGGCTGCTTCTGGAACAGGGAAGCAAGGTGACCGCCGTTGAGCCTAACCCCGATATGCGGCAAGCGGCCGTTGATCAGTTAAGCGGATATCCCAAATTCCAAGCGGTATCGGGTTCAGCGGAAGAGACCGGTCTTGCGGACCATACCGTTGATTTTATTGTATGCGCCCAGTCCTTCCACTGGTTTGACCGTTCCGCAGCGAAAGCCGAATTCAAACGCATTCTAAAGCCAGGAGGCAAAGCCGTGCTGATCTGGAACTCGCGACTAACAACCGGTACGCCATTTCTCGAAGGCTATGACCAGCTGCTTCGGACGTACGGTATCGATTACGAGAAGGTTAGCCATAAAAATATTTCCCAGGACGCCCTTACGCCGTTCTTCAAAGACGGAGAACTCCATAAGGCGACCTTCCCGTTATTAAGCCCGCTTAACTTCGAGCAATTAAGCGGACGGATGTCGTCTTCCTCCTATATCCCTCTGCCCGGCCATCCTAACTACGAGCCATTAATGGTTGAGCTGCGGAAGCTTTTTAAAGCTACGGAGCAGAATGGTCTAGTCTCTTTCGATTACGAGACCGAGATCTATTGGGGCGAAGTATAAATTATATAAACTCTCGTATGAGGATAGCATAGCCTTGTGCGGGAGTTTATTTCTTAACGATACGCCACATCGAAAAGGCTCAGATTTCCCTTCCTTTCAACACTCTTAACGCTGCCGCACATCTTTAAGATGCTTCATTTGCCTCCCAAAACGTCCATTTTCTCCATGTAATCCGACACTTAACAATGTCCCGCATCGTAAAGCTGATCCAAACCCGGCATCATGGCGACCTTAGCGATATATCGTATTGTTAAGCTCGCACCTCGAATCCATTCGGTATTTACTCCGGATTCTGCTTCCGCGTCATCAAAGGATTGTATTGTAAACATAATCACTAACTAGGCCGTTGGAGGATTGTGGTATAATGGGGCTTGAATCGGGAGACAAGGAGAATTACGTGATGAAAATGATCGATTTGAGCGTACCTATCAGTCCATCTATCAGAGAGCCTTTGCCAGCAAAAATTGAGTATTCGAGCCATGAAGCAGGGGCTCAGCAAGCAGCTGCCATACTTGGTCTTAAGCAGGAGGATTTCCCGGAAGGCAAAGCGTGGGCGACGGAAACGGTAACCTTGAATACGCATGCAGGTACTCATATAGACGCGCCATGGCATTATTGGCCAACTTCGGAAGGGAAGCCGGCGAGAACGATTGACGAGCTTCCGCTCGAGTGGTTCTTTTCCGATGGTGTATTGCTTGATTTCAGCGCCAAGCCTCCGGGCTACGAAATTACAACGGAAGATCTGAAAGCCGAGTTGGACCGGATCGGTTACACGTTAAAACCGTTTGATATCGTCCTCATCCGAAGCGATGCGGACAAACGTTTATACCACGAGCATTATGCATTTCTGCATGCGGGGGTATCGGCCGAAGCTACGGTGTGGCTGCTGGATCAAGGCATCAAAGTAGTGGGTACCGACGGATGGGGATGGGATATTCCGCTCAACCTGCAAGCAGAATCTTTTAAACAGGATCCAAGGGAAGGCGTCCTGTGGGCGGCTCATTTCGTCGGCAAGGACCGTGAATATTGCCAGATCGAGAAACTAGCCAACCTGGATCAAATCCCTCAGCCATACGGCTTCAAAGTATGCTGTTTCCCGATCAAAGTGGAAAAAGCAAGCGGGGGCTGGTCCCGCCCGGTCGCCATCTTTGAGGATTAATTATAAGACAGCGGGATTAGATCCTGCTGTCTTTTTTCATGGAGTCTTCAGGGACGGTCATAATATATCTTTTATCGCCAATTTGACATCCGGTTGCAACGTAGCGGATATTTCCTTCCTCGGTTTTCTCCTGTTCGATATTCGTGCATTCCGTTATGGAGTCGCCTGTATCGCCCCCTCCATAAGCATCCTCGCTGTTATCGTATACATATTGCAGCTTGGTACCGTCCGTGGTCAGATAGATATAGATCGGATCGCCTTCAATGGTTAGTGATGTTATTTTCAATTGATCCGCCTGATGGTTGGTAAAACTATTTATGAAGCTCTTCCATTTAACGAGATTATAGTATTTAAAATGTTGAATATAAATTTCATCGCCTAACAGCTGTTCGATGGAGCTTTCAATACCGGAATGGTAGGCGGTTTTCTCTTGGGGGCGTTCACCGCTAACGTTAGGCTGGTACAGGATCAGGACGTTTTTGACGTTATAAAATAGCGGTGAATTCACGTCCATAACCTTTGTTTTCTCCGCAAAATCGAGTCTTGCCTTTTTCGTGTCTTTGGCATTGTCATAAACGTACACCATAATTCTCTCTTTGCCCGGCAGCGCGTAGATAGAAGGCTTCACATGATTTAGCTTAAAATAAGAGTCTGCAGGGTCTGCCGTCAACTCGACATTATTAGCCTTTAAGGTTTTAACGATATCCTCTTCCGTTAACCGCGTTTCCTTATATGCAAGACCATCGCTTGAAATAACATGCGGAGAGCTAGAATTGGGCTCGGATTTGCAACCGGCTAGTCCAACAAGCAATATCGCTATGCCAAGCATGATTAGATAACTTGATCTCCATTTATTAATCATCCCATCACCCTTTCTATATTTAAATAGACGCAGGGAATAACTGGAAAGTTACGCGCTAGCGCCAACAAAAAAGACAGACTCGAAAATCACCGAGTCTGTCTTTTTTTGTCTTTCATCTTTCCGTCCCTCTACACGAAGTAAAGGGAGTTTTTGGTGTGCAATTGAGAGGAAAGGGTGAAGAGAGAGGGGAAGGATCTCCTGGAGGAGCGGAGCGTTTGCCTTTGGAACTCGGGAATACACCTTTAGGTGTCATTCAAAATTCCCGATTCCAACAGCAGCCGGAAGGAGATCCTTTCCCGTCCTCGGAACCATCCCGTCCTCCAAGCAAGCACCAACCGATCCGTTTACTTCGTCAACTCCTCCATCTGCTCAATCAAGCTCTCAAACACGCTCATCGCTTGCTCGATTGGCTCAGGGGAAGACATATCAACGCCGGCCTTCTTCAGAATGTTGATCGAGAAGTCGCTGCCGCCGCTCTTCAGGAAGCCGAGGTAACGGTCAACCGCCGGTGCGCCTTCTTCGAGAATTTGCTTCGAGAAGCTTGTTGCCGCGGAGAAGCCCGTCGCGTATTTGTACACGTAGAAGCTGTTGTAGAAATGCGGAATACGCGCCCATTCCATCTCGATATCTTTGTCTACAACCATGTCTTTGCCATAGTAGAGCACGTTCAGGTCGTAGTAGATCTTGCTCAAATCCTGCGGAGTAAGAGACTCACCTTGCTCGGTTTTCTCGTGAATGATTTTCTCGAACTCGGCAAACATCGTCTGACGGAACACCGTTGTGCGGAACTGGTCTGCATAGTATGTCAGCAGGTACATTTTTTCCTTCGGATCCGTAGACTTGTTCAGCAGATAATCCATAAGCAGAGCTTCGTTCAGCGTGGACGCGACTTCCGCCAGGAAGATCGTGTACTGGGCATCGCGGTAGTTCTGGTTCGTATCCGAGTAATACGAATGAAGAGCATGGCCCATTTCGTGCGTCAAGGTGAACATGCTGTTCAGGTTATCCTTGTGGTTCAGCAGCACGTACGGATGCGTGCCGAAAGCTCCCCAGCTGTAAGCGCCGCTGCGTTTGCCTTCGTTCTCGTACACGTCGATCCAGCCGTTATCGAAGCCGTCCTGCAGCACGGACAAATAATCCTCGCCAAGCGGCTTCAAGCTTTCTTTTACGATTTTTTTTGCGTCGTCATACTTGATTTCCATGTCAAACTCATCGACAAGCGGAGCGAACAGATCGTACATATGAAGCTCGTCAACGCCAAGCAGCTTTTTCCGAAGGTTCATGTAACGGTACATAAGCGGCATGTGCTTATGGATCGTATCGATCAGGTTCGTATATACGCTCTCCGGAATGTTATCGCCATACAGCGACATGCCAAGAGCGGAAGGATATTTGCGTGCCCGCGCGTAGAAAATGTTTTTCGTAACATTCGCATTTAGCGTTGTTGCCAGGGTGTTTTTTAATTTGCCGTATGTATCGTACATGGTGCGGAAGGCGTTAGCGCGCACTTCGCGGTTTTTGCTTTCCAGGAATTGAATGTAGCGGCCTTGCGTCAATTCGACTTCTTCGCCGGCTTCATTTTTCACCTTAGGGAATTTCAGATCCGCATTGTTCAAAATGCTGTAGATCGAACCCGGAGCGGAGCTTACATTGCCTACTTGCGCCATTAGCGCTTCTTCCGCTTTGGACAGGACATGTGCTTTCTGGCGGCGCATTTCTTCCAGCGTATGCTTGAATACCGCAAGATCCTTGTTCTCGATCAGAGCGTCAAGCTCCGCATCCGACAGCGACAATACTTCAGGCGTAATAAAGGAGAGGGCTTCGCCCGTTTCCACGCTGATTTTTTTGGCTTTGTCGGACAAAGCCTGATAGGTTGGTTCAGCCGTATCCTCGTGATGCTTCATATTGGAATATACATAAAGCCGTTCAACATGCAGGGAGAGCTCATCTTCCAGCTCGAAGCAGGCTTTCAATTGCGCGGGATCGCTCAGCTTGCCTTCGAAAGCTCCGACTTTCTTGATCAAAGCTTTTGCTTCGGCAAACTCTTTATCCCAGGCAGCCTGGTTCGCAAACAGATCCTCCAGCTTCCAACGGGATTCTACTGCGGTTTCGGAACGCTTAGGTACGTGATTCATCGAACTCCTCCTCGGTACGGATATAGATGATTGGTGATATGACGCAGCCTGCTTTCCGGCGTCGGCGGAAGCCGAACCGGGAGCAAGGCATAACGCTAATACGACAGGCAGCCATTTCATTCGTGGAAGATCACCTCAAGAACACAGTTTGTCCTAGTATGTCCGGTGATGCTTCCAATCATGAACCTAAGTTCCCATTGTAAAGAAGCTGTACACAATAAGGAAAAAGGCGAATGCGATTAAGACGATAGATACGATTGCCATCCACCTGCGCAAGTGTGGCGCCATGGAATCGCGCTTAAGAATAACAAGGCCGCCAAGCACGAAGGCGGAAATGATAAATATTGCGTTTACGGAGCCCATCTTATCCTCCTGAAATCATAAACAAGACGAAAGCATGCGCTAGTCTATTGTCTATGCACCGTGTTGTAACGATATGTGTTCGCCGTACAGGTTAATATTTCCTGCCGGGTTATACCTCTTTCAGCGCTTTCAGAATATTTTCCCGTTCTTCTTCGCGTCCGGCGAATTGCTCGGGCTTGAACCGGTTTTCCGCCCAGTGCATCATTTCGGGACGGCTGACGAAGGTATGGGTTTCTTCGCCCCATTGATCGGAAATTTCGCGGACGATCAAGGTTTTTCCTTGAACCTCCACGGTAAGCATATTGTATTTATCGGTTTTAAAAATTTCATGTTTTTTAAACATAGCTGTGCGGCCACCTTTCCTCATCTAGATATACTGTTCATCATAGCCAAATTTAGGGGTGGAAATCAATAATAGCGGATGGTAGAATTAGGCTATTCTGCAAGCAGGCGGAATGATGAGACGAGAAGAGCAGAGATGAGGAGCGTGTTTGAGATGAGTAAGCAGGTATACGAGCAGGTTGGCGTGGCGATGACATGCCGGGGATTTGACGAGTACGCGAGAATGTTTGATTTAACGGAGCGGTTGCTTGCGAAGGGCAAAGTGCTGGATGTTGCGGGAGGTGGGTCCTCGTTTACCGCGGATGCGGGAAGCCGCGGTTATGATGCGACCGCAGCGGATCCCCGGTACGTACAGGACACAGGCGCGTGGCTCGAGGAGGCGGCAGCCGAGATCGAGGCCTCTACCGCAAAGCTCGATAAGCTAAGGGAGCATTTCGACTGGAGCTATTACGGCAGCCTGGAGCAGCATCGCGAAGGACGCGTACAATCGCTTGAAAGGTTTCGCGTGCATTTGCAGTCAACGGAAGGGCGCAGCCGTTACGTGGCGGGATCATTGCCGGAGCTCCCTTTTGAGGACAATACGTTTTCCCTTGTATTATGCAGTCATTTCCTTTTTCTATATGCCGGGCAATTTGGCTTTGAGTTTCACAAGCAATCGCTTCTGGAATTGATGCGGGTATGCAAACCCGGCGGAGAAGTAAGAGTTTACCCTCTGTATTCCTTGGGCTGGAAGCCGTACGAACGGATGGATGAGCTGCTGGCTGCCGTTAAGGCGAACGGCGGAGAACCGGAGCTGCTGACGTCAATGCTTCCTTTTATTCCGGGATCCAGCCAATTCCTTCGAATCGCGATTTGTTGATTTTTCCAAATCAGGGAGATATAATGAGGTTATTCGCCACGATATGTGGCGGTTATTTTTAGGAGGTTGTGTCAGTTGAAGGGAACAGTAAAATGGTTTAACGCTGAGAAAGGCTACGGTTTTATCTCGGTTGAGAATGGCGAAGACGTGTTTGTTCATTATTCCGCTATTCAAGGCGACGGCTTCAAGTCGCTGGAAGAAGGTCAGTCGGTAGAATTCGATATTACACAAGGCAATCGCGGTGCACAGGCGTCTAACGTCGTTAAATTATAAGATCAACCCTTATAAGCACGCAAGAGAGCAAGAGAGATCCTTCTCGCATTCGAGAGGATCTCTTTTTATTTTGCGTTTAAGGGTTATTTCGTCCAAATAGATGCTGGCAGAAGAACAGGATTGCCGAGATTAACGCAAGCACGGCTCCCATCTGATAAAAGCTGCTTCGTCCGAAATGCTCGAAGAAATAACCTCCGACCGTACCGCTGATAAGACCGGCGAGTCCCGACCATACAACCGCATACACAGCCTGGCCGGAGGAGCGGTATTCGTCCGGGATAAGCTGCGACAAGTAACGTAGCGCCGTGGAGAAATAAATGCCGAAGCTGACGCTGTGCATAAGCTGCGTGCTGAGCACAAGGCGGGGATCGTCTAGCACGGAAGCCAGCCAGAACCGGAGCATATACATCAAGCAGGCGAAGACAAGGAGCGGCAGCTCTTTGAATTTATGCCCGTATTTCCCCATCAGGAACAATACAGGAATTTCGCTTATTGCGGAGAACAGCCAGGCAAGCCCAACCTGGGAATCCGAAGCGCCCATCTCCCGCAGGGCAACGGCAAGGAAGCTTTCGTTCATCCGGTGGCTGATCGAGACAAGCAATATAATGAAGAAGAAAAATAAGATTTCGGGCTTTCGCAGCAATTTGAAGAACCCTGAAAATTCGATTTTGCGGGTACTGCCATGGTAATCCTTGAGGAAGAACGACAATATAATCGTGATGGTAATCGTACCCAAACCGATTGGCAAAGTCCATTCCGTGCCAATTCCTTTCAGGATTAAACCAAACAGGTAAGCCGATAGGGCAAAACCAAGCGAGCCGAATATGCGGATTAGCGCATACGGCGTCTTAATGTGCTGGCTGGCGAGCAGAATCAGGCTGTCGCTAAGCGGGTTCATCGGTGTCTGAAAGAAATAAAAGGCCGTCATGACGAGGCAGATTAGAGCAAAGTGATGAACCGGGAACAAAAGGGAGATCATAACCAGCTGTCCAAACAACAGAACGGTAAGCAGCTTCTTGATCGTCCGGAACCTGTCGCTTGCCATGCCTAGCAGCAGGTTTGCAAAAATAGAGATAAAAGGACCCGTTGAATAAATGATGCCGATCTGGTGCGCCGAGAACCCCTGATCCATAAAATACAAGGGAATGTAAGAAATAAGAAGAGCCTGCGTGGAGTACATGGCAAAGCTGAAGGCTCTAAGCGAAAGCGTATCCCGTTTGACATTAGCTGCGGAAGGCGCGGCGCTGTCTGAGTGATCCATATGTTTTCCTCCTGAAAAGAATTAACGCGCGTTCTTTGCGATAATTCTTATTTCGTAAGCATGTACTTATCAAACAACATTGTTTATCAGTATACATGATAGGCTGGATTATTGCTTGTCGAAATGGTACATTATTGTCTGGAGGTTCACGAATGTTGATGTATCGGTTTGAGTGGAATGAGAGGCTCTTGATCGCATTGCCGGTGCTGGAAGCGGACTGGGAGCAGTACTCTTCCGCAGAGCAGTCGGACATCGTGGAACGGTGGGAGCTCATTAGGGGAACAATACCGGATCGGGTCATGGAATTTGAAAGAGTCATTAACCGTATGCAGAATCGTTTGTATGAGGAAGAGAATTTCGAAGAGTCTTGCCGTTTGAATGCGGAGATTGCCGAATACGCAAGCCGGATCAACGACTTGCATATCTGGTACCGTACCAATCAGGAACTGGAATCCCGCCGGCATACGTAAGGCTGTCATAGAAGGGGGTGCATTGTGAGAGTAATGACTTTGTCCGGCAATCGGGTACCCGAACGCCCGTTAAAGCTCATGCACCGCGTCTATAAGTACATATTGCCTGAAGTGAACATCGAGCTGCGCAAGCTGCGCAAGCTGGCCGAACAGATCCCGGATCCCGAGCTTCGGTCGCAGGCCCTTCAAAGCATGGACAGCAAGAAGTTTCATTGCCAGGGCGGCGCGATTTACGCCTCTATGAATTTGGACGAGCGGTATGTTCTTATTCCGTTAATTGTGGCGCTTCAGACGATCAGCGATTATCTGGACAATCTATGCGACCGCAGTACTTCGCTGGACCCGGATGATTTTCGTTTGCTTCATCAATCGATGCTGGATGCGGTCGACCCGTCAGCAGCGGTGAAGGATTACTACGCCTTGCGCCAGGAGCGGAACGACGGCGGTTATTTGCATCATTTGGTAAATTTATGTCAACACTGTGTTTCAATGCTTCCTTCGTATGCTGCGGCACAGCCGCACGTTACGGAGCTTGTCGGCTTGTATACCGATCTCCAGGTGTATAAGCATATCCGCAAGGATCTGCGCGAGGAGCGCTTGCTTACTTGGTGGGAGTCATACGCAGACAGGTATCCGGAATTATATTGGAATGAATTTGCAGCCGCGACGGGCTCGACGCTAGGCATGTTTATGCTGTTTACTGCGGCGAGCGACAAGACGTTACTTCCGGAAGACGCGGAAGCAATTAAAAATATATATTTTCCGCATGTGTGCGGCCTTCATATCATGCTCGATTATTTGATCGATCAGGAAGAAGACCGTGCCGGCGGCGATTTGAATTTTTGTCATTATTATGACAGTCAGCAGCAGCTTGTCGATCGGATTGTCACGATTGTGAATAGGGCCAGGGAAGATGTGAAAAAGCTCCCGGCAGCCGGCTTTCACCGGCTTATTATCGAAGGGCTGCTAGCTCTTTACCTATCCGATCCCAAGGTCCGGACCCAATCGGATGTGCTGGCGGCATCCCGCAAGCTGATGAAGAACAGCCCGCTTACCCGCCTGTTTTTTTTGGTCAACAGCATCTGGATTCGAAGACAACAGGATTAGATAAAATTACTTGGAGGAATGATTATGTCATCTGTAAAATCTATTGCAGTATTAACGAGCGGAGGCGACTCTCAAGGCATGAACGCGGCGGTACGCGCCGTTGTCCGGAGCGCTCTGTATAATGGTCTCGACGTATATGGCGTTCAACGAGGATATCAAGGTTTGATTAACGATGACTTGTTCAAGATGGATCTCCGCAGCGTAGGCGATATTATTCAACGAGGCGGCACCATTCTTCAAACCGCGCGTTGTAAGGAGTTTACGACGCTTGAAGGTCAGCAGCGCGGAGCTGAAGTATTGCGCGCTCGCGGAATTGACGGTCTGGTTGTTATCGGCGGCGACGGATCTTATCAAGGCGCTAACAAATTAAGCAAGCTTGGCATCAAGACAATGGGTCTTCCCGGCACAATCGATAACGATATTCCGTTTACGGACTTTACGATTGGCTTCGATACGGCTGTCAGCATCGTAGTGGACGCGATCAACAAAATCCGCGACACCATGTCTTCGCATGAACGTTCCTCGGTTGTGGAAGTTATGGGCCGCCATTGCGGGGATATCGCGTTGTATGCGGGTCTTGCGAGCGGCGCGGAAACGATTATCGTTCCGGAAGTGCCAATCGACATGGCTGAAGTGTCCGAGCGCATGCAGAGCAATTTTGCGAAAGGCAAACGCCATAGTATCGTTGTTGTCGCGGAAGGCGCGGGTCGCGGCGAAGACGTGGCAAGAGAAATTACGAAGGGCTGCGGACTTGAGCCTCGCGTAACGGTTCTTGGCCACATTCAACGCGGCGGTACGCCAACTGCGATGGACCGGATTCTGGCAAGCCGTCTGGGCGACTTTGCCGTTCACCAGCTGATGGAAGGCGAGTCCGGCAAAGCTTGCGGCATTGTCCGCGGCGAGCTGGTAACGACGGATATTGATAAAGTCGTTAACTCCAAGAAGCCGTTTAATATGGAAATGTACAACCTGGCTCTTCGCCTTTCCCAATAAAAAAATGCAACCCGCCAGAGCAATTGCTGCTCTGGCGCTTTTTTGTTTAAATTGGATTTACAATGGCGTAGTATTCTTCAGAGTGACTAGAGAGTGACTAGCGTAAAAGAGAGGAGAATGAACATGGCTTGCATTATGGTCGTTGACGACGATTCGCATATTCGGGAGTTAATCAGCCATTACTTGAGGGTTGAAGGATTTGAGGTGCTGGAAGCCTGCGACGGGGTAGACGCATTGAAGATATTGGAGTCCTCTAAAGCGGATCTCGTTATTATGGACGTGATGATGCCCAACATGGACGGTTGGGAGTTATGCGCCGAGATCCGCGATCATTACGATCTGCCGCGGCTTATGCTGACGGCAAAGGGAGAAACCGCCCAGAAGCTGAAGGGCTTTGAGCTGGGTGCCGATGATTATCTGGTCAAACCCTTTGAGCCGCTGGAGTTGATTGCGCGGGTGAAGGCGCTGCTTAAGCGTTACCGTATTGCTTCTTCACAGACGGTTCAGGCGGGGGATCTTGTTCTTGATCGGAAGACCTATGCGGTTCAGGTTAATGGACAGAGCATGACGCTTCCGCTCAAGGAATTCGAGCTGCTGTTCAAGCTGGCCAGCTATCCGGGGCAGTCATTCTCGCGCGGTCAGCTGATTGAAGAGATATGGGGATATGATTTCGAAGGCAATGAACGGACGCTGGATGTTCATATCAATCGGCTGCGCGAAAGATTCCCGGAATCGCAGCATACGTTCCGGATCAGCACAATCAGAGGGCTGGGTTACCGTCTGGAGGTTCAGGTGCAATGATGAGAGATAAGCTGAAGCTTGTCTTTAAAGTTCTCATTAGAATAGGCCAATTCAGCCTCATGCTTTCTTTTGTTACAGCATGCTGGACTGCCGTGTATTTTTTTAGTCACTGGTTATATAACCAAATCAATTGGACTCCTCATCATTATGTAGCTCAACTGTTGAATCTACTGGGCGGATTCTTTTTAATGGGGCTAGTTATCCAACTGATCGGCTTCTTGTTTTTCCACAAAAGACAGAAGGAATTCACAAATTCGATGAGAGACGCGCTTAGACGGATTGCGCAAGGCGATTTCAAGGTGCGTCTAAACTTCGGCAGGATGGATCCAAGGTATATGGAGATTCTTGACGAGATTAACCTAATGGCGGATGGACTCGAGAAGCTGGAGGAGCTTCGCCAGGAATTTATCTCCGACGTGTCTCATGAAATTCAAACGCCGCTTACCTCCATTAGCGGTTTTGCGCGGGCTTTGCGGAATGAATCGCTTGATTCTGCCACCAGGAGCAAATATTTGCGTATTATCGAGGGTGAAAGCTCCAGGTTGTCCAAGCTTAGCGAGAATCTGCTGCGGCTGGCTTCGCTTGACTCGGAGAAGCATCCGTTTGAACCAAAGCGTTACCGCCTGGACCGGCAGCTTGGAACGCTTATTTTGTCTTGCGAACCGCAGTGGGCGGGCAAATCAATTGAGCTGGCTGCCGACCTGGACGAAATTTTTATTGAAGCGGATGAAGATTTGCTCAGTCAGGTGTGGATCAATCTGATCAGCAACAGCATCAAATTTACGCCGGAAGGCGGGCAAATCGACATCGCCCTCCGGCAAATGGGCGGAAACGTGCAATTCCGGATTAAAGATACCGGAATCGGCATCGCCGCCGATCAGCACGAGCTTATTTTTGACCGCTTTTTCAAATCAGACAAGGCTAGAAGCCGCAAGGTTGGGGGAAGCGGGCTAGGTTTGTCCCTGGTGAAGAAAATCGTGGAGATGCATCATGGCACCGTTGTCGTGGAGAGCGAGCTTGGTCATGGCACTGTCTTTATCGTCACGCTGCCTGCGGTGATGAGCCATTTGTAAGAACTTTGTAAGAAATGCTTTCGAGTTCGTTTAGAATTCACGGTTATGATAAACGATAGATTCAAAACTTCCGCAGTCAGGGTGAGTACGATTGTCCATTCGAGTGAAGCTGTACATGTCGTATTTGGCCATGGTGTTTCTGCCGATGGTCTTGATCCTGGGCTTTGTCGTGTTTGTGCTTTATGCCGGAGGCATGCAGGATTTGAGGGAATATTTCCGCGTGGAGAAGGAGGAGAAGACGAACCAGTCCCTGATTTACGGTGAACTGAAATACGTTCTAGAGAACGATACCGACAAGCTTTCGTCCCCTGCTTATACGGATAAGCTTCAGCGGAGGCTGGCCGATCAATGGGCGGGTCTTATCATGGCGAAGGACGGAGTCGTAACGGAGGTTCCGGTATTTTTGAAGGAGCTGTCACCGCATGAGGATTGGCAAGGATTGCTTGACGAGTCGCCGGATACGGTATCTTTCAGAGCTTTCAAGTTTCAAATCAACGAAATCGCCTTCCGCTATCCGGACGGGCATAACGGTCAGATGCTGCTGCTTCGCCGTTATGATGTTGTACCGCCGCTTTGGAGGCCGATTGGGACATTGATTTTTATCGCGTTTATCGGTTTGTCGAGCTTGATTCTGACCTATTATGTTTCCCGCAGCATTATTCGGCCGATTCATGCGCTGAAGACGGCTGCCCTGCAGATCAAAGACGGCGATTTATCGCAACAGGTTGTTGTCAGGAGCAAAGGGGAAGTCGGCCAGCTCGCCGCCGCTTTTGAAGCAATGAGGATCCAGCTCAAGCAGTCCATCGATCAAAGCTTGCAGTACGAGGAGAACCGGAAACAGTTATTGTCTCATATCTCGCATGATTTGAAGACGCCGATCTCCGCGATTAAAGGTTATGTGGAAGGCATTATGGACGGCATCGCCAACACGGACGAGAAACGCCAGCGGTATATGGAGACCATTTATCACAAGGCTAACGACATGGATCAGTTGATTGACGAATTATTTTTGTTTTCCAAGCTGGATTTGCACAAGGTAGCTTTTGATTTCAAAACGATTGATTCGGTCAAATATTTGGAGCATTACCTGGAGGAGCAGCGGTTTGATCTGGAAAAATCGGGCGTAAAGCTCAGCTTTGAGCCTCCTTCCGGCGAGCAGCTGCTAATCGCGGCCGATCCGGACAAGCTTGGACGGGTATTGACGAATATTTTGAACAACAGCGAGAAGTATATGGGCCAGCTTCCGGAATCCGCGGTCAAGAAGGTTACGGTCACGGTTCGGGAGAAGGGGGACGATGTGCTCGTTGCTGTCGAAGATACGGGACCGGGTATCGAGAAGGAAGATCTTCCGTATATCTTCGACCGGTTCTACCGGGCCGAGCAATCCCGGAACTCCGAGACGGGAGGAAGCGGGTTGGGTCTTGCAATCGTCAAGCAAATTATTGAAGGGCATGGCGGAAAGGTCTGGGCGGAAAATGTAGAAGGCGGCGGAGCAAGATTCTGCTTCCTGCTCCCCAGAGCCGAACCGGTTAGAACGGTGGTGATAGAGCATGAAGAGCATACTAATCATTGAAGATGAGAAGGCCATTGCCGAGCTGGAGCGGGATTACCTGGAGAGCCACGGATTTGCCGTCGAGATTGAAGGACGCGGGGATGTCGGGCTGCAGAAGGCATTAGGAGGCTCCTATGATCTGATCATATTGGATGTCATGCTGCCGAAGCTGGACGGGTTCGAAATCTGCCGCCAGATCAGGCAGGCGAAGAATATCCCGGTGCTGATGGTAACGGCAAAGAAGGAAGATATCGACAAGATCAGAGGACTTGGACTAGGCGCGGATGATTATATGACGAAGCCGTTTAGTCCTAGCGAGCTGGTGGCAAGGGTGAAGGCGCATCTGGCCAGGTACGAGCGGCTGACAGCAGACCGGGGCGAGAGACATGAGCAGATCGGGATCCGGGGGCTATTAATTGATAAGACGTCAAGAAGGGTAACGATTCATGATCGGGAGGCGATGCTGACTTCCAAGGAATATGATCTGCTGCTGCTCCTTGCCTCTCACCCCAACCGGGTTTTTGAGAAGGAAGAGCTGTTTGAGCGGATATGGGGTCTTGACTCAAACGGCGACGCAGCTACGGTAACGGTTCATATTCGGAGGCTGCGCGAAAAAATCGAACACGATCCGTCGAACCCGCAATATATCGAGACGATATGGGGCGTCGGATACCGGTTCAAAGTGTAAGAGCAGATAATAGAGAAGGAGTGGGAAGGTTTGAAGAGCATTATCAAGTTTTCGCTGAATAACAAATTTGCTTTATGGATCATGACGGTTATCGTCCTGTTCGCGGGCATGTACTCCGGTCTGAACATGAAGATGGAGACATTGCCGGACATTACGGTCCCAATCGTTAGCGTAACAACGGTTCTGCCCGGCGCGGCTCCTGAAGAAGTCATGGATAAAGTAACGAAGCCTATCGAGCAGCAGACGCGGAATATGGAAGGGGTAGACAGCGTCAGCTCGACTTCCTTCGAGAATGCATCGTCGGTCATCATTCAATATAAATTCGGTACCGATATGGAAAAGGCGGAAAGCGAGGTGAAAAGCCTGCTTGCCGACCTCAAGTTGCCGGAAGGAGCTCAAGCTCCGGACGTATCCCGGATCAGCCTGAATGCCTTCCCGGTCATTTCGCTTAGCTTCGCAAACGACAAGCAAAATCTGGCGCAGCTGACCGATCTGGTCAACTCCAGCATTTTGCCTGAGCTGCAAGGCATTTCGGGGGTTGCGGATGTACAGATCTCCGGACAAAACGTGATGCAAGGCCAGCTTGCATTCGATCAAGCGAAGCTTGCGCAGCTTGGCCTGACGCAAGACGCCGTGAAAGGCATCATTCAAGCCTCTGCGATGAAAGCTCCTCTTGGGATCTTTGAATTCGGCGATTCCGAGAAAGCGGTTGTTGTTGACGGCAACGTCACAACGGAAGAAGACCTGAACAACCTCATTCTGATGCCAAACGTAAAGCTTAGCGATGTAGCGAAGCTGACGGTTGAAGGCAAAGCGGAATCGGTTTCCCGCACGAACGGCAAGGATTCCATCGGCATTAACATCGTAAAAGCGGCGGACGCCAATACGGTTGACGTTGTTAACAAGGTGAAGGATGCCATTAAGTCTATGGAAGAGAAGAACGATGGCCTGACTATCGTTACAACGCTCGACCAAGGCAAACCGATTGAGAAATCGGTTGAAACCATGATCACGAAAGCGGTTATCGGTGCTTTGTTTGCGGTTCTTATTATCATGATCTTCCTGCGCGACATCCGTTCCACGATTATTGCCGTCGTCTCGATCCCGCTGTCGATTCTGATTGCGCTGCTCATCTTGAGCCAGATGGATATTACGCTTAATATTATGACGCTTGGCGCCATGACGATCGCGATCGGGCGGGTTATCGACGATTCGATTGTCGTTATCGAGAACGTCTACCGCCGTATGGCGCTTAAAGGCGAGAGGCTGAAGGGTAAAGAGCTTATTCTGGACGCGACACGCGAAATGTTCGTTCCCATCATGTCCTCGACCATTGTAACGATTGCCGTATTCCTGCCGCTGTCGTTTGTATCCGGCATGGTTGGCGAGATCTTCACGCCGTTTGCCTTGACCGTCGTATTCGCTTTGCTCGCATCTCTGCTTGTCGCGATTACGGTCGTACCGATGCTGGCCCATATGATGTTCAAGAACGGCATCAAGGAAGGCAAGGCGGTAGACCATGACAAGCACGGCCGCTTGGCAACCTGGTACAAAGGCGTTCTGGCATGGTCCCTTAACCATAAAGTCATTACTTCCGTCATTGCGATTGTTCTGCTTGTCGGCAGTCTCTCGCTTACTCCGCTGATCGGCATGAGCTTCCTGCCGGGAGACGAGCAGAAGTCGATGATCGTAACGTACAACCCGGCTCCGGGCGAAACGAAGGAGCAGGTTGAGCAAATGGCGCTGGATGCGGAAAAAGAGCTGATGAAGCGCGAAGGCATTGATGTCGTGCAATACGCGGTTGGCGGCCAGAATCCGATGAATCCCGGCGCATCGAAGCAAGCCTTGTTTAACCTGACGTACAAAGAAGATACGAAGAACTTCTCCGAGGAGAAGGATCGGATCGTTCCGCTTCTTCAGAAGCTGGGCGGCAAAGGCGAATGGAAAGAGCAGAACTTTGGCGCAAGCGGCGGTGTAGGCGGCTCGACAATCTCCATGGTCGTATACGGACCGGATATGGATTCGCTTGATCCGGTTGTTTCCGATCTGATGAGCAAGCTGAAAGAAAATAAAGATCTGGAGAAAGTAGATTCCAGCCTCTCCGAACGTTACGACCAATACCGCCTTGTAGCGAATCAAGAGAAGCTCAGCCAATACGGTTTGACTGCCGGTCAAGTGGCCATGGCGCTTAGCCCGGTCAGAGACAATCCGGTATTGACTACGATCAAGAAAGACAATGAAGACGTCAAGGTATACGTGAAGGTGGATGCAAGGACGTACAACAACAAATCCGATCTGGAAAACGTAATGCTCAAATCGCCTATAACCGGCGCTGAGGTTGCGCTGAAGGACGTAGTCACCATAGAAGAAGGCAAGTCGCCGAATACGATCACTCGTCTAGACGACCGCATCAATGCGGAGGTAACGGCTGACGTGGTTACTTCCAATGTCAGCGCGGTATCCTCGGATCTGCAGAAAATGATTGACGGCATGAAATTGCCTGCAGGCGTTGAGATTAAAATGGGCGGCGTAACGGAAGACATGCAAAAATCGTTTACGCAGCTTGGCCTTGCGATGCTTGCCGCTATCGCTGTTGTATACCTGGTGCTTGTTATTACATTCGGCGGCGCGCTTACTCCGTTCGCTATCCTGTTCTCGCTGCCGTTCACCGTTATCGGTGCATTGGTTGGCTTGTGGATTGCAGGGGAGACAATCAGCGTCACGGCTCTTATCGGTATGCTGATGCTTATCGGTATCGTTGTAACGAATGCGATCGTACTCGTAGACCGCGTAATTCAGAAGCAAAAAGAAGGCTTGTCCGTTCGCGAAGCGCTGCTTGAGGCAGCGGGTACGCGTCTGCGTCCAATCCTGATGACCGCCATTGCGACGGTTGGCGCGCTCCTGCCGCTGGCGTTTGGTTTCGAATCGGGCGGTCTCATCTCGAAAGGGATGGCGATCACCGTTATCGGCGGTCTGATCAGCTCGACGCTGTTGACTCTAATCTTCGTACCGATGGTATTTGAATTGTTCAACCGCAAGAAAAAAGCAAAAGCTATTGCAGAATAATTAGTCAAAATAAAAACGGCTTCTTCGAACCATTATGGTCGAAGAAGCCGTTTTTTGTTCCGCTCAGCGGAGGTTATTTCGAGTCGGGCGTGACTTTTGCGCGTTTGTTTCAACCATTTACAAGTTGATCAAGAAACAAACCGCAAGGAACGCCCGACTTAACCGGAGCGCGAAATAACCGGAGCTAATACTTCACGCCCTCAGAATAATTGTTTCCTGCATTCCATAACAGGTACTCGTCAACTCCTGCATCGTGAAGGGCTTTGATCTGGGCTTCCACCTCGGCCGGGCCATACTTGATGTAATGGCCTTTGCCCAGCCAGCTGGCGGTGAAATCCTGGATCCAAGGCCGAATGATCGGCTTGTTGTCTCCGATCGGATCGAGCTTTTTGTGCGTATCCTTCATCGCCCCGGCAATGGTCGCGTACGGACTTTTGTCCGGGTCCTGCTGATCGAACCAGCCCGTGCCGTAATGGCTTGGATAGATCATGGGCGAGATCACATGCACATCGCTGGATATCTTTACGAAATCCTGGCCGATGCCTTCGGCGGCTGGCACGGAAGCGGCATAACCGAATATATCGACGGAGACGCGGACGCCTAGAGGCTCAAGCTGTTCCCGGGCGTATTTCACGAACCCTGCAACAGCGTCTACTCGGCTCTGATCGGTTTTGGTGAAGGTTAGCGAATCCGCCTTCTTCTCGAAGCCTTCCGGGAAACGAACGTAGTCGAATTGGATTTCTTTGAAGCCTAACTTGACGGCTTCCTTGGCAACCGCGACATTATAGTCCCACACTTCTGGCATATACGGATTAACGAAGCTGTCTCCTTTGCCGTTTGCCCATAAGGAACCGTCCGCGTGGCGGTAAGAGAGCTCGGGATGCTTTTTCGCCAGGACCGTATCCTTGAATACGACAATCCGGGCGATCGGATAAACCTTATGCGCCTTAAGCTTGGCCATCAGGGCTTGAATGTCCGGGATATACTTCTGCGTGGTGCCGAGCTTCAGCAGCTCTGGCGTTTGCGTCGGATATGTTATGTATCCGTTATCATCTTTAATGTCGATGACCATGCTGTTGAGCTCCGTATCGTCCATAAGCTTCAGCAGCGTGTTCAGACGCGATCCGCCGGCGCTGTGAGCCGTTGCATACACACCCTTGACGGTTGGGGCATCCGGTTGAGGATCGGCCTTTACGCCGTCTTTGATCGCCTCTGGCGTAGCGGCGCCCATTGCGGGGACGGCCTGAATAATCGTTTTTCCTGCAGCTGCGTTGAAAAGAGAGGCAGCGAGCTGTTTCGAGGCGGCATTTTCTTCTCCGGTTCCCGTAACAAGATGGTACAAAAGCATCAGCGTCGAAAAGATAATGTCCATAATTATGCCCTCTCCTCGTTAGCGTTTTCATTCAAATTATAAAGCAGAAGAAGGAATCGTGGCATTATTTTTTTCGGCCCGGCCCCTTTCTAAGCAGGCAATTGTTTCATGTATGCGGCATACAAAAAAAGCCTGCCGGCACGAAGCCGACAGGCTAAACTTTCTGGATTTTATACCCCATTATGTCATTGCAGTAAAGCTTGTATTTGATGCTCGCAAATGCTGTGCTGTACAATTTCCCTTGCATCTTCCGGTTCCAGAACGGCTAATCCATCCCGCAGCACGATATTGATCGCAAGCTCGCGCTTCGTGAGGAAAGAACTTAGCTCGGGTACCAGCTTTTCCACAATCTGTGACAATGTGACTGTTTCCATATCCACCTGAGCATCACCCTTTCATCATAGGTTCAGGGCAAATCATATGGCAAGAAAACAAACTTAACGGGATAACCACATTATAACAGGATAAAATGCAAAAACATAGGGATATGTATATGATTCCATGTTTGTCTATTATTCTTGGACTAATCCTTGGCCCGCCGAAAGTCGCCTATAACCCCAACGGTCTCCACGATATTGACAAAAGCGCGGTTATCGATGGAGGCAATCGTCTTTCGCAGCTCTGCCAGCTCATAACGCGTCCGGACGGTCATCAGCATATCTTGTTCGGCGGAAGTGAAGGCGCCTCTGGTCTTGATAATCGTAATGCCGCGAGGGTGGGTGAGCAGCTTCGCCAGCATCTCTTCCGTCTTGGTCGTAATAATAAAGGCCGTTACTTTAATATGCCGGACATGGATGACGTCGACCACTTTCCCCGCGATATAGATGGACAGCAGGGAATAAAGCGCCAGATTCCAATCCTGCGTATAAAGGACAAGCGCCGCGATAACAAGACCGTTCAGGGTGAAAATAATGGAACCGACGGGCAAGTCCCTTTTTCGTGTTATAATGGATGCGATGATGTCAAATCCCCCGGAGGAGCCGCCGTACCGAAGCGTCATACCGGTGCCGATGCCAAGTATTATGCCGCCGAAGACAGAGCCTAACAAGATATCTTTGGCAATGGCTGCGACAGGAATGAGCTGGAGAAATAAAGTTGAGGCCAGCACGGTGTACATGCTCCAAATGATAAATCGCCTTCCCACAATAAACCAGCCCCAGACGAGAACCGGAACATTAAGCACCAAATACAGCCAGCCGATATTTCCGCCCGTAATATAGCCAATCATCATGGCTACGCCGGACAGACCGCCGCTAAGCAGTTGGTGGGGGATCAGGAACAAATTAAAGGCTCCAGCGATAAGCAAAGCGCCTATAGTCATCACAACAGCGGTAACCGCGGGTTTAAAAATCCATTTGTTCATTTTTGGTTATCTCCGTGATTGAATTCGCTGAGAATCAGCGGTTGTTAATCTATGGTAGTATGGCTTTTTGCCCATTGCTGGTATTCGTAAGTTGTTATGTGCTATAATGGTTTGGATATTTTTTAGTAGGCTGCAGATAAAAGGAGTATGAGAAAAGTTTGAAAACATTTGCTGAATTTGGCCTGGAACCGAAAGTGTTGCAGGCAATTACGGAGCTTGGATTTGAGGAATCTACCCCAATCCAAGACAAATCGATCCCAATTGCAATGGCGGGGAGCGATATGATTGGTCAAGCACAGACTGGTACAGGCAAAACGGCTGCATTCGGAATCCCGCTTATCAACAAGATTTCGATTAACGAAGAACGTATCGTTGCATTGATTATGACGCCGACCCGTGAGCTTGCGATCCAAGTAGCAGACGAGATCGGGAAGCTGACTAAATACAAAGGTCTTCGTTCACTGCCGATCTATGGCGGACAAGAAATCGGTCGCCAGATCCGCGCGCTGAAAAAGAAGCCGCAAATTATTATCGGTACACCGGGCCGTTTGCTCGACCACATTAACCGCAAGACGATTAAGCTTGAGGATGTAAAAACCGTTGTTCTTGACGAAGCGGACGAAATGCTGGACATGGGCTTCATGGAGGATATCCAATCCATCCTGAAGCAAGTACCGGAAGAGCGCCAAACGCTGCTGTTCTCGGCAACCATGCCTCCGAACATTCAGAAGCTGGCACAGCAATTCCTGAAAAATCCCGAGCATGTGGCAGTTGTCTCAAAACAAGTTACGGCACCAACGATTCAACAAAACTATTTCGAAGTGCATGAGCGTCAAAAATTCGAAGCGCTTTGCCGCCTGCTCGACATGGAATCGCCTGAACTGGCCATTATTTTCGGTCGTACGAAACGTCGTGTCGATGAACTCAGCGAAGGTCTGCAAAAACGCGGATATACGGCTGACGGCCTTCATGGTGACCTGTCTCAGAACCAGCGCGACAACGTTATGCGCAAATTCCGCGATGGCAGCATCGATGTTCTCGTGGCAACCGACGTTGCGGCTCGTGGTCTCGACGTATCGGGCGTAACCCACGTTATCAACTTCGACCTTCCGCAAGACCCTGAGAGCTACGTTCACCGGATCGGTCGTACAGGCCGTGCCGGCAAAGAAGGCTCCGCTTATTCGTTCGTTACCCCTCGCGAAGTGGATCATCTTCACTTCATCGAGAAGGTTACGCGTCAACGCATCAGCAAGAAGCCTCTTCCTAGCCTGGCGGAAGCGATTGAAGGCAAGCAACGCCTTACGGCTGAGCGCGTACTCGAAGTGCTTCAGAATGAAGATTTCACCGAGTACAAAGGCATCGCCATTCAATTGCTGGAGCAATATGATTCCGTGCATTTGATGGCAGCGGCTCTGAAGCTGCTTACCGGCGAGAAGAAAGACGTTAACGTTGAGCTGACGCCGGAAGAACCGCTTCGCGCGAAAAAACGCAAGCCGGATATCCGTTCGAATGGCCGTCGTTTCTCCGGCGGATCGTTTGGCGGCGGCAACCGCGGAGGTCAAGGCGGCGGCGGTGGATACCGTGGCCGTGACGACAGACGCGGCAACGGCGGCGGCGGATCCCGCGGCAGCTATGAAAACCGTAACCGCGACAACAACGGCGGAGGACGCGGACGCAGCGGCGAAGGCCGCAGCAGCAGCAGCGAACCGCGCCGTCCGAAATATTCGTCTGAAGACTTCGTAAACAACTAAGGTATGTAAATCAGGGGAAGTCCGTGATGCCTAACGGGCATCCGGGCTTCCCCTTTTTTCATAATCATTCTATTAGGGTAGGGGCGAATCAAATGGAACCAAAAGGCCTTGTTGGCGGTTTGTATCGGATTTCCGAATGGATAATGCGTCTAGCGGTCATTAACATCTTATGGCTGGTATGTTCGATTCCGTTTGTATTTATCGCTTGGAGCGGACTTCTTGCAGCCCCGGCGAATGCATCTGATTCTGCGATTACAAGTCAGGTGTATGCTACATTAATTATGATGGCGGTCATTGCGCCATTCACCTTGTTCCCGGCTACGGCAGCCATGTTTACGATTGCGCGCAAATGGGTGATGGGCGAAGTCGATGTACCTATGTTCAAAACGTTCTTCCGCGGTTACAAAGAGAACTATTTGCAAAGTATGGTTGGCGGCATTTTCTACTCGCTTATACTTGGCATCATGATTATTGATTTTATTGTTTACCAGGATAAATTCAATTTGTTCTCGTATTTGTACCTGGCGATCTGCCTGCTTCTCGTTGTTTCCTTATTCAACTTCTTCTCGATGCTTGTGCACTATCATATGAAAACGTTTCAATTGCTGAAAAACGCGATTCTGATTACGATCGGACGTCCGATCCGTTCGTTCTCGACGGCGATTATGGCCGCGGCGGTGATGTACTTCAGCACGCAATATACGTTCCTTATTCCGTTCTTCATGGGTAGTGTCATTGCTTATCTGTCGTTCTGGAATTTCCACTTGATCTACCGCAAGCTTCAGGATCAGATGGAGAATGAGAAGAAGAAGGCAGCGGAAGAGCAGGAGAACGAGCTTGCGGAGCTTACGGATTCGGAGAGAGACCGGAACCAGTAATTGCAAGCAGAGCGAAGTTTACTTTTGCCGGATTTACGTCTATAATAGCAATACATCCTGCGATGTTCGTTTCGGCTTTTCGTTGTTTTGAACCAATGGCTGTTTCTAGGGAGACCAACATTGAAACGCGGCTGACAAGCCCTCTAAAGGGGATCTCAAAAACGTTTCTGCGGACACCCACCTGCGAGAGCGGGTTCAGAAGCATGTAAGTCGGACGGCATTCGCGGGTTTTTTCTTGCCATTATAGTGACCGGCAGTTCCTTGGTTATCCTTGCTGGATGATCAAGGAACTGCTTTTGTATGTTGAAACCTGTTTATGGACTTTTTTCATGCATATAAACATGCTACAATTATAATGATGTACATAGATGCTAGAGGGGGAGATCATCGTTGTTGAAGCGCACTCTAATCGGACTGCTTCGCAGTCACGAAGCGACGGGCGATAAAGCTAAAGACCCACTGCTCAAATCACATATTTATAAGCTTTCGAAGGAAAAAGCATGGGAGGAAGTTCTGTCCACCCTGAAAAAGATGCAGGGCTACAAGCTGCTCCACGAAGTGAAGTCAGTTGGGGAGATTGTCCTGGAGAAACGTACGATGACGGGGCGTACAATGGATATTACGGTAACCGTTATTGGCGTGAATCCCGTTACCTCGGCAGTTGATATTTATTCCGCTTCCAAAGGCTCACTCGGCGATCTTGGCTCCAATTACCGGGTTATTCTTGATATTTACCGGACGCTGGACAAGAAGCTTGCAGCTTTTAAAGCATAAGAAGGAATCACATAATAAATAAAAAAGCGAGGAAGGTAAGCCTTCACTCGCTTTATTTACGCGTAAATTATACGAGAGCTTTAACCGCGTTGATCGCTTGCTCGTAGTTTGGATGTTCCGTCATTTCGGACAGATATTCGACGTATTGTACTTTATCGTTTGCGTCGATAACGAAGATGGAGCGCATATCGAGACCGAATTCTTTTATGTACACGCCGTAAGCTTGACCGAAGTCATGCGATTTGAAGTCCGACAGCATAACGACTTTGTCTACGCCTGCCGCACCGCACCAGCGGGATTGCGCGAAAGGAGTGTCAACGCTTACTGTCAGCACGATTACGTTGTC
The DNA here is from genome assembly GCF_037147795.1 of Paenibacillus sp. MMO-177. Taxonomy (NCBI): domain Bacteria; kingdom Bacillati; phylum Bacillota; class Bacilli; order Caryophanales; family Paenibacillaceae; genus Paenibacillus; species Paenibacillus sp. MMO-177. The sequence goes on along the minus strand of NZ_JBBCUR010000003.1, from coordinate 665,542 downwards.
GCCAAGCGAAGCGGCTTCTTCGTTGAAACGACGCGTTTGCGCATCGCATACGCCTGTATCGATCGAAGGAACAACGCTGATCAATTTTACTTTACCTGCGAAATCTTTTAAGGATACGGAGTCAACAAGCGATTTGTTGATTGTGAAATCCGGAGCTTGATCTCCAACTTTTACTTCCGGTCCGATTAATGTAATAGGATTGCCTTTAAATGCGGCAACGCCAGTGCGTTCTTGTGACATAATGGATATGTCCTCCTTCTCACGTTTAAGGTTTGTAACAGGTTATATTATAAGCTTTATGAATCGGCGTTGTCCAATGGTTGGAAGGAGTGATGAGTAATGATTTTTTTAAGATACGAAAGCTTTCGGGGTTATTTGCGCGCCTTTCCGGTTACTTCCGTGATCATTGCGCTTAATCTCATTTATTTTATTGTAATCGCCGTGACGGGGGATATTAACGACAATTATCATTTAATGCGGTCAGGCGGGTTTGTCAGCAATATGCAGGACAATCCTTATGGGTTAAAGGAACCATGGCGGATTATAACCTCGATGTTCATGCATTCAAGCTTTCAGCATATTTTCTTTAATATGTTTTCGATCCTTGTATTTGCGCCGCCGCTGGAGCGGTTGTTAAAGCCGGTGAAATATGCCGTGTTTTATCTATTATGCGGAATAATCGCGAATTTGTTGACCGGAGCGGTGCATGGTCTGTTTGGGGATGAACGGACGATATATTTGTCTACCGGGGCTTCCGGAGCGATATACGGGGTTTTTGGAGCGTTTCTCTATATTGCCATCTTCCGCAAAGCATGGCTTGACCAGGGCTCGAGAAAAACGGTTTACACGATTCTTGGCTTTGGTCTGGTCTTCTCGGTTATTGTGCCTAGCGTGAGCCTGCTTGGGCATGTTGGAGGAGGAGTTGCAGGATTTTTGCTTTACGGCTTATTGGACCGCGCTATGACGAAGAGACGGCGCGTGAATTAGAATCAGGATGTACGGGAGAGATTGGAGACATTATGGAACTACGACAGCTTTATTACTTTGTGAAGGTTGCCAAAAAAGAACATGTGACGCAAGCGGCTGAAGAGCTGCATGTTGCGCAATCTGCGGTCAGCCGTCAAATCCATCAGCTTGAAGAAGAGCTTGGTGTGAAGCTGTTTTTGCAGAAAGGGCGCAATCTGCAGCTGACGCCGGTAGGTCAGCTGTTTCTTAAACGCGCGGAAGTGATCCTTGACGATTTAGAAAGGGCAGTCGTGGAAATTCACGAATTTATGGATCCGGAGAAAGGGGAAATCCGTCTGGGCTTCCCGCACAGCCTTGGGGTATCGGTTGTTCCCCAAGTGGTCGCGGCCTTCCGCAAGCTTCATCCTAATGTCAAATTTCGATTCCGTCAGGGTATGTACCCTTCCTTGATTCGCGATATGGTAAAAGGCGAGATTGATCTCGCCTTTATCTCGCCTTTTCCGGATGAGCATGAGCAGGTCTGCGGCGAAGTTTTGCTTACTGAAGAGTTGTTTGCCATCCTACCTCCCAACCATCCGCTTGCAGGTGAGCGGGAGATTGATTTGCTGCAGCTGAAAGAGGATACTTTTGTAATGTTCAGTGAAGGCTACTCGCTTCGGCCAATCGTATGGGAAGCCTGCCAGGAGGCCGGATTTACCCCGAAGATCGGCTTTGAGGGAGAGGAGACGGAGACTATTCGCGGTTTGGTTGCAGCCGGAATGGGGGTAAGCCTGCTGCCGGAGATGGCTTTGTATCATGCGGGCGTACTGCAATCGGCGAAGGTTCGAATAAGAACTCCGCAAGTAACGCGGAATATCGGCATCATTCACCGTTCGAACGAGAAGATGCCGCTTGTCGCCAAAGTGTTTCACGGTTTCCTCTTAAGATACTTTAATGGGCTTGAAGGCAAACAGGGAAACAAAGAGACGTAAACGAGAAAAAAAGCTGTCCTATCGTCAGAGTGACGATTGGGACAGCTTTTTTGTTGAATCGTTATGTCGATTAGTCATCATTGTTCGATGAGGTGAAGATCATAATGTACTTAACCAGCTCCAGCAAGGAGATCAGCGCTGCTGCCACATAAGTGAGTGCGGCCGCGTTGAGCACTTTCGCAACGCCGCGTTCTTCTTCGTTCGTAATAAAACCTTCGGCAACCATCAAATCGCGTGCCCGGTTACTTGCGTTGAACTCAACCGGCAAGGTAATGACCTGGAAGGCAACCGCAACGGAGAAGAAAATGATGCCTAGGCCTACAAGGTTCATCGCATGGAACAGGAAGCCGGCAATCAGCAGGAACGGTGCAATGCCGGATGCGATGTTAACGACCGGGAAGATCCGGTGGCGAAGCACCAGCATAGGGTAATGCACTTTGTGCTGAATGGCATGCCCAACCTCATGGCAGGCAACCGCAACAGCGGAAATCGAGCTTTCGTAATAGACAGGTTCGGATAATCTTACAACGCGGTGAATCGGATCGTAGTGGTCCGACAAGGTGCCGCGCACGGGCTCAATCGGAACGTCATGCAAGCCGTTGGCATCCAGCATGCGTCTTGCGGCCTGGTAACCGGTCAAACCGTACGTTGTTTGTACGCCGGCCCAGCGGTTGAACGTTCCTTTGACCCGAAACTGAGCCCAGATGGATAAACCGAAGGCAATCAGGATAAGGAAGTCCATAGGGTGGAAAAACATGTGATCATACCTCCATAAGAGTGGTCAAGGAATGTATCGATGGGACATATGCTTACATAAATGGTCCTTTGTTAATAAGAAGCATTAATGCCTCGATACAGGCTGCGGTTTGCGGCATCAAGCGCGTGTACAACCGATTTGCTTGTCTCGGTTTCAGCTGTTTGATCACCGGCTCCAGCTCCTTCACTTCGCGTTCCAGCTGGGATAGATGATGCTGTAGATCCGTCAGCTTCTGAGACACTTGCTCCTCGGGCGTAACCTTGCTCCAGCCGTCCAAAGCTTCCTTGATTTCGTCTAGCGTATATTTTTCGTTCTTCATTTGTTCGATACGTTTGAGCCGGACTAAAGTTTCATCATGATACAATCGATAATTTTTGGCGGAACGTTCCGACGGTTCTAATAGGCCCATTGAGGTGTAATAATCAATTGTCCGTGGGCTGACACCCGCTAATTTCGCGAGCTCGCCTATGCGATAAAGCTGCGTATCCCCAATCTCTCCACCTTCTTTCTATAATACTGTCCTCTAATCATAATCGGAAACCAACCGTACAGTCAAACGTGTTACATGAATGTACAAATTTCGCCTCTTTATTGAAGGTTCGTAGATTCTGATTCCAAAGTCGTAGATTCAAAATGCGAAGAATATAGAGGGTCTAGAACCAATTCCCTAGCTGATTTGTGAAAAAACTTAACATTCCTTTCGTTTTGAGACACGAACGTTAGATTTTTTTTCTAATTCAGAAGAATATATATTGTCAAATTAGGTGTTCCTGACTATAATGACATTAAGTCTTTCCTAACATGTTAGTAAACATCACATTAAGGGAGTGGTCGTATTGATTAAGAAAATGGTGTTAACTTTAGCTGCATTATGCTTGGTATTCCCGGCAATGGCGTTTGCCGATGACCCAACTGCAGGATCACTTAACATGGGAATTAACTCGCTGTGGGTAATGGTAGCCTTCGTGCTCGTGTTGCTCATGCAAGGCGGTTTTATCCTCTTGGAAACAGGCTCCACCCGAATGAAAAACGCAGGCCACGTTGCCGGCAAGACGATTTTCACGGCAGGGCTTGCGGCATTGATTTACTGGGCAGTTGGTTACGGCTTCGCATTTGGCGCCGACAGCTCGATTAACGGATTTATCGGATTTGGCGATTTCCTGTTCGATCCTTCTATTATTAGCGTAGACGACGGACTTCCTACTACATTGTTCTTCCTGTTCCAATTGGCTTTCGCAGTTGTATCGCTGTCCATCGCTTGGGGCGGCTTCGCGGAACGCGCTAAATTGTCTTCCTACTTTATCTTTACCATTATCTTTATCGGCGTTATCTATCCTATCGTGGCTCACTGGATCTGGGGCGGCGGCTGGCTCGCAAAAGACGGCGCGCAAGACTTCGCGGGTTCGACGGTAGTTCACTTGTCCGGCGCTATTGCCGCATTCGCGGCAACTGTACTTCTGAAACCGCGCATCGGCAAATACAACAAAGACGGCTCCGCTAACGAAATTTCCGGACATAACCAAGTATTTACGGCACTTTCCGTATTGCTGCTTTGGGTTGGCTGGTTCGGCTTCAATGCCGGTTCTACACTTGCAATCGGCGACGGCTTCTTTGGTTATGTAGGCTTTACTACCATGCTGGGTGCAGGCGCCGGCGCAGTAGCAGCCCTTCTGATCTCCTGGGCGGTTAACGGCAAAGCGGACATTACGACTATGCTGAATGGTACTCTTGCCGGTCTCGTTGCAATTACGGCATCTTGCGCATTCGTAGAGCCTTGGGCTGCTGTCGTGATCGGTCTGGTAGCAGGCGTGCTTGTATTCTACAGCGCGAAGTTTTTCGAGAAAATCAAAGTGGACGATCCGATCTATGCTATGTCCGTACACGGCGCTGCTGGTATTTGGGGTACGCTCGCTAACGGTATTTTCGCAACGGACGAATTGGCTACAAAAGTCGGCGTCGGCCAAGGCGGTCTGATCGACACAGGCAGCTGGCACCAATTGGGCGTTCAAGCGCTGTCGGTTCTCGTATGCGGCGCGTTTGTCCTTGCGGCATCGTTCCTGGTTCTTTTCCTCATTAAAGTAACAATCGGCTTCCGCGTAACGGAAGAGCAAGAGATTATCGGTCTTGACCTGAGTGAGCACGGCGCTTATGGTTATCCTGAGCAACTTAAAAAAGGTCAAGGCATCCAAGGTTAAGGCAAGGCTTGTTGGACTGACCTGAGGGGAGAGGCGGCGGATGGGCGATCCGGTACGTGTGCAGCTTCTGAAGCAAATCGGCAAGGCCGATAACGTGAATGTACTGCGCAGTTTGCGGGATCAAGTACACGAGCATATGAAAGGTATCCTCCAGAAGAGTCCGGTCGAACAATTCAACGAACAATTAAATGAGCTGCATGATTCACTCATATGCCGCTCGGTCATACTAGCGGAAGCGGAAATGGCACGGTCGGGGAGGGGTTCTCCCCCCGTGCCTTACGCGTATCTATTGTTCGGCAGCGGAGGACGTCAGGAGCAGACGCTGTCGAGTGATCAGGACAGCGGTATTGTTTTTGAGGATCCCGCAAGCGATTCGGAGGAAACCAGGGCTTATTTTCAGCAATTAACCTCAATCATCGTCTCGATGTTGCACCAGTCCGGTTATCCGCTATGCGAAGGCAATGTGCTGAGCAACAATCCGGAATGGTGCATGTCGTTAACCGAATGGAAGGTCAAGCTGAATGGCTGGTTCGATGAACCGGCTTGGGAAGCCGTTCGGTACTTGTTAATAATGGCAGACGGCCGGTCGGTCTATGGCGATCATCGTCTTGCTTTTGAACTGAGAGATCATTATTTCAATAATGTCATAGAGCATCCGAATATTACGAGACGAATGCTTGATAACACGATCCGCCATAAAGTGCTGCTCGGATTATTCGGTCATTTGCTTAAGGAACAATACGGATCGGATGCGGGCAGTCTGGACATCAAATACGGGGCTTATATTCCCCTTGTAAACGCAATTCGGCTATTGGCTGTTCAAGCGGGTATCCGAGATACGTCAACGCTTTCGCGAATTCGCACGCTTGCTCTTCACGAACAATTGCCATCGGAGGAAGCTGCGGCCTATGAGCAGGCATTCCTTCTCTTTCTCCGGCTTCGGTTAATGACAACGGAGCAGAATGAGGGCGGACTGTACGCCAATAACGGAAAGCTCTCCAGCCGAAGCTTGTCGAGAGAAATGACCGAAGAGCTGAAGAGCGCGCTGAGAACCGGGAAGAAGCTCCAGCGCAAGGTATTTAAACGGACAACGGGAAGGCTCATGTAAGGCGGTGATGAAAGGGAATGAAGGAACCAAAAGGCGTCGGACGGATGTGGAACCTGTATAAAATGGGAGGCTTTACGCCCGCCCTTGCCTCTATGCTTGGCTCGCAGAATGCGCAGCAAATGGCGTTTATCCGTTCCATCAACAAGGAGCAGCGCAAGCAGTCCATGCTGGATACGCCTCTGAAGGAGCTGGACATTGTTGTTTTCGACTTGGAGACGACCGGGTTCTATCCTTCGAATGGCGACGAGATTATTTCATTTGGCGCGGTCCACATGAAGGGTCTTGAGCTAAACGAATCCAGGCAGTTCTATAGTCTAGTCAATCCGAAACGCCGAATTCCAAGGCAAATCATAGATTTGACCGGTATTACGAACGAGATGGTGCTGGATGCACCTGATCTGATGCAGGTTCTTCACGACTTCATGGAGTTTATCGGCAGAAGGCTGCTTATCGCGCATGCCGCGGGACATGATAAGCAGTTTTTGAATGCAGCGTTATGGCGGACATCCAAGGTCAGCTTGAATCACCGGGTATTGGACACCATGCTGGTTGCCAAATGGCTGGAGCCGAAGCGGGCTTCCTATGCGCTTGACGATCTCCTGGAGGACTTTGGAATTCCGATTGCCGAGCGTCACCATGCCTTGCAGGATTCCATGATGACCGCAAAGCTGTGGCAGAAGTTCCTTGTCCGGATTTTAGACCGGAACATTACGACTTTAGGGGACCTGTACGCCTATCTAAGCAAACATTAGAGGAAGAGGGCGGAAGGTCTGTCCATCCATCCGGAAGGGCTGGACGACTGGTGCGGGACCGCCCGGCATCGAAACAATCCAATAAGAGATCAGATCATCGGAGACCGGCAGGCCAAGCCAATCCCGTTTGGAAGGGACAGCCGATGAAGTTGGATGGGAGTGGAAAAAACCGACAAGTGACTGTCGGTTTTTTTGTATGCCGTAATATAAGGATACCCATTCCCCCGGGTGAAAACGGAACGAGCGAACGGGATCCTCGTGTACATTTGTTATGGAATGTATATGAGTAACCGTTGCCGGACTGCTCGAAGTGGCTGCGGCGCCCACAAGGACTCCGCAAGCCTCACGAGGCAGTTCTTGCCGGCAGAACTCAATTAATTGGTTATAGGCAAAATGAGTTATCGCGATGGATGGCATCGGTTTTTTTTATTCCTTTCCTGAAGGATAATGCTCATTATACTAGGTGCAGGAAGGGGTTAGCTAGCCGGATTTGAGGTTTTCTCCGGATGCAGCAGCTTTATTGCGAAGATGAGGGCCGCAATCGCGAGTACAGCGAGCAGAATAAACAACGCGGTTACGGAACGATCGGCAAGCCAGCTGAACAGGGGAGGCCCGGCCGCAACACCAAAAAATCGTAAACTATTGTAAAAGGAAGTTACAATTCCGCGGTGAGAACGGTCTACAGAACCAGTAATCCATGTATTCAAACAAGGAAGAAGCAATCCCGTGCCAACGCTGCTTAATGTAATAAAACCGATAAAAACATAAATGAGCCAATAGCTGAACAAACAACCGATCAGAGCCGCGCTCATAAGCGATAATCCGATCAGAATAAAACGGCGCATTTTTTTGCCGTCTTTTTTAATGTTGTGACCGGTCAAATAAGCCGTAACAACAAGGCCAAGGAGCGGAATCGCCAGAATGCATCCTTTCAAAACCCCGTCTATAGAGTAAGGAGGCTTCTCCAGTATGTCCGACAGGTATACCAGCACGCCGAACAGGAGGAATAATCCTAGAGCGCCGGTACAATAGGAGGTAATGAGCCAACGGCCTTTTTCCTTGAATATCTTTTTCATATCTGACAAATATTGCTTTAGCTTGAGCGGTTCGGATTCCGATTCGGGTTCTTTGATGAAGAACCATACGGCAGCCAGCGATGCGGCGCAAAATACTGGAAACGCAAAAAACGGCGCATACCAGACAATTAGTGCGAGCGAAGCGCCAAGGATCGGGCTGACAACCTTGCCGGCTCCGTTGGAGGCTTCGACAATTCCAAGCGCTTCGCTTTCCTCTCCATCCTTGTACATATCCCCAACCAAAGCCATAGCAATAGGGGCAGTACCGGCCGCGGAAAGGCCTTGTATCACGCGGGCGACAACAAGGAGCCAGTAGGTGCCCCAGATGGCTGCGAAGCCTGCAAGTATCCCTGCAGCCCCATATACGGCAAGCGCAGGGATGATAATGATTTTTCGTCGGAAACGGTCCGACAAATAACCAATCGCTGGTATGAAAATAGCGGCGCTGACCGAAAATAAAGTGATAACAAGGCTGGATTGCAGCTCGGAAATCTCCATCTTTTTAGCAAGATCAGGCAAAATCGGGACAAGCATGGAATTGCCGAGCACCAGGACGAGCGGGACGGAAGCAAAAGCGATATACTGCAGCCATTTGTGTTCGGCCATAAATAAGGAGTCCTCCGATCTAGGTGACATTGACGAATTTATGGCTAATGTGCCCCCCAGCTTGAGCTTCCATTCCTCGCCGTGTTACGATAGGCATAATCTAGAAATGAAGAAGAAAGAAGGGACACCATGAAGCGCGCTACGATGCTGTTTATCGCCGCATTTGTACTGGCTGGTTTAGCGGTGTATCAATACGTATCCAAGGACGAATCAAGCGTTACGGCAGCGGCATCCGACTTTAAACCAAAAGCCGGTTCCGAGGCGGTAACTTTCGAGCTTCCGGGGCTGGACGAGAAGAATTACGCAATTGGAGGGAAGCAGGACAAGCTAACCTTTGTGAATTTTTGGGCTTCCTGGTGTGGTCCATGCGAGCTGGAAGCGCCGGATTTGCAGAAGCTGTATGAAAAATACGGAGATAAAATCGCTTTTTACGGCGTAAATGCCACAAAGTTCGATAAGGAAAGAGCCGCGAGGCAGTTTGTCGACGATCATGAGTTTACTTTCCCGATCCTGATGGATCGGAAAGGGGACGTGACCAATACGTACAAGGTAGATACATTCCCGACAACCTTCCTGATCGATTCCTCCGGTGTCATCCGCGAACGGATTAACGGCGTTATTACGATTGACGAATGGGAGAGGCTGATCGAGCAGTACAGCTGAATAAACTAAAAAAAACGCCCGGCAGATCATCTGCCGGGCGTTTTCTATTGTTAATGGTTTACAACGCCAATACGTTCGATATTGTCGAAAGACGTTGTTGTTGACTTTTCCATGTTAAGCAAAGCATAACGGATACTGTCAACAAGCGCTTCCCAGCTCGCTTCAATAACGTTGCTGGACACGCCTACGGTGCTCCAGGTGCTCTCCGCATTGGAGGATTCGATCAGAACGCGTACCTTGGCGGCAGTTGCATCCTTCTCGTCGAATACGCGAACCTTGTAATCGGACAAGTGAATCTCTTCGATCTTCGGATAGAACTGCACCAGTGCTTTGCGCAAGGCATTGTCCAGCGCGTTAACCGGACCGTTGCCTTCCGCAGCCGTATATACCTGCTGACCGTCTACGTTCAGCTTAACGATGGCTTCCGAGTTCATTTGACCTTTCGCGCCGCTCTCAACAAGAATCTTAAACGATTCCACCTTGAAAACTTCAACCGGCTCGCCAAACGCTTGGCGGAGAAGCAATTCAAGGGAAGCGTCTGCGGCTTCATATTGATAGCCCTGGTGTTCGAGTTCCTTGATGTGATCCATAATCGCTTTGGTCTGCTCATTGTTGGCGTTGACATCCAGTCCAAGCGATTGCGCCTTCGAAATAATATTCGATTGGCCGGCAAGCTCGGATACGAGAATGCGCTGTTTGTTGCCGACAAGCTCAGGCTGGATATGCTCGTACGTTTTGGAGTCTTTCATGATAGCCGATACGTGAATGCCGCCTTTGTGGGCAAATGCGGCGTTGCCGACATAGGCTTGGCCGACCGGCATGTTTACGTTCGCAATCTCGCTTACATAACGAGCAGTGCCGGTTAGGGTCCGAAGCTTCTCTTCCGGAAGTACATCATATCCCATCTTAAGCTGAAGATTCGGAATAATCGAGCACAGGTTTGCGTTGCCGCAGCGTTCGCCGTAACCGTTAATCGTGCCTTGCACCTGACGCGCACCCGCTTGAATGGCTGCCAGGGAGTTGGCTACGGCCAGCTCGCAGTCATTGTGGGTATGTATGCCGATAGGTGCCGTCAGCTCCTGACGGATGCGGCTCACGATTTCGTGGATTTCACCCGGCAAAGTGCCTCCGTTCGTATCGCAGAGCACCAGCCAGTCCGCGCCGGCTTCCTGTGCTTTGCGCAATACCGCTACCGCATACTCCGGATTGTTTTTGTAGCCGTCGAAGAAATGCTCGGCATCAAACAAGGCTTCCATGCCTCTTTGCTTCAAGAAAGCGATGGAATCGTAAACCATGGATAAATTTTCTTCCAGCGTTGTCTGCAAAGCCGTGTGCACGTGGAAGTCCCACGATTTGCCTACCAGCGTAGCCGCCGGTACTCCGGATTCCGCAATGCGCACGAGGGAAGAATCTTGGTCAGCCTGGCTAAACTTACGGCGCGTGCTGCCGAATGCCGTAATTTTCGATTGAAGCTTCAAACTTTTAACCCGTTCGAAAAACTCGATATCCTTGCCGTTGCTTCCAGGATTCCCGCCTTCAATATAATGAACGCCGAGAGCGTCAAGTTTTTGAGCAATTTTGAGCTTATCATCCGCTGACAGGCTGATCCCTTCGCCTTGCGTACCGTCGCGCAGCGTAGTATCAAATATTGTTATCGATGTTGTCATAGCCGGGACGCCTCCTTTTTCACTGATCGCCTACACAAAATATAATTAACTATTATAACACTTGTTGATTAGAATGTAGAGAGGAGCAAGGAATTTTTTTAACGCTTCCATAGGATTTGACGCACCTTCCCGCTGGGCGGTATGCTGGGAGGAGTAGGAAGGTGAATAAAGGCTATGGCTGACGTACACAAGGATTATCCGGCCAAAGGGCGCGTCATTCTTCATTTGGATATGAATGCATTCTACTGCTCCGTTCACGAAGCGGAGGAACCAGAGAAATATAAAGGAAAGCCGACGGCTGTGGCCGGAAGCGTAGAGCTCCGCAAAGGCATTATCGTTACCTGTTCCTATGCCGCGCGCAGCATAGGAATCAAGACGGGGATGACCGTGAGGCAGGCCATGCGGATTTGTCCCCATCTGATTATCATCCAGCCGGACTTTGACTTGTACCGCAAATATTCGCGCGGGTTTATGAAGATCGCGAGGGAATATACGCCGCTTGTGGAGCCGATATCGATCGACGAATGTTATATGGATATTACGGGTTCCAAAATCTTTGGCTCGCCTCTTGAAATCGCCGAAGCGCTGCAAAAGCGGATTGCGGATGAGTGGAATTTGCCATGCTCGATTGGGGTCGCGCCTAATAAGCTGTTGGCCAAAATGGCTTCCGATATGAAGAAGCCGAATGGCCTGACGGTGCTGCGGCTGCGGGATGTCCCCCAAGTGTTATGGAATAAACCGTGCGATGTGCTGCATGGCATCGGGAAGAAAACGGCGGATAAGCTGGAGAGGCTGCGCATCCGGACAATCGGTCAGCTTGCAGCGGCGGACGAGGAATTGTTGATCCGCCAGTTCGGAACCTACGGCTCGTGGATGAAGTCGGCCGCCCACGGCATTGATCCATCCGAGGTGCGCGCGGACCGTGAGCAAAGCAAATCAATCGGGCACACCACAACGCTGCCTTATGACGTAACGGACAGGGAAGATGCCCACCGGATCCTGCTGAATCTGGCGGATCAGACGGCCCGCAGGCTGCGGCGGCAGAAGCTGATGGCCCAAACGGTCCAGATTACGATCCGGAAGCCGGATATGGCCACTATAACGCGTTCCAGCACGCTGCGCGCCCCTACGCATTCGACGGACGTGATCTATCATGAGGCCTGCAGATTGTTTGATGAGCATTGGAAAGGAAGCGACCCTGCCCGCCTCCTGGGGGTTACGCTGCAAAATCTTTCCGCGGAGGAAGAGACTGCCGTTCAGCTTGATTTGTTCGATTACAAGGAGCAGCCGCGCAAGGAAGCTTTAACCAAAACGATGGATGTGCTGCGGGATAAATTTGGCGAGAATGCGGTGCTTACGGCGGGGATGCTGGGGGATGATCCGTCCGTGCTTATTCGCAATAAGCGATTGCGCGGTACTTCTCTCCAAAAGGACGAATTGTAACATTTGCATGGGCATAGCTTGTTGCCAAGGTTGGCGGTTTGTTATATATTGATGAGTGAAGGTTCAAACTAATGATGGCGAGCGGTAACGACGTTTGCAGAAGCATTTTTATGTCTATTTTTTTGTGGGAGGGAATACCAATGGCTAAATTTACATGGGTAGAGAAAGACACCTGTATCGCATGTGGAGCTTGCGGCGCTACGGCACCAGATATTTACGATTACGACGACGAGGGTATTGCCGAAGTTATTTTCGGAAACGACGGCAACCATGGTAATACAGAAATTCCTGAAGATCTGTACGACGATCTGCAAGATGCTTGCGACGGCTGCCCTACAGATTCGATCAAGATTGCGGACGAACCGTTTAATATGTAAGCTGTCATAATAAAACTCCATGCGTCCTCGGCTTCCGCTGAGAGCATGGAGTTTTTTTGCGCGTCTGCGTATTGCTATTGATTGAGGACGAGAAGGACGGCAACGGCGGCGATAACAACAACCACGATCGAACCGATCCAGGCGAGCGCCTTGACGTTTACCTCTTCTTTTGGCTTCTGTTTCATAGCGGGAGCTTTCCGTTTGGCAGTGCTCATCGTCAATCAACCTTTCCATGGGAAAAATGAATACCATACACCCACATTGTAAACGGTTTCTTGTTCTGCTGCAATATCCGGAAGGACTTGCCGGAGAGCGTCGCCCTTTTCTTTTTCTTATAAAAAAGATAAACTGTCAGGTAGGACAGAAACTTGAAACGGAGTGTGTAATCTTGCTTTATTCTTCTATTCTTAAACCGGTTTTTTTCCAAATGGATCCCGAAAAGGCTCACCATCTCGTCATTGACGGCCTGCATACAGCCGGACGCGTTCCGGGCATGAACAACATGCTGCATGCCATGTACGGCGTGGCCGATTCGCCGGAGCTCGCGGTAGATCTGTTTGGCATTCACTTCCCTCATCCGGTTGGACTTGCTGCCGGTCTGGACAAGAACGGCGTAGCCGCAGACGGCTTCTCCAGCATCGGCTTCGGATTTGCCGAAGTAGGAACGGTAACGCCTAAAGGACAGCCGGGCAACGAACTGCCGCGGCTCTTCCGTTTGCCTTCCGACGAAGCGCTTATAAACCGGATGGGCTTTAATAATGAAGGCGCGGAAGCGATGGCCCGCCAGCTTTCGCAGCGCAAGATTAACCGGATCCCGATTGCCGTCAACGTCGGTAAAAATAAAGCAACGCCAAATGAACGGGCTCACGAAGATTACCGTTCCTGCATACAAGTGTTATATCCGTATGGCGACTTCTTTGTCGTCAACATCAGTTCCCCGAACACGCCGGATCTGCGCGCCCTTCAGCATGGCGATGAGCTGCGCACGCTTCTTGGCGAAGTGTTGGAGGAGATCGGGCTTCAGGCGTCGAAATTAGGTAGTAAAGCAAAGCCGGTTCTGGTGAAGATTGCTCCTGATATGACGGACGAGCAGCTTGAGCTTACCGTCTCGACGATTAAAGACAGCGGCGTAGCGGGCATTATTGCATCGAATACGACGATTTCCCGGGAAGGGCTTAATCATCCTAATGCCAAGGAAACGGGCGGACTTAGCGGAGCGCCGCTGCGCGAGCGCTCGACCGAGGTGGTTAGGGCTGTATACCGGCTTACGGAAGGCAAGCTTCCGATTATCGGATCCGGCGGAATTTTTACGGCGGATGACGCATACGATAAAATCCGCGCCGGAGCCTCGCTCGTCGAAATCTACACCGCGTTGATCTATAAAGGTCCGGGAGTACTCCGAGAACTGACGAACGGCTTAAAAGAACGATTGCGTAAAGACGGCTACCGTAATATATCGGAGGCAGTGGGCGCAGATCATCGATAGGAACAGGAGGCGGCCGGATGGATGGAAGAGATTGGAATCTTTTTTTACAGCCTTATGAGCAAGCAGTTGAAGAATTGAAAGTGAAGTTAAAGACGATGCGGGTGGAGCTTAAGATGCGAGAGGCGTATGCTCCGATCGAGTTCGTTACCGGTCGTGTCAAGAAAGTGTCAAGCATACTGGAGAAAGCGAAGCGGCTTAGCGTGCCTGCCGATCAGCTGGAAAAAGGCATCGAGGATATCGCGGGCATCCGGATCATGTGCCAATTCGTGGACGATATTCACCGTGTCGCCGGATTTATCCGAACCCGGAGGGATCTTAAGCTGGTCTACGAAAAGGACTACATTACGAATTACAAGGACAGCGGCTACCGCAGTTACCATATGATTGTGGAATATCCGGTACAAACGGCGCTTGGTCAAAAATTCGTGCTCGCCGAGATTCAGATTCGCACGCTTGCGATGAATTTCTGGGCTACGATTGAGCATTCGCTGAATTATAAATATAAGGAAAGCTTGCCTGAGGACGTACGCGAACGGTTGAAGAAAGCGGCCGAAGCGGCTTTTCTGCTGGATACGGAGATGTCGAGCATCCGCCACGAAATTTTGGATGCGCAGCGCGACTTCGAGGAGCGCTCCAACGTTGTCTCTACCGTGCTCAGTTCCATTCAGGATTTGTATTTCTACCACAGGGTGAGAGAAGCGGCGCAGTTCCAAATGAAATTCAACGAGCTGTTTGAGCAGGAGGATCTGTACGGTCTCAAGCAGCTGTCGCTGGATATTGAATCGGCGATCCTTCGCGCGAAGAAAAACAACCATACGAACTGAGGATCACGGATCCCGCGAACTGCTTATATGGCAGGGCGCGGGATTTTTTTCTGCTCGGCTGGGCTTGTCAACAAGCTGCGAGCATGCGAATATGGACTTGGAAACATTTATGGATAAGAATCAAGTCCCGCATCATCGGGGCAAAAAGAAAGGGATATGATCTATGCCGCTAATTGATATGCCGCTTGAACAGCTGTACAGCTACAAAGGACGCAATCCTCGTCCGGAAGACTTCGACGCTTATTGGGATCGTGCTCTGGATGAAATGCGCGCGGTTGATCCGCAAATCGAGCTAGTGCCAAGCAGCTTTCAAGTGCCGTTTGCCGACTGCTTCGACCTTTATTTCACGGGTGTACGCGGAGCGCGAATCCACGCCAAATATGTCCGTCCGAAAAATGTCCCGGGGCCGCATCCTGCGATTGTCCAATTCCACGGTTATTCTTGGCATGCCGGCGACTGGTCGGAAAAGCTGAATTACGCTGCGCTTGGCTATTCGGTCTTCTCGATGGATTGCCGCGGTCAAGGCGGTTCTTCCGAGGATACGGGCGGAGTAAAAGGGACAACGCTTAACGGACATATCGTCCGGGGATTAAACGATCATCCGGATAATCTGCTGATGCGCCATATTTTCCTAGATACCGCACAGCTTGCGGGCATTGCGATGAATATGCCGGAGGTTGATCCGAATCGCGTTGGGGCAATGGGCGGCTCGCAAGGCGGTGCATTGACCTTGGCCTGCGCATCGCTGGAGCCTCGTATCGCTAGACTTGCGCCTGTGTATCCTTTCTTGAGCGATTACAAGCGGGTATGGGAAATGGATCTGGCGAAGGACGCTTACGCGGAGCTGAAAACCTATTTCCGTCATTTTGATCCAAGACATGAGCGGGAAGACGAGATTTTCGAGAAGCTGGGTTATATCGACATTCAGTATCTGACTAACCGGATTAAAGGCGATGTGTTAATGACCGTTGGCCTTGCGGATACGGTTTGCCCGCCTTCCACGCAGTTCGCGGCGTACAACAACATTACCGCGCCGAAAACGGCCGATATTTATCCGGACTACGGTCACGAGCATATTCCGGAGGTATCGGACAGGACTCTGCAATTCTTGCTTGGCTTGTAAGTTGAAAAGATGCTGCCATTTATAACGGCAGCATCTTTTTTTAGCTTCGCGACCGTATGCGCTTCTCGGCCGTTTCATTGAATTTAAGAAGCAGCGTACCGAAAGTCCGAACCTCTTCCTCGCTCCAATCGTTAAGAAGATCTTTGAAAAACGCCTCTCTCGACTCGCGAACTTCCGCGAGCAAGGAAGGGGCATCCTCCGTCAGCTGCAGCAGGCTGATCCTGGCATCGTTCGGATCGATCAGTCTGGATATGAGCCCTTTGGCTTCCAAGGCGGCAATCTGCCGGCTTACCGTAGAGATATCCAGCTGGAAGGTGGTGGAAAGCGTCTTGATTCCGGTTGGTCCCGCTTTTTCCAGATGCTGCAGAATCAAGTAAGAGGAGCGGTCCATCTCCTTGCCCATAATGTTGGAGAGCCGGGCTGCCTCTGCGCGGCGGATGAAGATGGAGATTTGGCTTTCGATCATGCTGAATGGCGATTTTTCGTTCCTGTCCATATTGCTAATTCCCATTCCTGTCCTAGTTTCTTAATGTTAGCTTACCTTTCGCGATTGCATATTGCAAGCATGCCCATGGTAAGTAATGTATGTCGCCAAGATAAGTATTTGCATTCCGGCAATAAACTTGTATAATACAATGGTTATTACTTGTATCATACAAATAAATAGTAGGAGTGCATGTCTAATGAAGGGGAACTTGTTCTGGCTTAACCTAAAGCTAATGGCAAATCACAAAACGCTCCGGATCGGCTCGATCGTTTTGTTGTTTATTCCATTGCTTTATACAGGCATGTTTTTGGCAGGTTACTGGGATCCATACGGCCATATGGACAAGCTGCCTGTCGCGATTGTCAACGAGGACAAAGGAGCGGTATCAGACGGGAAAGAGCTGCATCTTGGCCAAGATATCGTGGATAATATGAAGAGCGCTCATACGCTTGATTATCATTTCGTTGAGCGGAAAGAGGCGGAGAAAGGGCTGTATGACGGAGATTATTATTTGACGATCGTCATTCCGGACAACTTCTCGCAAAGCGTTACGACGCTAACGGAAGATAACCCGCAGCCTGCCGATTTGGTCTATATGACAAATCCGGGCAACAACTATGTATCGGGTCAGATCGGAAGCAATGTACTTAAGGAATTAACGAGTAAAGTCAGCCAAAATATCGTGAAAAGCTATACGCAAACCGTTTACGGGAAAATGCAGCAGATGGCTGACGGCTTTTCCGTTGCGAGCAGCGGCGCGGAGCAGTTGACGCAAGGAACGGAATCCGCGCAGGATGGCGTAAGCAAGCTGAATAACGCGATAGCGTCGCTGGCCAGCGGCGCGGGCAAGCTGAGCGACAGCACCAAGCCGCTTGAGCAAGGAATTCGGCAATTAGCCGGCGGAGCTGAAGGCCTGTCCGCGGGGACAGCTTCTCTGACCGATAACCTGGCTAAGCTGAAGTCCTCCGGCGAGCAGCTTGCTGACGGGGCAAATGCGCTGCAGAAAAATACAGCGGCATGGAATGAGGCGGCGGAATCCGCATCCAAGGCTGCTTCCGGGGTCAACGGCTCGGCCGATAGCCTTCAGTCGCAGATCAAGGCTTACGTCGAGCAGCATCCGGAGCTGAAGGAGGACTCCGCCTTCGCCGCAATTGTGAACGGCAGCGAGAAGCTTGCCCAAGACGCTGACGGGGCCAGCAAGTCGGTAGAACAGCTGAAGCAGCCGGCAGCTGCCGCGCAGCAATCCGGAGCAAAGCTGGCTGCGGGACAATCGGCATTGACCGATGGCCTTGCGCAGGCTTATGCCGGCAGCGGCAAGCTTGAAGCCGGCAGCGCACAGCTGAAGAACGGGCTCGATGCCTATAGCAATGGCATAGGCAAATTGCAGAGTGCCATTAACCAGCTTGCCGGAGGCGCACAGCAATTGAACAACGGATCGCAGGAGCTGCTTGGCGGGTTTATCCGCCTCGTGGATGGCTCGCAGCAGCTGACGGACAAGCTGTCGGATGCCGCACAATCAACAGCCGGCATTAAAGCGAGCGACGCTGAGCTTAATATGTACGCCCAGCCGGTGCAGCTCGATCAAAAGGAGCTGAATACGGTTAAGACGTACGCAACGGGCTCTGCCCCTTATTTTCTGGCGTTAGGCCTCTTGGTTGGTTCTTTGATGGCCTCCAACATTATTCATTTCCAAGAAGGGAATGTCCGTTCCGCTTGGCAAAAGTTCTGGGGCAGAATCGGCGTCTTTTATCTGGTAGCCCTGCTGCAGACCATTGTGCTTGACCTTATCGTGCTGTATGCGATTGGACTGGATGTGCAAAGCGTGCCGAAGTTCTTCCTGTTTACTCTCGTTACGGCTTGCATGTTCACAACCCTGATTCTGATGCTTGTTGCCATCTTCGGAACGCTTGGCAAGCTGGTTGGCATTGCGCTTGTCGTTACCCAGCTGGCGAGCAGCGGCGGCACGTTCCCGATGGAGCTTGCGCCGCAATGGATTCAATCCGTTGGTCAATGCCTGCCGATGACGTATGTGCTTCGCGGCATGAAGAGCGTTATCTCCACAAGTAACTGGGACATGTATTGGAGCAATACGGGCATTCTGCTTGCGTATCTTGCCGGGTTTGCGGTTATTATGCTTGCGGCTTATCTGCTTCGTTCTGCCAAAGAGGCACCTGCTGCGCCAGTGGCGGCACATTAGAAAAGCTTGCGTACTTGCCCGTTTCCGGGTAGTCTCAATATAAAAGAGAAGAAATCGGGCAGGAGGATTACAAGAGAAATGAAAGCATTGCAGGATAAGATTCGCAACGAAGGCATTGTTCTTAGCGAGACCGTACTAAAGGTGGATTCCTTCCTTAATCATCAGGTAGATCCGCAATTGATGTTTGAAATCGGGCAGTTTTTTGCCGCGGCGTATGAAGGGGAAGGCATTACCAAAGTGTTGACGCTGGAATCCTCGGGAATTGCTCCTGCCGTTATGACGGCACTGGCGCTTCAGGTACCCCTTGTTTTCGCGCGCAAGCAGAAGTCGCTTACGCTTCGCGACGATCTTTACGTCGAGGAGGTATACTCTTTCACGAAGCAGGTGAAAAGCGAGGTGGCGATTTCCCGCAAGTTTTTGTCGCAGGGGGAGCGGGTGCTTATCATTGACGACTTCCTGGCTTACGGAGAAGCGGCTTTCGGGATGGCGAGAATTGTGGAAGCGGCCGGCGCAAGCGTAGCGGGTATCGGCATTGTGATCGAGAAGTCGTTCCAAAGCGGAGCGGACAAGCTGAAGGAAGCGGGCTACCGGGTAGATTCTCTGGCGCGCGTGGCTGTATTGTCGCCTGACGGCATCGAATTCGTAGAGGAATAAAGCGAAAAGCGGAAGCTCTGTTTGGAGGAGCTTCCGCTTTTTTTAGTTACATCGCTTGCAAGCCGGCCTGATTGAGCAGATTCCAAGGCTTGTTGTAATGAGGCTGGAAGAAGAAGTCGACGAAGGTGAGCTCGTTCATCGTCATGCCGTTCTGGATGCAGACCGACATGGTATTAATCGCTTGCGTCAAATCATCCTTCGACATAACTTGGGCGCCTACAATCCGGCCGGTATCTGCTTCATAAACAACCTTAAGCAGTACTTTCTCGTAGGTCGGCATAAATTCAGGTCGGTCATTGTCCTCTAAGGTAACGGTTTTTACATCCATTCCCGCGTCAAGGGCAGCCAGCTCGGTTAAGCCGGTCGAAGCGAGGTTTTGCTCGTAAATCTTAATGCCCGATGTGCCTTGCGTACCCATATAACGAACGGTTGGAGTGAGCAGGTTGCGGGCAACCAGCGTTCCCATCCGGACGGCGTTGGTAGCGAGAGGAATGTACGCATGCTTGTGAGTCGGGTTATAAAAGACGGCGCAGCTGTCGCCTGCGGCCATGACATCAGGGTTGCTGGTGCGCATATACTCATCCACGATAATGGCGCCGTTTGGCAGCATGTCGATCTGGCCTCTCAGCAAATCCGTATTCGGGCGGAAGCCGATGCAGAGAACAACGAGATCCGTGTCGTATTCGCCGGCAGTTGTTACGACCGTGTCCACCTTGCCTGCTTCTCCGCGGAAGCCGGTTACGGTCTGTGCCAGTTTAAGTTCGATACCGCGGCTGCCAAGCTCCTGCTCGATAACATCCGTAAATTCGCGGTCTAAATATTTGTACAGGATCCGGTCCATATTATCGATAAGGGTTACTTGCTTGCCCAGCTGCTCAAAAGCTTCAACAAGCTCGATTCCGATGTAGCCCGCGCCAATTACGGTGATCCGGTTGGCATGCTTCGCTTTTTCGATAATAGCTTGAGCGTGATTGTAGTTTTTGCACAAGACGATGTTCTCGAGCTCCATCCCCTTCAGCTTAGGAATAATCGGCCACGAACCGGTTGTTACAACCAGCTTGTCATAGCTGTCGAGCTGCTCCTCATTGGTCTCGAGGTTGCGTGCCAGGATCGTCTTGGCTTCCGTGTGGACTTCCAGCACATCATGGCGCATCTTCATCTGAACGCCCATGTCCGTAAGCTGCTGCGGCGATGCGTAGAACAGCTTCTTCACATCCTGCACAACTCCGCCGACATGAAGGGCAATGCCGCACGAGAGGAACGATACGTTGTCATTGCGCTCGTAAACCGTAATTTGCGCCTCGGGATAAAGCTTAGCCATCTGCGTAACAGCGGCGGTACCTGCATGCGTGCATCCAATAACAGCGATCTTCATATAAAATTCCTCCTTAGATTTTCCTGTGAAAATATTCACATACTTCTGTGCGAAAAAAGGAAGCGGACGTTGATGCGGGAGCATTTTACTTATTTATTTATGCTTGCCGCCTTCCTTCCGGTCTCAGTGAAGATGGTGATGAGAGCTGGCGATTTGATAAACGGCGAAGCCGCTTCATCTTGTGTGAATTAATTCACAATCTCTTGTTGCTCTTATCATATGCCACTTTCAACAAATTGACAAGTGGTTGTGATTAATTTCACATATTGATCACAAATGCTTGGCCCTTCAAATTATAGGTGCTATAGAGTATACTCGATGTTATATTTCTAACGTAATTTAGCTGCTTGCAAGGGGATGACCAGATGTCCGGCTATTTGCCGATTGCTTTTACAACTAAGATGAAATCACTGCTTGGGGAAGAATTTGACCGATTTATGTCTTCCTACGAAGATCCGCGTGTGTACGGCATCCGGATAAACCGTTTGAAGCTAGACGCGGAGCAGTGGAAATCGATTTCGCCGATGGGGGAAGCGGTTCGTCCGATTCCGTGGGCGCCGGGCGGCTTCTATTATGAAGAAGGGGCAAGACCGGGCAAGCATCCGCATTATCATGCCGGTCTTTACTATATTCAGGAGCCAAGCGCGATGGCTCCGGTTGAGCTGCTAGATGTCCATCCCGGACATCGCGTACTTGACTTATGCGCGGCGCCGGGCGGCAAGTCGACTCAGATTGCGGCCAAGCTGCAAGGCAGCGGCGTGCTGGTAAGCAATGATAACGCAAGGGAACGGACAAAGGCGCTTGCCAAAAACATCGAGCTGGCCGGCGTCCGCAACGCCGTTGTTCTGAACGAAGAGCCGTCGGCTCTTGCGCCGGTGTTCCGGGGATGGTTCGACCGAATTCTGGTCGATGCGCCATGCTCGGGAGAAGGCATGTTCCGCAAGGACGAGTCGATGATCGCGGAATGGGAGAAGCATTCGATTGAACGCTGCTCGGCGATGCAGCGGCATATTTTGCGCGATGCGGCTGCTATGCTTGCTCCGGGAGGGGTTCTGGTCTATTCGACCTGCACATTCTCTCCGGAAGAAAATGAAGCTCAAATCGCGGAGCTGCTTGCCGAATATCCGGATTTCGAAGTTCGGCCGGTTCGGCATCAATACGGTTGGAAGCCGGGGCATCCGGAATGGGCAGGAGAAGCCGGCGAGCGGCTTGAGGCCGAGCAATCGGCGTCGCTGGCGGGAACGGTACGGCTGTGGCCTCACCATATCGAAGGCGAGGGGCATTATGCGGCGGTGCTGACCCGCAAAGGCATGGCTTCCGTAGAGGAAATGCAGTTAAATGAACCTCCTGTCCACGCCGAGGAAGATAACGGAAAAAGGAAGAAAGTAAAAGGCAATGCCGGTGCCGCTTTGCGAGCAGCGGAGAAGAAGGGGAACCGAGGAGCAAAGGATAGCGGCAAGCTTCAACGGGCAGGCGGCTCGGCGCGGCATTCCGGCAAAGGCCAATCGGAGCCGGTTGATGCAGCGTCGTCATGGCTTTCTTTTGCGGAGCAGGAGCTGTCGGGCGGATTTGCCGGCAGCGGGATCGTGCAATGTTATGGCTCGCGTGTCTATCTTCAGCCGGAAGGAATGCCTTCATTAGACGGTTTGCATGTGGTGCGCGCGGGCTGGTACGTCGGCGAAGCGGGCCGTAACCGATTCGAGCCTTCCCAAGCTCTGGCTATGGGGCTCCGGCAGTCGGAAGCCGTGCGCTCGATCAATTTTGCGTCGGATGATCCGGACATTATCCGGTATTTAAAAGGCGAGACGCTGTTTGTTGAGGCTAACAACATAGAGATAGAAGGAACTCCTGCCCAGCCATTGAAAGGTTACGTACTTGTATGCACGGACGGTTATCCGGTCGGG
Organism: Paenibacillus sp. MMO-177; assembly: GCF_037147795.1. NCBI lineage: Bacteria > Bacillati > Bacillota > Bacilli > Caryophanales > Paenibacillaceae > Paenibacillus > Paenibacillus sp. MMO-177. The sequence continues at coordinate 642,911 of NZ_JBBCUR010000003.1, read as the reverse complement.
TGGGGAAAATATTCGGGAGACGGCATGCTGAAAAACGAGCTGCCGGCTGGCTGGAGGTGGATGTAAGATGGGCAAAAAAATGCGGATAGACAAGCTTCTATCTCATACCGGGTATGGAACCCGCAGCGAGATCAAGAAGCTTGTAAAACAGGGGAAAGTTACGGTTGCGGGAAAGATCGTTAAAGACAGCGGGCAGCTCGTTGATCCGGAGCTGGAGGAGGTTGCGTTCGACGGGGAGCGCGTGCTGTACCGGGAGGTTATCTACTTGATGATGAACAAGCCTCCAGGCGTCATCTCCGCTACCGAAGACCGACGCGAACGGACGGTTATCGATTTGCTTGAGCCGGAGGATCAATTAATGGATCCTTTTCCCGTCGGAAGATTGGACAAGGATACGGTAGGTCTTCTTCTGCTGACTAATGACGGGCAGCTGGCGCATGAGTTGCTGTCGCCGCGCAAGCATGTTCCCAAAACCTATGAAGCGGTTGTCGCGGGCGATGTCGGAGAAGTGGACCGGGAGCAATTCAAGGCGGGCGTTACGCTGGATGACGGATACGTCACGATGCCTTCGGAATTAAAGATATTGAAAAAAGACGGCGGCGAGGGTGGCGTAACTTCGGTCATATCGCTTACGATAATGGAAGGGAAGTTCCATCAGGTGAAGAGGATGTTCGAAGCGGTAGGCAAAAAGGTTGTATATCTGAAAAGGGTATCAATGGGACCGCTGGAGCTTGATGCCGATCTGGAGGAAGGGACTTACCGGGAATTAACCGATGAGGAAGTTGCTCTTCTGCGCGCTCACCGGGCTTCGGAATAAAAAATAGAGAATAGGATGGGGAGAATCGTATGGCCTTACAGTATGATTTGATTGCGCTTGATGTAGATGGCACATTATTGACGGATGATCATCAGCTGACAAGCAAGACTCGTGAAGCCGTGCGGGAGGCGGCTGACCGGGGAGCAAGCATTGTGCTTTGCACGGGCCGCGCGCCTTTCAGCGTCTTTCCAGTGCTGGAGGAGTTAGGGCTAACCGGTACGATTATTACGCATAACGGCGGAGCGACGATTGACTCGGATACGAGAAAAATCATCCACCAATACGAGATCGCGCCGCAGCAGCTGGAACCATTCGTAGACTATTGCCGGAAAAATCAGGTGCATTACGACGTCAATACAGCTTTTGAAATGATGGTCGAATCGTTAACGCCGGAAGTATCCGAAATGTACAGCAAGTTCCATGCGTCGCCTTCCGTTCTGGGGCGAGGAGCCAGACTGCCGGAGGGGCTTGTCAAGTTTACGGTATTCGGCAGCAAAGAAGTGATGGACCGGGTGCAGGAGGAGTGGGAGAAATGGCCGCCTTCCCTGCACACCATCCGCAGCGGCGATTTCTTTATCGACGTGCATCATCCGGAGGCAAGCAAAGGCAGGGCGCTGCGGCAATTCGCCAGCAGCCATGGCATTGACCGGAGCCGGATTCTCGCGATCGGCAATTATTTTAACGACATTTCCATGCTGGAGTTTGCCGGATGCGGCATTGCGATGGGCAACTCGCCGGACGGGGTAAAAGAAGCAGCCGATGTCGTAGGACGTTCCAATGCTGAAGATGGCGTTGCATACGCCTTGCGGGAATTCGCCTGGAGCTAAGCGGATAAATGGAACAATGAGAAAACCTCTATCGAGGCCTCTCGAAGATGGGCGACCGCGTTTATAGGTAGGTTTTATCGCCAAATCGAATTTCCGTTTTCATCTGTTATTAAAAACTAATAAATTCTATTGTGGTAAAGAAGGGCAGCCCCTTGGTCATGATGACCTCGGGTGCTGCCCTTCTTCAGCTGGGTTTTGTACCAAGTCCTCAGTACCAAACTCCTCTAATAATAATGACCAGAAGAATGAAAAGGACAAGGATGAAACCTGCCGTATTAACGCCGCCTCCATGAACGCCAGACATGCTAATTCCTCCTTGTGACTGTATTCCGTTGGAAGGCTGCTGTCACTCGGGTACATTCGCCTTCTGTCGGTATACTGCATTGTATTGTTCAAAGCCCAGTATGGATTGGACTACTGTCACGATACATCCGGATTTGGGCGGCAATTACACAGAAGGAAAAAGCTTGTTTGCTGGAAGCGGGTTCTGACAGTATCCCCGTTTTTCTCCGCGGATTTAATTGAAACGCCGAAGTCCCTTCGGGAGATGGTTCTTTAACTGGCCGCTGCTAGCTTTGGCCCAGCCAAGCGGCAGGCCGTCAACGGCAACAATCCCCCAGCCGCTCTCGGCGCCCGCAGCGGGCAATGTCTCCCCGCGAAGGTATGCGGCAATCTCGGGCGCATCCGTCGGGTAGCTTTGCATCCACGATGCGTCCTCCGCCTGAACGGCGAGAGCAAGCGCATGCGCAGGCTCCAGCCGGTTCTTGCGGATATCGCCTAGATGCAGACCGGGCCTCGCGACCTTGAGGCCGTCAAGATCAGTGGCGCCAAAGCTGCCGTTAGTTTGATGGGGCAGCCAGTAGAGGGCATCGCCGAAGCGAACCGGTTCGCCTGGGCCTAGCGCAAAGCCGGGCAATGCCTGCTCGGCAAAGCTGTGGAACAAAGCCATCTCGGCTGTCAGCGGCTTGGACCGTCCCGCAGCGCGTTTGTCGCGCCGCTTATTTTTGCTTATCGGCGGTTCGCCTGCCGCCTCTAGCTGCTCGCCTTCGGAAGCTTTCCGCAGCCGGGCGACAAAATGCCCTTCGCCGCGGACCTGATGGGGCCATAAGCGCTCGATTCGTTCAACCTGGAAGGAAGGATGCCCGGCAACAAATCGCTCGATTGTATCCTCGTTCTCGGCACGGTTAAACGTACAGGTCGAATAAACAAGCACGCCGCCAGGCTTCAGCATGATCGCGGCATGCTCCAGAATCTCGGAGGAGCGTTCTGCACAATAGGAGACGTGGGCCTCCGACCATTCGGCTACCGCATCTTCATCCTTGCGGAACATGCCTTCTCCTGAGCATGGAGAATCCAGCATGATTCGGTCGAAAAAGGCGGGAAAGCGTCTCGACAGCTCGTGCGGCGCGGCATTGGTAACAACCGCGTTGCGAATGCCGAGACGTTCGACGTTCTCGCTTAAAATTTTGGCTCTGGCAGGATGGATCTCATTGGCGATTAGCAGACCTTCGCCATTCATGCTGCCGGCGATTTGCGTGGTTTTGCCGCCCGGCGCAGCTGCGAAATCAAGAACCGTCTCGCCGGGCCGGGCATCCAGCAGTTCGGCGGCGGACATGGCAGACGGCTCCTGGATGTAATAAAGACCGGCTGTATGATAAGGATGCTTGCCGGGTCTTGCCGCTTCGTTGTAATAGTAGCCGGTCTTGCACCAAGGTACGGGCTCCAAATGAAACGGCTGCTTGAGAGCAGCCGCTGGGTCCCCGATTGGTTGTCGACATTTCAAAGGATTAAACCGGAGCCCGTACGCACGGGCTTCGCTGTAGCTGTCAAGAAACCGCTCGGCTTCTTCCCTTCCGAGAAGAGCCTGCATTTGCCGGACATAAGCCTCCGGCAGCTGCACGTTCTTCAATGTACTGCAACTCCTTTATGCTTATCTGTTGCGTCCGCGGCGTCCGCCGGGAGCAGGTCCGCGAGAACCTCCGCCGTTATTGCCGCCGCGCGAATCTCTGCCGCCGCGCGGCGCGCTTCCGCCCGAGCTGCGGGAATCTTTGCCGCTGCTTGGACGGCCTTCCCATCGGCCGCCGCCAGTTGCTGCGCCGCGAGTATTGCCGCGTGCTGCGCCGTCTTGGCCCCGTTCGCCTCTGCCGCCGCCGGTTGATGCACCGCGAGTATTGCCGCGTGCTGAACCGCCCTGTGTCCGTTCGCTTCTGCCGCCACGGTTAGAGCCGCGTGCGTCTCGGCCTCCGCGTCCGGATTCACGCTCGCCGACTCTGCCTCCGCGTTCGGCAACTGCAGCTTCCCACGGATTGCCCTCGGTGTTGCTGCTGACAGCAGCGCGTTCCGGCTTGCCGCGTCCGCCCGCTTGCGAACGGCCAACACCTGCGCCGCGCTCATTGCGCTCGCCTCTGCCGCCACGTCCGCCTTGCGCCTGCTTGCCGTCGCTTCTGCCGCGTCCGCGTCCGCCGCGCTCCTGCTTGCCGCCTCTTTCATCGTTTCTGCCTTCTCCGCCCGTGCGCGAATTGCTGCTCTTTACGATTGTGCCATCCGGCTCAACGGTACGGCGCTCAAGAGTGGCATTGATGCTGCGCTCGATATGGGCAACTGCTCCGCGGTCGTAAGGCGATGCCAGTGTGATAGCAACGCCGCGTTGTCCGGCACGGCCTGTACGGCCGATCCGGTGGATATAAATCTCGGAATCGGTTGGCACATCGTAGTTGAAGACATGGGTAACGCCTTCAACGTCGAGGCCGCGTGCCGCAACATCCGTTGCAACAAGAATTTGAAGCTTCGCATCGCGGAAACGTTTCATGACCTGCTCGCGTTTGGCTTGCGTAAGATCGCCATGAAGCTCGTCTGATTCGAAGCCGTGATCTTGAAGATCCTTGTTTAGTTTTTTCGCGCGAACCTTCGTCCGGCAGAAAATAACAGCCAGGTAAGGGCGCTGTGTTTCGATCATGGAAATTAACGCTCTCTGACGTCCGCGGTCAGTCGTCTCGATAACTAGCTGTTTGATATTGTCCAAAGTGACATTTGCGCTTTGAATTTTAATATCGACCGGAGTCTTCATATAATTCTCGGCGAGACGTTTGATCTGATCCGGCATGGTAGCCGAGAAGAGCATCGTTTGGCGGGCGCGAGGCGTCTGCTCAACGATATTTTGCACTTCTGGCAGGAAGCCCATGTGTAGCATTTGATCCGCTTCGTCCAGAACAAGCATCTTCAGCTTGCCGAGGTTGATCGTTTCGCGTCTCATATGGTCGATCAGGCGGCCAGGTGTAGCGACAACAATATGAGGCGCATTGTTAAGCTTGCGGATTTGCGCGTCTACGTCTTGTCCGCCGTATGCAGCCAGTACTTTGGCGCCAACGGCCGCGGCAAGCTTTTTCAACTCGCTGGTAATCTGGATAGCCAGCTCGCGTGTCGGGGTCAGGATCAGCGCTTGAACCTGCTCTTTATCGACGTCAATACGCTGCAAAATCGGTAGGGTGAAGGCAATTGTTTTACCCGTACCTGTTTGAGCTTGAGCGATGACATCTTGTCCGGACAGCAGGACGGGGATTGCTTTCTTTTGCACGGGAGTAGGGCTTGTAATCCCGTTTGATTGCAGGACATCGGTCAGCTCCGGGATAATACCCATGGAAATAAATTCGGTTGACATTGTGTATATTTTCCTCATTTCATCGAACTCGTTTAACATTTAGTATAACAGTTGTGCCTGGGAAGTGCATCTTTCATCTACATATGCTATGCTGGGCGTCATAAGCTATTAAGCATACATGCAAACAAAGGAATGATCAACAATGAATAACGGTACAGAGCGTGCTTCGGTGAAGCCGGGGCTTGAAGTGGATATTGTTCTGAAGCAGGATCAGCGGACGGGGAAACTGACGCGCGGCATTGTGAAGGATCTGCTGACGAATTCGCCCACTCATCCGCATGGCATCAAGGTGCGCCTAACAGACGGACAGGTCGGAAGAGTGAAGCATATTTATTCGTAAGCAAAGGAGCTTAGAGCGCGATGGCATTCGGGATTTCCAGGTCCGAAATGACGGCATGGAAGGAAGCGGTCGCCCGCGGGGAGATTGCCTACCTGACTCATTATTGGGTGGATCCGCGCTTTCCGGGCATGAAGACCGTGACCAAGGTAGGCTGCTCCGATCTGGGCAAGCTTGCTCAGTGGTGCAGGGATAACGGCCTCAATCCGAAATATATTCATAGACGGGACAAATACCCGCATTTTGACCTGCTGGGGCATAAGCAAAGAGAGATTCTCTTGCGGGAAAATCAGCATGCACAGCTGGAACGGTTCAATCTTCTATGAAGGGGGAGGAGAGGCATGCAGATTAATTCGCTGCATCAGACGATAGAGGAGTTAAGTCTTAATGCATGGCCGTCTCTTCAGACTGTCGTTTATGATGGCTGGCTGCTCCGGTTTGCGGACGGTTATACGAAGCGTTCGAATTGCGTGATGCCGCTGTATGAAAGCCATGGCCAAATGACGGAAAAAATCCTATACTGCGAGAAGTTGTATACGGAGCGCGGTTTGGACACGGTTTTTAAAATCACGCCTTTTGCAAGGCCAAGCCAATTGGATTCGGTACTGGAGGGGCAGGGCTACCGGATGGTGGATCCCGTTTATGTGAAGACGGCGGTACTGGCCGAGCTCCCGCAGCCGGCGGACTACGCATACCGGATCGACGAACGGCTGAGTGATCGGTGGCTTGATGAACTTGCGCAGATGATGCCGCTCTCGGACAAGCAGCGGCAAACCGCGGCCAGGATGCTGACCGGCATGCCGCTCCGCCAATGCTTTGTAACGTTGCATGTGGATGGGGTTCCGGCGGCATGCGGAATTGGCGTAATCGAGCATGGCTATATCGGCTTGTACGATATCGTCACATCAGAGAGGTTTCGCAATAGAGGACTCGGCTATCAGCTGCTGCTGCGCATTTTCCGTTGGGGCAAGCAGAACGGGGCAGATAAAGCCTATTTATTAGTTGTTCAATCGAACCAACCGGCGAACCGGCTTTATGACAAATTCGGTTTCGAGACGCAATACGAGTATTGGTACAGGGTTAAATCTTTGAAGCAGGATGAGTGAACGTTTAGATGGTATTAGGGTTAGCATTTATACAAGGCTTTTTATTTTCATTATCTCTATGTTTGGATTTGGGCATGGTTAACGTTGCGATTATTAAAACCGGTGTCGAGCGCGGCTTTAAACCTTCTTTTATGATCGGTTTTGGCTCGTGCTTTGGAGACTTGACCTATCTTGCGCTCGCGCTGATCGGATTCAGTTTTATATTGGAGATTACCGTCGTCCGTTGGATTCTATGGATTGCGGGAACTGCTGTGCTCCTTCTGTTGGCTTATAAAATGGCGAAAGAATCGCTCCGTCCGAGAATGATTGATTGGAATGCGAGGGAAGGAAGCGATGGGCATCAGCCGAAGCGGAGGCTCGCGGATTTTCTGTTTGGGTTAGGAGCGGCCTTGTCGTCGCCTACTGTTATGCTATGGTTTGTTGCTTCGGCAGGGCCGATTGTGGCAGAGGTTGATGGCGACAGCCGTTACGCGATTGCCGTATTTATCGCCGGCTTTTTCACCGCCGGCTTATTATGGTCGCTAGGCATGGCTTACCTCAGCGGGCGGGCAGGCAAAGCGCTAGGCGCGAAATTCGTGAGGATCATTTCGCTTTTTTCGGCTCTTCTCTTTGTATATTTTGCGATCCGCGTATTCTGGTCGGGACTGCAGTTTGTGCTAGGCGAGTAGGCTATCTATCGTACAAAAGAGGGATAACATGTCCGTTGTGAATTTACTGGCTTCCCGGCTTGGCCGTAATGACGAGGAGCCTAATATTGCGCTTGCGCAAAGGCTGGCAAGCGAAGAAAATCTTGCAGACATACAAGAAATCATCGAGAACCTGTCCAGCAAGGATAAAAAGATCCGGCATGATTGCATCAAGGTTGCCTATGAGATTGGCGGGCTTAGACCGGAGCTGATAAGCCAATATGCCATACGTTTCGTCGAGCTGCTGGGAAGCCGGGATAATCGGCTGGTTTGGGGCGGAATGACGGCACTGTCCGCCATTGCTAGTGTGGCATCAGAACCGATTATGGAGCATTGTGATCAGATCGTAAGCGCAATGGCAACAGGTTCGGTTATAACCGTGGATAAGGCCGTTTTTACTCTTTCGATATTAGCGGCAGTCAGCGAGGCAAACAATAAAGCTATCTTTCCTTTCCTTCTCCGCCACCTAGAGAGCTGCAGGCCCAAAGAAGTTCCCCAGCATTCGGAAAGCGTCCTTCTTGCCGTTACGCCCCTTAACAAAGAGGATTTCCTGAAGGTACTGCGGGCAAGAGAGCAGCAGTTAACGGACGCTCAGTTAAAGAGGGTTAAAAAGATTTATAAAACGTTAGACAAACAACCCCAATAAAATAGTTTCCAATACTATCGTTGGCGAAAGCCACCGATCCCTTGTCTAATAAGGAGCGATATATCACTAAAATATAAAAGCTGTCCAAATGTAAGCTAATGACATTTGGACAGCTTTTATTGGTTTTATGCCTGTTTACAGCATAAGCGAGAGCAGCTGCTCCTTCGTAATGGGGCCGAAGTAGAAGTTCACGTCGACTTCATCCAGCAGCTTGCCGAGAGATTCCGCGTCGTAACGCGTGCCGATCAGCTTCGAAGTCACTTCGCTTGTCTCCCCTCTGCCGAAGAAGTCGCCGAATACGGCTGCGTCCACGATTTTGCCTTCTTCCACCTGCAGGCGTATGTCATAGGTGCCCGCGCCTTCGATTCGCTTTGTCTGACGGACGTTAAACGCAGGGGAGCGTCCGTAATTCCAGTCCCAGCTGCGGTAACGCTCGTCAGCCAGCTTTCGGACATTCGCCCAGTCCTCTTCGGTCAGCTCGTAGACCGGAATTTCCGGCTCGCCTTCGAATATAGACTCCAGCAAATACTGTCTCAATTCCTGAATGGTCATCGGTTCTTTCAGAAATTCCGAAATGTTCGCGACGCGGCTCCGAATGGATTTGGTTGCTTTGGAGACGTATTTCTCCGCATTAACCTTAAGCGCGGAAACGACATTCTCAATCTCCGAATCAAACAGGAGAGTGCCGTGGCTGAACATTTTTCCTTTGGTAGCAAATTGGGCGTTGCCGGAAATTTTGCGTTCGCCTACCTGAAGGTCGTTGCGTCCCGACAGCTCCGCGTCTACGCCAAGCTTACGCAATGCGCGAACAACGGGCTCCGTGAACTTCTTGAAGTTGTGGAACGACTTGCCGTCATCCTTCATGATGAAGCTGAAGCTGAGGTTCCCGAGATCATGATAGACCGCGCCGCCTCCCGACAGCCTGCGCACCACATGGATGCCATTCTCATTTACATAGTCGGCGTTAATTTCTTCAACCGTATTCTGGTTCTTGCCGATAATGATAGAAGGCTCGTTAATGTAGAACAACAAATATTCGTCTTCCGGCAGCGAACGTAAAATATATTCCTCGAGCGCCAAATTCAGCGTCGGGTCCGTGATATTGTGATTGTCGATAAACCGCATGCGTAATTCTCCTCTTCCATATTCAGTCCTGCTCCCATTATAACCCTCACGGAAAGATTTTTCATGCGGGAGCGGACAAAATATTCGGTCACCGCATCTCACACGCTGCGGGCCTTGCCGCCTTCCCCGATCCAGGTTTTCTTCCAGTCCAGCTGGGCAATCGCCAGCATAATGACGCTTAGCAGGGCAATGCCGCACAAAATGAGGAAGCCTGGCGTGTAGGAGCCGGTGGATTGATACAGATTACCGAGAATGAGCGGAAGAGCGTAACCGCCAAGGCCGCCCGCTGCGCCTACGATTCCGGTCACAAGTCCAATCTCGTCACCGAAGCGCTGCGGCACGAGCTGGAATACGGAGCCGTTGCCGGCGCCTAGGCACATCATGCCTGCGAATAACAGACCAATCACGAGATAAAGCGGCGGAAGACTCGAGATGGAAGCTAGCATGACAGCCGCACCCGTATACAAAATCATCAGAACCTTAATGCCGCCAAGCTTATCGGACAAGTATCCGCCGATCGGACGGAAGAAGCTTCCGGCGATGACGCATAGAGTCGTGAAATCCGCTGCTCTGACGGGAGACAAGCCGTATTGCGCATTGAAGAAGATCGTCAGGTAGTTCGAGAGGCCAACAAAGCCGCCAAACGTAACGCTGTACATAATGCAGAAAAGCCAGGTGTCGCGCTGCTTTAATACTTTTGCGTATTGGGACAGTTTTTTTGGAGCGGGCTGGTTCGGGCTGTCTTTCGCGAAGATCGTAAAGACGATAAAGGCGATTGCGATTGGAATAAGCGCGAGGCCAAAAACGACTTCCCAGCTGCCGAAATGCTGGGCGATCCGGTTGGCGAACAAGGTGGAGAAGACCGTTCCGCTGTTGCCCGCGCCGGCGATTCCCATGGCGAGACCTTGATATTGCGGCGGATACCAGCGGCTTGCAAGCGGAAGCGCCGCGGCAAAGGATGCGCCTGCGACACCCAGCATGAGAGCAACGATATGCAGATCCGACAGGGAATCAACGAATTTCCAGCCCCATACAAGAGGGATCATCGTAAGCAGCATACCGAGCTGCCCAGTTCTCTTTGGTCCGATATAGTCGGTAAGGAAGCCGAACACCAGGCGGAGAATGGAGCCGCCAAGCACCGGCAGGGCGACAAGGTTGGCTTTTTGAACCGGTGTCATATCGTAATCTCCAATAATAACGACGCTAAGCGGTCCAATCAGCACCCAAATCATAAAGCTGATATCGAAATACATAAATGCGCTAAATAATGAAGGCTTATGACCGCTTTTCCAGAACGACGTAGGGTTACTCATAACCAATTCCCTCCAATGGATATATTTCTTTTTTTCTGTTTGCAGACGCGCGTTCCCGGGGCGCGAGTCTGATTTTCGTTTCATTTCAAAATTAAAAAAAGGCCGCAAACTGCCCTTGCGGACAGAAGCGGCCTCTTTGCCGAAGGCGGTACAGCATTGTACCCACCGGATCGTACGGTCACATCATTGTGAACCCAATTCGAATTATAGGTGAATTGTCAAATGTATGTCAATAAACATAACACCAAAATTTATAATATCCATAAAATAAGGCAGAAGTCGATATTTTTGCGTCACTTATATTGACATGTCAGTAAACTTCTATTATGCTCAAAACAAATGTTCAGCACAACGATGTGCTGTCGACCTTGGCAACGGAGCCCGCTTCCTTATTTATATAAGGAACGGGCTTTTTATGTTCATTTTGTGCGGTGGGAGGAAAGCCTGAATGACTACCTTGCAGAAGCAGCAGCTTGTTGTATCCGTAGAAGAAGCGATTCGTCATTTGTGTGAGGGAGTATTCCCTGTTCGAACGGAGAAGCTGCCCTTGGAGGATTGCGTGGGCAGAGTGCTGGCGGAAGATTTCTTTACGCCGTTCCCGATGCCTCCGTTTCGTCGGGCTGCTATGGACGGGTATGCCGTACGCTCGCAAACTTTGCTTGGCGCCGGTCCAGGCCATGAGGTCATGCTTAGAGTAATCGCGGAGGTTAAGGCGGGTACATCCAAGGAATGGGCTCAGGAGTGTACCGCAGACCGGCCAGTAAATGATAGGGATGCCGTGCGGATCTTTACGGGCGCGCCCGTGCCGCACCGTTACGATACCGTAGTCATGCAGGAAGTGGTTACCCCCATTAACGGAGAGGACGGTAAGCCCTTATGGATTGGCATCGACCGTCCGCATCCGGTTGGCCGGCATATCGCGGAAGCCGGAGAGGATCTTGCTCCAGGCATGCTGATTCTTGTGAAAGGAACCGTGATCGGGGCAAAGGAAATGGCGGTGCTAGCCTCTTACGGGCAGGCGGAAGCGGTTGTGCATGCAAAGCCTCGGATCGTAGTTCTGCCGGTTGGCGATGAGCTACAGGAGCCGGGTACGGCGCTTTCCGCGAATCGGATTTATGACGCTAACGGTCTTGTTGTTTATTCTTTTCTGAAGCAGCTTGGAGCGCAAGTCACTCGGCGGAAGCCGGTCCCGGATCATCCCGCGATTCTGGCTAATGAAATCAGGCTTGCCGCGGAGCAGGCGGAAGTGGTCATTACGACAGGCGGGATATCGGTCGGCGATCACGATTACGTTGAGCGGTCCGCTGCAAGCGCCGGCTTTGAGCCGTTATTTACAAAGGTTCTGATGAGACCCGGAACGCCAACCTCTGCTTTTAAGAATGGGGATTGCCTGCTGTTAGGGCTGTCGGGTAATCCGTCCGCTTGCTATTCCGGTCTTGAGCTGCTGGTGAAGCCGGCCGTGCAGTGGTTAAAGGGAATGAAAAATTACCGCAATCAATGGCTCAAAGGGAAACTGGAGGATTCGGTCGGCAAGCCCTGCCCTTATTCAAGATATATTCGCTCCATAGCCGCAATGGAGCTTGGAGTATGGCGGATTTCACCGATGCCCAACGATAAATCGGGCAATATTGCCGCATTCGCCGAAGCAAACGCCATTGCCGTAATCCCGGCGGGCGGGAGAGGCGCGGCGAAAGGGGAGATCGTTTCCTTTCTATTATTAACGCATATGGCAAACGGAGGATTAACGTTGTGACGACAAGGAAACTAGCGGTAATCGGCAATGGAATGGCAGGCGTAAGATGCGTAGAGGAGATTTACCGGTTATCGCCCGGAGCCTTCGAAATCACGATTATCGGGGATGAGCCGCATCCGAACTACAATCGGATTATGCTGTCGAAGGTGCTTCAAGGAGATACGTCCATCTCGGACATTACGATCAATGACTTCGCCTGGTACAAGGAACGGGGGATCCGGCTGCTGCTGGGCGAGAAGGCCGTACGGGTTGACGCGGTCGGCAAAAGCATTTATCTCGAATCGGGCAAGACGATTCCTTACGATGAACTGATATTGGCGACGGGATCTTCGGCGTTTGTTCCTTCCATTTCGGGCATTCATAAATCTGGCGTAACAGCCTTTCGTAATATTAAGGATTGCGAGACGATGATCGAAGCTTCGGAATCCTACCGGAGAGCAGCGGTTATCGGAGGCGGCCTGCTGGGGCTGGAAGCCGCACGCGGCCTGCTTAACCTGGGCATGGAGGTGCATGTCGTCCATAATGCCTCCTATTTGATGAACAGGCAGCTGGACACGATGTCGGCCGATATGCTGAAGCGGGAGCTCTCGCAGCAGGGCATGAGGTTCTGGATGGAGAAACGGACGGAGAAAATTATAGGCCGCAAACGGGCGGAAGGGCTGTTGTTCAGCGACGGCACCAAGCTTGCGGCGGACCTTATTGTCTTGGCCGTCGGGATCAGTCCCAACATCGAGATAGCCAATAATAGCGGAATTGCTACGAACCGGGCTATTCTCGTTGATGATTACATGCAGACCAACATGCCTCATATCTATGCCATTGGAGAATGCGCGGAACATAACGGGACGGTATACGGATTGGTCGCGCCGTTATACGAGCAGGGAAAAGTACTGGCCAAAGTACTTACAGATACGGACACCGTGCCGTACAAAGGCTCCATTCCTTATTCCATGCTGAAGGTGTCCGGGGTGGACGTATTCTCGGCAGGAGATATTCAAGGCGATGTCGAGGTGGCGCTGCAGCAATATAACGGTCTTCAGGGCACTTACAAGAAGGTAACCGTCAGAAACGGCAAAATAGCCGGTGCCGTATTGTATGGCGACAGTTCCGAAGGAATGAAGCTGCTGGATTATTTGAAGAAGAAAACGGATGCGGAGGTACTCCTTGAGAAGGCCGATGGGGCATCCGGAGGTGCCGATGAGGCCGTTATCGCGATGGCCGATCACCAGACCGTATGCTCGTGCAACGGCGTAATCAAAGGAACTATCGTATGCGCTATTCAGGAGGATGATTTGCAGACGGTCGAGCAGATCCGGGATAAGACAAAAGCGTCTGGATCGTGCGGCGGCTGCAAGCAGCTCGTTGGCGCGGTGCTGGCAAGCGTGCTGGCGGGAGCGGGAGGCGCCATCAAGAAGGCGGTGCCAATCTGCGGCTGTACCGAGCTCGGGCATGAAGAAGTAAAAGCAGAGATTGCGAAGCGGGAATATGCAAACGCAGCGCAGGCAAGAGAAAAGCTCGGCTGGAGCAAGGCTGACGGCTGTGTCGTTTGCCGCGGAGCCCTTTCTTATTATATGGGGCTGGTTCAGGAATCAAGAAGGACATCAAGCCCGTCCTTCGACATCGAGCTTAAGGAGTTTTCATGGAATACGCGGGAGCTTCATCTGCCGTATCCGGTGCAAACCGAGCGGTCTGCTCATTATTTGAAGCCCTCGGACGTTCTGGTCCGGGATTTTGGGCTTGCTGCCGTACCTGCAGGTTGGGAGGTCTATGTCGGAGGGCATTCGGAGCATCCGGTCAAGCAAGCGCAGCTGCTTGCGGTTGAAGCGGAGGAGGAGCTAGCCTTGCGGCTGGCAGCAGCCTGCGTTCAGTGGTACCGGGAGTCGGCTTATTACGGGGAGCGCCCTTGGAAATGGCTTGAACGAATAGGCATCCAGCCGCTTAGGGAGAAGCTGCTGGATCGCGGAGAGCAAGAAGATTTACTCAGCCGTTGGCAGGCGGCGGAAAGGGCGGGGATGGTATGGATCGGCACATAGAAACAATGACATTCTCGGAGGAGCAGGCCAGGCAAGTGATGGCCACGCAATGTCCCTTCTGCAGCGTGCAATGCAAGATGGAGGTTACGGAGGACCGTTCGGGACGTCGGCCAACCTATCAGGTAACGGCGATCCCGAATAAAGCCTCGGAAGGCAGGTTATGCGTGAAGGGTATGAACGCCCATCAGCATGCGGTGAGCAGAGAAAGGCTGCTTCATCCGATGATGCGCAAAAACGGCAAGCTGACGCAGGTGACGTGGGAAGAAGCGCTCGAGGCTGTCAGCAGCCGGCTGTCCGGGCTGCAAGCGGAGCATGGCGCCCATACGGTTGGTCTGTACGGCGGAGGTTCGCTTACGAACGAGTCGGCTTATTTGCTCGGCAAGTTCGCGAGGGTCGCCCTGCAGACCAAATATATCGATTATAACGGCAGATTTTGCATGTCGGCTGCGGCGTCGGCCGGCGTAAAAACCTTCGGCATCGACCGCGGCCTGACCAACAAGCTGTCGGACATTCCGTTAGCCAAATGCATTATTTTGGCGGGGACCAACATTGCGGAATGCCAGCCGACGCTGATGCCGTATTTTACGAGAGCAAAAGATAACGGGGCGATCCTCATCGTTATTGATCCAAGAGTATCGGCCACAGCCTCCATTGCCGATCTCCATCTGCAGGTGAAGCCCGGTATGGATGCGGCGCTGGTGAATGGCATGCTGAAGGTTATTTTTGACGAGAAGCTGATCGATGAGGGCTTCATCAAGAACAGAACAAAAGGCTTTGCCGAGGTGAAGGAGCATGTGGATTCGCTTGATCTTGAAGGAATAGCGGATATAACCGGCGTAAGCATAGATCTGATCCGCAAAGCGGCAATCAGCTTTGGCAAAGCGCGCACGGGAATGGTCTTTACAGCCCGCGGCGTCGAGCAGCATGCCGATGGCCATATGGCTGTAAGAAATTTTCTTAACCTGGTTCTGGCTACGGGCAAAGTCGGCAAGGAAGGCTGCGGCTACGGCGCGGTAACCGGACAAGGGAACGGACAGGGCGGACGCGAGCATGGACAGAAGGCAGACCAGCTTCCTGGATACCGATTAATTGAAAATCCGGAGGACCGGGCTTATATAGCCAGCGTTTGGGGAATTGAACCGGAAGAGCTTCCGGGCAAAGGGGTATCCGCGTACGAGATGATGGAGCTTGTTCATAGCCGGGATATAAAAGGGCTGTTCGTGATGGGCTCCAATCCGATTGTATCGAACCCGAACGCTATTCTCGTGGAAGAAGCGCTGGAACGGTTGGAATTCCTTGTTGTTGCGGATATGTTTCTATCGGAGACCGCAAAGCTGGCCGATATCGTGCTGCCGGTCACCGCTTATCTCGAGAACGAAGGGACGATGACGAACCTGGAGGGTCGGGTTCTGCTGCGTTCGGCAGGCCGTCCTGCTCCGGGCGAAGCGCGTCATGATTGGCAGATCTTATGCGATCTGGCTTATTGGCTTGGCAAAGAGAAATATTTCGCTTTCCGTCAGCCCGAGGATATCTTTAACGAGCTGCGGATTGCCAGCCGCGGCGGCATTGCGGATTATTACGGCATTACGTACGAGAGGCTCCGCAAGGAAGAAGGGATCTATTGGCCATGCCCTTCTCTTGACCATCCGGGAACTCCGCGTTTGTTCGGAGAACGCTTTGCCCATCAGGATGGGCTCGCCGTATTCCAAACCGTAGATAGTCAATCTCCGGCGGAGCAGCCTACCGAAGAGTATCCGCTTTACATGACAAACGGCCGCATGCTGTCCCATTACCTGACGGGAGTGCAGACGCGAAGAAGTCCCGTTCTGGCTGCCCGCGAGGTGGAGAATATACTGGAGATTCATCCGCTGACAGCGCGGAAATACCGGCTTGAGGATGGCGTGCTGGCCAGCGTGCAATCCAGCAGGGGAACGGTTATCGTCCGCGCGAAGGTGACTTCGGACATTCGCGAGGATACGTTATTTATCCCGATGCATTGGGGAGATGCCCAGAATGTGAACCGGGCAACCAATGCCCTGCTGGATCCGAATTGCCGGATGCCCGATTTCAAGACAAGCGCGGTAAAGGTCCGGCCGCTGGCCGAGTATTTGCGGGAAGAGCAGGAGAAGGGACTGATCAAGGAATGATGGGCGGTATCATCTTGGCCGGTGGCCAAGGCAGGCGAATGGGCGGATTAATGAAGGCGCTCCTGCCGATTGGCGGGCGGTTTATGATCGAGCGTGCCCGTGACAATATGCTGCCGTTATGCGGCAGCGTGACGGCCGTTGTCGCGTCGGAGGATCAGGCTAAGCTTCTCTCCGGCCTGAAGCTGCCATGCCTGATCGATACGATGCCCGGCCAAGGTCCGCTTGCTGCGCTTCATACGGCATTTGAATACAATTGTTATTCCACGCTGTGGGTATCCGCTTGCGATATGCCTTTTGTATCGGATACGGCCGCCGCTTATTTGCGGCAACAGATGGAAGAGAGCGGCAGTCTGGCTGCCGTGCCTGAAGTTAATGGACAGGTTCACCCGCTGCATGCTATTTACCGAGCGGAGTGTCTGGAACAGGCAGAACGGTGTCTTCAGGAAGGTGACTGCAGCATGAAGGGATTTCTGAGACGGATTAATTATGTCCGCGTTCCAGAGAAGGAATTTCATGCGGCCGGCATTGCACTTAGCTTTGTTGATAATATCAATACTCCCGAGCAGTACGAGGAAGCGAAATTACAAAAGGGGGTGTAGCTTTGGCAGCGGCCGTATATCAGATTGCGGGTTTCAAGAATACGGGCAAAACAACTCTTGTGTGCCGGCTGATCGATTATTTGGCGTCCCGTGGCGTCAGAGTCGCAACCGTCAAGCATGACGGCCACGAATTCCAGGCGGAGCCGGCACATACGGATACCGCCCGGCACCGTTCCTCCGGTGCGGTCTGGTCGGCCATCACGTCCGCGGCACGGACGGCTATTGTGAAAGAAGAACCTTCCGAGCTTAGGGGGCTGATTGGGGAAGCGCCGGCAGATGCTTTTGTACTGGTTGAAGGTTTTAAGACGGAGTCGTATCCAAAGCTTGTTATCGTGAGAGGGGCGGAAGATGAACGGCTGCTGGGCGAACTGAAAGGTATTACGGCAGTAGCGGTCTGGCCGGGATATAGACTGCAGGATGACGTCATCCCGGCAGGAGCCGAGCAATTCGAAATAGACGATGTGCAAGGGATAGGAGATCATATACAGATAGCAGGTTTGAGAGGGCGGTCCTGAACGGGACTGTCTTTTTTAAATATAGGCTATGTTAAACACTGTTTAAAGGAATTGAAGAAACTTGCTGAAACGTTCAACGATCTCACAAATACCCCTTAATGTCATTGTACAATTATCCATGGTAAAATGTGGATTATCGTTTCAATAAACAGGAGGTTAAATATGCGATGGATGAATTTTTGGAAGAAACAAGTTCCTGTTAGAGTTCCAGACCTTAGACCATCGTTTTTGTTACCTCATAATGGAGCTGAAATATGGATCGCAACTTTGGATAATTTTGGTGACCAGTTTAAACTTCTTCAAGAAAAGATATTTGCTACAGAACAATTGATTGGGAAACCTTCCAGGTCAGGTTATGTCTTTATCATTTAGAGGATACAGTGGTTACCGAGGAAGTGGCTACTCTCATTATTGAGAGTCTTATAAGATCAAGTGATCATATAAGAAAAATAGCTTTTGTGGGGGGTTCGAAAAGAGCGAGTAAAACATTACGCTCTTTCAGCAAAGAATTAAATTTAAGTAGTAAATCTGACTACTTTTCGAGTATGGACGAAGCGAAAAATTGGTTAACAAGGGAATGGACTATTCGATAGATTATTTCGCTAACGGTTGATTTAACATAGCCTAAATCTAAAAAAGTATAATTTTTTCTATACAATACTTATGAAGGCAACAACAAATTGGAGGTGCGCATATGTTTCAGTTATTCATTTATATCGGCTGCGCATTTATTTTGATTTCCGGGGTTGCTTTGGGAGCCTGGACAACGCCCGAGCAGCAAAGAAGGAATTTTAATGCCGGGCAGCCGTCGGACAGAAGAATAAGAAACAAGGTTGCAACATGGTCGTTTGTTCTGGCTGTGATCAGCTTAGCCATTGCCGGACTGATTAACTGGCTGGATTAAATCAAAAGTGTTCCGTTTACGGAAACGGGCGCTTTTTTTGCGCCCAGCTTTATAACTTATGGCTCTCTGGCGATTCATTCGAAATAGCCGGAAGGCGGATGACGGCTTCTGTTCCTACGTTTTTCGTGCTGATGAAGCGAATCGTGCCCCCCATGGCTTCGATGATCCTGAAGGTGACCATGAGTCCAAGGCCTGTTCCTTTGGATTTATTGGAGAAATAGGGCTCGCCAAGCTTGTCCAGCTTCTCAGGATCAATCCCTTCGCCGTTATCGATCACCCGGATGATAACGTTATTTTCTTCTTTGCTCGCCTGGATGGAGACGTTGCCGTCAAAGCTGGATATCGCCTCCAGGCTGTTCTTGATCATATTTATAATCGCCTGTTTGAATTTTTCGGCGCTGCCGAGCACGTAAAGGTCGGACTCCGCAAGCACTTCGAGGTTCGTGCTTTGCATCGCGGCCAGCGGCGAAATAATATCCTGGATCTGATTCAGCTCTTCCGAAATATTCAAGGTCCTGACGTCTTCCAGATGAGGCTTCGCGAACGTCAAGAACTCGGTGATGATGCTGGACGCGCGATCCAGCTCCTGCACGGCCAGCTGCAGGAACTGCTTCTCCTTGTCTACGGCTTTTTCTCCTACCAATTGAATGAATCCGCGGGTTACTTGGAGCGGATTTCGGACCTCATGCGCGATTGATGCTGCCAGATGGCTGATCAGCTCCATTTTCTCCGCGCGCTGTATTTCCCGGTTGAACATCTCCAGCTCCTTGGAATATTTGAGCAGCTGATCGTGGTTACGCGAGAATTGCCTGCCCATCACGGCAATGAGGGACAGAATGAAGACAAGCAATCCCCATTTCCAATAGATAAGATGATAAGTCTCATCCTTGAAATAGATAATGATCTCGGAAATAAATACGCTGCAGAAGACGGAGTAACCAACGGAAATGAGAATCGCATCGCGGTTTCCCTTCCAGGCATAACCAATCGCATGTATAGTCAGAATGAGGAATTGAACGGCGGCAATAACGGTAAGCGGCACAACTTGCAAAAGGCTAAGGCTTATTCCGGGAACGATGGTTTTGCCAAGCGCCCATAACACAATCACAAGTACCGTAGCCGGAATAAGCACCATTCTGAATTTTTTTATAATGCCATAAATCCCGGGTCCAAGGGTTTGCTCGAAAAACACGGAAAGGGCGGGAGTGAGCAGGAAAAGGGCAAGATCAAACATTTCCAGAAACGGCTTGCCGTAAGCATAGTAATGGTGGTACAAAGCCGGAGAGTAGGCAAGAGTGATCTCGCCAAGGCAAAGGATGATCAGGCATAAAGACATCCATAATACAATTTGCTCGCGTTTAAGAAAGAATAGACAAGTCATCATGATTAAGGCAATAAACATAAACGAACCGCCATAGACCAATTCGATCAATCCATAACGTTCGTATTCGGGCAGCATCTGATTGTAGTCGCCGACGACAATTGCCGGCTCCAGCGATTGTCTTTCATCGGATAAATGAAGCAGGATCAGCAGGTTATTTCCCTTTGTCTCATTTGATAGAGGTAGGAGCAAATAGTTCACATCGTAAGGATACGATCTTTCCAGGTTGTAGAGAAGGCCGTCCTGATGTTCGAGAGCTACGCTGACAGCAGTCCCGTAAACGCGTTTCATCCATATTCCCGGCGTATTCCACTCCAGGGAAGGAAGGGTAATGCGGAGAAGAAGGGCATCGGCGCCGGCTGCGCGCTTCTGCATAGGCCGATCCGTATCGGCATGCTGCCACTTATGGGGGTTGCCTTCCGCGATCCATGAGGGTTGATAGGACTCATCAGGCTTGTACAGCCATTGATAGTCCCATTCCTTAATGACGGAAATATTTTGCTTGGTCTCTTTTATGGAAGAGACATGTTGAATCCGATAGACCGAGCATATAATCAGCACGATAATGCCTGTAATCATAAGAATGGTTGATCTCATTTCCGTCACCTACAGTTGAAATTTCTGTCATCTTTTACCATACTTGCTAATTCGACAAAAATCAATATGAACCAACAAAGTATATTTCTTAAGTGCTATAATGAAGCCATTTAAAAGAGACGGGGGCGGTGTGGAGCATGGCGGTAAGCGAGTATTACGCGCGTAATGGCGAGGTCAGCATTCATTATTACGATTCAAGAGACAAAGCGGATGAAAGGTTGGTTCCGATTGTAGTCTGTCCGGGATTATCGGAAACGGCGGAAGAATATCTGGATTTTATGGAAGCGGCGGCACCAAGAAGGTGTATGCTTATATCTTTCCGCGGAAGAGGGAAAAGCGGTACCCCTAAGGCTGGTTACGATCTGAAGGACCATATGACCGATCTGGAATCCGTCGTGAGAGAGGCCGGAATGAATAGGTTTCATCTGTTTGCTTATTCGAGAGGGGTATCCTATGCGCTGCAATATGCCCTTGCCTACCCAAGCGAAGTATGCTCCTTAATCATTGGCGATTATCCGCCCGAACACCGGGCGATGCCGGCCGGCTGGGCGGAGGATTATATCCATCAATATCTGATTCCCTATAACCGGACTTCCAATATACGGACAGCCGCTGTATGGGGGATACAACGGGAGTCTGTACAAACCCAGCTCGACCATCCGTTACGGATGCCGATTATGGTGGCAAGAGGACAGTTGGAGGGTTCTTTGATTACGGAAGAGGACCTTGCCAAGTACATTCGGATGAGCGAGGCGGTCAACGTGAAAGAGTACGCCCGATCGGGCCATGCGCTGAAAGGCGAAGACAAAGCGTTGTTTTACGCGGATATCGTCCAGTTTGTTAATGAACAGGACGGAGGTAAGGAGTGAGGAAAAAAGTAATTGCTGATTGCAACTATTGTATGTTATAACTATTGGCGGGTGATGCAGGAATGAAACAATTGCCGCAATACGTGGATGTACGCGAAATACTGCAAAACGTCGTTAGAAGATTTGGGCTGCAGCAGAAGGACGGAGCCCAGGGATTCGGGATTTCCGTTATTCAAAGCCATATTCTGCATGAGCTGTACAAGCGTCCGAATCTATCGTTGAATGAGCTGGCGGATGTGCTCTGCGTGGAAGCAAGCACGTTAAGCAGGCAGGTGCAGCAGTTGGTTGAGCTTGAATTGCTGAGCCGTGAACCGGATCCGAAGGACCGCCGGTACGTTACCTTGACCTTGACGGCAAAGGGACATGAGCGGCAGGAGGCTATTGCGGAAACGATGGAGGATTATATCCTAAGCATTTTTCAGTATGTGCCGGAAGATAAAAAAAGGCAGGTGTTAGAAAGCCTTCAACTATTAAACGATGCGATGGGTCAAAGTCCCCATTGCTGTTTACCTCCTCTATAGAGGAGTTTATTTTTGGATAATAGTTGCAATTTGCAATTATTAACCTTATCGATATGAACTAAAGCGGGGAACGACAAGTGGCATTTATAGCAATTATTCTTTTTTTGATTACGTTAACGTTTGTTATTTGGCAGCCGAAAGGGCTTGGTATTGGCTGGTCTGCCGCGGGCGGTGCTGTATTGGCGTTGCTTTTTGGCGTTGTCAGCTTTGCGGATGTAGGAACCGTAACCGGCATTGTATGGAATGCAACGATTGCTTTTATCGCCATTATCCTGAACTCGCTGATCCTTGACGCAATTGGTTTCTTTGAGTGGGCAGCCCTTCATATGGCCCGTCTAGCCAAAGGAAACGGCAGAAGAATGTTTGTATACGTCATTGTGCTTGGCGCAGCGGTATCGGCCTTTTTCGCCAATGACGGAGCGGCGCTTATCCTTACGCCAATTGTGCTCGCCATGGTCAGGGCGCTTAAGTTCGACAGTAAAATGATTCTGCCGTTTATTATGGCCGGGGGCTTTATATCGGACACGACGTCGCTGCCTCTCATTATAAGCAATCTGGTTAATATCGTTTCGGCCGATTATTTCGGAGCGGGTTTCGTGGAATATGCCAGCCGGATGATCATCCCGAACCTCTTCTCGCTTGGCGCAAGCCTTCTTGTGCTGTATCTTTTTTACCGGAAAAGCATTCCCGCGGATTACGATGTCCGCGAGGTGAAGGAACCAAGAGAAGCGATTAAAGATCTCAAGCTGTTCCGCTTGTCCTGGATTTTGTTGGCGATTCTGTTTGTTGCCTATCTGGCCAGCGAATTTATTCATGTGCCGGTATCGATCATTACGGGGGCCGTGTCTTTGGTCTTCTTGCTGTTCGCCCGCCGGAGCCCGGCGATTCAGACCAAGAAGGTGTTGAAGGAAGCTCCATGGACCGTTGTTGTGTTTTCGATTGGCATGTATGTCGTCGTCTACGGGCTGCGAAACGCGGGACTTACGGATGCGCTTGGGAACATCATTCAAGCCATTGCCGACCATGGACTTTTTGCCGCAACGATGGGTATGGGCTTCCTGTCGGCGATCTTATCCTCCGTAATGAACAACATGCCAACGGTAATGATTGATTCCTTGGCGATCAAGGGGACAGCTACGGCAGGCGCGATCCGGGAAGCGTTGGTTTACGCGAATGTGATTGGATGCAATCTGGGTCCAAAGATGACGCCAATCGGTTCGCTGGCCACTTTGTTATGGCTTCATGTTCTCGCGAAGAAGGACGTGAAGATTTCATGGGGCTCTTATATGAAAGCAGGCTTCGTATTAACCGTTCCGACCTTGTTTATTACGCTTGCCGGTCTATATATCTGGCTTGCCTTTATTCATTCGTTTAGTGTGTATGTTGGCTTTGCGATTGTGGGTCTCCTATTGGCAGCTGGTGTTGCCTTCGCCTTCTTCTTTAGGCTGAAATCCGGCAAAAAACAAGAAACGGAAAAACAAATGGCATAGCCATGACAGGAGGATATGGATGACAGCAAAACCTATTGTTTATTTCTTATGTACGGGCAACTCGTGCAGAAGTCAGATGGCTGACGGGTTCATGAAGTTACTGGGCGGAGACAAATTTGAGGTATACAGCGCAGGTTTGGAAGCGCATGGACTAAATCGAAGGGCGGTGCAAGCGATGAAGGAGGCTGGAGTGGATATTTCGGCTAATACCTCCGATGTGATTAATGCCGAATTATTGAATCAGGCCGATTACGTCATTACCTTATGCGGACATGCTGACGAGCATTGTCCGGTCATCTCGAATGAGAATGTCATCAAGCGGCATTGGGGATTTGACGACCCGGCAAAAGCTGCCGGCACCGAGGAGGAAATCATGGCTCAGTTCCGTGCCGTGAGGGATGCCATTCATGACCGGATTAAACAATTTGTAGATGAAAGCTGCCGTTAAGGCAGCTTTTTTTTAATCCTCCGGCTCGTTCACGCCGCGGACGTAAACCACGTAACAGCCCCGGTCTTCGTCAATTTCGGTAGATGTCGTAAACATCGGACCATAGCCCGGAACGTCTGCGATATCCTTCAGCAAATAGCGGATGACCTCATAATGGTTGGCGCTGCGGATTTCGGCGAGCTTGCGTCCCCGTTCGTTAGGCTTCCTGAATTCGATATAAATGCCGCGTCCCCGGTAGTTCGATTCGTCTCCGTATTTTTCGTTCGGCCCGATTCGCTTGACGATCAGCATCTCTTCGTTTTGCTGCATTTCGTTCGACGTTAACTCGTATTGAACTCCGTTTGCAATCAGGTAGGTGCATAATTGACGGGCATACATCTCGTCGATCCCGACATGATCGGAAGGGTACTCCATCAACGGCTCATATTGGTTAAAACCTTTATCGATAAAATACGTTAATTTATTCATCTTTCTCACTCCGAATCAAAATGATTTCATTATCATACCATCATTTTATGGAAACATTAACTTTTCCTGCTGTATTCCTATTAAAATATGATATAACTTTATAGGAACTATGAAGCTTGGAGGATATTAGTCTATGAACTTAACACAAAAAGCAATGCTTGGCGTCTCTGCCGTTGCGATGGCTGCCGCCCTGGCAGGCTGCGGTCAATCGACGGCTTATCCGAGGACCGCTCAACCGACGGACAGCCAATGCAGGGACTGGGAGTGGGACAGCAAAAACGGCGTATACCGCTGCGACGATTCCAGCTCCTCCTATTACCGGAATTATTACTATGGGAACAGCTATTATTCGTCCCGGTCGGCCTTGCAGAAAAGCAGCGCATATTCTGCTTATAAATCCAGCGTTTCCAGCAAAACGAGCTCCGGCTTTGGCAAAGGCAGCTCCATTAGCGGAGGCTAGGCCGTGAAGGATTTCGCCGAGAAGAGAAGCGCGTTTTATTCCGGAATTGAAAATTATTGGGCAGATTTGTACGGCGAGGAGTATTCCCTCTATGACCTATACGATATAACGAAGGAAGAGGTTCATAGGATTCGCGAATCGACGAACCGAATCGGCCATATTTTTTACAAGACCGCCCAATTGCTTCGCACCGTCGATGACGAAACATTGCTGATGCTTGGTTTTCCGCGCGAGACCTTGTCTTACGCAAGAATGAGGAGCTTATCGGTCGAGAGCGTTATCGCCAGACTGGATTTGGTGAAGGCAGGGGAGACGTTCAAATGCATGGAGATCAATTCGGATACTCCCACCTTTATCAAGGAGCTCCATCAGGTGAATGGCCTGGTCTGCGAAGCTTTTGACCGCTATAACCCGAATAAGGGCTTTGAGAAGCAGCTTGCGTTTGCGGTCGAGAAAGCGGTTATCGAAAGTCTGGAATATCTCGGGGACGATCTGATTGCTCCTCATGTTGCGTTTACGGCGCATGGAGATAACGTGGAAGACGCCAAGACGGCTCTTTACCTGCAGAGCTTACTGCCGTTGCCTTCGGCCTTTGTTCCGCTTGACCAGCTTCAAATTATCCGGCATATCGGGTTGTATGACGGGGAGGGCAATCGCATTCACGTTCTGTACCGCCAGACCTTCCCGGTAGAAAATTTTATTGAGGATGAAGACGAAGATGGGAATCCGATCGGACTATGGCTGCTGGAGCTCATCGAACAAAAGAAGCTCGCGGTCATTAATCCGCCGTCTGCGTTCCTTCTCCAATCCAAGGCGGTCCAGGCTATTATTTGGGGCTTGCATGAAGAAAGGAGTCCTTTCTTTACCGAAGAAGAGCAGGGTTGGATCGGGGAGCATTTTCTTCCGACCTATCTGGAGCCGGACCGCTTTCTTCAAGGGCGGACGAAATACGTAATGAAACCGGCTTTTGGGCGCGAAGGGGATACGGTGAAAATTTTCGATGGCGACGGTACGATAGCGGTGGAGGATAGTCATAACTCCTACGCTCATTACCTTCCGGTCTATCAGGAATACGCAGAGCTGCCAACCGCCAAATTCCGGACGGAAAAGGGAGAGCGTGAGGGCTCGTACATGTTCGGAAGCTTTCTGGTCGGAGGAAAAGCGGGTGCCATAGGCATTCGGATCGGCAGCCCGATTACGGATAATTTATCTTATTTCTTGCCGGTTGGCATTACTAAATCAGAGTAAGGAGCTAATTTGGAATGGACGGTAATTTATATGTGGATTTCTTGCTTTATTCATTGACAGGCTTTGCGATTATGATAGCAGGGCTTCTCTTGTTCGAATTCACCACCAAAAATAAGGAATTTGCCCTCATATTCAAAGGGAATGCGTCGGCGGCCTTGTCGCTTGGCGGCAGGCTGGCCGGTCTGGCCATCGTTATACGCGCGGCTGCGGAAAACTCGGTATCGCTCTCCGATATGCTGCTATGGGGCGTAATCGGGATCGTTGCGCTAGTTATCCTCTACTACTTGACGGAGCTGATTACTTATCTGCTTGGCAAAGGGCTCAAGGTGAATGTGACCATCTTTAAAGCCATTGAGCAAAATAACATCGCCGTAGGTATTCTTATTCTGCTTATTTCATGCAGCGTTGGCATGATTATTGCCGGATGCCTCACGTATAATCCGGATTTGCTCGGATAGCTTGGCAACTACCGGCATATCTTGACATGCGGCCTTCTTGGCGGTATAATCGGGTCTAACCATGTTTTTCTATACTTAATGGCGTTGATGAGGAGCAGTAATGTCGCGGAGCAAGGCTAAGAGAGCCGGCGGATGGTGCAAGCCGGACCTGCAGCGATATGAATCTCGCCTCGGAGCTTTGCGTTACCAGCGCAACGATTAGCCTGCGTTAAAGGCAATGAGTGAACGGAAGGCAAAGCATGCCGGACGTTAACTAGGGTGGTACCACGGGAATAATCTCTCGTCCCTAGCGATAATACGCTGGGGGCGGGAGTTTTTTTATGTTTGTGATGCGCTCGCGTGCACACTTTTTAGGAGGAAATGATGATGAGTCAGGAATTTCAAGGCTACAACCCGCTTGCGGTAGAGCCGAAATGGCAGAAGTATTGGGATGAGAATAAAACATTCGCAACGACGGAAGATCCGGGCAAGAAAAAATTCTACGCCCTTGATATGTTCCCGTATCCATCCGGCGCGGGCCTCCACGTAGGTCACCCGGAAGGCTACACGGCTACGGACATCGTATCCCGTTACAAACGGATGCGCGGTTACAACGTTCTTCATCCGATGGGCTGGGACGCGTTTGGTCTGCCGGCAGAGCAATACGCTCTGCAAACGGGTCGCCATCCGCGCGAGATCACGGTGGAGAACATCAACAATTTCCGCCGCCAGATCAAATCGCTGGGCTTCTCGTACGACTGGGACCGCGAATTCAGCACAACGGATCCGGATTACTATAAATGGACGCAATGGATCTTTATCCAATTGTATAATAAAGGCCTTGCATATGTAGCGGAAGTACCGGTTAACTGGTGTCCTGCGCTGGGTACCGTTCTGGCGAACGAAGAAGTGATCGATGGCCTCAGCGAACGCGGCGGCCATCCGGTTATCCGCAAGCCGATGCGCCAATGGATGCTGAAAATTACGGAATACGCCGAGCGCTTGCTCGAGGACCTGGAAGAGCTCGACTGGTCGGAAAGCATCAAAGACATGCAGCGCAACTGGATCGGCAAATCGACCGGCGCCGAAGTAACCTTCGCCATTGACGGTCATGACGCATCGCTTGTTGTATTTACGACGCGTCCGGATACGCTGTTTGGCGCAACTTACTGCGTACTGGCTCCCGAGCATGAGCTGGTTGCCCAAATCACGACGGCTGACCAAGCCGAAGCGGTTGAAGCGTACAAGGAAGCAGCCGCTCGCAAGAGCGACCTGGAGCGTACCGACCTTGCGAAGGATAAAACAGGCGTATTCACAGGCGCTTACGCGATCAACCCCGTTAATGGCGCGAAGACGCCGATCTGGATTGCCGACTACGTGCTTGCCGGTTACGGAACAGGCGCCATTATGGCGGTACCGGGCCATGATACCCGCGACTGGGAGTTTGCGAAGCAGTTCGATCTGCCAATTCTTGAAGTCGTTCAAGGCGGCGATGTAACGAAAGAGGCATATGCGGGCGACGGCCCTCATGTCAATTCCGATTTCCTGAACGGTCTGAACAACGAAGACGCGATCAAAACGATGATCGAGCATCTGGAAGGCTCGGGCAAAGGCCGCGGCAAAGTCACTTACCGTCTGCGCGACTGGCTGTTCAGCCGCCAGCGCTATTGGGGCGAGCCGATTCCGATTCTGCATCTGGAAGACGGCACAATGAAGCCGGTGCCTGTTGACCAGCTTCCGCTGGTATTGCCGGACGTGGATGCGATCAAGCCATCCGGAACGGGCGAATCTCCGCTTGCGAACGTTACGGAGTGGGTAAATACGGTTGATCCGGAAACAGGCATGAAAGCTCGCCGCGAGACAAACACCATGCCGCAATGGGCTGGAAGCTGCTGGTATTACCTGCGCTTCATCGATCCGAAGAACGAGAACGAAATTTGCTCGCCGGAGAAGCAGAAGGAATGGCTGCCGGTTGACCTGTACATCGGCGGCGCGGAGCATGCGGTGCTTCACTTGCTCTATGCCCGATTCTGGCACAAGGTGCTGTACGATCTTGGCGTCGTAAATACGAAAGAGCCGTTCCACAAGCTGGTTAACCAGGGCATGATTCTCGGCACGAACAACGAGAAAATGTCCAAATCGCGCGGCAACGTCATTAACCCGGATGATATCG
Source organism: Paenibacillus sp. MMO-177 (assembly GCF_037147795.1). Taxonomy (NCBI): domain Bacteria; kingdom Bacillati; phylum Bacillota; class Bacilli; order Caryophanales; family Paenibacillaceae; genus Paenibacillus; species Paenibacillus sp. MMO-177. The sequence goes on along the minus strand of NZ_JBBCUR010000003.1, from coordinate 614,353 downwards.
TGAACGAATTCGGCGCGGATACGCTCCGCATGTACGAAATGTTCATGGGACCTCTGGAAGCGACAAAGCCATGGAACACCAACGGCGTTGAAGGCACATATCGCTTCTTGAGCCGCGTATGGCGCTTGTTCGTCAGCGAAGACGGCAGCGTAAACGCGAAAATCACAAACAACGGCGAAACAACAAAAGCGTTCAAGCAAACCTGGCACCGTTCCATCAAGAAGGTAACCGATGATTTCGAGAACCTGCGCTTTAACACCGCAATCAGCCAGTTGATGATTTTCGTTAACGAAGCTTACAAAACGGATGTTCTGCCGGTTGAGGCAATGAAGAACTTCCTGCAAATGCTGTCCCCGCTGGCTCCGCATATCGCGGAAGAGCTGTGGGAAAAGCTGGGCGGAACAGGCACCATCACTTACGAGCAATGGCCTTCGTACGAAGAAGCATTGACCGTGGACGATGAAGTTGAAATCGTCGTGCAAGTGAACGGTAAAATTATCGAGCGCGTATCCATTGCTGCTGATACGGCAGAAGCAGAGATGGAAAGCCTCGCCAAGGACATGGATAAAGTGAAAGAACTGATAGAAGGCAAAACGATCCGCAAAATGGTCGTTGTTAAGGGCAAGCTCGTGAACATCGTAGCGAACTAAACAGCAGGCAAAAAAGAAGAGGTGAGCGGTCCAGCAGCGCAAAATGCGCTACTGTCCGTTCACCTCTTCGCCGTAGAAAGCGGTATTTAATTTGGCGACGTCTTCGTCGAATTTTTTATGCGTCGTCCGGATCAGCCGGTTGAAGGTGCCGTCAAGCTCGCGATTCAGCAGCTGCAGGGCTTGGGCCGTAATCCCTCCGGGAACGGCTACTCTCTTCTGTATATCTTCCGGAGATAATCCGCCCTCCGTCAGCAAAAGTCCCGTGCCTAGCAGCATGTTGCTTGCAACGCTGACCGCATCCTCGCGGCTGATGCCCGTTTCGCATACGGCCGCATCAACGAACTGTTCGACCAGATTGGCGAAAAAGGCGGGTCCGCAGCTGGAGAGATCGGATACGATCCGAGTGTAAGGCTCTTCGATCGGAAGCGGCTCGCTGATGAAGGCAAGCATATCTTCAATAAGAGTCTGGTCATCTTCCGTAATGCGGGAGCCGTAAATGCATAAGGTAGCGCCGCTCCAGACGAGGTTAGTGACGCTTGGAATCACCTTTGCGATTTTACAGGGCAAAAGCTCTTCCAGATGCCCGATCAATACCGGGCTTGTTATGGATATAAGAAGCTGCTCCGGCCGCAGGACCGGCAGAAGCTCATCAATCACTTTCTTATATTCAAGCGGTTTGACGCATAAAAACAAAATGTCGCTAACGCTTGCGGTGCTTGCATTCGAACGCTCGGCTCTCATTCCGGGATATCGTTCAGCAAGCGCCTGGGCTTTGGCGTAGGTGCGGTTGCTGATTACGATCTGACACGGGTCGAGTGCTCCAGATGCGACGAAGGCTTCGATCAGCAGGCTACCCATCGCGCCCGTCCCAATGAATCCGACATTCATGCTCAGCCCTCCCAACAGATTTGCTCTTTTAACCTATTCCTCAAGACTTGCCTTATATGACATGAAAATGCTAAAAATCCCCTTTTTTTGGATGGAAGGAGTGTTGGTAATGGACCGTCTACTGCAAGGACGTCGAACGAATTCGAATAGAAGCAGATTTATGGTTCCCTTATTTCTTGTCGCGGCTGCAGTCGTATTGTTAGCGGCAGCCTTTGCGCAGCCAAAGGAGAAAGCGCCGGTTGACTGGGTACAGCTGAACCGGGAGGTCGACGCTGTTCTGCAGCTGCAGGGAGAACCGGAAGCGGGGAAGCAAAAGGCGGAGCTGCCCGGAACAACGAAGGACAGCGAAGTGAAGGTGCCGGAGGCCCATACGGGAAGCGTTATGGCGGAGGCTAATGCCGGGGAGGCTGCAGGGAAGGAAGAAATTCCGTCAGGCAAGCTTGATATTAACCGGGCAACAGCCGAGCAGCTGGATACGCTGAAAGGGATCGGACCGGCTAAAGCGCAGGCCATAATCGCCGACCGTGAGCAGAATGGCTTGTTTACGTCGGTGGATGATCTTCTTAGAGTGAAGGGGATAGGCAGCAAGCTGCTTGCCGGAATAAAAGATAGCATTGTCGCATCGCCATGATTATGAGAGAATGGGACAAGGTGCAGGGAGGTTTTCCCAGGCCTATATGACCATATTCGGGCACTAAGTTCGATTCCATTGGACAACCAAAACCGAGCCGTTTGCTTTGAAGTGGTTGAAGCATGTCCATCCCATATACCAAGGAGTTGTTGCACATGACGAATCAAGAACAAAACAAGCGTTCGCTCGACACATTGGCTGTCCATGGCGGACAGGAGATTGACCCGACTACTTTTTCCCGTGCGGTTCCGATTTACCAGACGACCTCTTACGGCTTCCGCGATACGGATCATGCGGCGAACCTGTTCTCGCTTCAGGAATTCGGCAACATTTATACCCGCTTGATGAACCCGACAACGGATGTATTCGAGAAGCGTGTCGCCGAGCTGGAAGGAGCGCCTGCCGCACTCGCCGTAGCGTCCGGACAAGCGGCAATTACGTACTCGATTATGAATATCGCGGGAGCGGGGGACGAGATTGTATCGGCAACCAGCCTGTACGGCGGTACATACAATCTGTTCTCGACAACCCTGCCTAAGCTTGGCATTCAAGTCAAGTTCGTAGATCCGTCGAATCCCGAAAATTTCCGCGCGGCCATTACGGAACGCACAAAAGCTTTGTATGCGGAAACGGTAGGCAATCCGAAGGGAGATATCCTTGATATCGAGGCCGTAGCGGCTATCGCTCACGAGAACGGTATTCCGCTTATCGTGGACAATACGTTCCCAAGCCCTTATCTGCTCCGTCCGATTGAGCACGGCGCGGATATCGTGGTTCATTCCGCGACTAAATTCATTGGCGGACACGGAACATCGATCGGCGGCGTTATCGTGGACGGCGGCCGTTTCGACTGGAAAGCAAGCGGCAAATTCCCGGGTCTGACTACTCCGGATCCTAGCTATCATGGCGTTGTGTACACGGATGCGGTTGGTCCAATTGCTTATATCATTAAAGCTAGAGTACAATTATTGCGTGATATGGGCGCTGCCCTGTCGCCGTTTAATTCGTTCCTGCTGCTGCAAGGTCTCGAAACCCTGCATCTGCGGATGGAGCGCCACAGCTCCAATGCACTGAAGGTGGCTCAATTCCTGGAGTCGCATGAAGCGGTGGAATGGGTAAGCTATCCGGGTCTCGAGAGCCATCCTTCTTATGAGCTTGCTAAGAAATATTTGCCGGACGGCCAAGGCGCCATCTTGACCTTTGGCATTAAAGGCGGCGTGGATGCCGGCAAGAAGGTTATCAATTCCGTGAAGCTGTTCTCGCATTTGGCTAACGTCGGCGATTCGAAGTCGCTTATCATCCATCCTGCAAGCACAACCCACCAGCAGCTGTCGGCTGCGGAGCAGGAAGCGGCAGGCGTAACGGCCGGGCTGATCCGTCTGTCGATCGGCACGGAAGGCATTAAAGACATTTTGGCTGATCTGGATCAAGCGTTGCGCGCAAGTCAATCGAACTAATATATCCATATAATCTTTATACATCTAGATAGAGGCAGATCCGTCAGATGACCTCCATGAAGGCATCTGACGGAAGCTGTCCGGGCAAAAGGAAAAGGAGTGGAAGATATGTCAGAAGCACAGGATGCTTCACGCAAAGACTGGGATACTTATTTTATGGATATCGCCTATATGGTGTCGACACGCTCGCGTTGTCCCCGCCGTCATGTCGGATCGGTCCTTGTGCAGGGCAAGAAGTTGCTGGGAACCGCCTATAACGGCGCTCCGATGGGCGTGCAGGACTGCTCCGAAGCAGGCTGCATGATTACGGAAGAGTGGGAGACTAGAATCGCCGATGACGGCCAGGAGCAAATGGTCAAAAAACAGCGCTGCATCCGCACGATTCACGCGGAGCAGAATCTGCTTCTCTTTACGGACCGCGCCGACCGGGAAGGATCAACGGTATACGTAACCGATCAGCCTTGCTGGACCTGCGCCAACATGCTGGCGAACAGCGGCGTGAAGGAAATTGTGTTCCATCGCGGTTATCCGAAGGATAGTGACAAGGTAAGCCTGCTCATGAGCCAGAAAGGGATTGTATTCCGTTCGCTTGCGGATTACGAGCCGCCGCCGCAGGCGAGCATGAAGGTCACATCTTAACTAAATAAGCGAATGGGGAAGAACCTCTGTATGCATCTGTTTTGATGCGTCCGGAGGTTCTTTTTTTTGTTAGGGGGAGGGATTGCCGTGAATAGACGGCCTTTAGTCTGGTTTGCCGTGTTCTGGATTGCGGGCAGCAGCATGGCGGCTCATCTTAGCATCGGGGGAGCAGCCTTGGCAATAGGCTCAGCCGCGGCTTTGTTGTTAGCGCTGGTGCTGCTTGGACAATCGACAAGGCGGCTTGCGGTTGTCTGCCTAATCGGCTGCACGATGGCAGCCGGCGAGCGGATATGGGCCGATGCCCGCAACGTTAGCGCGCTCGATTTGCCGGGCGATTCCTATGAAGCGGTAGTGACCGGCACGATTGCATCCGCGGTAGAGGTCGACGGAGACCGCGCGATGTTCCGCGTGACGGCCGATGCCGTCCGCGTGGGTGGCGAAGCGGCGCCGCGCAAGATCCGCGAGCGCCTGCTTGTACAGGTGCGGCTTGCCGAGCAGCCGCACCAGCAGGTCGCCGCCGCGTGGCACCGCGGCGACAACGTGCGCCTCGCCGGCGAGCTGGCGCGGCCGGCCGGCGCATCCAATAGCGGCGGCTTTGATTACCGCCGCTATCTCGAGAGCAGCCAGCATGTCCACTGGCTGCTCAAGGTCAAGGGCATCGGCGCCGCCCAAGCTTCGCCGGGCCCGGGCTGGACCGCGGCCGCCTTGCTCGGCCGCGTGGATGCCGCGCGCGACTGGCTTGGCGCGCGGATGGATCGATTGTACCCGGCCGATCAATCCGGGTACATGAAGGGGCTGGTCCTCGGCATTCGCGAGGACCTGGACCCGGGACAGTTCCAGCAGTTTTCCCGGCTGGGACTGACTCATATATTGGCCATATCGGGTCTTCACGTGGCCGTATTTGTATATGCGCTTGGGGCAGTTTTGCGGCTGCTGCGTTTCACTCGGGAGCGGCTGCTGGTTACTTTGATTGCGGCCGTCCCGTTTTACGTGCTTCTCTCCGGCTTGTCGCCTTCCGTCGTAAGGGCAGGGCTTATGACGATGCTGGCGCTGCTTGCCGCCCGGATGGACAAGCTGAAGGATGGCCTGCATCTGCTGGCGGCCGCGGCGGTAGCGATGCTGGTCTGGAATCCTTCCTTTATTGAGGATGTAGGCTTTCAATTGTCCTTCGCCGTTACGGCAGGGCTTATTCTGTTTGTGCCGCCGGTAAGGAGGGCGATGCCGAATTGGCGCAAAGGGAAGGCGCTGCTTGATGTGCTTGTCGTAACCGTTGTCGCGCAAGCGGTATCTTTTCCGCTGACGGTCTATTATTTTAATCAGTTCCACTTGCTGTCGATTCCGGCCAATCTGATTCTGGTGCCGTTCATTAGTTTTATTGTAATGCCGATAGGGGCGGTTGCGCTGATCTTTGGCCTGCTGTGGCCGCTCGGCGGTCAAATGCTGGCAGCCGTCAGCGTATACGCAAATGACTGGACGTTCCTCCTGGTCGGCTGGCTTGGGGAAGTGGAAGCTGTCCGTACGATTTGGGCAACGCCTTCGTTATGGTGGATTGCCGCCTGGTATTTGGCCCTTGCCCTTTTATGCAGGCTGCTTCCGGCGGCACCTGCGGCCGTAACGGCCGATCATGAGGAGACTATGCCCCTGCAAGAAACGGCAGCGGGTATGGAGCCGGATGCTGCGCCTATTTGGGAGCTGCTTGAGGAGCGGAAGCCGCCGGTCTGGAGGAGACGGTCAACCGGGTTAAGTCTCGCCGTTGGAGTTGGTGCGGCCTTATTGTTCTACGCCTATTGTCCGGACTTGTTGAAACGCACGGCCGAGGTTGATGTCCTGGATGTCGGACAAGGCGATTCGATTTATATCCGTACGCCGCAGGGCAAGAGGATTCTGATCGACGGCGGAGGAACGTTAAGCTTCCGGAAAACCGGCGAGGAGTGGAAGCAGCGGAGCGATCCTTTTGAAGTGGGCGGCAAGGTTGTTGTTCCATTATTAATGAAACGGGGCGTTCATTCTCTTGATCTGCTGGTCATTTCTCATCTGGACAGCGATCATATCCGCGGCTTGCAGGCGGTGCTGGATGCCATTCCCGTGCGTGCGATTGCATGGAACGGAAGCCTGAAGCCTGCCGAGGACGCGGAGGCAATCCTGCGGACAGCCGTGCGGAAGGGGATTCCGCTTTACCGCGCGGAAACCGGAAATAAGTGGAAAGTAGATGCCAATACGGAATTAACTATCCTGTGGCCGCCGGCTGCGGGGAAAGGGATTCCCGTCATTAAGGATCAGAACGACGACAGCGTTGTGTTATGGATGAGAATCTATCAATCTACCTTTCTGCTGTCGGGGGATATTAGCAGCGCGGCCGAATCTGCTATAATATCGCGTATACGGGATCGTGAAACTGCTCTATCAGCATCCTCCTCAACGTTAAGCCAAATCGATGTCTTGAAAATTGCGCATCACGGCAGCAAATATTCAACCTCCGAGGAATGGCTGCGTTTTTGGAAGCCGCTTCGGGCTGCAATATCCGTCGGAGCAACCAACACTTACGGCCATCCGCATCCGGATGTGCTGAAGCGTCTGCAGGAGCAAGACGTCACGGCATTGCGGACAGATTTGGACGGCGAAATCCGCTATAAAGTAGGCCGGACTGGAATATATGAACAAACGATCAGGAAGAATTAGGAAGGAGCAAGCGAAAGTGCCTATATTCCTAATCTGTTATCCTGCGAAAATGCTTCTTTCAACCTAACTCACTAGGAACTACCTATATACGGGGTTCCATTTTTTTGTTATCCTTTAGGTTGGAGTTTTCTACTTTTTCAATTAAAAAATTAAAGGTTTTTCATTTTAGATGTGCAACAATTTATGCAACTCGCTCGTCAGAGAGGTTGCAAGAGAGGGGGATCCTTCGTGGTAGAGCCTGGCCTTATTAGAGCCGCTCAGTCAGGAGATCGGGATGCTTTAATAACTCTGTTGCGAGAGATTGAAACCCATGTTTACCGGACAGCCTATTATATATTGAACAATGAACAGGATGCGATGGATGCGGCGCAGGAAGCTTTAATCCGCATATATACGAAAATCGGCTCCTACGAAGAGAAGGCCCAGTTCAAAACGTGGATTCAACGTATTGTAACGAATATTTGTATAGATAAGTTTAGAAGAAGCAAGCCAACCGTATCGATAGACGAGCATGAGATGGTTTTCCGGGAGAAGCAGAATGTCGAGGATGAGGTTATGTCGGCTTACGCCGTCCAAGACATCCGTAAGGCAATCGACAAATTGCCGGAGCATCACCGGGCAGTAGTTGTTCTGCGGTATTTGCAGGATTTCTCTTATAACGAAATTGCTGACTCGCTTGATCTTCCATTAAATACGGTCAAATCCTACTTATTCCGAGCTAGGCAGCAGCTTCAAACTTTACTACATGATTATCAGAAAGGTGGTGTCCGGGGATGACTTGTCAAGAGGTGATCGAATACATGAACCGTCAGCTAGACGGCGATTTGGATGAACATGAATATGAGATCTTGATGAATCATACGAGACATTGTCCGGACTGTGCAGCAATGTTTGAGCGGCTGAAGAAACTGTCCGATGAGCTTGGGAATCTACCTCATGTCATGCCAAAGTACAGTCTGGTAGACGCTATTTTGCCTCAGCTTGAAGAAATTGTTCCATTCCGGCAGCCTGAAGCGGCAACGGTGGAGATGGCTCCGGCGGCCATCCCTGTGCCAACGCATCAAACGAAGAACCGTGCCAAAGAACGGCATCAGCTGCGCTTCCGGGCGATAACCGGAATTATTGCGGCAAGCGTAGCAGCGGGCTTATTCCTAGTGTCTTATAACGCCGGGTTATTCCCGTCGTCTTCGCATAGCTTTGATGCGGATAAGGCCGAAACGGCTGCTGCATCCGATATTGCAACCAATCAGAGCGCGCCGCAAGAAAGAATGGACGCTAAGCTTTATGCTAATGACGGGGGAAAAGCTACAGTAAATACGGAATCCGTTAATGAACAGCAGGAGAGTTCTGCGGCAGCCCCATCGGCAAACGATGATGACCATGTTACGACCGAAAAGGAGCTGGGGATAACCGGAGCCGATTCGGATACCGGTGGAAGCACGGCTAATCAAGGGAACAGCTCAGGCGGCAGCAACGAGCCCGCATCCGGCAATAAAGAGGTTCCTTCCATTAGCGCTCCTAGCCTAGGGAGCGAGGAAGGCAGCGGGCCGAATCAGGGAATAACAGGGTTTGTCCCTGCACCGCTTGAAGCGGCATCGCCGGATGGCACCTATATTGCCAAGGCAGTGGGTTACCAGATCCATATATACAAGAACGGTGACGACACAGGAAATGCCGTTTATGATTCCGAACGCAGAAATGGCCAAGTTGCAACGCTCGTATGGTCGGAGGACAGCAAGCAGATTACCTATGAAGTGCAGCTGGAGTCCGGCGGCATGGAGCGTTATGTCATTGATTTGTCAACAAAGACCGAATCGAAGGCGGCTCATTAATTCAAGACATTTTTACCGCAGCTATCCGCACACTTTATCGTTCATTTGCGTATGATATACAAATGAAAAATCAACGTGAGCCTTGATCAAAAGTATGACCATCTACAGGGCGGTACCATGGGCCTGCCTGCAGATGTTTATATAGATGTTCAGGGACAAAGGGATGAGGCCTATGAAGCCCATCCCTTTGTTGCTGTTCAGCGAAGCGAATGCCGAAAGGTGCGGGAGAGACGGGGAGAGGTGAAGCATGGAAGCAAAAGAGGCGTTAAAGGAAATCAAAGCGGGGAAGTTTCGTCCCGCCTATGTGATATACGGCAAGGATCGCTATCGGATCGGCCAATTCACGGAGACGTTAACGGAAGCGATGTTTACGCCGGATGAGCGAGAGCTGGGCGTAGTCAAATTTGACACATCGGAGACGCTGATCGAAGAGGCGGCGCTTGAAGCGGAGACATTGCCTTTCTTTGTGGAGCGCAAGCTTGTTATTGTCCGCGATTCGGTTGTATTTGCCGCCGGAGGCAAAGAAGGCGGGAAGCTGGACCATAAGACGGACCGGCTGCAGCATTATTTGGACATCCCGTCCGAGACGACGGTGATGTTGTTCATTGTTAACGCGGAAAAGCTGGATGAGCGGCGCAAGCTGGTGAAGATGCTGAAGGACCGCGATGCGCTTATCGCATTTCAAGAGCTGGACGCGGCGGAGCTGAGGCGCTGGGTAGTCAAACGCGCGGAGGAACAGAAACGGACGATGACGGCCGACGCGGCAGATCTTCTGCTTGCGCGCACCGGGGCGAATATGCAGCAGCTGGCGCTGGAAGTGGACAAGCTATGCCTGCATGCCGGTGAAGGCGGGGTCATAGGCGTTCAGGAGACGGAGCTATTGACAGCGTCTACCGTCGAAGAGGATGTTTTCGCGCTGGTGGATGCCATCGCGAGTCTGCAGGTTGAACGTGCGCTTAAGCTGTACCGCGCCTTGCTCGTCAGAAGGGAAGAGCCGATCAAGATTGCCGCGTTAATCGCCCGGCAGCTTAGAATCATGCTCCAGATCAAGGAATTGGAGCAGAACCGGTATTCGCCGCAGCAAATGGCAGGGCAGATCGGACTTCATCCGTATGCGGTTAAGCTTGCCGCCGAGAAGAGCCAGAAGTTTAAAGTGGCACGGCTTGGCGCGCTGCTTAGCGATGTAGCGGATCTGGATTATAAAATGAAAACGGGCGCAATCGACAAGACGTTGGGATTGGAATTGTTCCTGCTGTCGCTTGGCGTTCAGCAAAGTCAAAACGCTAGATAAATGAATGATGACAAATCAAAAACGGCTTCGCCTAAGGCGAAGCCGTTCATTTGTTTGCGGTTTATTAAGCTTGAGCCGACAGAGCGTTCAGCTTTTTAGCAAGACGAGATTTTTTGCGGGAAGCCGCATTTTTATGAATCAGGCCTTTAGTAACCGCTTTGTCCAATTTTTTCGTTGCAGCGACCAGAGCAGCTTTAGCTGCTTCTACATCAGTGCCAGCGATAGCTTGGTCAGCAGATTTAACAGCCGTACGAAGCGCGGATTTTTGGGAAGCGTTCAAAGCGCGGCGTTTCTCGCTCGTTTTAACGCGTTTAATTGCGGATTTAATGTTTGGCATCGAGTTTCACCTCCTACAAAGTTTGCGTAAGCAAACAAAAAGCGTACGCGGTAAGTCTAGGTAACACAACTTAAAATATATTACCATGCACTCTCATGAAAAGCAATAGCGAGCCTATCTTGCCATTTTTGCTCATGAGGAAAAAAGTATGAAATTGACTTCCTTGCGAACAATAAGCTGGAGAGAATGGCATGGCTTTGAAGGGAGAATGGTTAGATGACCGAACTTGATTTGCAGCAATATAACATTCGCACCGACCTGGCGCTTGAGGCTAAAGAAATCGCGGAGCAGCTTGGCGGGGGAGGTCCGATCCCGGGCATACATTCGGAAACAACGGAAGACGATGGCATCACGATTACACATCTGCACGTGCAGAACGAGCAAGGCTCCCGCGCGATCGGCAAAGTACTGGGACGTTACGTCACCATTGAGGTTCCCGGCCTCCGCAAGCAGGATACGGAGCTGCAGGATCGTGTGGCTACGCATTTCGCCAAGCATTTCGAGACGTTCCTGGAGCGGATTGGCGTAGGCAAGACGGCCAAGGTGCTTATCGTCGGGCTAGGCAACTGGAATGTGACGCCGGATGCGCTGGGACCGCTCGTCGTAGAGAACGTTATGGTTACGCGTCATTTCTTCGAGCTGATGCCCGATCAGGTTGCGCCTGGTTACCGTGCGGTGAGCGCAGTAGCTCCCGGCGTGCTCGGGATAACCGGCATCGAGTCCAGCGAGATTGTGCAGGGCATCGCCGAAAAAACGCATCCCGACGTTATTATTGCGATCGATGCGTTGGCTTCCAAATCACTGGACCGCGTGAATACAACGATTCAGATTGCGGACATCGGCATACATCCGGGCTCGGGTATCGGCAATAAACGCAAAGGGCTCACAAAAGAGATTCTGGGCATCCCGGTTATTGCAATCGGCGTTCCGACGGTTGTATATGCCTCCACGATCGTGAACCATACGATTGAGCTGATGAGGGACCATATGGCCGCGAACAATGCCAATAACGACCAAATTTTTGGCCTGATGAACCAGATGGGCGAAGCGGAACGCCTGCAGCTTGTCAAAGAGGTGCTTAATCCGGTTGGCCATGATCTGCTTGTGACGCCTAAAGAAATTGACGAGTTTATTGAAGATATCGCCAACATTATCGCAAGCGGCTTAAATGCTTCCCTGCATGATGCGGTTGATTCCGACAATGTTGCGGCGTATACGCATTAAAGTTTTTCTTCAAAGTCCTTGCGGCCATAAAAGCCTCAAGGGCTTTTTTCTTGAATCTCTTAATCTATCAAATCTCTTAAATCTATTATTTCCTTTCGGTTCTATCAAACCTTCTTGTCTCATAGATTAGTAACAGTTGAGCAACGAAGAAGCGGGAGGTAGAACTCGAAATGAAAAGAACCATCATGCTGTTTGATCTGACACGCGGGAGCAAACGCATTCGCCGGCTGCTCGTAACTGGAAAAACCTTCGCGGTGTTGTCGATAAGCTCCATGCTATTTTTTGTTGCGATAGGGATTGCGGGAATGGCCCAGCAGCATTCGCTTGCCGCGCCGGTATCCTCCATGTCCGGATTCGCGGCTTCCGTTTCAAGCGGTTTTTTTGGGGATATGCTAGAGATGGAGATGCCTCAGTTCAAGAGTACCAAATCGGGCGAGGAATTGTCCGGTACTCAGATCAGCAGCTTTATCCTCAGGTTGATGACAAACGTAAATCCGGGAGATCCAAGAAGCCTGATTGCCGGCGAAATTCCTGGCATGGGAGCGGATTCTTCCTTTCTGATACGCGGAGGGGTAGGGACGCAGCCGAATGTGTGGCCGGAAGACAATATTCCGATACCCGGCGATGATAAAGGCACAACAGATGGCGATGACCATGGCCCGGACAATACAGGCGGCGGCAACCAGCCTGCGGATACTCCGGAACCGCCGGCAGCAACGCCAACTCCTACGGAAAAACCGACGCCAACTCCAAATGATGCGGGAACCCATACAACGGGGAAAGACAAAGTAGTATTTATCTATCATTCGCATAGCCGGGAATCCTGGTATCCGGAGATTGCGGACAAGAACGGAGATGCCAACTCGGCATCCAAAAATATTACGCTCGTAGGCGAGCGGCTGGCCGAGAAGCTTCAGGACCTGGGTGTGGGCACCACGCATTCCGATGTGGATTATCCAACAACGGTGCCGAACTATGATTGGAACTACTCTTACAAATACTCGAAGAAAACCGTGCAGGAAGCGATTGCAAGCAACAAAAAGCTGAAATTTTTCTTCGACATCCACCGCGATTCCGGCAGACGCAAAACAACTACCGTGGATATTAACGGCAAAAGCTACGCGCAGGTCTATTTTATTATCGGACACAAGAATCCGAACTGGAAAAAGAACGCGGAATTCGCAACCCAAATACATGACGTTCTGGAGAAGCAATATCCTGGCCTCTCCAGAGGAATCTTGGGCAAAACCACGGCGACAGGCAACGGCGAGTACAACCAATCGCTTGCGGAGGACAGCGTATTAATCGAAATTGGCGGCGTGGACAACACGTTGGCCGAGAGCTATCGGACAGCGGATGTATTGGCAAAAGTTATTGCGGATATTTACTGGGACGCCGAGAAAGTATCCGCTTCAAAATAATCAAGCTACGGGTGAAGGCTGCTGCGGCAGCCTCGCCTGGCTAAGAAGGGGCTGGAAAGAGATGAAAGGCGCATTTAAATGGATATTGCTTGGAGGCGTGCTTGTATTTATCGCGTTGTACGGCATCGAAATGTCTTCGTCAGGCATTGAGCGTATATACGGTCCGATCGAGAAAAACAATTCCTCGTCGGTTATTTCGGAGGACGACCGGTATAATCTGGCTGCTTCGGATGAAAACTCGACAACGGTAAAGAGCAGCGGCTTGTCCACGGAAGCCGACCGGAAAATCGCCGAGCTCGAGAAGGAGCTGAAGGAGGTCCGGAAAATCGCGGAGCAAAACGCACGCCATGAGCGGCTTCCCGGCATAACGTCGGATTCCGGAGAGCCAACGGTGAACAAGGTAGCGGACGGAACGGCAGGTCTCCTGCAGTCTGTCTCGAACAGCGGGATTCGCTTTATTGCTTCTTTGTTTGGGTCCGTTACCGGATAGGCGTCCGTGCATCTTGCCGTAACCGCATTGCTGGTATACCATATAGCTGATATAATGGAAAGAATGATTAGCTATATTGGATTGTGTGGGGGTTAGGCATGACTGACGTTCGTGACCGGCAAAAGAAAATTAGGAATTTCTCGATTATTGCACATATTGACCACGGAAAGTCGACGCTCGCTGACCGTATTCTTGAATTTACCGGAGCGTTATCTTCCCGCGAAATGCAGGAGCAGGTTCTTGACCAGATGGATCTGGAACGGGAACGCGGCATTACCATTAAACTGCAGGCTGTGCGCCTTACTTATAAGGCTGACGACGGCGAAGAATATTTACTTAACCTGATCGATACGCCGGGGCATGTCGATTTCACGTATGAAGTATCCCGCAGTATGGCCGCTTGCGAAGGCGCTTTGCTTGTTGTCGATGCGGCGCAAGGCATTGAAGCGCAGACGCTCGCCAACGTATATTTGGCACTCGACAACAACCTGGAGATTCTTCCGGTTATCAATAAAATCGACCTGCCAAGCGCCGAGCCTGAGCGCGTAAAGCAAGAGATCGAGGATGTTATCGGTCTTGACGCGAGCGAAGCGGTTCTGGCTTCGGCAAAAGCAGGGATCGGCATCAAAGAAATTTTGGAGCAAGTCGTACAGAAGGTGCCAGCTCCAACCGGTAATCCGGATGAGCCGCTTAAAGCGCTTATTTTCGACTCGCATTATGACCCTTACAAAGGCGTTATCGTGTATGTGCGCGTCATCGACGGCAGCATCCAGGCCGGCAAGAAAATCCGCTTTATGGCGACCGGCGCCGAATTTGAAGTTATCGAGGTTGGCGCATTTAAGCCACGCATGGGCATTGTGGACGAGCTTGCCGTTGGCGACGTAGGCTTTATCGTAGCGGGCATCAAGAACGTTAAGGATACTCGCGTCGGCGATACGGTTACGGAAGCGAAACGTCCGGCTCCGGAAGCTTTGCCCGGTTACCGCAAAATCAACCCGATGGTTTATTGCGGTCTGTACCCGATTGAGACGCAGGACTACAACGATTTGCGCGAAGCTCTCGAGAAGCTGGAGCTTAACGACGCCTCGCTCCGCTATGAGCCGGAAACCTCGACGGCGCTTGGCTTTGGCTTCCGCTGCGGCTTCCTCGGCCTCCTGCACATGGAGATCATCCAGGAGCGCATCGAACGCGAGTTTAATATTCCGCTTATTACGACAGCGCCAAGCGTTATTTACCGCGTTACGCTGACGAACGGAACGGTTCTCGATATCGACAATCCATCCAATTACCCGGAAGCGGGCAAGCTGGAATATGTGGAAGAGCCGTATGTTAAAGCTTCTATTATTGTTCCTAACGACTTTGTAGGCGCGATCATGGAGCTTTGTCAAAGCAAACGCGGCGAGTTCGTGAACATGGAGTACTTGGATACGAACCGGGTTACGCTTACTTATGAAATTCCGCTCTCGGAGATTGTTTACGACTTCTTCGATCAGCTGAAATCGAGCACAAAAGGATACGCTTCATTTGATTACGAGCTGTCGGGCTACCGCAGATCGAATCTGGTGAAGATGGATATTATGCTGAACGGCGAGCAGGTTGATGCCCTGTCCGTAATCGTTCACCGCGACCGCGCTTACCACCGCGGACGCGGTATTTGCCAGAAGATGAAAGAGCTGATCCCGCGTCAAATGTTCGAGGTGCCGGTACAGGCTTCGATCGGAACGAAGGTTATTGCGCGCGAGACCGTTAAAGCGATGCGCAAAAACGTCCTTGCCAAATGCTACGGCGGCGACATCAGCCGTAAACGGAAGCTCCTCGACAAGCAGAAGGAAGGCAAGAAGCGGATGAAGCAGGTCGGCAGCGTAGAGGTGCCTCAAGAGGCCTTCATGGCGGTGCTGAAAATCGACGAGGACTAAGAGCGGGCTGCTTCTTAGTCGCTGCCGCAAGATAACGGCATAAGGCTGAGCTCAGGGGACAGGGTATCTCCTTACAGCCGCTGTTGCTGATTTTTTTCCTGAATGAAGTGTTATCGGAAGAAAAAAATGCAGCAAAGGCGGGCGCTTCGCTCCTCCAGGAGATACCCTTTACCCCAAAGCGGCCTATGCCAATAATCTAGACAGGACTAAGGAGCATGCTCTCCTTAGTCCTGTCGATTTTTTTAATTGGGGAGTAAAAAAAAAGGAAGTGTTGAAATGATCAATTACGCGCCAAAGGCGCTTTACATTCATATCCCGTTCTGTACGAACAAGTGTCATTATTGCGATTTTACTTCGTATGTATTAAAGGGACAGCCTGTCGACGAATATCTCGACGCATTGGAGAGAGAGATGGCGCTCACGGTTGCTCAAATGCCGCCGGAGAGAATCGATACGGTATTTGTAGGGGGAGGCACTCCTACGGTGCTGACGCCGCCTCAGATGGAACGTTTTCTCGCTTCGGTGAAAAAATATTTTCCGCTTGCCGACGATGTTGAATTTACGATGGAAGCAAACCCGGGCACGACCGACCCGGAGAAGCTTGCCGCCATGTTTGCCGGCGGGGTGAACCGGATCAGCTTTGGCGTGCAATCGTTTGATAACGGGCTGCTGGAGCGCATTGGGCGCATTCATAATGTAGACGACGTTTACCGCAGTCTGGAAAATGCCCGTGCCGCAGGCTTTACGAATCTGTCGATTGACCTGATGTTCGGACTGCCGAAGCAGACGGTTGAAATGCTGGAGGACAGCGTTAATAAGGCATTGGCGCTTGATCTGCCGCATTACTCGCTTTACAGTCTGAAGGTGGAGGAAAATACGTTATTCCACAAGCTGTATCAGCGCGATGAGCTGCCGCTTCCTCCGGAAGACGAAGAGTTTAATATGTATACCTTGCTTATGGACCGGCTGAAGCAGGCGGGTTATGTTCATTACGAGATCAGCAACTTCGCTAAGCCGGGGTATGAAAGCAGGCATAACTCGACGTATTGGCGCAACGAGCCTTATTACGGGCTTGGAGCCGGCGCTCACGGTTATGCCCGCGGACTCCGACATGTAAACGTGAAAGGCGTGCAGCCTTTTATCGACTATACAAAAACAAAGCTGCCGCGTCTTGAAGAAAACATTGTTCCGGAGTACGAGGCGATGGAGGACTTCATGATGGTGGGTCTGCGTCTGCTCAAGGGCGTACGCGCTTCCGATTATGCCGCTCAATTCGAAGGGCAGAAGCTGGAGGATAAATTTGGCCCCATCATCGAGAAGCTTATCAAAGACGGACTGCTGGAGAAGGTCCTGGAGAAAGGCGATACGATATATAAATTGACCGATAAAGGCGTTCTTTTCGGCAACGATGTATTTGGTTCGTTTATCGGTCTAGAAGAAGAAGCTGCTGGCTAAAATTCGGAAAAATAGTTCTTGAGAAAACATGCGACATGCTGTATATTTATTCAATAGAATTTATATGCACCGGGTGGAGGCGAAGCAGCATGGAGGCAACGGAACAGGTAACGGTGGTTTGCAGAAAAGCAGCGCCGGAAGATGTGGAAACTTTGTACGAACTCATTAAAGGCTATGCGGAACAGGGAATCATGCTGCCCCGCACCCGGGATACGTTATTGCGTCAGATTGATACGTTTGTCGTTGCGGAGATCGGGGATAAGGTTGTCGGCTGCGGCTCCTTGCTGCGGCTTGGGCAGGATCTGGTAGAGATTCGTTCCCTCGGCATGTCCCAGGAGTATAGAGGCCTTAAAATCGGCAACAAGCTGGTCGATTTTCTGGTCGAGCAGGCCAGAGAACAGCAAATTCCCAAAATCATGGCGCTAACGTACGCCGTAAATTTCTTTTTGCGTAACGGTTTTACCGTTGTGGAGAAAGAGATTTTTCCGGAGAAGGTTTGGAAAGACTGCGTGAACTGTCCGAAGCAGCATGCATGCGACGAGATCGCCGTTCTCAAAATGTTAAATGAATAAGCCGAAAGGTTAGGCATTCCGCCTAACCTTTTCTTTTTTATACAAAGGGCATAGACCTGAATATAGGGAACCGACTTGACAATGCTCAAGGTGGTTTGGTATTTTTGTATTAATGATTAGCACTCGGCTCTAATGAGTGCTAACGAGAAGATCCGATAAACTTTTTGGAGGGATGCGAATGTTGACTGAACGGCAACGAATGATACTGAATGCAATTGTAGACGACTATATCCGTTCGGCTGAGCCTGTTGGTTCCAGGAGCATATCGAAGCGCGGCGATGTCGCCTTTAGTCCTGCAACAATCCGTAATGAAATGGCCGACCTGGAGGAGCTTGGATTCCTCGAGCAGCCGCATACATCGGCGGGACGCATTCCATCAACCAAAGGTTACCGTTATTATGTCGATCATCTCGTGAAGCTGAATGAAATTAATGAAAATGATTTGAAGCAGGCCCATTCCTTCTTCTCGGAGAAGATGATTCAGATGGAGCAAGTGATCCAGCATGCAGCGATGATTTTGTCCAACCTGACGAATTACACCTCGATTCTGCTTGGCCCGGAGATGTTCAGCAACTCGCTGAAGCATTTTAACCTGGTGCCTCTGGACGAGTCGACGGCGGTTGCGATTATCGTTACGAACACAGGCCATGTCGAGAACCGGACGATTACGGTTCCTCCGGGCATCCGCATGGATGAGATGGAGAAGATCGTAAACATCCTGAACGCCAAGCTTGTCGGCATTCCGCTCGTGCGGCTGAAGTCAAAGCTGTACGCCGAGGTAGGCCAGGAGCTGGAGCGTTACGTTGACCATTGCGAGGAAGTGCTTGGCATCCTGGACAGCGCGCTGTCCAACGATTCGGAGCAGCGAGTGTTCCTCAGCGGGACGACAAATATGCTTACGCAGCCGGAATTCAAGGATGTCGATAAGGTCAAGACGATTCTGGATCTGCTGGACGAAACGCCTACCGTAATGAAAATGATTTCCGCCGCCCCTTCGGGTATACAAGTACGGATTGGAACAGAAAATGACCATGAGGCAATCGCGAATTGCAGCTTGATTACGGCTACGTATCAGATTGACGGCCAGTCGCTTGGCACGATTGGCATTCTTGGACCGACGCGGATGGAATACGGGAAAGTCATTACGCTTCTCGACGTGATTTCGAAGGATATGGCCCATATATTGGGCCGCTTCTATAAATAGGCTGCTGTTGCTGTTTGGGCGGGTGCTGTGGGCTTGTGCGCGTACGAGCGGGGTATTGCCTTCCGTCGCTGTTGAAAACGGGAATGTGGATTAGATTCCTGCGGAATATTCCCGTTTTCAAAGGCGAGCGCTCACGCTCTTCAGGCAATACCCCGCTCTCCCGCGCCCGGCGCGCAGCACCGCAGCCAAGAGCAAAGGCAGCAACATTTATACGCGCTTGGGGCGCGTCTACAACTGGCACTGAACCGCCAGTTGTAACCATTTTTAAATTGCTTCGCAATTCTTTTAAGGAGGTGAATATGGTGAGTAACGACCAACATAACGAAACAATCGATGAAGTTCTAGAAGAACAACAAACAGAGCAGCAGGAAGAGAACGAAGCGCAAGAAGATCCGCGCATCGAAGAACTGACAAAGCTGGCTGAAGAGAATCAGCAACGATACTTACGCGCACAAGCGGATTTCGATAACTTCCGCCGTCGTACGCAAAAGGAAAAGGAAGACCTCGCGCAATACGCTTCCATGAAGCTGATCGGGCAGCTGCTTCCGGTTGTCGATAACTTCGAGCGCGCTGTTGCCGCGGCTTCCGCGAATCAGGATTTTGAAGCTCTTGCCAAAGGCGTGGACATGATCTTCCGTCAGCTGGAACAAACGTTGCAGCAGGAAGGACTGAAAGCAATGGATGCTGTTGGCGAGCCGTTCAACCCTGAATTCCATCAGGCCATTATGACCGTGGAATCGGATGAGCATGAAGAAGGCATCATCGTAGAGGAAGTTCAGAAGGGCTATATCCTGAAAGAACGCGTCCTGCGCCCTGCAATGGTTAAAGTTAGCGGCTAATCATTATTCCGATTACTGGAATTTAAATAAGAAGCGAAAATTGCTTCACAATTTTCTAAGTTAATGCTTACGAAGTGAAAATTGCTTCACAATTTTCTAAGCCAATGCTTACGAAGTGAAAATTGCTTCACAATTTTCTTTAGGAGGAACTTTCGATGAGTAAAGTTATCGGTATTGACCTTGGTACAACAAACTCTTGCGTTGCGGTAATGGAAGGCGGCGAAGCCGTCGTTATCCCGAATCCGGAAGGCAACCGTACGACACCTTCCGTTGTCGGCTTCAAAAAAGACGGCGAGCGTATCGTAGGCGAAACAGCGAAACGTCAAGCAATCACAAACCCTGACCGCACGGTAATTTCGATCAAACGCCATATGGGCACAAACCATAAAGAAGTGATCGACGGCAAAGAATATACACCGCAAGAAATTTCGGCGATTATCCTGCAAAAGCTGAAATCCGACGCGGAAGCTTATCTGGGCCAACCGGTAACGCAAGCGGTAATTACGGTTCCGGCTTACTTCAATGACAGCCAGCGCCAAGCAACGAAAGATGCCGGCAAAATCGCGGGTCTGGAAGTTCTCCGTATCGTCAACGAGCCAACAGCTGCGGCTCTGGCTTACGGCCTGGAGAAATCCGAAGACCAAACGATTCTCGTATACGACCTTGGCGGCGGTACATTCGACGTCTCGATCCTTGAGCTGGGCGACGGCTTTTTCGAAGTTAAAGCAACCAGCGGCGACAATAAGCTGGGCGGCGATGACTTCGACCAAGTGATCATCGACTACCTTGTGTCCGAATTCAAGAAAGAGCAAGGCGTTGACCTAGCCAAAGACAAAGCGGCCGTTCAACGTTTGAAAGACGCGGCTGAAAAAGCGAAAAAAGAGCTTTCCGGCGTTTTGACTACAACGATTTCCCTGCCGTTCATCACGATGGCTGACGGCGTGCCGCAGCACTTGGAACTGAACCTTACCCGCGCGAAATTCGAGGAATTGTCCGCGCACCTGGTTGAGCGTTCCCTGGCTCCTACGCGCCAAGCATTGAGCGACTCCGGCCTGTCCGTGAACGAAATCGATAAAGTTGTCCTTGTCGGCGGTTCGACTCGTATTCCTGCCGTGCAGGAAGCGGTTAAAAAGCTGATCGGCAAAGAGCCTCACAAAGGCGTTAATCCTGACGAAGTGGTTGCCCTTGGCGCGGCGGTTCAAGCCGGCGTTCTGACTGGCGACGTAAAAGACGTTGTATTGCTCGACGTTACGCCATTGTCCCTCGGTATCGAGACTGCAGGCGGCGTCTTCACGAAGATGATCGACCGCAATACAACGATTCCTACAAGCAAATCGCAAATTTTCTCCACTTACGCTGACAATCAGCCGGGTGTTGAGATTCACGTTCTTCAAGGCGAGCGTCAAATGGCTGCCGGCAACAAAACGCTGGGCCGCTTCACGCTGAACGATATTCCTCTTGCTCCGCGCGGCGTACCGCAAATCGAAGTTACTTTCGACATCGACGCGAACGGTATCGTTAACGTATCGGCAATGGATAAAGGCACTGGCAAGAGCCAAAAAATCACGATCACTTCCTCGAGCGGCTTAAGCGATGAAGAAATCGAGAAAATGATGAAGGATGCCGAGCTGAACGCGGAAGAAGACCGCAAACGCCGCGAGCTTGTAGAAGCGAAGAACAGCGCTGACCAACTCGTCTACTCGGTTGACAAAACGCTGAAGGATCTTGGCGATAAAGTAGATGCTTCCGAAATCGAAAAGGCAAACGCGGCGAAAGAAAAAGTCACTAACGCGATTGCAACAGACGATCTGGAGCAAATCAAACAAGCAACTGACGAGCTGACGGAAATCGTGCAACAGCTGTCCGTGAAGCTGTATGAGCAAGCTCAAGCTGCTCAAGGGGGCCCGGAAGCAGGTGCTGAAGCAGCCGATGCAGGCGCTCGCGGCAAAGACAATGTTGTTGACGCCGACTATGAAGTAGTTGACGAAAACAAGAAATAAGACTTAACTTGTAATGGGAGAGGTCAAAGACAGGGTCTTCCTGTCTTTGGCCTCCTTGTGTGAATAAACTGTTTTGCAGCAAACATGGGTGGAGGTGAGATGAGTTGGCAGATAAACGCGATTATTATGAGGTGCTTGGCGTTGGCAAGAGCGCTTCCGGAGACGAGATTAAGAAAGCGTACCGGCAGCTGGCGCGCAAGTACCATCCTGACGTCAATAAAGAAGCGGACGCAGAAGCGAAGTTTAAAGAAGTGAAGGAAGCTTACGATGTCCTGAGCGATGACGGACAACGCGCAAGATACGACCAGTTTGGTCACGTGGACCCGAATCAAGGCATGGGCGGAGCTGGCGGATTCTCCGGAAATGGTGACTTTGGCGGCTTTGGCGATATTTTCGATATGTTCTTCGGCGGTGGCGGCGGACGGCGCGACCCGAATGCGCCGCAGCGCGGCAATGACCTGCAATATTCGATGACGATCGAATTTAAGGAAGCTGTGTTTGGCAAAGAGACGGAAATTACGATTCCACGCACGGAATCTTGCGATACTTGCGCAGGCTCGGGCGCGAAGCCGGGAACCAAACCGGAAACCTGTTCCGTGTGTCATGGTTCCGGCCAGCAGGAGGTCGTCCAGAATACGCCGTTTGGCCGTATGGTCAACCGCCGGGCATGTTCGCATTGCGGCGGTACCGGCAAAGTGATCAAAGAGAAATGCGGAACTTGTCATGGCGCAGGCAGAGTGAAGAAACAGCGTAAAATTAATGTCCGCATCCCAGCGGGCGTGGATGATGGCGCTCAAATTCGTCTCTCCGGCGAAGGGGAAGGCGGACTCCGCGGAGGCCCGGCAGGCGATTTGTACATCGTCATCCGCGTGAAGGCGCATGAATTCTTCGAGCGCGAGAATGACGATATCTACTGCGAGGTGCCATTAACCTTCGTACAGGCGGCGCTGGGCGACGAGATCGAAATCCCGACGCTTACCGAGAAGGTGAAGCTGAAAATTCCTGCAGGCACGCAGACGGGCACGTATTTCCGTCTCAAAGGAAAAGGCGTACCGAAGCTGCGCGGCTACGGTCAAGGCGATCAGCATGTAAAAGTGACGGTTGTGACGCCAACGAAGCTGTCGGATGAGCAGAAGGATCTTCTTCGCCAGTTTGGCGGAATCGGCGGCGAGTCCCCGGCGGAGAACCAAGAGCATCACGAATCGATTTTCGAGAAAATGAAAAAAGCGTTCCGCGGCGAGTAGCCCGGAACGTTTTTTTTTGCGGTCGCGAATAGTTCGGCTATCCTTGCAACAAGCTACTTAAGTAATCGGCCTATAATATACTTAAGGAGTTGGGTTAAAAATGACGAACGAGAAAAAAGGTTATATGGAGAAAGTGAATTTCGGGGATTTGCCTGTTGGCAAAAACGAGGATGTCGAGTTTTCCGAAGAGCTTGCGGATGAGGCCGACAAAAAGGCAGAGCAACGGGCCGCTGCAGCAGATGCGCGGGCTCAGAATGAGCAGGGCGTGTAATGTCTCAGCAGGTTGAGATTCGGGCCAACTTCGGCGAGCCGGCC
Organism: Paenibacillus sp. MMO-177; assembly: GCF_037147795.1. Lineage (NCBI taxonomy): Bacteria > Bacillati > Bacillota > Bacilli > Caryophanales > Paenibacillaceae > Paenibacillus > Paenibacillus sp. MMO-177. The sequence goes on along the minus strand of NZ_JBBCUR010000003.1, from coordinate 591,269 downwards.
GCAGCCCAGGAAGCGCTCCGCAAGCTTCAAGCGTTGAGGGCTTTTGAAGTAAACGGTTTGTTGGAAAACGGCCTGCTGACGGCTACGGTCGACGAAGAGGTCGTTGAACGGGCCGTTCATATGATTGAACAGATTGGCGGCAGTCCGGAGACGGGCGCTATCGGCTGATTGAGGAGAGCGGCAAACTTTTGTTTGCCGCTTTTTTGTGCATAAATGATGAATAGTGTACAATAGATGGTAGTTTTCTCAATGGAGGGTTATAGTACATATGAAATGGCATGAAATTACGATCTCGACAACGGAACAGGCAATCGAGATGATCTCTAACTTTTTGCATGAAATGGACGCGGGCGGCGTATCCATTGAAGAATCGGGTACTTTGAACAAAGAGCGGGACACATCTCTGGGACAATGGTACGAGACGCCGTTGAACGATATTCCGGAAGGCCAAGCGATCATTAAAGGCTATTTCACGGAAAGCGTGGACATGAATGAGCTGAAGCTGCAGATTGTACCGCGGATTGAGCAGTTGAAGGAATTCGGCATTGATCCCGGCAACTACGAAATCTCCATTAAACTTGTTGACGAAGAAGATTGGGCAACGGCGTGGAAGCAGTACTTCAAGCCTATTAAAGTATCGGAAAAGCTGACGATCAAGCCGACATGGGAAGAATACGAGCCGGCAGCAGGCGAGAACATTATTGAGCTTGACCCCGGCATGGCTTTTGGCACGGGCACGCATCCAACAACCGCTCTTTGCCTGCAAACGCTGGAATCGGTTATCCAGGGCGACGAAGAAGTGATTGACGTCGGGACGGGTTCCGGTATTCTGGCTATTGGCGCGATGAAGCTGGGCGCACGCCGCGTATTGGCGCTGGATCTTGACCCGGTGGCTGTATCGAGCGCTACGGAGAACGTAAGACTTAATCGTCTGCAGGACGATGTCGAAGTGCTGGAAAGCGACCTTTTGGGCGTACTCGGCGGGAAGGTTGTTCATGCGGCAAATGAGCGCGACGCCCTTTCAACGACGGTTACGCTGCCGGTTGATTTGGTAGTGGCGAACATTTTGGCAGAAATTATTTTGCTCTTTATTGATGATGTTTTCGCTGCGCTTAAGCCTAACGGTATTTATATTGCTTCGGGCATTTACAAGAACAAAGAGGCTGACGTGGAGGAAGGATTGATCCGCTCCGGCTTTGAAATTGTTGATAAGCGCCGCGACCAGGACTGGATTGCATTCGTGGCGAGAAAGCCGCAGGTGAATGAATGAGCTGGGATGATTTCTTAGCGTATCCAATCGAGGACCTGCCTTTTATCGCGCTCGTTCTCATTATTTCGTTTACGGTGCATGAGTTCGCGCATGCCTACAGCGCCTACAAATTTGGCGATAACACGCCTAAAGAGATGGGGAGAGTAACCCTCAATCCGCGCGTGCATATCGATTTGCTCGGCGCCATTCTTATTCTGATCGCAGGCTTCGGTTGGGCGAGGCCTGTTCAGATCAACCCAAGCCGGTTCAAAAATCCGCGCGTCATGGGGGTTATCGTATCGGCCCTTGGTCCAATCAGTAATTTGCTGCTTGGCGTCTTAGGCGTTCTTCTTGTGTTAATACTGGATAAAACAGGTTTGATGTATGCAGGCTCTAACGGCGTTAACTTGGCGCTTCAGCATTTCTTCTTTTATTTCATGTATTTGAACTTCCTGTTGTTTATCTTTAACCTGATTCCTCTGCCGCCGCTGGACGGTTACCGGATTATACAGGATTTAGTGCCGCTGAGGACAAGAATTAAGATGGATCAAAACGTACAGTGGGGCATGTACCTCTTCCTCCTGCTCGTGTTTATTCCGCCGCTTCGCAGGGTGACGCTTGATCCGATTCTCGGCTGGTGGGAGCCGATTTACAATTTCTTTTTCAATTTATTCCAGCCGCTGTTTTAAGCCGCATTTCATAGATTTTTAAGGCGGAAACATGCTATGATGAAGGATGGTTAGACTGACGCAATGCAGCGATATTTTGTGGCAGCGGAGCAGTTTGACGGCTCTAGCGTGCGTTTAATAGGAGAAGATGCCTTCCATGCGGTCCGCGTCATGCGGATGAAGCCGGAAGAAAAGTTTATCGCTAGCGACGGCATTTCCCGCGTAGTGCTTGCTTCGGTGCGGGAAGCCGACTCTTCGGAGGTTGTGGCGGACATTGTGGAGGAGTTGCCGATGGACAGCGAATCCAGCTGGTCGGTGACCATCGCTCAAAGCCTGCCGAAGGGCGATAAGATGGAGCTGGTCATCCAAAAAGGGACCGAGATTGGCGCTTATGCTTTTGCGCCATTTCAATCGGAGCGGATGATTGTTCAATATGACGGCAAGAAGGAAGCGAAGCGTCTGGAGCGCTGGAGCAAGATTGCCAAGGAAGCGGCGGAGCAGTCGCACCGCTGCCGCGTGCCGGCGATTGAGCCCGTGCGCAGCTGGCGCGAGCTGAAGGAAGCAATCTCAGCGTTTGATTTAGCATTATTTTGTTATGAACGGGAAGGCGATGCAGCAGCGGGAACGGGCATCCGGGATGCCGTGCTGGGCTGGAAGCGGGCTGGCCATATGGCAGCCGAGCCGAAGGTGCTGCTCATCGTTGGTCCCGAAGGCGGCTTTACAGAACGGGAAGCGGATGAGGCAGAGGCGGCTGGAGCCGTTATCGTAGGCCTTGGCCGGCGGATTCTGCGGACGGAAACCGCGGGTATCGTCGGGCTGACCTGCTTGCTGTACGAAGCCGGAGAAATGGGAGGAGCGTAAGGATTTTATGCCATCGGTTGCATTTTACACCTTGGGATGCAAAGTTAACTTTTACGACACGGAAGCGATTTGGCAGCTGTTCAAAAACGAAGGATACGAGCAGGTTGATTTCGAATCGACGGCTGACGTTTACTTGATCAATACATGCACGGTTACCAATACAGGCGACAAGAAGAGCCGCCAGATTATCCGCCGCGCGGTGCGCCGCAATCCGGACGCGGTTATTGCGGTTACGGGCTGCTATGCCCAGACGTCTCCTGCGGAAATTATGGCGATTCCGGGGGTAGACCTCGTTATTGGCACGCAGGACCGCGAGAAAATCATGACGTTTGTGAACCAGATTCATGAGGACCGCCAGCCGGTTAACGCGGTTCGCAACATTATGAAAACCCGTGAATTCGAGGAGCTCGACGTACCGGATTTCAACGAACGCACGCGAGCTTTCCTCAAGATTCAGGAAGGCTGCAACAACTTCTGCACCTTCTGCATTATTCCGTGGTCGCGCGGTCTTTCGCGCAGCCGCGATCCGAAGAGCGTGCTCGAGCAGGCGAAGCAGCTTGTAGCTTCCGGTTACAAGGAAATCGTCCTTACCGGTATTCATACGGGCGGCTACGGCGACGATATGGAGAACTACCGTCTCGTTGACCTTCTGTGGGATCTGGACAAGATCGACGGACTGGAGCGGATCCGGATCAGCTCGATCGAAGCCAGCCAGATTGACGATGCGATGATCGACGTGCTCAACCGTTCGACCAAAATGTGCCGTCACCTGCATATTCCGCTTCAAGCCGGCGATACCTCCGTGCTCAAACGGATGCGCCGCAAATATACAACGGACGAGTTTGCCGCCAAGCTGAAACGGATCCGCGAAGCGATGCCAGGCGTAGCGATTACGACAGACGTCATCGTTGGCTTCCCTGGCGAGACGGAAGAGATGTTCGAGAACGGCTATAAGTTTATGGAAGAGGTTGGCTTCTCGGAGATGCATGTCTTCCCGTATTCGAAGCGCACCGGTACGCCTGCTGCCCGCATGGACGATCAAGTGGACGAAGAAGTGAAAAACGAACGCGTTCATAAACTGATTGACCTGTCCGAGAAAATGCAGCTTGCCTACGCCGAGCAGCATGTAGGCGCCGTGCTGGACGTTATTCCGGAGCGTGATTACAAAGGCGCTCCGGGCACGGGGCTTGTGATGGGTTACTCGGATAACTATATTCAGGTTGTGTTTGAAGGAACCGAAGCGCTTGTCGGCAAGCTCTGCCGCGTGAAAATTACGGAAGCCGGCGTCAATGAATGCCGCGCTCAGCTTGTCCGCGTACTTGACGACGTACCGGCAGAAGCGATGAGAGCTTAGAGATAGCAATAACGCACGAGGATTTCCCGCTCAATTCTGCAGTATCGGAATAAGTGGGAAATCCTCGTTGTTGCATGCAAATGTCAAGCAGGCAAGGGGGAAACGGAAATGGTTGAAATTTCGGCAGGAGGCGTTGTCTATCGCCGGAACCAGGCTGGGCTTTTGCAAATTCAGCTGATACAGGACCGTTATGGCAAAGTGTCGCTCCCGAAAGGCAAAATGGAGCCCGGGGAGACGGTCGAACAGACTGCGCTTAGGGAAATTGCCGAGGAAACGGGCATGATCGGGGTTATCGTTAAACCGATTGACCAAATCAAGTATCAGTATCATGATGCGATTAAGGGAACTGTCAACAAGGAGGTTCATTATTATTTGGTTGAAGCTGTTGGCGGATCGCTTCAGGCGCAGGTGGAAGAAATTCGCGGCGTCGAATGGTTTGAACCGCTTGAAGCCTGGAGACGCCAGAAACAGTCCGGCTATGAGAATAATAACCGGATTGTGGCGGGAGCCCTCGGCTTGCTTGGCGTAAAGTTTGATTAGACCGGAAGCTTGCGGAAGGCCGGCAAATAGCAGAACGGCAAGGCGATCAGCGAGCTTAGAATATTGAAGATCGTTTGGGCGTGAGCGATTTGGCTGGCCGGGGAATGGGCGAACCAGCCTGAGGCAGCCGATAACTCGCCAAGAAACGGCATAAAGAGCAAAGCGCCGCCGGCATTTAGGATCGTATGGGACCAAGCTACATATTGACCGGACTTTGAACCGCTGAAGGATGCGAGCAGCGCGGTGGCGCAGGTGCCGATATTCGCGCCTAGCACGACGGCAACGCCCAGCTCGAGAGGCATTGCTCCGATGGCTGCGAATCCCATAATAATACCGATTACAGCAGCACTGCTGTGGACGATTGCTGTCAGCACCGCGCCGGCGGCTAATCCCCACCAGAGGCTGCTTGTTGATTTTTCCAGGAACCAGCCGAACATGGAGCTTTCCTGCACGGCGGGACCGATAGCCTGCATCATGGCCATCCCGGCAAGCAGCAGGCTGAAGCCGCCTAAGGCAACGGCAGAGGAGCGGACGGTCTCAAGCAGCCGGAGCGACCTGGCTTTCGGCCAAATTCCAAGTTCGTTCAGCAGTACGGTTATGAGCCAGCCTGCCAGCGAGAGCAGCAGCAAAGGGACAGACAGTTTATTTAAGCTCAGGCCGATAAGCTCGGTTGTCAGGCAAGTCCCGATGTTGCTTCCGAGAATAATGCCAAGTGTCCGGGGGAAGGTGAGCAGCCCTGCATTGACGAGCCCTATGGCTATAACGGTTACCGCCGTGCTGCTCTGCAGAAAGGCGGTTGTGACGGTTCCTATAGCAAGGCCGTGTACCGGAGTTGCCGTAGAACGGTGGAGGATATGCTGCAAATACGGGCCGGCTAACCGGTGCAAAGCAAGCTCCATCAGCTTCATCCCGCTTATAAAGACGGTGAAGCCGATTGCCATAGGCAGAAGAATAGAATGGAGCATAGCAGGGTTCTCCTTTTATAAATCGTTATCGTTGATACATATGCATACGGTTAGACAAGCATGACAAGCCAGGACCAGAGAGGGAGATTAAAGAAGTGAGCAAAGCGAAAGTTTGGCTGCAGAAGGGCCGCAAAAAACGTCTTGAAGCAGGCCACCCATGGATTTACGCAAATGAAATTGAAAAGCTGGAAGGGGAAGCGGAGCCGGGAGCGCTGGTAGACGTCGTTGGGTCTAACGGCAAATATTTGGCGACGGGTTATTACAATCCGAAATCCCAGATTACGGTTCGCGTCGTTTCTTATCAGCCAATCGAAGAGATGGATGTCCACTTCTTCCGCGAAAAGTTTCGTCAATGCGAAGCATACCGCAGCCGGTTCGTGAAGGACCGCGATTGCCGGCTTGTCTACGGCGAGGCTGATTTTCTTCCCGGCCTTGTGGTAGACCGTTTCGCTGACGTGCTTGTTGTTCAGATTCTGACGCTAGGAATGGATATCCGCAGGGAAGCGATTGTAGCCGCTCTCGTTGACGTATTCCAGCCGAAAGGAATCTACGAACGGAGTGACGTCGGGGTTAGACAGCTGGAAGGGCTTGAGCTGCATACCGGAGTGCTGTATGGGGAGTGCCCGCGGATTCTCGAGATTGAAGAGAATGGCCTTAAGCTGGAAGTCGATATTGTGGAAGGCCAAAAGACCGGCTATTTCTACGATCAACGCGAGAATCGCGCTTCGATCGAGCCCCTAATGAAGGGCTGGGGCGCTCGCAGCGGCATTCGCCTCGAGAACCGTCCTGCTGATACGGATACCGAAGTCACGAGGCTTGTGCCGGTGAATCCGAACGGCAAAGAAGTAACCTTCCCTTATTGGGACGGTGCGACCGTGCTGGAGTGCTTCGCCCATACCGGCAGCTTCACTCTCCATGCCTGCAAATACGGCGCGAAAAAAGTAACCTGCCTCGATGTCTCCGAGCATGCTATCAATACGGCGCGCCGTAACGTGGAACGTAACGGCTTCACGGACCGCGTTGAATTTGTCGTGGCGGATGCGTTTGATTATTTACGCACGCAGGTAAAAGGCGTGGAAGAGCGTGCGGAGCGCAGCCGTGCAGGTGCTGATACGTCCAAGCCGCTAAGCGGCAACGGCCGTACCTGGGATGTTGTGATTCTCGATCCGCCTGCTTTTGCCAAGACCAAAAGCGCGGTTGCCGGAGCATGCCGCGGTTATAAGGACATCAACCTGCATGGCCTTAAGCTGGTGAACGAAGGCGGCTATCTCGTAACCGCCAGCTGCTCTTACCATATGCGGCCGGATCTGTTCCTCGAGACCATTCAGGAAGCGGCATCCGATGCCGGCAAGCTGCTGCGTCTCGTGGAGTGGCGGGCTGCCGGCAAGGATCATCCGCAGCTGCTTGGCGTGTCGGAAGGTCATTACCTGAAATTCGCCGTGTTTGAAGTACGGAGTAAATAATAAGGAAAGAAGCCGTATGGATCTGTCAGGATCCGCACGGCTTCTTGTTCGAAAAATAGACATATTCAATCGATTAATAGATGTGTATAATAGAAAAGTAACGCTGAGAGACAGACGACTGTACCCAGCGGTTCCCATAAGGGACAGAGCAGTTCACTGCATGTCCGTCACCCATAATCCGGCAGAGCGGAAATCCGCATGCGGGATTTTTTATTTTAAATCCAGAATTTTACAAATCAGCGATAGCCGTTTCACTTTGTTAGAAGGATTCTTTGAACTGCCTGCTCAGCTCGACACGCTGAAGCTTCAGCAGCCATACCTCTTCCCGTAACGTTTTCAGATCGGAGGCATCATCGGAATCTCTCAATTGCCGATAAAGATCAAGCATCCTCCGGTTGATGACGTCAAACTTTCTCCATAGCTCAGCGGCTTTCATCGACAGAGCCTGCTGGCTTGATTGTTCCTTCCACCCGGCGAGTGAACGGTTAAGCTCCTTCTGCCACTCCTGATCGCCGATTTGCTTGGCATAGTTGTACAAATCCAGATGATCGTTAATCCATTGCGTTTCTTCCGGGGTCATTTCCGTTCCTCCATTCCGGATCATTATATTACCTAGTATTATACTCGGTATTTAAGGGATTGCAATATTTTCTTGTTGAAAAGATAACGTTTCTTCCAGAACATACGTTTGTTGATCGGGTGAAAAAGGACCCGCGATATGGTAGTATTATAGATTATGAGATAGATTCGGAAGGGAAGAGTTAAGATGGGGCTTCGATTTGTGCTTGGGCGCTCGGGAACGGGAAAAACGACGTATTGTCTGGATGCAATCCGCGCCAAGCTGCAAGGCGAGCCGGATGGAGCGCCGCTTATTATGCTGGTTCCGGAACAGGCTACTTTCCAGACGGAATATGCCCTTTTGAAAGGCACATCGCTTAGCGGGACGATTCGCGCACAAGCGCTTAGCTTCCGCCGTCTGGCCTTTCGCGTCATGCAGGAGACGGGCGGGACTGCCTTGATTCCGATCAGCGATAACGGCAAGCATATGATGCTGTTCAAGATTATACACCGGCTCGGGAAGCAGCTTGAGCTGTTTCAGAGCGGGGCTGAGCAGCCGGGTTTTATCGAGCGGCTGGGCGAGCTGCTGACCGAGTGGAAGCGTTACGGGATTGATGCCAATCTGCTGAAGGAAAAGACAGCTTCGGTAGAGGACGCATCGCTTCTGAACCGGAAGCTGCATGACCTTCGGCTTGTTTACGACAAGCTGGAGCAGGAATTGCTAGGTCTTTATATCGATTCGGAAGATTATTTGACGCAGCTGATTGCGGGCTACGCCGATGCGCCGGCAATGCGGGGAGCCCAGCTGTGGATTGACGGCTTCCATGGGTTTACGCCGAAGGAATACGATGCGCTCGGAACGTTGATTGCTTCTTCAGCCGAAGTGACCGTTGCGCTTACGCTCGACCGTCCTTACGATAACGGCGAATTGCCGCATGAGCTTGAGCTGTTCCATCCTACGGCTGAAACCTACGGTAAGTTGTCGGCATTAGCGGCGCAAGCCGGCGTGCCTGTCTATGAAACGATTGTTATGGGTGAAGGAGGTCCGTTCCGCTTCAAAGGAAGCCCGATGCTGGCCCATTTGGAGAAGCATTATGGCGGAAGGACTCCTATGCTTATTCCGGATAAGAAGATGCTGGCTGCAGACAGCCCGTCCTGCGGCTTATCCCTTCATGCCTCCGCGAACAGGAGAGCCGAGGTGGAGGCGGCTGCCAGGGATATGGTTCGGCGGGCGCGGGAAGAGGGGCTGCGCTGGCGCGACATGGCGGTTATGGTGCGGAACGCGGCTGAATATACCGACTATATTCAAACGATATTCGACGATTACGAGATTCCTTACTTCCTTGACCAAAAGAACAACACGGTCCATCATCCGCTGGTGGAATTTATCCGTTCCGCGCTGGAGACGGTGCTTCACGGCTGGCATTACGAGGCGGTATTCCGCTGCATCAAGACGGAGCTTCTGTTCCCGATTGACGGCAGCATGTCGCGCGAGCTGTTTGACCGGTTGGAAAACTATGTGCTCGCAGCCGGAGTGGACGGATGGAAGTGGCTTGACCGCTCTAGGTGGAAGCCGCTTATGCAGCAATCCCTTGAGGACGAGCCGGATACGGTATCCGAGCCGTCCGCAAAAGCCAAACGGGAGTTTCAAGCCGTTATGGCGGCCAGAGAGGCGATTGTACCGCCGCTACGCCGGTTTGAGCAGTCCTTGAAGAAAGCTTCCAACGTCAAAGACATGTGCGAAGCGTTGTACAAGCTGCTCGATCATGCGGATGCGGCTGACCGTCTTGAACGCTGGAGCCGCGAGGACAGTGCCGCCGGCCGTACGCAGCGTGCCAGATCGCACCGGCAGCTATGGGATGGCGTGATGCAGCTGCTGGATCAGCTGGTGGAAATGGTCGGGGACGAGGATATGCCTCCTGAGCTGTTCGCCGGCATGGTGGAGACGGGGCTCGAAAGCCTGAAGCTTGCGGCAGTACCGCCCGCGCTTGATCAGGCTTTGATCGGCAGCATGGACCGGACGCGCTCGGGAGATGTAAAGATCTGTTATGTGCTTGGCGCCAACGACGGCGTTATGCCGATGCGCGTTCAGGAGGATGGCGTGCTGACCGAGCAGGAGCGGGAACGCCTTGCCGAAGAAGGTCTTGTTATGGCGCCGGGCGTAAGACGGCGGCTTCTGGACGAACGCTTCCTGATCTACAACGCTCTAACGACTGCCAGCCAGCATCTGTGGATCAGCTGGGCGCAGGCGGATGAGGAAGGGAAAACGCTGCTGCCTTCGGAAGTGATCCGGCAAGTGAGACAGCTGTTTCCCGGCATTCCGGTCTATCAGAAGGCGGGAGAGCCAACTCCGGGGATGGAGACGGGCGAGCAGCGCTCTTATATCGAGCATCCACAGCGGACGCTTGCCTATTTGATCACGGAGCTTCGCGCTTGGCGGCAAGGGTCCGAGATTGCGCCTTTCTGGTGGGATGTCTACAACTGGTTTGCGATCCGGCCGGAGTGGCAGGACAAGCTGCACCTTATGAACGCATCGTTAAGCTTCTCCAATCAGGAGACAGTGCTGACGACGACGACGGCTGAACAGCTGTACGGGACAAAGCTGAAGGCCAGCGTGTCGCGAATGGAGAGATTCGTGTCCTGTCCGTTCCAGCATTTTGCCATTCACGGCTTAAGGCTGCGCGAACGCCAGATGTACCGGCTTGAAGCGCCGGATGTCGGGCAGCTATTCCACGCGGCGCTCAGCCGTCTGGCCGGAGGTCTCGGCCAGCGCTGGGGCTCTATGCCGGAAGGGCAAATCCGCGAAGCGGCGGCGAAGGCTGTCGATGAGCTTGCTCCCAGGCTGCAGTCGCAAATTCTGCTCAGCAGCGGCAGGTTCCAATATATTGCCCGCAAGCTGAAGGAAATCGTTGCTCAAGCGGCCGTCATTTTAAGCGAGCATTCCCGCAGGGCGCAGTTCCAGCCGGTAGGGCTTGAGGTGGATTTTGGCCCGGACGGCACGCTGCCTTCCCTTGTTATTCCGTTAGAAAACGGGAGTACAATGGAAATTATCGGACGGATTGACCGCGTGGACGCGGCTGAGACCGAAGAGGGCTTGCTGCTGCGCGTCTTGGATTACAAATCGAGCGCAACGCAGCTCAAGCTGGAGGAAGTGGCGTTTGGGTTGTCTTTGCAGATGCTTACGTACCTGGACGTGCTTGTTACGCATGCTTCCGAATGGCTCGGAAAGCCGGCATCGCCCGCGGGCGTGCTTTATTTCCATGTTCATAATCCTATGCTTGCGGTATCCAACGGTTTATCCGGGGCCGAGGTTAATGCGAGAATGCTCAAAAAATTCAAAACCCGGGGACTTATTACGGCTGAAGCGGAGACGGCCAGGTTGATGGACGGCGACCTTGAAGCCGGGTACTCGGAGATTCTTCCCATTGCTTTGAAACGCGACGGAAGCTTTTACAGCAGTTCTTCCGTTGTGACGGATGATCAGTGGGATGTGCTGCGCAGCTCCGTCAGACGGACCATAGGAAAAATAGGCACGGAAATCGGCTGCGGGAAGGTAGCGATCGAGCCTTACCGTCTCGGTACGAAGTCGCCGTGCCAATACTGCGATTACAAGCCGGTATGCCAATTTGATCCGTTATTCGACGGTAATGAATATACGAAGCTGAGCAAGCTTTCGGAGGAAGAGGTTTGGCGGCAGCTGCATGGAGAGGAGGAGACAACGGATGGAAACGAATAAAATGCCGGCTAAGCCGGAGAACAGCACCTGGACGGACGACCAATGGCGTGCGATTGTGACGGAAGGTTCGGATGTTCTGGTTGCGGCGGCGGCCGGTTCGGGAAAAACGGCTGTACTGGTTGAACGGATTATTCGGAAAATCTCCTCATTCTCCGATGTCGACCGGCTGCTGGTCGCAACCTTTACCAAAGCGGCCGCTGCCGAGATGAAGGACCGGATCCGGATTGCGCTTGAGAAAGAGCTCGAACGGCAGCCGGAATCCGAGCATCTGCGCAGACAGCTGGCGCTTATGAACCGCGCTTCGATTACGACGCTCCACTCTTTCTGTCTCGACATAATTCGCAGGTATTATCCATTGATCGGGCTGGATCCGGGCTTTAGGATTGCGAATGAAACAGAGAGCGAACTCATGCGCATTGACGTGCTGGACCAGCTGTTTGAAGAAAAATATGAAGGATCCTCCGGTGACGGCGGTGCATTCCTGCGACTGGCCGACCGCTATGGCGGCGAGCGCGGCGACGAGCCGTTGTACAAGCTGGTTCAACAGCTCTATGATTTCGCGCAGAGCCATCCTTGGCCGGAGCATTGGCTTCGCCAGACCGCGGCCAGCTTTATAGTCGATAACGTAGAGGGGCTCCGCGGCAGTCCTTGGGTGGCAAGCCTGAGGGCTGACGTCGAGCTGGCGCTGTCTGGTGCGGCGTCCCTTCTTGATCAGGCAATGCGGTTGACGAGGGAGCCGGCGGGGCCGGCCCCATATGCCGCAACCTTTGAAGAGGATCTTGCGGTTGTTGGCGGCCTAGCCGAAACCGTTCGCCTGCATCCTTGGGAGATGTGGTTTGAAACGTTCCAAGCCGTGCAGTTCGGCAAGCTGAAGGCTATGCGCGGCGATGATTACGATAAAACGATGCAGGAGCAGGCCAAGGAGCTTCGCGATCAGGCCAAGAAGCTGGTCAGTTCGCTTGCGGACGAATTGTTTGGCCGCTCGGCGGAGGAATTCGCTTGGGAGCTGCGGGAGCTAGCTCCGCTCATGGCTGCTCTATCCGAGCTTGTCATTGAATTCGGACAGCGGTACGAAGCTGCGAAGCGGGCAAAGGGTCTTCTCGATTTTGGCGACCTGGAGCATTATTGCTTAAGGATACTGAGGGCGCCGGACTCAACGCCGGAGCTTACGGTTCCGTCGCCGGCGGCAATCGAGTATCAGCGCCAGTTCGATGAGATTCTGCTTGACGAGTACCAGGATACCAACATGGTGCAGGAAGCGATCGTGTCGCTGATTGCCAATCCGCATGCCGGCAACCGGTTTATGGTAGGCGATGTGAAGCAAAGTATCTACCGGTTCCGTCTGGCGGAGCCAAATTTGTTCATGAGCAAATACAAAAATTACGGCGCGCCCGGCGGTGACGGGCTTCGCATCGATCTTGCCCGCAATTTCCGGAGCCGGCTTGAAGTCGTAGACGGGGTAAATGACGTATTCCGCGCTATTATGCGCGAATCGGTCGCGGAGATGGATTACGACAAGCGTGCCGAGCTGGTATGCGGGGCTTCCTATCCCGAGTCTGACCGGCCAGGGCGTTTTGCCGTTGAGCTTGCGGTTATCGATAAAGCAGGCTCCTCGGATGAGGAGGATGGGGCGGCATCGGCCCCGGATACCGATGAAGAATCCGAGCAGGGCACCGGCCCAGCCGTCGAATCGGCGGAAGAGCTGCAGACGGCGCAGCTGGAGGCAAGGCTGATTGCCCGCCAGATCCGTTCGCTGCTGGACGAGGGCTTCCGGGTCTATGACGGCAAGAAAAGGGAGAGCCGCCCGATGGAATGGCGCGACATCGTCATTTTGCTGCGGGCTACGCAGGCTTGGGCTCCCGTCATTATCGAGGAACTTCAGGGTGCGGGCATCCCCGCATACGCGGAGCTGAGCAGCGGGTATTTCGACGCGACAGAGGTAGAGACGATCCTTTCCTTGCTTCGGGTAATTGATAATCCGTACCAGGATATCCCGCTCGCGGGTACGCTTCGTTCGCCGATTTTTGGATTGAATGCCGAAGAACTGGCTCTTATCCGGATTGGAGCGATGCATGATACCTACTATGACGCGGTGCTGCAGGCGGCAGGCGATCTTCTTCTGCCGGACGAGCTGAGGCGCAAGCTGTCGCTGTTCCTTGAGCGGCTGGACAGATGGCGGAATGATGCAAGACAGGGTTCGCTTGCCGATTTGATCTGGAGCATTTACAGAGAGACCGGCTATTACGATTTTGCCGGGGGTCTTCCCGGAGGCGTGCAGCGTCAAGCGAATCTTAGAGCGCTTCACGACCGCGCCCGCCAGTATGAGGCGACCTCCTTCCGGGGCTTGTTCCGTTTCCTGCGTTTCGTTGAGCGGATGCGGGACAGCGGCGGCGACCTTGGTACCGCAAGGGCGCTTGGCGAACAGGAAAACGTGGTGCGCATTATGTCCATTCATAAGAGTAAAGGACTTGAATTCCCCGTCGTATTTGTGGCAGGCTTAGGCAAGAACTTCAATCAGCAGGATTTGCGCAGCGCATTCCTGAAGCATAAGCAGCTTGGCTTCGGTCCCAAATTTATCGATCCGGAGAAACGCGTCAGTTATCCGACCCTGCCTTTCCTCTCGATCAGGCGGCGTATGCGGATGGAAATGCTAGCCGAGGAAATGCGTATTCTTTACGTAGCTTTAACCCGCCCGAAGGAGAAAATGTTCCTGGTCGGCACCGTGTCCGATGCCGCGGCCAAACAGCGCCGCTGGAGGTCCGCCGCGGATGCGAATGGGAATATTCCGGATTTCCGGTTAAGCTCGGCGTCTACTTTTCTCGATTGGCTGGGCCCGCTTGCGGCCGCGGCATTTAATCAGCTTCCGGACGAAACGGTTCCGGGACACGAGGATTCGAGGCTGCTGCAATGGCGTGCCGGCGTAGTGGATGCCGCTATGCTGGGGCTTGAGGCTGCGATTGCCGCCGAGGAGCAGACGGAAGAGGATCGGGCCAGGGAAGACCGCTTGCAGGGTGTATTATCTTTAGCCCAGCTTGATCAGGTGGAGCGGGATGAAGAACTTCGCAACCGGCTGGAATGGCGTTACGGCTATCGGGCATCAACCCTTGTGGCGGCCAAAACCTCGGTAACGGAGATGAAACGGCTGCATTCGGAAGCGGTGGAAATGCCGGAGGACAGCGCAGCTTTATATCCGGTTGATACCTTCTCCGGCAAGCAACAAGATGACGGCAAGAAGAGCAGCGGCGGGGGCAGTTATACCTTCCGGTTGAGACGGCCCCGGTTCATGGAGGAAGCCGCGCTTACGGCTGCCGAGAAGGGGACGGTAAGCCATCTGCTGATGCAGCATTTACCCCTAACCGGTGACGTAGATGTGGCTCGGCTGGAGTCGATATTGAGCGATATGGTATCGCGCAGGCTGCTGACCGCAAGACAAGCGGAGTCGATTGATCTTCCGGCGGTTGCGGCATTCTTCGATACGGAGATCGGCAAGCGGCTCGTTCATGCCAGATGGGTAAGGAGAGAGGTTCCTTTCAGCTGCATGTTCCCGGCGGAGCGCGTATATCCGGGGCTTGCATCCGATATGGCTGGCGAACCGGTTCTGATTCAAGGTGTCATTGACTGTCTCTTCGAAGACGAGAATGGCATTGTCCTGCTTGATTATAAGACCGACCGGATTTATATGAAGCAGTGGGAGCAGGCCGCCGAGCGCCACAGATTTCAATTGGAGCTGTACGCGGAAGCAATCGAGTCGGTTATCGGACGGCCGATTACGGAAAGCCATGTGTTCTTCTTCGATGGAGGACGGGCAGTAAAGTTATAAGGCCTTTGCATTCATGTCCGCGGAAGGGCGGCATTACAGCCTTTCCGCGGAACAATCACTTCTTTTATCGACTTGGAAGGATGAACAAGAGATGGAACAGGATAAGGAACAATCAAAGAAACGGTCCTATGCAATGCCGATTGCTTTATTGCTGCTTGTATTCAGCCTTACGGGCAACGTGTTTCTATACTCGCAATCGCTTCAGGGCGGCCAGGATGATAAGTACGAGAAAGGTTTGGAAGTTATCGAAGCGGCTAAGAAAGCAACCTCTTACTATCAGGCCGTGCTTGATGACGCGGCCGGCATTCTGGAAGGGAAAACGTCCGAGGCGGGCACCGTTATTCGAGACGCAGCCGGCGTAAATGATTTTTTGCAGCAAGCCGGCAGCTTTGAGGCAGATAACTCATTTGATCCCGCAAGGATCTATGCTTATATGATTGACGTTGATAACTCGCTTTCGTACATAAAAGAGCAGGATGAGACGCTAACGGAGAAGGACTCGGCGTACTTGAAAGCTCTTCAAGAGGTCTATTCGAAGCAGCTGGCGATCGTAAAGCAGTTTAACTTTGACGCGGACAAAACGCGCAGCGGAGCCATTCAAATTGGAGCGGGAATCGGATGGCTTGATATTGCCAAGCAGCTGAAGCAATCTATTGAGGAGCAATCTAGCATGAAATTGTCCGCCCGGTAGCCAAATGCCCAGTCCTGCATACGATAGTAGCAGACGGGAGGCTCACAAGGATGGAAAAAAGCAAGAAGGAAAAAGGGAAATTAACAGAGGCAAAGCCGCCAGCGACCAAGCCGGCAACGATCTCTCCTGCAATGGCAGAGAACCAGGCGCCGGCCGTGCAGGCGGCATTAACCGCGCCGCAGACCCAATCGCTGAAGGAGCACTGCTCCGCGCATATGCACCGTTACGTGCTCGCACAAACGCATGACGGATGGTGCATCGACGGCATCGTTGAGTACGTGGATGACCGATATTTATGTCTGGCAGTCCCAAGCAGCGGATCCTTGGGCTGGGACAACAGAGCTTTTTTACAGTACCCGGGTCTTTATCCGTATCCCTACTACCCAAGAGGACGCTTCAACCGCCAGGTATTGCCGCTGGTCGGGCTCCTCGCGTTGACGCTGCTGCCATTTTACTAAGAGTAAAGGGTTAAAATCGGTCCAGGAACGCGCTTGCGTTCCGGCCGGTATCCTCCGATTGGACGAGCATGCCATTTGTTTGTTATAATTAATGGCATAGTTTGGAATGAAGGGAGGGGCATATTTGGACTGTATTTTTTGCAAAATTATCGAAGGCTCCATTCCTTCGACGAAAGTGTACGAATCCGAGAACGTCATTGCGTTTAAAGATATTCAGCCCGCGGCTCCTGTACATATATTGATCATTCCAAAAAAACATATTTCCACGATGAACGATGTTACCGATGAGGATGGACCGGTCGTCGCGGAATTGTTCGCAGCTGCTCGGGAGATCGCGAAGCAGCAAGGAATTGCCGAGTCCGGTTACCGGCTCATTAATAATGTAAACAGCGACGGCGGTCAGGTTGTTTATCATCTCCATATCCATTTATTGGGCGGAGAGAAACTAGGAGCACTAGTAGGAAATAGTGTAAGTTGACACTTCATTTTGTTTTGTCTTATAATGAAGTGTGATAAACCGTGTTTATGTTTAATGCTCTGGACGGTCTGTTTCGGAGGGAGGGAAAACTGGTGTCTGAAACTAAAGTTCGCAAAAACGAAACTATTGATGCTGCGCTTCGCCGCTTTAAACGTTCCATCGCTAAAGATGGTGTTTTGGCAGAGGTGAAAAAACGCAAGCATTATGAAAAGCCAAGTGTAAAGCGCAAGAAGAAGTCCGAGGCTGCGCGTAAGAGAAAGTTTTAGGAGGATCCTTCCATAATGAACCTGAGCGATAGATTGAACGACGATATGAAGCAAGCCATGAAGAATCAGGACAAGTTCAAGCTGACTACGATTCGCATGATTCGTGCAGCTGTTAAAAATTTGGAAATTGATTTGAAGCGTCCTCTCGAGGATGCCGAAGTGGTAGATATACTTAGTCGTGAAATCAAACAACGTAAAGATTCCCTCCAAGAATTTAGCAAAGCCGGCCGAGATGATCTGGTTACAGATCTTTCAGCAGAAATTGAAATTATTAGTCAATACCTTCCCGCACAGCTGACCGAAGAAGAGATAAAAGCGATTGTAACGCAGACCATCCAGGAACTCGGTGCTTCTTCCAAAGCCGAGATGGGAAAAGTCATGGGTGCGCTTTTGCCAAAAACAAAAGGGCGCGCTGATGGTAAACTAGTAAATCAATATGTACAACAATTTCTGCAATAACTATATGTTCGGACGAAAACACCCCTTTCGAGGGGTGTTTTTGCTTTATTTATGACAATTTTGAAACATAATGTTCATATATGCGTATTAACGGTTACTGATTGAAAAGGAGGAGCGACACTTTGCAAACGAAACGATGGCGCATTGCAGCTGTCATTTGGCCTCTTCTGATGCTTGTTTCGATGATGCTGGTTACGGCAGGCGGACTGGTAACCGGAGGTAAAGCCGCGCATGGAGCGGAAGGATCAGAGCTTGGTCCCGCGGTGTACGTAGTGCCGGTCAAGCAAACGGTGGAATCCGGACTGAAATCGTTTTTGGAGCGGGCATACAAAGAAGCAGCCGAAGCAAAAGCGGAGAGAGTAGTGCTGGTGATCAATACGTTTGGCGGAGAAGTGACCAGCGCCGAGGAGATTGGGGAGCTGATCCGCAAAAGCAGCGTTCCCACCACTGCTTATGTTGAAGGCAAAGCGGTATCGGCGGGGACTTATATTGCGCTTAACGCGCAAAACATCGTCATGGAAACCGGAAGCACGATTGGCGCGGCGGCAGTCGTTAACGGCTCCGGCGATCTCATCGACAATCCGAAGGTTGTTTCTTTCTGGGTGAAGACGATGAGGGAGGCCGCCGAGCTAAACGGTCGTAACCCGGATATCGCTGCCGCGATGGTGGATCCCGGGGCGACACTGCCGCTTCCGGACCTGAAGCAGGTGAAGCAGTCCGGCCAAATTCTGACCTTAACGGCGGATGAAGCGCTGAAAGTCGGCTATGCCGAATACAAAGCGACTTCCGTGGAAGACGCGATCAAATGGCTGGGTCTTGAAAACCGGGAGCAGATCAATCTTAATCCTTCGATTGCGGAGAAGATTGCTTCCTGGCTGGTAAAGCCGGTCGTCATGACCGTGCTGTTCATCCTGGGTATTGCGGGTATTGCGATCGAGCTGTTCGTACCGGGCTTTGGAGTTCCGGGCATTGTAGGGATTCTGTCGTTTGGCTTGTATTTCTTCGGCCATTACATCGCGGGATTTGCGGGGATGGAGTCTGTAGTGCTCTTCATTGTCGGCATAGCGCTGTTATTGATCGAAGTATTTGTGCCAAGCTGGGGGATTCTCGGCATTCTCGGCAGTGCCTCCCTGATCGCCGGCGTGTTGACAGCGGCTTCAAATCCGATGACGGCCTTTATTTCGCTTGTTATCGCTTTGGCGGCAGCGGCCGTAATCCTGTATTTCGTAGTCCGGAAATACAAGGACAGAGGCATTTGGAACAAATTTATTCTGCGGGAAAAGCTGACAACCGAGCAAGGGTATTTGTCCGCGGAAACCAAGGAGGATCTTCTCGGCCAGGAGGGTGTTGCGATAACGCCGCTCCGCCCGGCAGGCACGATTCAAATTGGGGATAACCGGATTGACGTTGTGACTTCCGGCGAATTCATCGCTTCCGGCAAGACGGTAAAAGTAATCAAAACCGAAGGGACTTGGGTTGTCGTAAGAGAGGTCCTGTAGGATAATAAGAAAAAAATGACATGGAGGGTTATACGAAATGGATCCGACTGTTTCCGTATTAATTATTGTTGTAGTAGCGATTATTGTTCTGTCCGTGTTCCTCAGCTTCTTCCCGATTATGCTGTGGATTTCCGCTCTGGCATCGGGCGTGCGAATCGGCATTATTACGCTGGTAGCGATGCGTCTCCGCCGCGTAACGCCTAGCCGGATCGTGAATCCGTTGATTAAAGCGACAAAGGCTGGTCTAGGGCTTACGATTAATCAGCTGGAGAGTCACTTTCTCGCCGGCGGTAATGTTGACCGTGTCGTTAACGCCTTGATTGCAGCGCAACGCGCAAACATTCCGCTTGTCTTCGAGCGTGCGGCAGCAATTGACCTCGCGGGCCGCGATGTTCTGCAAGCCGTGCAAATGAGCGTTAACCCGCGCGTTATCGAGACGCCTATCGTAGCTGCGGTTGCGAAGGACGGCATTGAAGTAAAGGTTAAAGCCCGCGTTACGGTACGCGCGAATATTGAACGCCTCGTCGGCGGCGCCGGCGAAGAGACGATTATCGCCCGTGTCGGCGAAGGTATCGTAACAACGGTAGGTTCCTCCAACTCGCATAAAGACGTTCTGGAGAATCCGGATATGATCTCCCGTACCGTGCTTGGCAAAGGTCTTGACGCAGGTACGGCCTTTGAAATCCTGTCCATCGATATCGCGGACGTGGACGTAGGCAAAAACATCGGCGCGCACCTGCAAACCGAGCAGGCGGAAGCCGACAAGCGGATCGCGCAGGCGAAAGCCGAAGAGCGCCGCGCGATGGCGGTAGCGCAGGAGCAAGAGATGAAGGCCCGCGTCGTAGAGATGCGCGCGAAGGTCGTGGAATCCGAATCCCAAGTACCGCTCGCGATGGCGGATGCTTTGAAATCCGGTAAAATCGGCGTAATGGATTACATGAACCTTAAAAATATCGAAGCCGATACCCAAATGAGAAATACGATTGGCAAGCCGGACACTCCTAACGATAAAGACAACTAAGCCGCTTAAGCCGTGTCAAGCAAGGAGGTGCTGGCGTGAATCTGATCAGTTTTCTTTTCGAACATATTTATTGGGTTGTCATCATTGGCGGGGTGCTCTTCTCGATGTTCGGGCGTTCGGGCGCCAAGAAGCGTACGAACCGGATGCCGAGCTTCGGGGGAAGCAGCGAGCGCGAGCCGCATAGACCTGCAAACCGTCAAGATCCGGCATGGGAAGAGGATGATGAAGAAGAGTATCAGCCTCAGAAGCCCGTAATGGCCAGCTCCCCCCTTCAAGGAGAAAAGGGAGGCTTAGGGGAAGGCAGCAGATCGCAAACGCTGGAGCGCGCCATTCAGGCGGCACCAAGCCGGCCTGCGGAACCGCCTCGCGCGCGACTCGCAGCGGCCAACAAGCCTCAGGCCGCAGCGGCTCCTGCTGCAGCAACTAGTCAAACCGAAATGGCGAATCCTAAAGCCGACGAGCTGCGCAAAGCGGTCGTATGGGCCGAAATTTTAGGTCCTCCGCGTTCCAAGCGCCCGTTCGGCAAATAAACCATAAACCGTAACAGCCGGGTAATGATGCGTAATGCATCGTTGCCCGGCTGTTATTTTTTATCGCTGCTCCATATATCTCATAAATCGTTCCAACGTCGCATATTTTGGTACAGTACAATAATGTGCACTCGCGCGGCGGAGGGGGACAATGGATCAGCTATGGGCCGTATAAACCGTAAATTTCGAAAATGGACTGCCGATATATTGGATTTGCCGCAGGATGTGGTCTATGATCTGCCCCGCATGACGATGATTGGCGACCGACAGCTCTACATCGAGAATCACCGCGGCGTGCTTCATTTCTCCAGCGATAAGCTGAGACTTGCCTTAAGCAAAGGCGAGCTGGAAGTAACGGGATCCTCGCTTGTCATACGCACGATCTGGACGGAAGAGGTATTCATAGAGGGTCAAATAAAAAGTATCGAAGTAAGGGATCAGGAGGGATAAGCATGGCGGGTCAATGGCTGCAGTGGGTACGCGGTGTTGTTACGGTGCATATCAGGGACGGACAACCTGAACGGCTGGTAAACGGGGCTCTCGAAGGGGGGCTCGAGCTGTCTTCCATTCGTTGGACAAGCGATGGGAAGCTGGAATTCGAATTGTCGGTAGGCGACTTCTTCCGTCTTCGCCCGTTCTTGAAAGAGACAGGCTGCAGGGCGCATGTCGTCAAGCGGGAAGGGATGCCCTTCTGGCTGGTCCGGTTTGAGAAAAGAAAATTTTTCGCAATCGGGATCGGCCTGTTTTTTATCGGCATTTATTTGCTGTCCTCCCTTGTCTGGTCCATTGAAGTGAAAGGGAATGTAAAGCTGACCGAGGAACAGGTTCTGACCGCTGCCAAGAAGGAAGGAATCTTCCCGATGCAGTGGTCGTTTAAGCTCAAGGATAAAGACTTGTTATCCAAGGAGCTGGTAACCGATCTTCCGGGAGCAACCTGGGTTGGCGTTGAGAAAAAAGGGACAAGGATCGTTATCCAGGTCGTTGAATCCACGCAAGCGGAAAAGGCGGAGCTGCAAAATCCCCGGCATCTGGTTGCTTCGAATGACGCGGTAATTACGGAAATCTATACCGAAAAAGGCCGCCCTGTCGTCAAGAAAAATATGAAAGTCAAGAAAGGCCAAACCTTGATCTCGGGAACGATAGGAGGCGGCGCGTATACGCAGTCTGTTGTGGCAAAAGGCAAGGTGCGCGGGCTCGTATGGTATGAATTTAACGTGGCATCTCCTCTGACGCAGGAGGTTAAGGTATACACGGGAGAGAAGAAGACAAAATGGTATGGCGTCATCGGTAACCGGGCGCTTCAGGTAAGCGGCTTTGGCAAAAATCCGTTTGACAAGTCCGAAAATGTCGTTGTGGAGGAACAGGCGTCATGGCGAGGCATGAAACTGCCTTTCGGACGGCTCAAGAAGACGATCATGGAAGTCCGCACCGATGAGCGGGAGCTTACCGAAGAGGAAGCGAAAAGCAACGGAATGCTCCAGGCGAAGGCCGATGTCATGCTGAAAGCAGGCAGTGACGCGGTTATATTAAAGGAAATTGTTTTGCATGAAAAGACGGACAATGGTAAAGTTTATATGAAAGTTCTTTTTGAAGTGGAGCAATCAATCGTAGAAGAGATGCCACTAGTCCAGATGCAAGGAGAATGAGGTTGTTGCAGAGTGAAGCAAAAGTAGTCAAAATTCCGCTCCAAAATGCAGTAGAGGGCTTGGCCGTATTTGGTCCCCAAGATAAGTATCTAACGCTTGTGCAGCAGCAGATGGAGGCCACTCTGTCTTCGCGCGAAGCGGAAATCGTTATTTCCGGGCCGGCACAAGAGGTGGAGTCGCTAGAGCAGTTTTATAACGTGCTGCTTCAGCTTGTCCGCGGCGGCTATACACCGTCCGAGAGAGATATTACTTATGCGCTTGATCTTGCGCGCAGCATGCAAGCGGAAGAATTGCTCGATTTGCTTAAAGCTGAAATTACGACGACTTACAGAGGCAAGCCGATTCGCGTGAAGACAATCGGACAGCGTCATTACGTGAAGACAATCAAGAAGCAGGATATCGTATTCGGGATTGGCCCTGCCGGTACCGGCAAGACTTATCTTGCGGTTGTTCTCGCCGTAGCGGCGCTTAAAGAAGGCTCTGTTAAAAAAATAATGTTGACCCGTCCTGCGGTTGAAGCCGGCGAAAATCTGGGCTTCCTGCCCGGCGACTTGCAAGAAAAGGTCGATCCGTACCTGCGCCCGCTCTACGATGCGCTGCATGACGTGCTGGGTCCTGACCAGACGGCAAAAGCGTTTGAACGCGGAACTATCGAGATCGCTCCGCTCGCTTATATGCGCGGGCGTACGCTGGATGATTCGTTTATTATTTTGGACGAAGCGCAAAACACGACCCCGGAGCAGATGAAAATGTTCCTGACAAGGCTGGGCTTTGGCTCGAAAATGGTGATAACAGGCGACGTGACGCAGATCGATTTGCCGCGGGGCAAAAACTCCGGTCTTATCGAAGCGCAGCGCATTTTGAGGGATATAGAGGAAATTGGTTTTATTCATTTTTCCGAGCAGGACGTCGTTCGCCATTCCTTGGTTCAGAAAATAATCGTGGCATACAACTGGGACGCTGAAAACAAAGCATAGAGAGGAATGTCCGCTCGATGAATCAGACTCAGGCCGGAAAACAAATAAACCTGCAACAGGCAAAATCGGCTGGCTGGAAGCAGAGCACAGCAGTGCGAGTCTTGCTCTTATTTTTGTTTGTGCTGCTGTTTTATTTCAGCCTGGCTCCCCATTTGGTGCCGGAAACCTACGATATCCAGGTGGATGCCCCAAGCGACAAGGATATAGCAGCGCCGCATCAGATCTTCGACAGCAAGGCTACGCTGGAAGCGCAGGAACAGGCAGCGAATAAGATCGATTCGATCTATTCAAACGTTGCTCTGCGCAACGAACAGCTGATCGATCAAATTTTTATTCGGATTGAACAGCTGAATCTGGATGATCAGGTGACGGTACAAAACAAGGTTGAAATTTACCGGAATGAGATTCCCGGCAAATATGATGCGTTTGTCGATAATTTCGTCAAAATGAATGTGGGTACGGGCAAGTACAACGATTCGCTGCTCGAAGAGATGTCGAAGGTCATCAAGGAGCAGGTATATACGATTCCGGAAGAGACGTTCTACAAGCTTCCGAACCTGACGCTGGATCAGCTGGAAGAGATGCGCTCCGTCGGGCAGGATGTTGTCCGCAAGCTGATGAGCGAGCAGCTTCGCGATGCGGAAACGGCGCGTACGAAGGTTGCCGAGCTGGTTAACGCAAGCTCGCTGACCAACCGCTCCAGCCGCGAAATTGTGCAGGAGCTGGCACGATTCACGATTATGCCGAACCGGTTCCTCGATCAGCAGGCAACCGACGAAGCCAAAATTCTCGCAAAGCAGAACACGCCGCAGGTCGTCATCAAAGAAGGCGATCTCATCGTGAAAAAAGGCGAGATCATCACACCCGCGATGTACGATCTGCTGAAGGAATCCGAGCTTCTGCAGGACAAACGCAATTATTGGCCGCAGCTCGGGTTGCTGCTGATGTCCGTCATGATCGTTGTTGGCCTGTATACCTATATACACCAATACGGAAGCAGCGACACGACCAAGCCAAGCTATGGCAACACCCATCTGCTGATGCTATGGCTCATATACCTGATCAATATTATTACGATGCAGGTTATCTCCCTTACGCAGACCGATTCCGCGCCATATGCCGGATATTTGGCTCCGGCTGCGCTTGGTACGATGCTGATTACGCTGCTGCTGGATGTGCATCTGGCGCTGATCAGCTCTGTTTTGTTTGCGCTATGCGGAAGTATTATACTAAATACGCAAACCAGTCAGATTTTCGATTACCAATACGGGTTTGTCATTATCGTCGTTTCCCTTGCGGCGATTTTCTCGATTCACCGCGCTAGCCAGCGGTCAACGATTCTGAAGGCAGGCATTATGGTCAGTTTGTTTGGTTCGCTGGCTGTATTGTCGCTCATGTTCCTGAAGGAGCAGCTGGAGCAGGGGCCGCTCGTGTATTCTCTTGCCTTTGCTTTTGCAAGCGGACTATTAACGGCGATTCTTGTAATCGGGCTTATGCCATTCTTTGAAATTACGTTTGGCATATTGTCCGCGCTCAAGCTGGTAGAGCTGTCGAATCCGAATCATCCGTTGCTGCGCAAGCTGCTAACGGAGACGCCGGGCACCTACCATCACAGCGTAATGGTCGGCAATCTTGCCGAAGCTGCGGCGGAGTCTATCGGCGCAGACGGCCTTCTTTGCCGGGTAGGGTCTTATTATCACGATATCGGCAAAACGAAACGGCCTAGTTATTTTATCGAGAATCAGACAAACATGGAAAATCCTCATGATACCATCGAACCTAAGCTGAGCAAGTCGATCATTGTGGCCCACGCGCGCGACGGCGTGGACATGCTGAAGGCGCAGAACATACCGAAGCCGATCCGGGATATCGCGGAGCAGCATCATGGGACAACCTCCCTGAAGTTCTTCTACTTCAAAGCGCTCAAACAGGCGGAGGAGCAGGGGCTGGCCGTGAATTTCACGGAAGACGACTACCGTTATCCGGGTCCAAAAGCGCAATCGAAGGAAGCGGCTATCGTTGGTCTTGCAGATTGCGTGGAGGCAGCCGTGCGCAGTTTGCGGAGCCCTACGGTCGAACAGGTAGAGGCGATGATTCAGAAGATTATTAAAAGCCGCGTAGATGACAATCAATATAATGAGTGCGACCTGACGATGAAGGAACTCGATAAGATTGCCCATTCTTTGAAAGAAAGCGTTATTGGCATATTCCACTCGCGGATTGAATACCCGGAAGACGTAAAACCAAAGGAGCGTTAACGAAGCATGAGCTTGCAATTGGATTGGAGCAACGAACAAGACAAAATGGAAATTCCCGATCAGTGGGTGGAAAGGCTCGAGCAGCTTCTTCAGATCGCCGGCGAGATGGAAGGACTTACGGACGGCGAAGTGACTCTGACCTTTACGGATAATGAGCAGATTCACCAGCTTAACCGCGAATACCGCAACATTGACCGTCCTACGGATGTCTTGTCGTTCGCGATGCAGGATGACGGGACGGAAGAGCTCGATATTATTTTCGAAGTGGAGAGCGAGGATGAGATTGATCCGATCTCCGGCATGCTTGGCGATATTGTGATCTCGGTTGAGAAAGCGCAGGAGCAAAGCGAGGATTACGGTCATTCCCTGGAGCGGGAGATCGGTTTCCTGTTCGTTCACGGCTTCCTTCATTTGCTTGGCTATGACCATATGGACGACGCCGGCGAAGCCGAAATGACGGCTAAACAGGAAGCCGTTCTGCAGAAGGCGGGTCTGTCGCGTTAATGCCGAAGTTTATCCGCAGCCTGTCTTTTGCTTGTTCAGGAATTGTATTGGCTGTCCGGTCTCAGCGTCATATGAAGATTCATACGGCGGCGGCCGTTATCGTATGTCTGTTGGGGGCGTTCCTGCCCCTGAGCAGGCTGGAATGGGCGGTGCTGCTGCTAACGATATCGGTTGTGTTCACGCTCGAGATGGTGAACACGGCGATCGAAAAAACCGTTGATCTGGCTAGTCCCGGCATTCATCCGCTTGCGAAAGCGGCGAAGGATATTGCCGCCGGTGCCGTGCTGGTCGCGGCATGTTGCGCGATTATTATTGGGCTGCTCATCCTTGGGCCGCCCTTATGGCATTTTCTCATGGATTAATACGAAGAATAGGGGTTGAGGATCATGGCATTCGAAGGATTATCGGAGCATTATTCGAACCTGCTTGAAGCAGCGAAGGAGGCCATGTCGAGGGCATACGTGCCTTACTCCAATTTTCGCGTAGGCGCCGCGCTGCTTGACGAAAGCGGCCATGTCCACTCCGGCTGCAACGTGGAGAATGCCGCGTACAGCCCTTGCAATTGCGCCGAAAGAACCGCGTTGTTCCGCGCAATCGCCGACGGCAAGCGGCCGGGAGAATTTCAGGCCATTGCCGTAATGGGGGATACGGACGGACCAATCACCCCATGCGGAGTGTGCCGCCAAGTACTGGTAGAACTATGCAAGCCCGATATGCCGGTTGTTATGGGCAATCTTCGCGGCGACTGGAACATTATGACGGTCAGCGAGCTGCTGCCGGGTGCATTCACACCGGCTTCATTAGAGAAAGGAAGTTAACTATCCATATGACTCAAACGAAATTCCGTTCCGGATTCGTGGCGATTATCGGTCGTCCGAATGTCGGCAAATCTACGCTTATGAATCATTTAATCGGGCAAAAAATTGCCATTATGTCGGACAAGCCTCAAACAACGCGGAATAAAATCCACGGCGTGTACACGACGGATACCTCGCAGATCGTTTTCCTCGATACGCCAGGCATTCATAAACCGCAGTCCAAGCTTGGCGACTATATGATGAAAACCGCTGAAGGCGCCCTAAAAGAGGTTGAGGCCGTGCTCTTCCTGATTGACGTTGCCGACGGACTAGGCGGCGGCGACCGTTTTATCATCGAGCAGCTGAAAAAAGTAGATACGCCCGTGTTTCTTGTGATGAACAAAATTGACAAGGTTCAGCCGGAGAAGCTTCTTGAGATTATTACCCAATACAAGGATCTGTATCCGTTTGCGGAGATTGTGCCGATCTCGGCGCTTCAAGGCAACAACGTGGAGACGCTGCTTGCGCAAATCCAGAAATATTTGCCGGAGGGACCGCAATATTATCCCGCCGATCAAGTTACAGACCATCCGGAGCAATTCGTCTGCGCGGAGCTTATCCGCGAGAAGATCCTGCATATGACCCGTGAAGAAATCCCGCATTCGATTGCGGTTGGCATCGAGGATATGAAAGTGCAGGAGAATGGCGTTGTTTATATCGGAGCGGTTATTTTCGTGGAGCGGGATTCCCAAAAAGGCATTATTATCGGCAAGAAGGGTGCCCTGCTAAAGGAAGTCGGGAAGCAGGCCCGCCGCGATATTGAAGCGCTGCTTGGATCGCGCACATTCCTGGAGCTTTGGGTCAAGGTGAAGAAGGACTGGCGCAATCAGGAACGCGTATTGAAGGATTTCGGCTTCCGGCATGATTAAGCCGGATTTGACGAATTTTGTTAAGGATAGCATTCGGCAAATTACCGTATCCTAATTACTGTCTGGGGCTTCATTTCCATGGCGGAAAGGGATGAATACGAATGCGAAATTTTTCGTGGAAGTATTTTACATTGACCGGTGATGTGGAGTCATACATGCTCTACAAGGAAATGGATCAACTTGGTCCAGAGAATCATCCTCAACATTTGCCGGGAGACAATGAGGAGCTTGCTGCTGAGTTCGAGGATTCGTCTGCCCTTTAATTGGTTACTCTGCAGGCTGCCTTGAATGAAGCATGGGGGAGAAGGTAGTATGCTATATCGTGTGGAGGGCATTGTCATCCGCAGCATGGACTATGGGGAAGGCAATAAAATTATTACGCTGCTGACGAAAACAAACGGAAAGCTTGGCGTAATGGTGCGCGGCGCGAAGAAGGTGAAGAGCAGACATGCTTCTCTCGCGCAGCCATTTACATACGGTGAGTTCGTATTTTTCCGGAATAAAGGTTTAGGTACGCTTAATGCTGGTGAGATTCTTGAATCTCACCATCTTTTACGTGAACAGCTGGATTTGGCCGCTTATGCCTCCTATCTGGCGGAGCTGACGGACAAGATGCTCCAGGAAGACGAATCCGGCGCGATGTTGTTTGAACAGCTTAAGGCAGGGCTTGCGGCCATGGAGG
Source organism: Paenibacillus sp. MMO-177 (assembly GCF_037147795.1). Lineage (NCBI taxonomy): Bacteria > Bacillati > Bacillota > Bacilli > Caryophanales > Paenibacillaceae > Paenibacillus > Paenibacillus sp. MMO-177. The sequence continues at coordinate 562,860 of NZ_JBBCUR010000003.1, read as the reverse complement.
AAGGCAAGGACCCGCAAATCGTTTCGCATCTGTACGAGATGCGAATATTAGAGGCTGCAGGTTACGCTCCTGAGCTGGAGAATTGCGTGAATTGCGGCAGCGATCAGGGACCGTTTCGCTTAAGCCCGCCAGCTGGCGGCGTATTGTGCCCGAGATGCGCAAGGAACGATGCCCAGGCGTTGCCGATGGGGGAAGGAGCATATAAGCTTCTGCGGTTGTTCAGCCGCATGGACTTGAGGCGTCTTGGAGCCATCCAGGTGAAGCCGGAGACAAAGAACGAGCTGAAGCGGCTGATGCGAGAGCTGATGGATGCCCATATCGGCATTCCGCTCAAGTCAAGAACCTTTCTTGATCAAATGGATAAATATTCCTTCGAATAAACGGCATGATCGGTCCCGAGACCGAACGCGCCGTTTTTATTTTCCTGTACGATTACGCTTGGGCATTAGTACCTAATAACTGGTTTGACAACTGCATTAAAAATGTTTAATATATTTGAATATGAATATGGACAGTGATGGAGAAAGTAGCAGTTGATGCCTTGAACTAGCGATCCGGGGACAGTGGAAGCCCGGGCAGGCTAAACATGCGAAAAGGCACTCCGGAGTCAGTTAACGAAAAGAGGATTTTCGCACGCTTCTGGAATGAGGAGCGACAAGCGGAAGTCAAGTAGGGTGGAACCGCGGGAGTCAGCTCTCGTCCCTACGTCTGGCAGCAGGCGTAGAGACGGGAGCTTTTTGTGTCCCCGGATCCGCCATACTAAATAATGAAGGAGAGAAAAAGGTCATGAATTTTCAAAACATGATATTGACTCTGCAGCAGTTCTGGGCAGAGCAAAACTGTATTCTCGTACAGCCGTACGATGTCGAGAAGGGCGCGGGAACGATGAACCCGATGACCTTCCTCCGCACGATTGGCCCGGAGCCTTGGAACGTAGCATATGTCGAGCCTTCCCGCCGTCCTGCCGACGGCCGTTACGGCGAGAACCCGAACCGGTTGTACCAGCATCACCAGTTCCAGGTTATCCTGAAGCCGTCCCCGGACAACATCCAGGAGCTGTATCTGGAAAGCTTGAAGCGCCTTGGTATCGATCCGAAGCATCACGATATCCGCTTTGTTGAAGACAACTGGGAATCGCCTACCCTTGGCGCATGGGGCCTTGGCTGGGAAGTATGGCTGAACGGCATGGAAATTACCCAATTTACGTACTTCCAGCAGGTCGGCGGCATCGATGCCAACCCGGTTGCGGTAGAAATTACGTACGGTATGGAGCGCCTCGCTTCGTACATCCAGGAAAAAGAGAATGTGTTTGATTTGGAGTGGGTAGACGGCGTAACATACGGAGACGTCTTCCTGCAGCCGGAGTTCGAGCATTCGAAATATACGTTTGAAACTTCCGATTCCGCGATGTTGTTCCAGCTGTTCAACATGTACGAGGAAGAAGCGAAAAAAACGATGGAGCATAACCTCGTATTCCCGGCTTACGATTACGTGCTGAAATGCTCCCATACGTTTAACCTGTTAGACGCACGCGGAGCGATTAGCGTAACGGAGCGTACGGGCTACATTATGCGTGTTCGCAATCTGGCTCGTGCCTGCGCGGCGACTTATCTGGAGGAACGGGAACGTCTCGGCTTCCCTCTGCTGAAGAAAGGAGTGGAGAACAATGGCTAAGGATTTATTGCTCGAGATTGGACTAGAGGAAGTGCCGGCGCGTTTCGTGCGCGGCGCCATGAATCAATTGAAGGAAAAGGCGGTCAAATGGTTCGACGACTCGCGTATTCCCTACGAATCGGTTGAAGTGTACGGAACGCCTCGCCGTCTTGCCCTGTACGTAAAAGGCGTTGCCGAGAAGCAGGAAGACATTAACGAGCAGGTTAAAGGTCCTTCGCGTAAAATCGCCCTTGATGACCAAGGCAACTGGAGCAAAGCGGCGCTTGGTTTCGCTCGAAGCCAAGGCGTAGACCCGGAGCAGTTCTTTTTCCAGGAGCTTGCCGGCGTTGAATACGTATACGCGAACAAAAGCAGCGTAGGCACGGAAACGGCGTCCGTATTGCCGGAAGGCCTCACTAACCTGATCACATCGATGTCCTTCCCGAAAAACATGCGCTGGGGCAGCTATGAATTGAAGTTCGTGCGTCCTATCAAATGGATTATCGCCTTGTTCGGCCAAGACATTATTCCGGTTGAAATCACAAACGTGAAAAGCGGCAACGTATCGCGCGGTCATCGATTCCTTGGCGAAGAGACGGTTGTGGCAACTCCCGCGGATTATAAAGAGCGTCTGCGCGAGCAGCATGTCATTGTTGATGTTGAAGAACGCGAGCAGCTGATCGTGGCTCAAATTCAGGAGCTGGCCAAAGAGAAGAGCTGGGAAATCGCCATCAAAGAAGATTTGCTCGAAGAGGTCTTATTCCTGGTCGAGTATCCGAACGTATTATATGGGACATTTGATCCTGCATTCCTCAATATCCCGCAAGAGGTTCTTATTACGTCGATGCGCGAGCATCAGCGCTACTTCCCGGTATTAAATGCGGAAGGCCAGCTGCAGCCGTTCTTCGTAACGGTGCGCAACGGCGACCGGACTTCGATCGAGAATGTTGCGAAAGGCAACGAGAAGGTTCTTCGCGCGCGTCTGTCCGACGCGAAATTCTTCTACGAGGAAGATCAGAAGCTTGCGATTAACGATGCTCTGGCAAAGCTTGAAAATATCGTTTACCACGAAGAGTTGGGTACGGTTGCGGACAAGGTTAGAAGAATCCGCGCAACAACCGATCTGATTGCTGCAAAACTTGGTGTCGACACGGACGCCGCTGCAGCAGCAAGCCGCGCGGCGGATATTTGCAAATTCGACCTTGTTACCCAAATGGTATACGAGTTCCCTGAGCTGCAAGGCATTATGGGCGAAGATTATGCGCGCAAGGCAGGGGAAAGCGAAGCGGTAGCGAAAGCGATCAATGAGCATTACCAGCCTCGATTCGCAGGCGACCGTGCGCCGGCATCCCTTGTGGGCGCAATTGTCAGCCTTGCCGACAAAATGGACACCATCGCGGGCTGCTTCTCGATTGGCATTATCCCGACAGGCTCGCAGGACCCTTATGCTCTTCGCCGTCAGGCATCGGGCATCGTTCAGATTATTTTGGCTCAAGGCCTTGATCTGAAGCTGACAGACCTGTTTGACGCGGCTCTCCAGGTGCATGAAGCACGCGGAATGAAACGCGGTGCGGACGAGATTCGCAAAGACTTGAATGACTTCTTTGCGCTTCGCGTGAAGAATGTTCTGTCGGAGCAAGCTAACCGTTATGACGTCGTTGACGCAGTTATGGCAACCGGCTTTAATGACTTGCGTATTACCGTTGAACGCGCCGCGCTGATTAACGGACTGGCTTCGGGCAGCGAACGCAGCGAGTTCAAGCTGACGATCGATGCCTTCAACCGGGTATGCAATCTGGCATCCAAAGCGGAGTCGCGCACAGTAAATCCGGCTTTGTTCGAGGAAGCTGCGGAAGGCGCGCTTTATGAGCAATGGCAAAAAGCCCATCCGGCTGTTGCAGCCGCAATCGCCGAGGGAGATATCGCTGCCGCGCTTGCCAATCTGTCTTCGCTTAAGCAGGCGATTAACGCTTATTTCGATTCGGTTATGGTTATGGCCAAGGAAGACGCTGTGCGCAGCAACCGTCTGGCGACTCTCTCGCTTATTGCGGACGACATTACAGCTATTGCCGACTTCTCGAAGCTGGTCTGGTAATACAGGTTGCACTCGTCAATGTATCATTGTCGTCAATCCATAGAAGGAAGGGATGATGATTATGGCAGGTTCAGCTGAAGTGATTATTTACGTTGTATCCGACGCTGCTGGCGATACCGGAGAACTCGTCGTAAGAGCGGCGGTAGCGCAGTTCCACCCGGTTCAGACGGACATCCGCCGCGCACCGTTCGTCATGGATGTTCCCACCTTGGAGAGGTTCGTTCTACAGGCTAAGCTTTCAGGCGCTATCGTGCTCTACACGCTTGTTATTCCGCACTTGCGGGAAGCGATGAAGAAACTCGCCAAGGAGCATGAAGTGGATGCCATTGATCTGCTTGGATCGCTGATCGAAAGCCTTGAACGGCAGACCGGCCGTCATTCGCGTCAGGAACCTGGTCTTAACCATGTTCTGGACGCGGATTACTTCCGCAAGGTGGATGCCGTCGAATTTGCTGTCCGTTACGATGATGCAAAAGACCCTTCCGGTGTCCTTAAAGCGGATATCGTGCTGATCGGCGTATCGCGGACGTCGAAGACTCCCCTGTCCATGTATCTGGCGCATCAAAAATACAAGGTAGCCAACATTCCGCTCGTCCCGGAAATCAAGCCGCCGAAGGAACTGTTCAACGTCCCGGTTGAACGGATTGTCGGACTTACGATTGGCGTTCCTTACTTGAACACCATTCGGAAGGAAAGGCTCAAGGCGCTTGGTTTGCCGGACAGCGCATCGTATGCGGCGGAGGATCGGATCCTGAAGGAGCTTGAGTACGCGGAGGCGATTATGAAACAAATCGGCTGTGTCGTAATCGATGTGTCGCATCGGGCGGTAGAAGAAACGGCAAGTCTGATTATGGAGCATTTTCGGGGCGTTTGAGCCTAAATGCAGGATTTTTTTGAAGTAGTGCCGTATATAATAGTACGGTAATTGAAATATACAACAATAAGCGGTGATGCGTGATGGAGCTTAATCAACCGACAGTCGTCGTTGACGGCGACGCTTGTCCCGTTAAGACCGAAATTGCTCGGACTGCACGCAGCTTCCGCGTCCCGGTTGTCATGGTATCCTCGTATGACCATCGGCTTGAGCCGCAGGAAGGCGTCTCGGTTGTGCAGGTCGACCGCAGCAGTCAATCGGTCGACTTGTATATCGTCAATCATATAGTGAAAGGCGATATCGTAATTACGCAGGATTTTGGTCTGGCATGTATTGCGATTGGAAAAGGTGCGGTCGTCTTGTCTCCGCGCGGCGAGCAGTATTCGGACGAGAACATCGATTATTTGATGGAACGGCGTCATGAATCTGCAAAAAGAAGGCGAGCGGGTGGTAAAACGAAAGGCCCAAAAGCAATGAATCATGAGGACCGGGAGCGTTTTCAACAAAAGTTGACAAAAGTTTTATCAAACTTGCAGGAGAAACATGACATTTAGCGAATATTATTTACGTGTCATTAGGATGAAGGTGATGGATAATGACCTACGGTAAAATACCGGATGACGTTATTGAGGCGGTACGCCGTCATCATGACATCGTAGATACGGTGAGCAAATACGTTCATCTCTCAAAGAACGGCAAGTATATGAAAGGGCTTTGTCCTTTCCATTCGGAGAAGACGCCTTCCTTCACCGTGACGCCGGAGCTGCAAATTTTTCATTGTTACGGCTGCGGCAAGACAGGCAACGTTATCCGGTTTGTGGAAGAGATTGAAAGCTATACCTTTCCAGAAGCGGTCCGAGTGCTTGCCGAAGAGGCGGGCATACCTGTTACCTGGGCTAATCCGGACGGCTCGAAGCCGACGGCAGCCGATACGGAACGCAGCGCTGTTCTCGAAGCGCATGAGCTGACTGCGAAATTTTACCACTATTTGTTGAACAATACGCAGTATGGCACAGAAGCAAAAGAATATTTGCGCGGACGGGGGTTTGGCGACAAGCTGATCAGTCAATTTATGATCGGTTACGCGCCGGAACAGTGGGATACGCTAAGCCGGTTCTTAACAGCCAGGAAGTTCGATCCCTCCTTAATGGAGAAAGGCGGGCTGCTATCCGCGAAATCAGACGGGAGCGGATATGTGGACCGGTTTCGGGGACGAATTATGTTTCCGATATGGGATCGGGACGGCAAAGTAACGGCGTTTGCGGGACGAATAATCGGTGAAGGCCAGCCGAAATATTTGAACTCACCGGAGACGATGCTGTTTACGAAAAGCCGCACGATTTACAATCTGCATCATGCGCGACCTGCCATCCGCAAGAGCAAGCAAGTTGTTTTATTCGAAGGGTATATGGATGTTATTAAATCTTGGAGTGCCGGCGTAAAGAACGGGATAGCCACAATGGGAACGGCTTTGACGGAAGAGCATTGCAGCATTCTTGCAAGGCAGGCCGAAGAAATCGTGATCGGTTATGACGGGGATGACGCCGGACAAGCTGCCGCGATGAAGTCTATTCCGATGCTGGAAGGGGCAGGGCTTAGAGTGATGGTGGCCATGCTTCCCAAAGGGAAAGATCCGGACGAATATATTACCGAATACGGTCCGGATGCTTATCTTCGCGAAGTCATTGATCAGCCTGTCACAACGACAAAATTTAAGCTTATATATTCAAGAAAAAACCATATACTGCTAAAAGAAGAAGGTCGGAAAAATTACTTGCTTGAAGCCGCCGGAATTGTGGCAGAGCTTGATTCGGCTATTGAACGCGAGGTTTACCTGCAGGAGCTTTCGCGCGAATTTAATTTCCCATTAGAGGTATTAAAGCAGGATTGTCACATTAAGCATCAAGAATTGCAAAAAAAGAAACCCGGAAGGGATAATAACGACAATTCGTGGAATAATGGTAGGAATGAAAATCGCCGAAGATCGGGGCCTCCAGTGCTAATGCCTGCTTATACGTATGTTGAGCGGAGGCTGCTTCATGTGATGATGCGCGACAGGGATGTGGCGCAGACGGTCCATGAAAAGCTGGGAGACGCGTTCAATATTGAGGATCACGCAGCGCTTGCTGCTTATTTATACGCATTTTATGCGCAGGGCTATGATCCGGATGCCGGGAGGTTTATTGCCTCCCTCCAAGACGAACGTCTGGAGAGAACGGCTGCAGCCATTCTGATGATGGACGGGGATTTTCCTTTTGACGATGCAATTTTGGAAGCCGATATTCAGGACATTATCAAAGTACCTAGGTTCCGGGAGATCGACCGAAAAAAAGAGGAAATGATGCAGGCGGAACGCGCCGGAGATCATCTGCTCGCCGCGCAAATGTTAAGTGAGATTATAACCCTAGAGAGAAAGCTAAAAGGAACGACTTGACGATCGGTTCTAGGGAGGAGGGAGTCGGAATATGGCGAATGATCAGCATACTGAACTAGATGCCGAACAAAAATTGGATTTAGTGAAGGAACAATTGATTGAACAGGGGAAGAAAAGAGCCTCCTTAACTTATAAAGAGATTATGGAGAAATTATCGCCGTTTGATCAGGATCCGGAGCAAATCGATGAGTTTTTCGAACAGCTTGACGATTTAGGAATTGAGGTATTAAACGAGAGAGACGAGGATCGTGATCCGCTTAACCGCGGTGAAGACTCGGATCGCGAGCAGGATGATTTCAATTTCGACGATGACTTGGCTCTGCCTCCAGGGATTAAGATTAATGACCCTGTACGCATGTATTTGAAGGAAATCGGCCGTGTTCCGCTCCTGTCGGCGGATGATGAAATCGAACTGGCAAGACGGATTGAGAACGGGGATGAGGAAGCGAAGCGCAGACTAGCGGAAGCGAACCTTCGTCTCGTTGTCAGTATCGCGAAGCGTTATGTAGGCCGCGGCATGCTGTTCCTTGATTTGATTCAGGAAGGCAACATGGGTCTGATTAAAGCGGTAGAGAAGTTTGACCATCAAAAAGGCTTTAAGTTCAGTACGTATGCAACATGGTGGATTCGCCAGGCGATCACGCGCGCCATTGCGGACCAAGCGCGTACCATTCGGATTCCGGTTCATATGGTCGAGACGATCAACAAGCTGATCCGGGTCTCGAGACAGCTCCTTCAAGAGCTCGGGCGCGAACCGACCCCGGAAGAAATCGCAGCCGAGATGGAACTCAGCACCGATAAAGTAAGGGAAATTATGAAGATTGCTCAAGAGCCTGTATCGCTTGAAACGCCGATTGGCGAAGAAGACGATTCGCATCTTGGCGACTTCATTGAAGATCAGGAAGCGCTGGCACCTGCTGACGCGGCGGCTTATGAGCTGCTTAAGGAGCAGTTGGAGGATGTTCTTGATACATTGACAGAGCGCGAGGAAAATGTACTCCGTCTGCGTTTTGGTCTTGACGATGGCCGTACCCGCACCCTCGAAGAGGTTGGCAAGGTATTCGGCGTAACCCGTGAACGGATTCGTCAGATCGAAGCGAAAGCACTTCGCAAGCTCCGTCACCCAAGCCGCAGCAAACGGCTTAAGGATTTCCTAGAATAAGATAGCTTTAACCGATAAGGACCTTTCTGCTCTTGCAGCAAGGTCTTTTTTTCCAATTGACTCTATCGTCATTCTACCTGAGAGGATAACAGAAGGCATATGAATGAAGAGCGACGCCAGATTATCGTCAGAGAAATTGAGCACTGGAGCAGAAGCAAATTGCTCCCGGATCAATATTGTGATTTTCTGCTTAACTTGTATATGGATCATGACCAAGAAGTGAAGCGTGAATCCAATCATTCGATCGCCAAAGCGGTAATGGCCGTTCAACAGGCTTCCGGCAAACATTGGCTGCTTACATTTGGTTTTTTTACCTTTATTTCCTTTGTTGTGCTTTATTTTAACGTTTTTCACCCTCTATTGCAAATTGGGGTCTCGGCTGTTGGCGTCATTGGACTGCTATGGTTCGGCGCCCGTTTGAGACGCCGCCACGAGTCGGCCGGGCTTGCCGTAACCGGCGCGGGCATGCTGCTGATGCTTGGCGCCGGCCTCTACATATTAGGTCAGCATGGGATGACGGAATGGGGCTGGAAGGCCGGGATGATTGGTTGTTGCGCGCTGTTCTGGGTGGTGTACGGAATAGCGGCAAGGATCCAGCTGCTGCATCTTTGCGGCTGGCTTGCGGGAATAATGGTATATGCATGGCTGCTGGGCAAGTTTACGAGCGCGCCGGAATGGTATGAATCTCAGCTGTATTGGATGCCGATCTCGATTCTGTTCGGCTGGGGAAGCTGGTTTGTCCACCGTTGGTCCAAGCAGGCAGCCATGGTTTTATTCGCGGCATGCGCGATTTTGTGGTTTATGCCGGAGTTATACGAGATGATTGTATGGAAAGAACCGGTTATGCTGCAGCTGCAGCTTCAATTGCTGTTGAAGATTGCCGCGGGCGGCGGGCTGTTGTTCTTTATGCGAAAACAATGGATGGTGTGGGTTGCTTAATGTTGAAATTATCTAAACGTCTGCAAAGGATTGCAGACTTTGTAACGCAGGGCTCGCGCGTAGCGGATATCGGTTCCGATCATGCGCTGCTTCCGGTTTATTTAATTCAATCGGGCCGAGTGCCGTCTGCGATTGCAGGCGAGCTGAATCCCGGTCCGTATGATGCGGCACGCAAGCAAGCCGCGGATGCCGGTCTTTCCGGCAAGCTGCAGGTTCGCCGCGGGGACGGGTTATCCGTTCTTGAGCCAGGCGAGGCCGATACGGTAACCATAGCGGGAATGGGCGGCAGCCTGATGAGCAGCATTCTGGAAGAAGGATATTCGGCCGGGAAGCTGGAAGGGGTAAAGGAGCTTGTTCTACAGCCTAACATCGGCGAAGAATTTGTGCGAAGCTGGCTGTTGAAACGCGGCTGGTTCCTTGCCGAAGAGTCCATTTTGGAGGAAGACGATAAAATTTACGAAGTGCTGCACGCGTTTAAATATGACGAAGCGGAATGGAAAAAACGGAATGCGGAAGTATATGACCCTTCTTTCCTTGCGCTTCCTAATTACCAGGAGAAGGGGACTGCGATTTTGGAGAAAATGGGGCCGCATCTGCTACGTGCACCGCAGCAGGTCTTTTTTAAAAAATGGCGTCTCGAGCTTGATAAGCTTGGCAAGATTGTAGCCCAGATGTCTCAATCCGATCTTGAGCAGGCGGAGCAGAAGAAACAGCATTTCCGTGAAGAAATGAATGTAATCGAGGAGGTGCTTCAATGTTTGCAAACGGACAGACCGTCATCCAAATAATGGAGCAGCTTGCTCCAAAGCATTATGCGGTGGAGAATGACAAAATCGGCCTGCAGCTTGGGACGTTGAACAAGGAGATCCGGAAAATCGTTGTAGCGCTGGATGTAACGGATGAAGTTGTCGATGAAGCGATTGCTGCCGGAGCGGAGCTTATCATTGCGCATCATGCCATCATCTACCGCCCTTTGGCAAAGCTGGATACTTCTACGCCCGCGGGCAGATTGTACGAAAAACTGATTAAAAATGATATTGCGGTCTATATTTCGCATACCAATCTGGATGTTGCGGACGGCGGCATTAACGATTGGATGGCCGATCTGGTTGGCATTAAGGCGGAAGGGCGGCAATGTCTCGAAGAGGTGCATACCGACAAGCTATACAAGTTGGTTGTTTTTGTGCCGGAGCAGCAGCATGAAAAGGTGCTTCAAGCGATGTTCCAGGCGGGAGCGGGCCATATCGGCGATTACAGCCACTGCAGCTTTAATATCGAAGGAACGGGAACCTTCCTTCCTGGCGAAGGCACAAATCCTTTTATCGGCAAGCAGGGACAATTGGAAAAAGCAAAGGAAATCCGCATTGAAACGATTGTTCCGCACAGCGTACACCGAAAGGTTGTACAGGCTATGCTGAAGGCGCATCCTTACGAAGAGGTGGCCTATGACCTGTATTCGGTTGATCTGAAGGGCAGATCCTTTGGCCTTGGCCGCAGCGGGAAGCTGGAGCAGCCTGTAACCCTAAGCGAACTAGTCGAGAAGGTAAAGGAAGTGTTCGACGTTCCTTATGTCCGTCTGGTTGGGGATCCGAATCGTATGATTAAGAAAGCTGCCGTACTAGGCGGCTCCGGCGGTCGTTACACCCGTCATGCGCAGTTTGCCGGTGCGGATGTGCTCATCACGGGAGACGTTGATTATCATACCGCGCATGACGCGCTTGCAGACGGTCTTTCCATAATTGACCCGGGTCACAATGTCGAGAAAATTATGAAGAGGCGTGTAGCCGACTGGCTGAATCAGCAGCTCGCTGAACGCAAATACGAGACAAAAGCTGTTCATTCCGCCATTAATACGGAGCCTTTCCGGTTTGTGTAGCATTTGGGATGATAAAACAGGTTGAGGTTTTGTAAAATACCTTGTATACTAAGTCGTGCATCGGAAAGTTTGACAGACAATCGCTGGCGGCCTTGTTGCCGCGAGAGGAAAGTCCGGGCTCCACAGGGCAGGGTGCTGGATAACGTCCAGTCAGCGCGAGCTGAAGGATAGTGCCACAGAAATGGACCGCCGATGGCCGGTTTGCGCCGGCACAGGCAAGGGTGGAACCGTGGTGTAAGAGACCACGAGGAGTATGGGTGACTATATTCCTGGTAAACCCCACTTGGAGCAAGACCGAGAGAACGTAGCAGCCTTGAGCTGCAGCCTTAGCCCGAGGCTCGTTCGGGTTGGTTGCTTGAGCTGTTTAGCAATAAACAGCCTAGATAGATGATTGTCGCTTCGTCGTGGGAGGGTCGTTCCCGTTAATACCACTTGAAGTACAGAACCCGGCTTACGGCAAACTTTCCGCAACGGACAACAAATTACGCCTCCTGGCTTTCGCCGGGAGGCTTTTTTGTTGCTTGTTGCGGAAAGTTTGGGTGTTTGGCTGATGGGTCGTCGGAGCCGGAGTATCTCTTTCGACCGCTGTTGTCTGTCTTTTGCCTTTAACAAGTTTGATTAAGGTGGCAATGGAAAGACAAAGGCGGACGCTCCGCTTCTCAAAAGATACTCCTATCCCTCCTCAATCGCCAACACTTTTCCTACACAACAACAAATAAGCTCCCTTGCTTATGCCAAGGGAGCTTATGTTTGTTTACCTCAAACCTAAGAGTTGCCTCGCAAGGCTTTCGCGGCTCAGTACAAGCTAAGTATTATTGCTAGGCTCAGCTAAGTTGCACGAAATGCAAGATATTTCTGGGTAGCAGCCAGAGGAGGGAGATACATTGCAGAAAATGCAGGATATCTCGCCGGGAGTGCTTAAGAAAAGCGTATCTGGCGTAATATACTGCATTTCATTCAACATAAGTCCGATTAAATGCTCAAAAAGGCTTAATATACTGTATTTCGTGCAAGGTGAGCAGCAGTTTGTCTCATCAAAAAGTAAAAGCATCCTCGGCGAAGTGCCAGAGGATGCTTTCCATTTTTACCTATAAAAACGAATGTGGGAGTCGAGGGCCTTTTTGAGCCCATTTTAACCTTTAGTTCTTACTTCCCTGCGTTATACCGCCGGCCAATTGCTTCCAGACGGTTTTTTGTTTGGTTTGGGAAGTTCTGAAGCGCAGTCGTATAGTTCGAAGCTGCCATCAGAGCTTTGTCGACGTCGATCAGACCGTAGCCGTAATAATTGTCTTTGCCCTTGTCGCCAAGGTCAATGGCCGATTTGCGCATAATGTCCATAACCTCCTCGTTGTTGAGGTCAGGGTTGATGGAGCGGATCAAGCCGGCTAATGCCGCGACATGCGGGCTGGCCATCGAGGTGCCAGACAATGCCGCGTACTGGCTGCCAGGATAGGTGCTGGCGATGCTGTCGCCTGGCGCCGCAACGTCAATGTAATCGCCGTAGTTCGAGAACGAAGCTTTATTTTTCGACGCGTCCGTTGCCGCAACCGCAAAAACTTCCGGATATGCAGCTGGATATCCAGGGCGATCGGTATTGTCATTGCCGCTGGCTGCAACCAACACGACGTCATGATCATAAGCGTACTTGATCGCATCGTGCAGGAACTCGGCTTGAGCATAGTTGCCAAGACTCATATTGATGACTTTGGCGCCATGATCGGTTGCCCAAATAATCCCTTGCGCAACCGAGTAGGTCGAGCCCGCACCGGTACTGTCAAGCACTTTGACCGGCATAATTTTGTTATACCAGGAGATCCCCGCAACGCCTTCGCCATTGTTCACGGTAGCTCCGATAATACCGGCCACATGGGTACCGTGACCAACATCGTCATTTGGAGCTGCTTTCGGATCCACGATATTGGTGCCCTCCATCAGCCTTCCCTTCAAATCAGGGTGATCGGCTTGGACGCCAGTGTCCATAGTAGCAACGATTACTTGGTCATTTCCTTTTGATAAACCCCAGCCTTTTTCGGTTTCGATCGAAGGCAGGTTCCACTGGTATTGGGCATACAGGGCATCGTTGGGAGTAATGATGTTGGCAGCGTCGCCCGTCGTATCGTTTGTCAGGTACAAATAGTGAGGCTCTACGTATTCGGTTTTCCATGATTTTTGGAAGTAATGAACCATTCGATCGGCATCCATATTCTTGGAGCGGAAAACGTAGGTATCGCCAATGCGCTGAATCTTCTCGGCATTGATTTTTTTCTTGATTTGTTCTAATTGCTGGTTGGTCAGCTTATCCTGAAAATGCACAACCACATCCTTGACGTGATAATGGCTGGCATTGCCATTGTCTTCGCCGTCCCGCACCGTCGTCTCCCGGTTGGTATTAGGCTCAACCGATTCAATCCGGTAGTTGCCTTCGGCCGGATAAGGCACAAGCCGCAAGTTCCGTTTTTGATGGCGCTCAACTTGCGTGACAATGTCCTGATTAATAACGCCAACTACGCCGATACCGTTATTTTTTCCGCTAGGAACTCCAAGCACCATGTACCGGCTGCCGGTTTGGCTCATAAACGGCTTGGACTGATACGGTTGGCCGGCTTTCACCTTTGCTTTGGCCTCGTTTACAAATTGCGATGCCGTATTGTCCGGGAGCGAGCCGCGGTTCACGCTTCGGTCACCATTGATCCAGCTGACGTATACCATATGTTTGTGCATGTCCATCATATGGGCGACTTTATCCGTCTGCGCCTTCATCGTGCCCGTTTTCGTTTCATTGCTCATCAGCTTACGGAATTCCTTGCTGCACTCCGTTGTGCAGAGCAGAGAGGTAGCGTCCATATCTTTGTTTAAGGTTTTTACTTTAAGTGCCTTTTCCTGATGCGCCGAGAAGTTTCTAACTTCGGATTCAGGAGCTTTCCGATCATTAAAAATGTATCGTGTTCCGGGTACAACAATGGCTACCAGTGCTATAATCGCACAAAGACCAACCCATTTTTTCGCATTCATCGTTTCTTTCGTCCCTTCATCGCTATGCCAGCGTAATTGCCACACTAAGGATAGGTTGCGCATCGTGAGGCCGAAAATATGCGCCGAACAATGTCTTAACCGCCAGTACCAAACCAATGTAATTTGTGGTATCATGTTGTTGATGCCTTAGTTTTTTTGTTGTAGTAGAAGAAAGGGGAACTACCTATGCCATCGACCAATGCGAAGTCGCTTAGTGAAACATCGCGTACAAAGTTAAAAGATGCAATTAATCAATTGGAATCGTTTCTTAACCAGTATTCGCTGAACCAATTAGTCGGCGAAGAAACTGGAGATGAAGCACAAACGTTTTACAAAGGCCTCTTGTCTGACTTAAGACATCTGTTGGTCTTCTCTGAAGTCTCGGTTGAGAAACTTGGAGTACTGCTCAGACGGCCAAATTTCGATAACGATTTCGCTGAACGCGCCTTGTACGATGTTTATCATCAGTGCGTGAATGCCTTCTTCTATCCGAAGAATGAATGTTATTCCGAAGACGGCCGTTATGCTTACACCGGACAAGACGCTATCCGTTTCCGCTTCAAGCCTGTTCGCGAAGCGCGCGTCATCGTTCTCAGCGTTTCCAAAATTTACGAAGAGCTCCGCGACGAGCTGGCGTACTACGAGAACGATTACATGACCCAGCGCCGTATGCAGGGGCAAAAATAGGACGGAATGAATCACTTTCGATCAGGGAAACTTGATATCGGAGGTGATTTTTTTATGCCGAGAGGCGTAACCTGCAGCGTGTCTAATTGCGTCTTCTGGAAAGAAGGCAACAATTGCAATGCTGATGCCATTTCCATCGACATTGATCAGCATGCCGACTTCAATGAAGAATTCGCGGCTGACGAGCTTGGGCTTTACCATCAGGATCAAGCTACAGAATCATCCGCTACCTGCTGCCACACTTTTAAACCGAAGGAGTGACGGGGAATGGATCAACGAGGCGTAAAAATTACGGATCGTCACAAGAACGATTATCCGCAATACGAAGTGTCAGCACCCAATGCGATGCCGGATTTGAACGGCGGTAAAGTGGAAGAATGGGCTAACGAGAATAACGTGGGCAACGTGCACGAAGAAATGGCGGCGGATTTCGCTGTAGGCAGCCCGGTTTCCTATGTACCGAGAGAACAAAAAATCGAAGAAGCGGCAGACGCCGTGGAGTCCGGAGGCACAGCCCTCGGATGGGTAGCGCTTGTATTCGCGGCAGCATCCTGGTTCCTGTGGCCGGTAGTTCTGGGCATCACTTCAGCGGTATTGGGCTTTATTGCTTTCCGTCAGGGAGCAAGAGCGCTTGGCGGCTGGGCGATGGCGGTTGGTCTTATTGCCGTATTGCTTTCATTAGTTATTGTTCCTTTTTATTACGCGGTGACTTGAACAAACAGCCTTGGCGGCTACTGCTGCCGAGGCTGTTTTTACATATAACGCAGCCAATAGATGGCGAAGCTGTTTTGTCAATAACTTTGGATTGCCGCTCTGCCCGATTTTACCTATAATTTATAGATGTATGGGAGGGAACAACCGATGATTATTGATATTCAGCACGCTAGCTGGGAACGTGGGGACAAGCAGGTCCTTCATGATATTAATTGGCGGGTTCAGCAGAACGAGCATTGGTGCTTGCTGGGCTTGAACGGATCCGGGAAAACAACACTTCTCAATATGATTAACGGCTATATTTGGCCAACCAGCGGACAGCTTTCGGTACTTGGCAAAAAATTCGGGGAATACGATTTGCGCGAGCTGCGCAAAAGCATCGGCTGGGTAAGCACATCGCTTCAGCAAAAGCTATACGGCAGCGAGACGGCCATCAATATCGTATTAAGCGGCAAATTCGCGACGATCGGCTTATACGATCACACAAATGAAGAGGACCGGGAGCAGGCGCTGGTGCTGCTGACAAATCTGGGCTGTTCGTATTTGGCGGACCGGACCTATGATACGATGTCGCAAGGCGAACGTCAGCGCGTCTTGATCGCAAGAGCGCTCATGGCAAAGCCTAAGCTGCTTATTTTGGACGAGCCATGCACGGGACTTGACGTTTTTGCGAGAGAACAGCTGCTATCTATGATTCATAAGGTGGCAAAGAATGGTCCTACTATTATATACGTCACGCATCATGTGGAAGAAATATTGCCTTGCTTCAGCCACACGCTGCTGATCAAGCAAGGCGAAGTTTTTGCGGCGGGAGCTACTAACGATGTTCTAACCTCTGAGCGAATGAGTCGTTTCTTTGATGTTCCGGTTGAGATTGAACGCCGGGACGGGCGGAACTGGCTGTTCGTCAAAGAATCGGAGTCTCTATGGAACTCGAATTAATTCAACCGCAGTTGAAGCCGGATCCGGGACCAAGGAGAAAAAAGGTTCTGGATTGGCTTCTTACCCGAATTGGTAACCGGCTCGAATACGATGGACCGCTATGGCGTTCCGGTGCGGCGGGGCTCCTGCTGTTTGGGTCCGCAGCAATCATAACCATTGCTTTAGGCATGCCGACCGGTTTCGGGACGGCTATCGACATAGGGGCGTTTGTGCTTGCGAATGCATTGGCCTTGCTCATTGCCTCGCAACTTATTGCCATTATCCTGTCGCTGATGTATGTGCCGGTTCCGCGGCTGTTCGCCGGCTTTCTGATCTATGTCGGCTTCGAGTGCTATTATATTCTGCATTATTCAGATTTTGAAATTATAAATTCAATTGTATGCGCCGTTATTTATACCTCCATAGGCGGTGTTGTTGGCATACTAATCGGCTGGTTCAACCGAAGCCGCATACGATTGATTGCCGGCATTGTGCTTGCCGCCATGATGGTATCCGGTGTGTTTATATGGCTTAAAGAGCCCTTTGGCGGCGGGCATGCGGCTGCTGTATTCGCCGGGTCGGAGGAAATGGGAAGTTCCGAGGTTGCTGCTATCGATGCGGAAGACCCCGGAGAGCCGGGCAGCTACAGCTATCGTTTTTTTACGTATGGCAGCGGTACGGACAAGCAGCGCAAGGAGTACGGAAAAGGCGCCGAGCTGATCTCAGAGTCCGTGAATGCATCCGAATACATTAAGAACTGGTATTGGATGAAGGAAAAGTTCTGGGGCTTTGATGAAGAAGCGCTTCCGTTGAACGGCCGGGTATGGATGCCGGAAGGGGATGGCCCGTTTCCGCTCGTACTGATGGTTCATGGCAATCATCTGATGGAAGATTTCTCCGATGCCGGTTATGACTATTTGGGCAAGCTGCTTGCAAGCCGCGGATATATTGCCATTTCGGTTGACGAGAATTTCTTGAATTATTCGGCCTGGTCGGGTATCCCGGATAATGATTTCAAAGTGAGAGCTTGGATGCTGCTTAAGCATATTCAACAGATTCAAACGTTTAGCGAAGAGACGGATAGCGTTTTTTACAAAAAGGTGGATTTCTCCAATATCGCACTGATCGGGCATTCCCGCGGCGGTCAGGCTGTGGCGATGGCAGCCGACCGGGATGCCTGGTTTGCCGGCGACCGGACGCTGGACAGTTTGAATCAAGAGCAGATTCATATTCAAACGGTAATCGCTCTTGCTCCGACGGATAAAGCGATTGATGACAAGTCAGCTAACCTAAAGGATGTTAATTATCTGGTCCTGCAAGGAGCGCGGGACGGTGACGTAAACGACTTTTACGGAGACCGGCAATATATCCGGACAAGCTTTTCTTCGGATTCCGGTTATAGGAAAGCATCCGTTTATTTGTCTGAAGCGAATCATAGCCGGTTTAATACGGAGTGGGGAACGATGGACGAGCGTCTGCCCGGCGGCCTTTTCCTAAGCCAGCGAGGAATGATGAAGCCCGCGGAGCAGCAGCAGGCTGCGCAAGTCTACGTATCTGCATTTCTGGAAACAACGCTTCGCGATCAAGAGGATTATGTCCCGCTGTTGCAGGATTACCGTACTGGCCTCTACTGGCTGCCGGCTTCCACGGCTTACGTATCCCGATATGAGGATTCGAGCTTTGATAGGATTGCCCGGTACGATGAAGATCGTAACAAGACAACGCTGCCGGAAGGCGGGAAACTCGAGGGAAATAACCTGAAATCATGGGACGAGCTGGACGTGAAGGATCGCGATCATAATAATAAGGGAACAGTTGGCGCGCAAGTCGAGTGGCTGGATGACAGCTCTTATACTTTATCTTTGGCGAAGCCATTCTCGCTTGCAAGCGCGGCCGAGACGAATCGGATGTTTACGTTCTCTCTCGCGAATCTGTCGTCGCAGCTTGATCCTGATCATCGGGATTCCGTTCCGCAGATTCAGATCGAGTTGATATCGACGGACGGGCACGCAATCATTCTTCCGTTAAATGCGTACATGCCGGTTCAGCAGCCTTTCGTGACGACATACACCATCATTCCTTGGCTTGAGAAGACCATCAAGAGCGGTAAGTATAAGCATGATACGGAGTCGGTATTCCAGACATTCCGTGTACCGCTTAATGACTTTGCGGAGGCGGTAGACAACAAAGCGTTATCCATCCGTGAGATCACATTCCGATTTATTGACGGTCCGGGTAAAATCATGCTCGATGATATCGGATTGTCCAATTGAATTTGCAAAAAAAAAGAGCTCCTGTCCGTCAGGAGCTCTTTATGATCCTTAAAATTATTCTTCCTTGAAAGTAAACCGTCTTGCCGCATACAGGAAAGGGGTCGAGCAGAGGGATACGATAAACTTGATGACATAGGTCGAGAGGAATACCGATATCCATACGCTTCCTTCCAGTGTGCCGGCAAACGCGATCGTACAGAAAATTAGGGTATCCACGAACTGGCTGACAACCGTACTGCCGTTGTTGCGGATCCAGAGCTGTCCCGGGGCAGGGAATACCCGCTTAAGAACGGAATAGATCCTGACGTCAAGAAACTGGCTGACGAAATAAGCGCATAAGCTACCGAGCGCAATTTGCGGCATCAGTCCAAAAATCATATGCAGGGCATCGTTGGTATTATGGGCAAGCTCGGAGCTGTCGGGGCGGAAGACAAGCGCCATTTGCATAATAACCGTCGAGGCGATCAGCGTGAAGAAGCCGAACCACACCGCTTTTTTTGCAGCGCGCTCGCCGTACTTCTCGTTAAGCAGGTCGGATGCGAGATAGATGGTCCCATACATCGTATTGCCAAGCGTAATCACGATATCGAAAGGCATTTCGACGGTTTTGACAACTTGTACATTAGCCAGTACGGTGGCCATGCCGATCCAGGCGTAAATACCCACACGGCCAAATAACCGGTAAGAAATCAGAAATAAGGTAAAATGGACGAGCATAAATAGCGCGCCAAACCACAAATTAAACATATTGCCTCCCTGTAGGTCTCGATCTGAAAGTATGCGATGCAGCACTTGCGGCAGGGCATCACAAGGTGTATGATAGATTTTCTGCCTTTGACATTATAATCGCTTGCTATCAGGGTATCAATACGTTTTTTCTTTAGAAGCAGGTTCACCTTGAATTCACCTTGACAGGCAGAGTTTGCTACAATAGTAATCGGACTTTTATAGTTTTTCACGCAACTACGCTTGAAGGAGAGGATAAATCATGCAGGACGAGCAGCGAATAGAGGAGCAGAAGCGAGTAGACCGTGTGATGCGGCTGATCCGCGAACAGTTGGGCAAGCTGCTGCAAAGCTCAAGCGGGATGCGGGAAGATATCGTGGATATCCGTAAAAATTTCTGGGACGACGTTACGCTCAATTTCGAGGATGCGGCTGAAGCCGCGGAGTCCGCCGCCAGCCTGAAGCAGCAGGCTGAGGTTCTTGCGGAGCGGGAGCATAGCCACAGGCATGCGTCGCAACAGGTAAAGCTGTTGCGAAAGCTGGAGCAGACCCCTTACTTCGGGCGCGTCGATTTTATAGAAGATGGCAGTACCGAGGAAGAGCAGATTTATCTTGGAGTCGGCTCCTTGCTGGATGAGAGCGGTTCGAATTATTTGATTTACGACTGGCGTGCGCCCGTCTCGAGTCTGTATTACGATTACTCCCCGGGTCCGGCTCGTTATGTTACCCCTACCGGATCAATAAAAGGCGAGATGACCCTTAAACGCCAATATGTCATCCGCCGCGGCCAAATTGCCGGAATGTTTGATACCGGAGTAACCATTGGCGACGAATTGCTGCAGGAGGTGCTGGGCAAGCATTCAGATGCCCAGATGAAGAGCATTGTAGCTACGATTCAACGGGAACAAAATCAAATTATCCGCAATGAGCGCGCAAGATTATTGATCGTTCAGGGAGCAGCCGGAAGCGGCAAAACCTCAGCGGCCCTGCAGCGTGTAGCCTACCTGTTGTACCGTTACCGGGGATCGCTGGAGGCGGATCAAATCGTCCTGTTCTCGCCGAATCCTATGTTTAACAGTTATGTCGCGACGGTTCTTCCGGAGCTTGGCGAACAGAATATGCAGCAGACAACCTACCAGCAATACCTCGAACATCGTATCGGGCAATCGTTTGCGCTGGAGGACCCGTTTGCTCAGATGGAATATACGCTTGGCGGCATGGACGACCCGGATTACAAGACGCGCATCGCCTCCATTCGGCATAAATCGGGCGCATCCTTCATGAAAGTGATTGAGCGTTATGTGGATACGCTTGGCGAATCGGGTTTATTGTTTAAAGCAATCAAATTCCGGGGGCGGAAGCTGATTGCGGCAGAAGCCATTGAACAGCACTTTTACGGCTTGGACAAAAGCTTCACGGTTCCGAACAGGCTCAAGATGACAGCCGACTGGCTGCTGAAGGAGCTGACCCGATTAAGCAAGGCGGAACGGAAGAAGCAGTGGGTGGAAGACGAGATGGAGCTGCTGGATAAAGAAGCTTATCTCCAAGCCTTTAATGAATTAAGCCGCAAGGAAAGCTATACCTCGGATTCCTTTGATGATTTTGACCGCGAGAAAGACGTGCTGGCTACAATGATCGTCCAGGAGAGGTTCAAACGTTTGCGGAGCCGCGTGAAGAAACTAAAATTTGTCGACACGCAGACCTTATACCTCCTATTATTTGAAAGCGGGCACGCTCCGTGGTTTGTCGAAGAAAGTCGGCCTGAATGGGAAGACATCCGCAGGCTTACCGTGGAACAGCTTAACCGCGGAATACTTACTTATGAAGACGCAACCCCTTACTTATATATGAAGGATTTAATCGAAGGCTTCCAGACCAATACATCGGTAAGGCATTTGTTTATCGACGAAGCCCAGGATTATTCGCCATTTCAATTCTATTATTTGAAGAGAGTTTTCCCGATGGCGAAGATGACCGCGCTTGGAGACCTGAATCAGTCGATATTTGCCCATGCCGCTTTGGGGGACGGATTCGATCCGCTGGGAGAGCTATACAGCAAAGAAGAGACTGAGACGATCGTACTGACTCGCAGCTATCGTTCGACAAAGCAGATTGTCGAATTTACGAGCGGTATGATCGAGGGCGGAAGTCGAATTGTGCCGTTTAATCGTAACGGTGACGAACCTACGGTAACGGCTGCCGCAGACGAAGCGGAGCTGCACGCGATGATTGCGGAGCGTATCCGTCGGCTGCAAGAGGAGGGCGCAAATTCCATTGCGGTCATTTGCAAGACTGCTGAGGAAAGCAAGACAGCCTATGAGGCCCTGAAGTTGAGCTGTCTTGGTATGAGGCTGATTGAGAAGGAAACGGTAACCTTCGAGAACGGTACCGTCGTCATTCCTTCTTATTTGGCTAAAGGCGTGGAGTTTGATGCCGTTATTTTGTATAACGCTTCAAGCAGCGAATATGGCAGAGAGAGCGAGCGCAAGCTGTTCTATACCGCATGCACGCGCGCGATGCATGAGCTGCATCTGTACTACCTCTCGGAGCCGACACCGTTCTTGACGCAAGCCTTGTCCAATAAATAAGCCAGCGGTTACCGGCCGTTACGGACTTCGGGCCAAATATCGCTGACTGCAACCTGCAGTTCTCCTGCAATAAGCTCAGCCGTTAATCGGTTGGGCTTTTGTATATGTCCGTTTCGAAGCTTGGAGATGGTCTGCAACGATATATTCGTCGCGGCAGCCATCTGGTTGGTGCTTATATCCCGCTTAGCCATCCACATCTTAAGCCGTTTGGAAGAATCATAGACCTGCTTGATTGCCGTTAACGGCTCCTCTTGCGCGGATCTGCCTTTATTCCCGAAGATGATCAGCGCGTAGCTGGCATCATCCCGATCGGTTATGGTCAGAGCCCGGAATTCCAGATGAACGGCAATCTCATCTTGTTTGGCGGATGTCAGGACCGTCTCCTGCGTAAAATGCAGGCTGGAGTCGCAAGGCAAATAATTGGCTATGAGCAGTTCAATCGACATTCCCTTTAGCTGCTCCTGTTTATATCCGGAAAGCCTGCAGAAGGCTTCATTCGTTTCATGGATCGTTGTTGCCGTTTTTGATACTCGGACAAGCACCATAGGCTGATCAAGTATTTGGAAGATTTGGTAAAATGCTATCAAGGTTGCTCCTCCTTAATTCCAAGCACGCCAATGTATAAAATCGAGTATAAGCTGTACGCTTGTACGATACAATAGCTTTACTATATTTAACAAATTCGTCAAGAATAAATGGAGTTTGGTTTAATAAATTAAACTTGCTGGCATGAAACGGTTCAATCATGCGGAAGCTGTCATTTCTATGACAAAATAGTAGAGTGTTCAGCTAACAGCGAGTTTTGTATGAACCAAAGTTCTCAGGTAATATAAGAAAACGCAGGTTTGAAACATAGGGGGAACCAAAACAACATGAAAACATGCGGGATCGATAATTGCTCCAAACCGGTCAAGGCAAGAGACCTGTGCTCCATGCACCATCAACGCCTGATGAGACATGGCGATCCGAATACTGTCATGCCTCGCAGGACAAAGAAACTGGTCAATTGCAGCTGGATCAATTGTACAAGTCAAGCCGTATCGAAAGGACTATGTGTCAGGCATTATTACATCGATCGCGTCATGAAGCGAAATCATCAAATTTGATGTTAGATAACATGACATCCATTTTCTGAAAATGGGGTGTTTATTTTCATGAAAGTATGTATAATGGAGGTAACTCCCTATTACCAGAAAATGAATCCTTTAACGCTACGGTACCATTCTAACCAAATGGAGGCGATTGTCGGAAATGATTCAAACGGCACCATTTGGCCTTCTGCTGAGCGATTTGTATCTGTTCAACAAAGGCTGCTCTCACCACAGTTACCGGTTCATGGGTGCACATGTCATGGACTGGGACGGTAAAGATGGCGTCAGGTTTGCGGTGTGGGCTCCGCATGCCAGGGAGGTTCGGCTTGTTGGCCAGCATAACAACTGGGATGGTTCCGGTTCGTTAATGGAACGCGTTTCTTCGACAGGCGTCTGGGTCACTTTTGTACCGGGGCTTGGCGAAGGCGCTGTTTACAAGTACGAAATAATTACCTCTACGGGACAGCGGCTGCTCAAGGCAGACCCTTACGCTTTCCTCGCCGAAAGGCGTCCTCAAACCGCCTCCGTAGTATCTGATCTATACGGATTCCGATGGCGGGATAAGAAATGGGTGGATTCGCGGCACAAGCGGCCGTCATACTCCAATCCGCTTATGCTCTATGAAGTACACGCAGGCTCCTGGAAGCTGAAAGGGGAAGAAAACTTCCTCACCTACGAAGAACTTGCCGATCAGCTGGTTCCTTACGCAGCGAAAATGGGGTATACCCATATCGAGCTGATGCCGATCAATGAACATCCTTTTGACCAGTCCTGGGGTTATCAGATTACCGGCTATTATGCGCCTTCCAGCCGTTACGGCAAGCCTAAGCAGTTGATGAAATTTATCGACCGCTGCCACGCGCACGGCATAGGCGTTATTCTGGACTGGGTTCCCGGACATTTCTGCAAGGATGAACATGGTCTGCGCCGCTTTGACGGTACTCCGATCTTTGAAGGAAATGATGAGCGGCTTGCCGAAAAGCCTTTATGGGGAACGCTGGCCTTCGATTTCAAGCGAAACGAAGTGGTCAGTTTCCTAATCTCCAATGCCATCTACTGGATGGATATGTTCCATTTCGACGGCCTTCGGATTGATGCCGTCGCCAGCATGATCAATCTTCACATGGATAAACCGCCTGAGCTCTTCACCTGGAACGAGTATGGCGGCACCGACAATCTAGACGCTCTCCGCTTCATGAAACGGCTTAACGAAACCATATTTCACTACTACCCAGACGCGCTAATGATCGCAGAAGATTCTTCGGCTTGGCCTGCAGTCACCTCACCTACATACTTAGGCGGGCTGGGATTTAATTTTAAATGGAATATGGGCTGGATGAACGATGTGCTCAAATACATGTCGATCGATCCTGCCGACCGCTCACACCACCACCACTTACTTACTTTCTCACTTTTATATGCTTTCTCTGAAAATTATGTTTTACCGTTCTCGCATGACGAAGTCGTGCATGGCAAACGTTCGCTGCTGAACAAGATGCCGGGCTCCTATGAGGAGAAGTTCGCCCAATTGCGCTTGTTATACGGCTATTGGATTGCCCATCCCGGCAAGAAGCTGCTGTTTATGGGCAGCGAATGGGGGCAGTTCGACGAATGGAAGGACCGCGAACCGCTTGACTGGATGCTGCTGGATTACGAGCTCCACGGCAAAATGCACGACTATGTAAAAGCATTGAACCATGTCTATACCCATGAACCGTCCTTATGGGAAAGAGATCAGGATGCTTACGCATTTCAATGGATTGATGTGAATAATGCTGAACAATCGATCATATCTTTCATTCGTTATGGCAAGCAGGGCTTCACTGTTACGGTTGCCAACTTCTCCAGAAACGGTTATACCCATTATCGATTAGGCGTGCCGCAGCCGGGCTGTTATCGCATGATCCTAAACAGCAATGAGGTACAGTTCGGAGGTTCCGATTCACAGTGTTTACAGAAATACGACAGCGAGAAAGTGAGCTGGCACGGCTATAACCAAAGCATTTCCATCAATCTCCCCCCTTTATCCTTCCAATTATTCAGCTTTGCGGGCGGAGACCACATTAAGAAGGGGTTGGTGTCATGGGTCGAAAAAAGGAAATGATCGCAATGCTGCTTGCAGGAGGAGAAGGCAAGCGACTAGGCGTCCTCACGAAGGATTTGGCAAAGCCTGCTGTCTATTTTGGGGGAAAGTACCGCATTATTGATTTTACTTTAAGCAATTGCACGCATTCTGGCATCGACACGGTTGGCGTTCTTACGCAATACCAGCCGCTCGAATTGAACCGGTATTTGGGCATCGGAAGCCCATGGGGGCTGGACCGCAGGGATGGCGGCATGGCCATTCTGCCTCCATTCGTCAAACAAAAAGGCGGGGTATGGTATAAAGGCACGGCTAATGCGATTTATCAGAATATGGCGTTTATTGAACGTTATGACCCAACCTATGTTCTGGTCATCTCGGGTGACCATATTTATAAAATGGATTACGATCTGATGCTGCAGCATCACAAGAAAAGCGGGGCGGATATTACGATTGCCGGCATTGAAGTGCCATGGAAGGAAGCTAGCCGATTTGGCGTCATGCACGTGGACGACGAAGACCGGATTACGGCTTTCGAAGAAAAGCCTAAAAATCCGACCAGCAATATCGCATCCATGGGGGTTTATATTTTCACTTGGTCGGTACTAAAGAAATATTTGATTTACGACGAGGCCAGCCGCAATTCCAGCCATGACTTCGGCAAGGATGTGATCCCGTCCATGATGAGAGACGGATTGCATCTGAGCACATACGCTTTCCGAGGTTACTGGAAGGATGTCGGCACGATCGAAAGCTTATGGGAAGCCAATATGGATCTGCTTGATGATAAGCCTTCGCTGGATCTGGCCGATAAAGATTGGCGCATTTTCTCCGTCAGCCCTAACCGTCCTGCCCAATACGTGGCTTGCGGGGCAAGCGTATCCTCCTCTATGGTGACGGAAGGCTGCATTGTGGAAGGGGATGTCGAACGCTCCGTTTTGTTCTTTGGCGTTACGACAGGCAAGAACAGTATCGTTAGCGAATCGGTTATTATGCCGAATGTGAAGATTGGCGAAGGAGCCCGCATCTACCGGGCGATTATTGGCGAAGGTGCCGTGATTGAAGACGGCGTATGCATCGGCAGTCCCGATGATGATGCGATTACCGTTGTTGCTGTAGGCGAGTTTGTATCCAATGAACCTGTGCTGCTGGAGGTGGAGCCGTCATGAAGCATCAAGTTATGGGCGTTATAAATCTTATTCATGAAAACGATGATATGGAGCGGCTGACACAAAACCGCTGCCTTGCTACCGTGCCGTTTGGCGCAAGATACCGGCTTATCGATTTCATCCTGTCAAGCATGGTGAACTCGGGAATCAATAAAGTAGCCGTATTCGCACACACGAAATACCGTTCCCTCATGGATCACGTTGGTTCCGGCGACCATTGGGACTTAAATAACCGTCAGAGCGGCTTGTTCCTGCTTCCTCCGGCAACGGACGACATTCAGGAAATCAGCCGCGGGGACTTATACCATTTCTACCAGCACCGCGACTATTTCAACCGTTCTACGCTGGAATATGTCGTGATTGCCCGCAGTCATATGGTATGCAACATTGATTTCGAGCCTATTATTGAGGCACATAAGGAACGCGAAGCGGATATTACGATCGTATGTAAACGAGATGCCGATCTGATGGGCGGCAAGGCCCGCAAGATGAAGATGGATGCTGACGGCCGCGTCACGGCGATGCAGGACCATTACGGAAGAATGAACAGCGACATCTCTTCCATGGAGATGTACGTGATGCGCAAGGATCTTCTGATGGAGCTCGTCGAGACATCCCTTGCACAGGGGCAGGACCATCTGGTCCGCCACGCGATTTTCTCGCGGATCGATAAGCTTCGCGTCTATGGTTATTTGCACGAAGGTTATCTGGCTGTCGTCAATACTCTGTCAAGCTTCTACCAGAGCAGCATGAGCCTGCTTCGCCCGGAAGTATGGCGCGAGTTGTTCTTCCAGCCCGGAATGGTCTTCACGAAAGGCAAGGATGAGCCGCCAGCCCGCTATTTGGGAACCTCAAAAGTAACCGATTCCCTTATTGCTAACGGCTGCCGTATTGAAGGAACCGTCGAGAACAGCATTCTGTTCCGCGGTGTCCATGTCCGCAAGGGTGCCGTTGTCCGGAACAGCATCATTATGCAAAACGGCGATATCGGCGAGAACAGCCTGGTCCAGCATTGCATTCTGGATAAGGATGTACGCGTGCAGTATGACCGCGATATCCGCGGTTCTTCTGATAATCCGTTTCTGGCAGGCAAGCGTAAGATTATATAAATAGCAAATAAATTTATGGATAGGGTATGAGGTGATCAGGCGTGAATATATTAATGGCCGCTTCCGAAGCAACTCCGCTCGCCAAATCGGGCGGATTGGCCGACGTTGCAGGAGCTTTGCCAAAGGCGCTTAAGCAGCGTGGAGCCGATGTACGCATTATTATGCCAAAGTATGAAGAGATCCCGGATTATTATATTCAGAATTTTGAGCGAATTGCAGAATTTTATGTAAATTTTGGCTGGAGAAGCCAATATTGCGGATTGTACCGGGCGGAAATCGACGGTGTGGTCTTTTATCTGATCGATAATGAGTTCTACTTCAGGCGCAGAGGGCTGTACGGCTATAACGATGATGCGGAGCGTTTTGTCTTCTATAGCGTTGCCGTGATGGAGGCAGTCCGATATCTGGATTTCACGCCGGATATCGTTCATTGCCATGACTGGCAGGCCGGACTTATTCCGTTCCTGCTCCGCACCCGTTACTCGAATGATCCGGCCTGGGACGGCGTGAAGTCGGTATTCACGATCCATAATCTGATGTATCAAGGATTGTTTGGGATTGACCAGCTGAAGGATCTTCTCGGAGCGGGAGATGAGATGTTTACCGCCGACAAGCTGGAGTTCCACGGTGCCGCAAGCTGCCTGAAAGGGGGGCTTGTCTACGCGGACAAGCTGACAACGGTCAGCGAAACCTATGCCCGGGAAATCCAGGGCTGGGAGCACGGCGAGAAGCTTGACGGTCTGCTGCGCAGCCGCTCCGGCGATTTGACAGGCATTATTAACGGGATTGATACCGACTTGTATGACCCGATGAACGACGATGCCTTACATACGCCTTACCGTTCCTCTATTTCCCGCAAACGGAAAAACAAGCTGAGCCTGCAGGCGGAGCTTGGTCTTCCCGAGTCGGAGGAAACCCCGCTAATTGGCATTATTAGCCGTCTGGTGGAATCGAAGGGACTGGATTTGATCACCTGGAAGCTTGACGAGCTTATGCAGGAGGATGTACAGCTTGTTGTTCTCGGAGCGGGAGACTGGCATTACGAGAATGCCATGAATCATTTGGCCGCCCGTTACCCGGATAAAGCTGCCGTATGGCTTGGTTATAATGACCGCCTTGCAAGAAGGATCTATGCAGGCTCGGATATTTTCCTGATGCCGTCCCGGTTTGAGCCTTGCGGCTTAAGCCAGCTGCTCGCTCTTCGTTACCGCTCCATTCCCGTAGTCCGGGAAACTGGCGGTCTAAAGGATACGGTCCTCTCCTATAATGAAGATACCGGGGAAGGCAACGGCTTCAGCTTCACGCACTATAATGCGGACGATTTCATGTATACGGTGAGACGGGCGCTGCACTTCTACCGCGACGAAGCCGTATGGCGCCGCATTGTAGAGAATGCCGGCAAGGAGGATTACAGCTGGAGCCGCTCGGCTAAAGCTTATATAGCCTTGTACGATCAACTTCTTGCTTCTCGAAAGGGGACTGAAAGATGGCCCGTCACCTTGTAATCGGCAATGGCAAGTTGCTGCTCAATTTGGATCAACATTGTTTTATTCGGGATATTTATTTTCCGTATGTCGGACAGCTAAACCATGTGGGCGGTCACTATTGCCGGTTCGGGATCTGGATCGGAGGCGCGTTTTCTTGGCTGGATGAGAAGGAATGGACGTTTGAGCTTAACTATATCGAGGATTCCCTCGTGACAAACATTGTTGCGAGGCACGAGGGATTAGGCGTAGAGCTGCAAATGAACGACGGTATTCATCAGCGGGAATGCATCTACATTAAACGGGTTGTTGTGCGCAACAGAAGGAACGACAGCCGGGAAGCCCGGTTGTTCTTCCATCAGGATTTGATGATTGAAGGCTCGGAAGTAGGAGATACGGCTGCCTATTATCCGGAAAACAATACGATGTTTCACTACAAGCGCTCGAATTACTTCATGTTCAGCGGCTGTTCGGATGAAGGCGGCATCATGCAGTATTCAACGGGTATAAAAAGATTTCACTCCGCGGAGGGAACCTGGCGCGACGCGGAGGACGGCGTGCTCATGGGCAATACCATTGCCCAAGGCTCGGTTGACAGTACGATTGGTCTGCGGACAACGGTTCCTGGCAATGGCGAGAAGACGCTGTATTACTGGATGTCCGTCGGCAAAAATCTCGAGGAGGTCAAAATCCTTCATAAATACGTAAAGGATAATCATCCCGAGAAGCTGCTCAGCCGGATCGTCATTTACTGGAAGCATTGGCTGCAGCGTTCCGAGGCCGATCTAGGGAATTTGCCCAAAGAGGTCACACGGATGTTCAAGCATAGTCTGCTGCTAGTACGGACTCAGGTGGATGAACGCGGCGCCATATTGGCTGCGAATGATACCGATATCTTGCAGTACAACAGGGATCATTACAGCTATATGTGGCCGCGGGACGGCGCGCTGATTGCCGAGGCGATGTCTCTGGCCGGATATCAGAGCGTCATAGCGCCGTTTTTCCATTTCTGCGCCAACGCGCTCTCGCCGGACGGGTATTTGTATCACAAGTACAATCCGGACGGTACGGTAGGCTCCAGCTGGCATCCGTATATTGTGAAGGGAAGCCAGAGGATACCCATTCAGGAGGATGAGACCGCGCTTGTCCTGTTTGCGTTGTGGCAGGACTACTCGCGAAATCAGGTTATCGAGCTGCCCCAATCGTTGTACAGCAATCTTATCCGGAAAGCCGCTTCCTTCCTCAGCGAATATATCGAGCCGGAGCTTTCGCTTCCGAAGCCAAGTTATGATTTATGGGAGGAGCGGTACGGGATTTGGACGTATACGGCTGCTTCCGTCTATGCGGGACTAATGGCAGGCGCCTTTTTCACCGAGCTGTTCGGAGATTACGAGCGGAGCGACCATTACCGCAATATGGCGCATACGATCAAGACCGGGATCTTGACGCACCTCTGGGATGAAGAATCCGGCCGTTTCGCCCGCGGGCTTGTATACCGGGATAACCGCTGGGTGAAGGACATGACGCTGGAGAGCAGCATTTTCGGATTATGGGAGTTTGGCGTTTTGCCGGTTCATGATGAACGAGTGCAAAAGACGATGAATGCGATAAAGGAAGGTCTGCGGATTAAGACTCATATCGGCGGTATCGCCAGATATACCAATGATTATTACTTCCAGCAATCCGGTGAAATCGACCAGGTACCGGGCAATCCGTGGATCATATGCACGCTGTGGGTTGCGAATTACGAGATTGAATCCGCGCTCACGCTGGCAGACCTGGAAGGACCGCTAAGGACGCTGGAATGGGTCGTTGAGCATGCATTGTCGAGCGGACTGCTTCCGGAACAGCTGAACCCTTATGACGGCTCGCCGCTGTCCGTGGCTCCGCTCACCTGGTCGCATGCGACCTTTGTTCAAAGCGTCAGCAAATACGCTGCGAAGTATAGAGAGCTTCAAGGCGCAAAGCAATGATTCATAAAGTAAAGCCGCTTAGCTGTCAGCTAAGCGGCTTCTTTTTCACCCCATCCGCTTCTTAGAAGAAGCTGCAGGTACGAATGATGATAACCAGCAATACGAATAAAACAAGAATAAAGGCTGCGCTATTGTTCCGGACTCCGTGAACCGGTCCATAGCCCGTATTAGCTCCTGCTACAGGGTAACCCATTGTTCATTCCTCCCGAGTCGTTGTCTTGATTGTCAATTACAAGACCAATATATGAGCGGAGTGGGTGGAGGAATTGGACATTTGTACCTGTGCAGATGCATTTGATGAATTCGCCTAGGTGAGATGGATCATCGTTTTTTCATATTGCCGGATATCTTTGATCCTTGATTCTGCGGTAGTCCGCATCGAATTGCCCGCCAGCAGGCTAGAGGTGGAGCCGACGCCAACCACGCTGATGCAGCCTACATTAATGCGCGGGCAGTGGTTCACCCGCTTGACTCGAACATCCTCTCCGGCGTCTGCAACCGGGTCGATAAGCTTTGGGAGCGGACGGCTGAAGATCGGATAGGACTCGAAATAAACGCTTCCCGCTTTGGTATGGTCAATGGCGCGCTGTACGGCAAGAGCGTACAGTTTTGGCGTGCCTTCTGCACGATCCCCGAATTGGATAATCGACCCGATCGAGACGTCGATAACGGATACCAGCCCAATGTGGGATACCCGTATCGGATAAGCCTCCTCCATTTAGACGGTACCTCCTAACCGGCCATCGGTGATTCGCCAACCGCTTCCTCTTCGCCTTCCGGAGTGGGGAGAGGGGCTAATGGGCCAACAATGACGGATTCGGGAGGGGTATCAAACATCGAATACAAGGTGACAAAATCGGAGTCGCCGATTTGGAACATCGATGCCGACGTTACACCGAGTATTTCAATATTGCCAACGGTCAACCCGCAATTGTGTACGGTGAAATTCACCATCGCTAACCCCTCCTGTCAGCTGCCATTGCCGCTTTTAAGCGACTGGACATATTTCTGCATGGCAGCGTCTGCGTCTCTGATCGTCTTGGATAAAATCATTTCTTTCTTCTCCTGCTCGGTTGGCGGATCCTGTCCTTGTCCGGCAGCTCCTGCTTCAGCGTCGCCAGGCTTAAGCTGCATATAGAAATGAATACGGGAAGGAAGCTGCTTGCGGATATCCTCCAGAACCATATGCCGATGATAAGGATCAAGGTCTACTCCGTATTCGGTCTCGAGTGCGATAAGCCTTTGCGTTCCATGCTGGCTCAAAAACCGGTCCACTTCCGCTCGGACGTCTGCATAGGGCTCTGCCGGCGGGGTTAAGCCGTAGGCAGCCGAAGGAAAGACGGTTGGCTTTTGCTGCACGGCGAGCTGATCGATATCACCTTCCCCGGGCGCTATCCCGGGCGGTGTCATTCCGATATTTAAAGTGCCTTCAAGCTTCTCTACTTTTAATTGGTCGAAATGATATTCCAGCTTCTCGATATTATAGATCGGCTTTTTCTCCAGTTGCTTCAGCTGCTCGCTAAGAACAGCGAGTTGCTGCTCCAGTGAATAAATCTGGCTTTGCTGCGCTCTCAGCTTTGTTTGGAGCTCAAGCGACCAGGCTTGCCATGGAGACAGCCCATTGCCGGGCGGCTGCTGCTGCATGATGGCAGCCTCCTCTCTCTATGTGGGATTAGGAAGCGGCACAAGAGAGATTGGGCTTTCCGCTCCTAGCTGCGGAGCGGGACCCGTAAACCCTCCCGAATTGTAGAGTTGGGACAAAGAACGGATCGATCCTGCGCTTCCGACCTGAAGGACAGAGCTGTTCGTCACACTGTTTACCTTAAGCTGCTGTATGGTGATTGTCTGATAAATGGTCCAATTCATACGTTACACCACGGTTTCCAGATTGTTCTGAGAGTTGTCTTGAACGTCCGGATCAAGCGTGTTGGTCGCGCTGACGGCATTGTTAGAGTTTGCCAGGCTTCCTGTCAGGAATGAGCCGGAGCCGGCATAGGTTTTCGTTTGGCTGGAGGGCGATACTTGGACCGCGTCTCCGAACTGTACGACGGCACTGGAACCGACGCTGACTAATTTAACAAATCCAACGATAGAAGGCATTCATACTCACCCTTTTCCCTTAAAGCGTCTCGTATATTATCGTATGCGGCATATGCCCAGAGGTTCCGCCGCCCGTGTGGATAAGTGCCTATCGAAGGAAGAAAGTAGCCTCTCCGCCCAGCTTCGCATATGCTAATGGGGAACGGCTGGAGGTGAACGGGAACGTGGAGAAGAAATGGGATGAACTCGAGAGATGGCTTGACGGCCAACGGCTGCCAAAAGGCTTCGATGTCATGAAGGAACCGGATTGGGTGGAGAAATTCGTCCGGAAGATGATGACCAAATCACTGCCTGCGGCCGCAAATTCCATCTTGGATCAAGCGGAAGCCAGCGAGGGGATTTCTTTCTTTGAGACTCATCAAGACTTGCTTGTGAAGTTCCACCTCCCGCGCGAAGTAAGCCGGGCAGATCTTCGCTTGTATGTCCGGGATGACCGCTTAAGGATTGAAGGACTTCCCAATCAGAAGAAGGAAATCATCAAGCTGCCTAAGCTTGTTAAGCCGACCATCTGCCAGGCGGTTGTGAAAAACTACGTTTTGCAGGTAAAGCTGCGCAAAAGACCTCGGGCCGGTACTTATTATGAAACGGATATACGATGGTTGAAAGGTCGCTAATCCAGGGCCTTGCGGCCGTCGTTTTCTTTTGAGCTGGAATAGAAAGCCGTTTCACCTTGTCACCTTTTCTTACGGATTGTGGTTGGCGAACGGAGGGACAATCCCTTATAATGCTAATTGTGTACTTGCATTATTACATAGGGGAGTGTATGCAGTGACTTTAGTCGATGTCAGTGACATCTCTGCTTCATTATTTATTATCGGGGTCGTCTTCTTATTGCTCATTTTCGGATTATTAAGTCTTGGCATTCTTCGTATGTTCCAGCAGCGCTTCCGTTATGGATGGGTTTGTTTTGCGGGAGCGGTCGTCAGCTTTATCGCCTTGATGATTATTTTGAACAAATGGTATGTATAGCGGGTTTCTGCAGATAAGTTGGGAGGGTGCCCGTTATGATGTGGACGGCAATCTGGTTTGTTATTAATATGTTCTTTGTAGCATCGGTCATTACGTTGTTGTTCATGCACCGATCCGTTACGGAAGCGGCCCTTGATCCCGCAAGCGGGGATCGCCTTGCAGCGGCGAAGAAGAGACGCAAATGGGTGTCGATCATAAGTATTGTGCTATTTTTGGCTATGTGCGCAAGTTTTCTGATAAACATGCGGCTGAACGGATGATCCAAGCTGCGGCTTAAGAGAGGCTCTCATTGACGAGAGTCTTTTTTTTCGGCATTATGAATAGAAAGACACTATAATGTCGGAGGTCCTTTCATTGCATACCATAGAAGAAATTATACAAAGAATGACCGGACAAGGACTTCGCATTACGGATCAGCGCAAATCGCTGGCCAAATTATTTGCGGAGACTCCGGGATACCTGGCACCTAAGGAAGTTTACGAATATATGGGCAAGTCCTACTCGGGCCTTAGCTTCGATACCGTCTATCGCAATTTGCGCGTCATGGAGGAGCTTGGGGTGATTGAGCAGGTTATCTTTGAGGATGGCGTTAAATTCAAGCTTCATTGCAGGGAAAACGATCATCACCATCATATGATTTGCCTGCAATGCGGCCACACGTATCCGATTACGTTCTGTCCGATGGAGCAGACGGACGTGCCGGACGATTTCCGCGTGGTGAAGCATAAATTCGAAGTGTTCGGCTATTGCAAGGACTGCATTCAAGAAGAGTCGGCAGCCGGGGCAAACTGATGGCCCGCAGCCGAAGAGCGGTAAGAGTGCTGAAGGCGCCGGTTCTTTTTTACCGCAAAGTCATCTCGCCGCTCACTCCGCCAACCTGCCGTTACTATCCGACTTGTTCGGCATATGCCCTGGAGGCGCTTGAGAAGCATGGAGCTGTCAAGGGCTCATGGCTTGCCGCCAAGCGGATCGCAAGATGCCATCCATTCCATCCGGGGGGATATGATCCCGTTCCTCCTGTCCCAGGCGAGCAAGAGAGTGATGCGGGCGAGACGGCTGCTCCTTGACAATGGAGCGTTCAATTGGTTATATTTTGTCATATAAGCATATTTCCTATATTCGATGAACGGATAAGTAAGATGAAGATACCATGACAGAGAGCCGGGCAAGACGCTGGAAGCCGGTATGGATAAGCATCCGAAGATGGTCCCGGAGAATCTGTTTCCGAGCCTGCAAGAGGGGTAAGGGAATGGCGTTAAGCCGGCGTTAACGGCTCTGCCGCCCATGTTTGGCGGCACACGAAGCTGCTGTGCAATCGTTAACCTTGTTTCAGGCGCAGCGGGAATTTGGGTGGTACCGCGTGAGTGAACTTGAACTCTCGTCCCATGTTGGACGGGAGTTTTTTGCGTTCTCTCGCTTAATTTTGATTAATAATGGAGGAATGACAAATGGGTAACGATAAAAAAACCTTTTATATTACGACACCGATTTATTATCCGAGCGACAAGCTGCATATCGGTCATGCGTATACGACGGTAGCCGGCGATGCGATGGCGCGCTACAAACGTCTGCGCGGGTATGATGTCTGGTATTTGACGGGTACCGACGAGCATGGACAGAAGATTGAACGCAATGCGAAGGATAAAAACAAGTCGCCGCAGCAGTTTGTCGACGACATTGTCGTTGGCATCAAAGAGCTTTGGTCGAAGCTTGAAATTTCGAATGACGATTTCATCCGTACAACGGAGCCTCGCCATAAAGAAGCGGTTGAGAAGATTTTCGCCCAATTGCTGAAGCAGGACGATATTTATAAAGGCGAGTATGAAGGCTGGTACTGTACGCCTTGCGAATCGTTCTTCCTTGAGCGCCAGCTGGTGAACGGCAACTGTCCGGACTGCGGACGTCCGGTAGAGCTGGTGAAGGAAGAAAGCTATTTCTTCCGGATGAGCAAATACGCAGACCGCCTTCTGAAGCATTACGAAGAGAACCCGGATTTCATTCAGCCGGAATCGCGCAAGAACGAAATGATCAACAACTTCATAAAACCGGGGCTTGAAGATCTTGCGGTATCCCGTACGACATTTGATTGGGGTATCAAGGTTCCCGGAGATCCTAAGCATGTCATCTATGTATGGATTGATGCGTTGTCGAACTACATTACGGCGCTTGGATATGGCAAAGAGGGCAGCAGCGAGCTGTATGACCGCTTCTGGCCGGCAGACGTTCATCTGGTCGGCAAGGAAATCGTCCGTTTCCATACGATCTACTGGCCTATCATGCTGATGGCGCTTGGCCTGCCGCTTCCGAAGAAAGTATTCGCGCATGGCTGGCTGCTAATGAAGGACGGCAAAATGTCGAAGTCGAAAGGGAATGTCGTTGACCCGGTAACCCTGATCGACCGTTACGGTCTGGATGCGGTTCGCTATTACCTGCTCCGCGAAGTACCGTTTGGTTCCGACGGCACCTTCACTCCGGAGAACTTTGTTGACCGGATCAACTTTGATCTGGCCAATGACCTTGGCAACCTGCTGAACCGTACGGTTGCGATGATAGATAAATATTTCGGCGGCGAAATTCCGGCTTACGGCGGCAATGTAACGGCATTTGACGAGTCTTTGCAAGTGCTTGCTGCTGAAACCGTGCGCCAGGTAGAGGCATCTATGGAGACGATGGAGTTCTCTGTCGCTCTGGCGGCCATCTGGCAGTTTGTCAGCCGTACGAACAAATATATTGACGAGACTTCTCCTTGGGCGCTTGCGAAGGATGAAGCGAAGAAGGAAGAACTGGCTTCCGTTATGTATCATCTGGCGGAATCGCTCCGTATCATTTCGATCCTGCTTCAACCGTACCTGACACATGCTCCTCGCGAGCTGTGGCGCCAGCTTGGCCTCGAAGAAGGCGAATTGACTGCTTGGGACAGCACGAAGCGTTTTGGTCAGCTGCCAGGCGGCACGCGCGTAAGCAAGGGAGCCCCAGTTTTCCCTCGCCTGGATGCAGCCGAAGAGGTCGCTTATATTGCTGCCGCAATGGGCGGCGGAGCTGCGGCTAAGGCGGAAGCGTCCGCGCCTGCGGCTGACAATGCTGCGCAAGCCGCAGTGCCGGCGGTCGAAGCGAAGGAAGAAATCGGCATCGAGGATTTCGGCAAGGTCGAGCTTCGCGTCGCTCAGGTTATCGCAGCCGAGCCGGTGCAAAAAGCCGACAAGCTGCTGAAGCTGCAGCTTGATCTCGGTTACGAGCAGCGCCAGGTTGTATCCGGCATTGCGAAGTTCTACACGCCGGAGCAGATGGTTGGGCGCAAAGTGATTTGCGTTACCAACCTGAAGCCGGTGAAGCTGCGCGGCGAGTTGTCGCAAGGGATGATCCTTGCGGCTTCGCATGGCGATCAATTGACGCTTGCTACGGTGCCTGATGAAATGCCAAACGGCGCAATCGTGAAGTAAAATAAAGTTGCAAGAGAACCGCCCGGACCTGGATCCGCGGCGGTTCTCTTGCTTCTTAACGTATGCAGAGGTACAAGCATGTAAATAGTAGTTAATAGTTTATGGTTGACAGGGTGAGAGCCCGCTCGTATAATCTAGAACGTAATAGTAACGATTACTAAAAAGAGTTTTGAAATGGAGATTATACGAATGCGTTCTATTAAACATATGACTGTAATGCTGTTGGTCATGACCGTTTTGCTTTCCGCATGCGGCGCTAATTCGGGTAAAACGCTTGTTGAAGGCAAAACCAATGTCGTTACGAGCTTTTATCCTCTTTATTATTTAGCTTCCGAGATTGGCGGAGACAACGTTAATGTCGTCAACCTTATTCCCGCCGGTGTAGAGCCTCATGATTGGACTCCCAAGAGCCAAGATTTGACCATCGCTTCCAAGGCGCAGCTGTTCCTGTATAACGGAGCGGGTCTTGAAGGCTGGACGGATGATTTTCTGAAAGGCCTGCCGAAGAACAGCGGTCTGATTACGGCCGAAATGAGCAAGGGAATCGAACTCATTCATGGAAATCCGGAAGAAGGGGAAGAGCACGATCATGGCAATCATGATCACGATCTTGACGTTGATCCGCACACCTGGGTAAGTCCGAAGTCGGCCATGATTATGGCGGCGAATGTAAAAGACAGCCTGATTCAGGCAGATCCTGCCCACAAGGAAGCATTCGAAACAAATTATCATGCCTTGGTAGGCAAGCTGGAAGCGCTGAACGAGGAGTTTGAGTCTCAATTAGCGGCTGCTCCGCATAAATCGATCGTTGTATCGCATCAAGCTTTTGGTTATTTGGCCAGAGATTACGGACTGACGCAGATCGCGATTACGGGGTTGTCTCCCGATGCCGAGCCGCGTGCCCAAGATTTGCTCAAGGTTGCGAAGTTTGTGAAGTCGGAAGGCATCAAATACATTTATTTCGAAGAAATGGTATCGCCGGATCTGGCTAAAACGATCGCAAGCGAAACACACGCTAAGCTGCTTGTGCTTAATCCGATAGAGGGTCTAACGCCGAAGCAAGAAAAGGCCGGCGAGGATTATCTTAGTCTGATGGAACAAAATCTGCAAAATTTGGTGACTGGATTACAGAAATAACAGGAATGATATAGCGAAAGAGAGGTGGGAAACGATGCAAAATGCAAGCTGCCATCAAGATATAATAACGCTTGAGAACGTATCCTTTTCCTATCAGAATCAAACGGTTCATAAAGGACTTAATTTCTCGGTGAAAGAGCGGGATTTCATCGGACTTATCGGTTCTAACGGCGCTGGCAAAACAACCCTGCTGCGCATGATTGTCGGTCTGCTCAAGCCGGAAAGCGGAACGATCCGCCTGTTCGGACAGCCGGTGTCCCAGTTCAAGGATTGGGACCGGATCGGTTACGTCCCTCAGAAAAATTCGTTTAACCCGCTGTTCCCGGCAACGGTCCGCGAGGTTGTATTGTCCGGTCTTTACAGCCGGAATAAACTCTTCCGCAAAATTACGAAGGCGGATCAGAAGAAATGCGACGACGCCCTTCACGCGATGAATATTGAAGATCTGGCCATGAAGCGGATCGGCGAGCTGTCCGGGGGACAGCAGCAGCGGGTATTTCTCGCAAGAGCCTTAATCAATAATCCGTCGCTGCTTATTCTGGATGAACCAACGGTTGGTATCGATTCGGAGACGCAGGCAGGCTTCTTCCATATGATCAAGCATATGCACCAGCATCATAATATAACGTTTCTAATGGTATCGCATGACATGGAGATGATCCGGTCCTACCTGGGCCAGCAGCCTGCGGCGGAAAGCGGCAAGCTGAAATTTTACAAGAAGCATTCGCATGATCTGCAGAATTGCGTAGAGAACGATTTGACGCATAGCTTGAAGGAGCTTCGTCAACAAATGGAGAGCAGGAGAGAGGTCGTTACGGTTGGAGATCTTAGCTAGTGAGTTTTTTCAGCGGGCGCTGATTGGAGGCGTACTGATCGGGATCACGGCGCCGCTTATGGGTATTTTTCTAGTGCTGCGCCGCTTGTCGATGATTGGCGACACGTTGTCCCACGTATCGATTGCGGGGGTTGCTTTAGGTTTCCTGATTGGCGTATATCCGGTAGCGGTTGGACTGGTGTTCGCGATTATTGCTTCGTTCTTTATCGAGAAGCTTCGGAAAACGTACAAAACCTACGCGGAATTGTCCATAGCCATTATCATGTCCGGCGGCGTAGCGCTGGCTTCGATTTTGTTCACGATGGGCAGAGGCTTTAACATTAATGTGAACGGCTATTTGTTCGGCAGTATTTTTACCCTGGACAATGTGGATCTCATTACGATTGCCGTCGTTACGGTTGTAGTGCTGGTTGCCATCCGCACGCAGCTGAAGGAGCTGTTCCTGCTGACGTTTGACGAGGATGCAGCAGCGGTTAGCGGCTTGCCCGTTCGGTTCTATAATGTTATGATTAGCGTGCTTACTGCACTTGTCATTAGCGCGTCTATTAAAATCGTGGGAGCGTTGCTTGTTTCGGCACTGCTTACTATACCGGCTGCCTGCAGCCTTATTATTGCCCGCAGCTTCCGTCAAAGCGTCATTACGGTTGTCGTAATCGGGGAGCTAGCCGTTGTGGCCGGACTGATGCTGGCAGGCGTATGGAATCTTGCGCCGGGCGGTACGATCGTTTTGTTATTGATTGCGATTATGCTTGTTCTTCTGCTGCTGAAGCGCGGCATGAAGAGGGGAAGTTAACTTCGACTGAGGTGTTTAGCTTTGGATAACATTAACGTATGGCTGGCGTTTGGCGCCGGCTTTGCTTCATTTATCTCGCCTTGCTGCCTGCCTTTATATCCTTCGTATTTATCTTACATAACCGGCATTTCCGTTAGTGATTTGAAGAATAATAATCAGACTTCCCAGATGAGAATGAGGACGATGTCGCATACCTTGTTCTTCATACTGGGATTTTGTACGGTTTATTACACGCTTGGCTACGGCTCCAATGTGTTTGCGGAATTTTTCAGCCAATACGAGGATTTGATCCGCAAACTGTCCGCTATTCTGATCGTTCTCATGGGCTTATTCCTCGCCGGTATTTTTCAGCCGCAGGTGCTCATGAAGGAACGCCGCTTCCACTTCGATCCGACCAAAAAAACCGGCTATCTCGGCTCCTTTATTTTTGGCGTTGGTTTCTCGGCGGGCTGGACGCCTTGCATCGGCCCGGCGTTGACGGCCATTCTGGCGCTGGCAGCTTCGAAGCCGGGGACATGGTTCGAGCTGACGACTGCGTATGCATTAGGGTTCGCGATTCCGTTTTTCCTTTTGGCCTTTTTCCTTGGATCGGCACGCTGGCTGCTTAAATATTCGTCCGTTGTGATGCGAATCGGCGGGGGCGTTATGGTGCTGATGGGGATTCTTCTGTTTACGGATCAGATGACTAAAATTACGATTTGGCTTAATCAGTTAACGCCTGCGTTTATGAAGTTTTAGTGGAGATGCGTGAGCTAATCGGCTTGCAGTAGCATTAAAAATCGTTGTATGATACTAAGAGTAACGCCATGAGACAAGGTGTAGAATGCAGGTTAGGGGGTTCTTCATTGCCGACTCCCAAACTGTAGGAAATACACCACTATATGAAGAACGAATCGTTGCGTCCTTACCATTTGTTTCCAATTATGACGCCAGCCAGATAAGAAAGGTTGTGTGATCTGGATGACAAAACAAATGGTAGCTGAACTGATTAGCAAAATATCTGAACTATTGATACTGAAAATTGATAGTCAAATAGCAGTAGAAGAAAATGAGGATGTTAAGCGAGGACTAGAGAAGGCGAAGTCTATAGTTATGTATTTAGCAGAGGAATAGACCTCTGCTTTTTTGTTACCC
Source organism: Paenibacillus sp. MMO-177 (assembly GCF_037147795.1). Classification (NCBI taxonomy): domain Bacteria; kingdom Bacillati; phylum Bacillota; class Bacilli; order Caryophanales; family Paenibacillaceae; genus Paenibacillus; species Paenibacillus sp. MMO-177. The sequence continues at coordinate 521,590 of NZ_JBBCUR010000003.1, read as the reverse complement.
AAATAATACGACGAGTAATAAAAACACCTCCCCACATAGCAATTATATATGAGGAGATGAGTGGAGAACATGTGGACATCGTGTCCGAAGGTTACAAGTTGAAACCTTTGTTGTCAGCATTCGTCGGGTTGCTCAGTACGCCAAGACCGACAAGAATTTCAAGAGCGCGTTGGATAAATGTATTCCAATGTTCAGAGTCAGTAGGTGTGAGAACACCTTGGAAGATCAGTACATCAAAAACCAAAGACACAATTGCAAGCCACATGCCGACATTGCGAAGTCGAGTTTTATCTTTAAGATAAGTCAACATAGTATAACCTCCTTATTTTTTAATTCCTGCGGCATCACGAACCGCATCAGCTTGACGATGATATTCGTCTTTTTCAGCCTGAGTCTTAGCTTGACTCCACAGCTTTTGCAGGGACACAATAACCTTATCTGCGTCAGCTTTCTTCATCGTAATCTCCTCCTCAATTGGTGGGCGTTTACCGGCTTGAAGTTGCTTCAAGGTCAGCCCAAAAGTGTACTGGAAGTGAGGCATGTCTACGAAACCTTTCCAGTCGCCACCCCACTCAAAACCGATCTTCTTACCAATGTTGACTACCTCAGCCCAGTCACGAACATTGTCACCGTCGCCATCTCTAGTTGTGTCCCACGAAGCAGATGTTCCGCTCGGAAGCAACAGCGCGAAGTCAACAGCCAAGCCATAGTTGTGCATGGACGAGCCGCCCTTAGCATTCGTAACGATGCTAAGTTTCTTTCCGTTGGCATCGTACAGTTTAGTACGACCTTGTGCGTACAGTTGGTCTTGATATTCCTTAGACCGATATCCCTGTGTCAACAGGATTGGTACACCAGCCAAGTAAGACTGTTTGATAAGTTCAGTTGCCATTTCCTTAATTTTAGGATGAAGACCGCTGTTCAATGCAGACTGAGATTTAACCAATACATAATCAATTGTTAGCATAGTTCTCTCTCCCTTCGTAAAATTGTTACTCTTCTTCTTCAAGCAGTTCTTTCTTTTTCCGTTTGAATAACTGAACAAGAGGCTTGACCTCTTTGTGTCCAGCATCACCAAGATTCTCCAGTATACTTATGATCTCGATGATCATAAGTAACGAATACAAGATGTTGGACATTGCTCCACCAAATACAACCTCTGGCACAATTGAAAGTTTGTGTGCGATGAACAGAATAGGCGTGTAAAGCAATGCCTTTACGCCGACACCGTTTTTCATTCCTCTGCTTGTCAAATGGCGATCTCGCCAACCGGAGATATAGTTCCCAATGCTGAATCGACCATAGTTCATAACAACGATGGAATAGTGCTTCGTGCAAAGGTCAATGATAATCAACCAGAAGATGAAGCTGAGAACTTCCTTGGGGTATCCAATTGCAGACAAGAAAACACCAAGCACAAAACTTAAAAGTAGCACCGCATGGTTAAACATTGAATGAAGCATTTCTAAAAACTGACTCAACACGGTCTTCCACACATAACATACCTCCTTTTCCCTCTATCTCTCTGCTGTATAAGGGGAAGGGAGGGGTGTATCGCAACCCCTACCGGACATATCGCTTGTATGGAATAAACAGGTTGTTTGGGTTACGATTCACATAATGAACCCATACATAGTCGCCAACAGTGAAGATGATCTCAGGGTTAGCTGGGACACTTGGGGTAGCCACAGGATTTCCGTCAATGAAGACATCAAGAGAGCCGTCCTCGCGAAGAGCAGATACCTTGCCAAGATGCCACTCATGAACAAGGAGTCCATACTTTTCCAACACCTTCACGACAATGCTCTGAACCTTCTTAATAAATAGCTCTTGCATTAAGAGATCACCTTCCTAACTTTCCAAGCCTCTGCGCTGATAAGTTTTGGCTTTATCGGCACAGAGAATGATTTAAGTTGATAGTTTCCGAAAACACCGTTCTTCTCATCGACGATTTCAATGATGTCATTTGACTCATGGAGATAGTTAGGAGCCAGATCAAAAGATGTCTTCTCGGTATATTGCAATCGCTTCTTAAGCTCGAACGCTGCTCTAGCATCGCACTGGGACTGAGTGTCGATGTTCGAGTCAGGGTTGCCGTCATTGTAGGCAAACATTCTGTCTCCGATCTGTTCAATGGTGTATGGGCTACCAGTCCATTTCGGGTCTTGCTCGGTGACTATGATCTCCGTCCTAAACTCAGCAGTGTTGGATGAGCCGCCAAAGACAAGGATGTGGTTGAACAGTTCGGTGTCATCAAGCTTACGAGAGCTACCAGCGTACAGTGTGTCATTATCTACCTTATATGACCACACAGGAGCCTCAGAGAGAGGGTCTTTGACCGGAGTGAACCGAAGATAGCCATTCACATCGTAGAAGACCTCGTAGGCTCTCTCGTCGTCTGTGAAGGCTTTATCTGCCAAGTCCTTTAATGCCTGACCTCTGTTTTGGCCGATCTGATAGGTGAGATCGTAGGGGAGAACAGCATCTGCATCGTCAATGATCATCTTGGTTACCCCTGCGTTCCCAGCAATGATCTTAATAGCCTCACTGATCTTCGTTCCCTTGTTGACCGTTGTTATATGTGTAAACTTTCCGAAGTTACCTGTAAGCAGATACCACTTGTCCTGACCGTTGATCGTCACGGTATTCGCGTTCGGCTTATGCGTTGCTTCTGGTTGAGAGATGACAAACACACCTTGAGGTACATACTCGATTCCAGTGATCGTCTTCAAACCTATGAACAGCTTTACAAGCTTGTTGTCAATCCAGATCAAGCCGCCTTCGTTCCAAGTAAACTGTCCCTCGCTGTTGTCAAGCGTGATCGTAAACATGCGGCGAATATCCCTGGTCGAATCCACAGAGATATCACCGATGTTATCAGAGCCAACCTTCTGCTCAATGTACTGGATATGCTTCTCGTCTTTATCAAGAAGTTCAAGCCGAACATAAACCTCAATGACAGGGGAGGTCATAGCAGCTACAAAGTCTTGACTCGCGTTAATCATTAACCTCACCTACCTCTACCCAATTCACTGCAACCTTAGTTACGCCAGCCATCCGAGCTTGAACAGTCTCTTGTGGAGCAGAGATATCAACTCTAAAGTTCCGTCCGTAGCCATCCTTGAGAATGTACGGCTTCTTGGCATTGATCATAGCGATAAGCCGCTCATACTGTTCCTTGGCATTGTAGCCTTCTGGAATGAACAGGGAGGACAGGGAGCCGCGCCGAGCATACTTCTGACCGTAGTAGACTTTCGGGAACTTGGAGAAGGTATTGATCTCTGTTCTGTCCTCATCAACAGTGATATTTACATCATCGAGATTGTAGAGGAACTGGAAGTTATAAAGTTCCGGTTGGTCAGGGTCAACAATCCACCAGCCATCAAACTTCGGATTGATGTATGTCGCCGTCATAAAGCCCTCAATTCCACTCGCATCGACTGGGGCGATAACATACTCGTACTCTTCACCGGAAGACACTGTGTAGTCATCGTAGACAATCTGAGTAGGTTCAGGATTAAACGGAAGCTCCTTAACAACGATAAAGTTCTGATCTTTGAGGTTTCTCCGTTTAACACGAAGCTCAGAGATCGGGTTCTCTCGCATCTGGATGTTGCCGGCTTCAAGGTCACCGTTAAAGGTAGCAAGCAGTACGGTTCCATAGCCCCATTTATCCTTCGTGTCATCGTTGTCGATATTGGTTTGGAGTTGCAGGACATCAGCCACACAATTCTCCACCTCAAGATAGGTGGCATTGGTGACAGGAGGGACGAGTGACTTGAATCCTTGTGCGCCGATCATGTCAAGTCCGATAATCATTTATCACACCACCTTCAAAATGAGTAAAAAAAATTAGCTCCGCATATAGTAGCGGAGCTAATTCACTAGGTTTGCTTAACAAGCGTTATACTGCGATCAGTTTTGTCGTAGGCCACAGAATACCCCATAAGCGCAGTCAGATCGCGGATAGGTAGACGAGTAACACCACCGGATTCAATGGGAGCACTATCAATTGTCTTTTTCTCACCATTGACTTCAACATTCTTTGAGTCAATCCAAAGCTTTATAGTGTTCTTCATCACACTTGGCATAACTACAACGCCACACCCAGTTGATGTCGGATATTCATCTTTAACAGGGATAGCATTGTCCTTGATGAAGGAATTGGATTCTACATATGTTGGTTTTCTGCCATGAAGCTTCTTAAACGCTCCACGCCAAACAGCCATCATACCAGCAAAGGCTGGTGCAGCAAAACTGGTTCCGATTCCTGTACCTCCACCTGCATACTGATAATCAGAGAATGCCAGAGCATCAACAGAGTTGCCTGTCTTGTCAAAGCAACTGTAGGAACAGCGCACAATGTCTCCATAGTTGCCCAGCTTACAAGCCCCAACGCTAATCCATGTGCTCTTATAGCCCAACGAAATAAAGGCACCATCATCTGTATTACCTGCCGCTGTAATCAGCAAGTTTCCAGCATTGATGATTGCCTTTTCCTGTGCGTTGTTCTTATCGTTGTTCCATGCGGCTGTAGTACTGTGGGAGTAGATATCAATATCATTATCAATCAGATATTGTAGCTTTGCGTCAGGTTCAGAAGATACGATATGAATCTCTGCCTCGGGTGCGTACACTAGTAAAGCACCGATCTGATCGCCTAAATGACTGACTGGTTGATTTATCGTATCAGTAGTTATCCTGTACTGTTCACTAGGGGCTACAACGATATCTGCATTTGGGAACCAGTTCGGATTATACTTGGTAGCCGACAAGTCAGACAGGGCAATTTTAACGCCCTGTCCCTTATATCCTGCATCGTGCCAAAGGTTGATTTTGGTAAATGATTTTACATATTCATTCATTTGTTAAATTCCTCCCCTCACCAGTGGATAGCTTCGACTTCTTCTTCTGTCCCGCATTCAACTATTGCAGATTGCTTTATGTCTCTAAGTTTAGCGATGTTGTCACTGATATGACTTAGTGAAGCCATAAATAAGCTGTTGAATCCGTCTTTGTCAAAAGTCAGTCGGTTCAATACTCCGTCCTTGTCGTACGCTGTCCACTTTGTTTCTGTCAGTAAACCTTGGTCGAACGCCCTCGCTGTAGCCATAAATTCGGACTGTGATTGCATACTGTTCGAGTAAAACAGACCATCATGTTCAAACTTATCAGAAATAACTTGAGAGCAACAAGCTTCAAGTTCAGCGATTTTCTCCTGTTTAATGGCGGCAAGACTCGCCGCCATTAATTCTTCATCACTAGGAGCATCAACAGGTAGGTTCCAGTTCACAATCTGTGCCTTTTCATCAACCCAATATACACTGTAATCCTTGAACGGCACAGCTTCGGGGAAGAGAAAACTTAAAGCCTTAGCGATGTTCATTTATCTTCCTCCTCTTATTTGAATAAGCCCACCGATACAAAACTAATGAGACCTTGTTTTCCATCTTCGGCTGGGAGTGCCAAACCTGCACCATAGCCAGACCCTGCAACAAAAGTTCCTGCGGTGCCGCCATTGGCAGTCGCGGAAACCATTTTGTTTGCGATCACATAAACGCCGCCACCGCCACCACCGCCGCCTGCACCGCCGGGGCATCCTGTGTTTCCGTCAGCAGTACGATTACCAGCCGCACCACCATTGCCGCCGTTGGCGTTGATGCTGATACTGCCTGTGATGTTCTCCGAACCTAAGATAATCAGACCACCAGCACCGCCACCACCGCCGCCGCCACAACCTTCATAGTAGTAGTAGCCAGCCGCAGCATTTGCTCTGCCTTGCTTGCCACCAGCACCGAATGACGATCCACCAGCACCACCAGCACCACCTTGACCATTGCCGGAGTTGTCAGAGGTGCCTGAAACACCGCCGCTACCAGAACCAGCAGAAACTAAAACAGGAAATCTGGAGAACCCTGAGAACAAGTAGTCATTTAACAACACTGAGTATTGAACAGAGTTATAGGAAATAAGGTCATCGGCGATACCGTAATATGCGGCTGGGACAGTTGGTAAAGCTCCATATTGTCCCGACACTGCCTGTTGACCATTTGATTTAAAGGTCGGCGAAACAACCAGCGAACCACTTGCACCTGAAACGCCACTAGTGCTTGATGAGTTTTGTTGCACTCCAGTGTTCGGCGAACCAGCAGAGCCGTTGTCTCCGGATGCGTTAATAGTACCCGAACCCGCGACAGTTGCCGCTTGAATGAGCGCACTACCACCAGCCGCACCACCATTGCCGCCACTACCTGCATAAGTGTTTGGATTGATATACCCACCAGCACCACCCGCCGCGCCTTGCACTTTAATTGTTCCGTTTAGAGTCAGCGTACCAGATACAAATAGAAAGCTCCCGTCTGGTATAGTCAGAGTAATGCCAGCGTTTACCGTAAGGTTGGTGTAGTGAGATTCTCTAGCTGTCAATGTTGTATTTGAACCGATTGTTACTGACCCCAATGCTCCTGTACCATAATACATTTAAACAACCTCCTATTTGAGTAAGTTAAATATGCGTGTGTTTCCTGAATTGACAATATATGTTTGTGTAGACCATACAGAAACATAGTAGCTGTCATTGTCGTTTACCATTTCTAAAACTTGTGGGTTCAGAGTTGGTGAGACATTTGACCAAGATGTTGCTGCCGCGCTATGCAAGGTCTTATACGCCACTCCGTTTTTATATAGCACCATGTTTACGGTAGGTGCGGTACTGCTGTAGCAGTAAACCGATATACCACTGAAATCGAAGAGGTACAATCCTCGCGGCAACTTAAAACCGATATAGTTGCCGCCCGAATAAGCTCCATATGATGCAAGGTTAATATCCGACCCCCATGTCAATTTTGCACTTAACATGGTAGCAGCACCGCCGCTGATAGCACTAATCGAATCACCAACTGAATTGTTTGATAAAACGACCATACGATCATCCATGCTTTTTGATCGTTTCTCTAACTCATTAAGTCGGAGTAAGAGGAGATTTCGTGGGGTTTTAACTCCTGCCAAAGCTTGATCTACATACCCCACATTCGTTATTTGTTGAAGATTACTTCCGTCAGCAGTTGGCGCGACCGGAGTACCTGTGAAACTCGGACTATCGATTGGAGCTTTCGCATTCCATGTAGCCTTCTCGGTGTCCGTTGCAAACCGATGTGTCGAGTCCTGAGTGATGTCAGAAGCCACATGTGTATGTGAGGCAGGTGTAAAGGATGTCGGCTTACCTGAAAGTTCAGACCAGTCCACAGCCGCCCAAGAAATCGAACCAGCGGTTGAACCAGCTTTTAGGACTTTTGTGTTGTTGCTAGTCCCTGTTGCTGGAACATGTAGGTTACCGTCACCAGTTGGGTGAGTATAGTTGTTTGCGCCCGTTGCAATTCCATTCAGCTTGGTCTTATCAGCACCGGACATAAAACCGGAAGCTCCACCAGCAACTACATCAGTGTGGGTATGACTAGAAGGCGCAAAATCAGTGGCATGTTTTCCATCAACCGTATCAGCATCATTGGCATCCATAACAACCCAGTTGGGAGATGCAGAAGTTCCAAGGTTGACTTTCATTTTCGGCATATATTCTCAACTCCTTTATTGATTACTTAAGAACATCGTGTTCACAAGAAAAAGACCTTTCACCGTATAAGCGAAAGGTCTGATAATATGCAACCCCTAGTTTGTGTCAATCCAGATCATGTTTGTAGCAGGGGATGAAGGTGCAGATGAACCGACATATTGTCTACCATCGTGCCAAACTTGGCTTGCGCCAACATACATTGCTCCGTTTATCAGTGGGTCGATGGACTGTGAAACAGCAGGGGAAGCGGTCGTATCTTTGGTAAGTGTAGTAACAAGAGTGCAGTCACCACCACTCCCAAAAATCTGAGCGTCAATTTGAACAGTTGCCCCACCATTAAGTTTAAGTTGAACACTTCCGTCAGTTAGTATCCTCAGCCCTTTGCAGTATTTGTAGCCTACATTGGTGCTAGAAGCATTAGCGAGGAGCACCGAAATCATCGCATTCGAGGAGCCGTATCCTTTTGATGCAACAAAAGAAACAGATGTGTGGGCATATGCTCTCAAGTTACACAGAATAGGAGCGTTAAGATTGTCTCCAACTGTGAATAGGGTATACCATCCATCAGTTCCATCGTCACCACTTACAGAGGTGTATGATCTGCGGTCGCCTCTTACATAATCCGAGCTATCAAGCCCATCAAGTTTGTCGGCATCCAATCCACTACCGGAGCCGCCAGAAACAGCAATGGTAATCTTGTCATTTGTTGCGTCCGGTGTGAGTGTGATGTTCGAACCAGCGACAAGTTCTAGTGTGTCGGTTGCGTTATCAGCCGCTATAGTTGTTGTACCAACCTTGACATTTGAAAAAGCGTTTTGGTTGGCTTGTGCGCCAGTCGCGATACCGTCAAGCTTTGTCTTATCGGATGCAGACATCAGACCATTTGCCGTCGTTGTTGCAACAGAGGTCGAGGCTTTTGCATTCCAAGTTGACTTTTCAGTGTCTGACACGAAACGATTGCTGGCATCTTGTGTTAGATCGGATGCTTTTCCAGAAGTGGCAACAGTTGCGAATGTTGGCTTACCAGTGACACCAGTCCAAGCAACACTATCTGCCACTTCTGCCGCATCGACCTTGCCATCATTGTCTGTATCATAGGCGGCTTTTACCATGTCGCCATATCCAGATGCACCAAGCTGAGATTGTGTGACAAATGTAGAAGAGATGCGGTTGTCTGGAATCTTACCGTTTGCATCCAGTTCAGCATACCCATTTGCAACACCCTTGTTCGCACTGTTCTCAGGTGTGAACCCGAGTGCAGCTTGCTTGCCGTTCCATGTGGACTTTTCAGTGTCCGTAACAAAACGATGTGTAGCGTCTTGAGTTACATCTGTTGCCGCATGTGTATGAGACGAAGGAGTGAAAGCGGTTGGTTTATTAGCGAGTTCACTCCAATCTACAGCCGCCCAGGAAATCGAACCAGCGGTTGAACCAGCTTTGAGAACCTTGGTTCCATTTGTGGTTCCAGTCGCTGGAACATGCAAATTGCCATCACCAGATGGATGGGTGTAATTATTTGCGTTATTCTCGATACCAGCGAGTTTGGTCTTCTCTGTTGCGGTATACGCCTTATTGGTTGTTCCATCAGTAATAATATCAGCGCTGTGTGTAGATGGATGCTGATAAATGGTAGCCTCAGAGCCATCAATCAGAATGTTTCCGTTTGTTCCAGACGCATTGACCTTGTTTGCACCCGTAGAGATACTGTTTAACTTTGTCTTGTCTGCGCTACTCATAAACCCAGAGGTGGAAGTCGTTGCATCACTATGAAGGGAGCCACCACTTCTGTTGCCGTGCTGGGTGTCTGAAATCGCACCAGAAACCTCGCTCATAGCCACCTGACCCCAAGCCACACTGCCAGCCGTAGAGCCGGCTTTTAATACCTTCGTGTTGTTCGTTGTGCCATTGGCAGGGACATGGAGGTTTCCATCTCCAGTAGGGTGCGTGTAGACCGTCACATCAGTTCCATCAACCGATACCTTGCCGTTGGTTCCAGACGCAGTAACCTTATTCGCTCCGGTGGAGATACCAGACAACTTCGTCCGCTCAGTATCAGTCATAATCTTTTTGGTCGTTGTCTCCGAAATATCATCAAGCGTGTGACTATGAGCTTTGTCGGCTTTCCCACCTAAAGCCACATCGACTTGTGTCTGGGTATAGTATCGTCCGTCATGAAGATGGTTAACATCAGCGAAGTCAGCGGCATGTTTACCATCAACTGTGTCAGAGTCAAGGTCAGAACCACTTCCGTCGAGTGTCTTAATGTCGGCGAATACTTGAGCAGGGGTCTTATTGACCTGTGCCCCAGCTTGAATCCCATCAAGCTTTGTCTTGTCTGCGGCAGACATTCTACCGTCGAGCGTCGAAGTAGCAAGAGGGAGAGCGTTGATCGAAGTCTTATTCCAGACAGCCGCATCAGCATCATATGTGTAAGTGATATTCGTATCGTCGACAGTTACCGTCCAGCCCTCTTGGGGATTTGGATATGTCGTAGCAATCGCCGCATAGTTAGCGACAGAAGGCTTCGATACAAGGTTTGAGACAACCGCAGCGATCTGGTTTTCGAGATCGACCTTCGCTGCATTAAGCTCAGTTTTGGTTGCTCTTGAGTCCAGATCGGCTTTAAACTCTGGACTCATAACTGTTCGGTTGATCTTCTCAATAGGCATCTTATCTAACCCTCCCTTTAATTCGTGTCAATCCAAACATCATTTGCCGCAGGGGTTGTTGGAGCTACTTTTCCAACAGTAAACTTTTGGCGCACATTATTCACCTTTGAAGATAAGGCAGGGTCAAGCATGTTTTCATAGACGGTAAGTGGGTCATCGCCGCCAGCCATATGAGTAGAGGCATGTGAGAAGTAAAGCTTGCCAACATTCTTAAACCACTTAGCACTAACCTCTGTTCCTGCCGAGATCAAACCAGCATTTGCGCCAGTTATAACGATGGTATCAAAGAAACCATTATTCTTGATCACAAAGTCCGTGTACGGAGTCATGCTCGAACCGTTTACGATCAGGTCAATATTTTCCTCCGCGATATTAAGGTTAGCATCGACAGGGATAGACTTATTAGAACCTTGGGTAGCGAAGATGTTAAATTCTAGCTGTCCATCGTTTGCCTTCCATGTTTGATAGTAACGAGCAGTGTTACTGTCGAAGTCTCGAACCATTGCTTGAACTTCGGCTTCCTTGGTGTTGACATAGTTGACGAAGTAGTTCTTCTTATCTTCCATTGTTGTAACACCATTGTCCCTCGTAACATTGAGAGCGCTTGTAGCAGAAGCGACAGTCGTGTTGATCGTGTTCACACCATTTGTGACAGCCGTATCAACCTCTGCCTTCTTGCCAGTAACATAGGTGTTCATTTCAGTTTGCTTCGTAGAGATGTAGCCTTGAACATTGTCACGGAAAAATCCTTCGAGATTGGTGATCGCATCTTGAAGTTTGTTGAAATCTTCCGGTGTGAAAACCTTGTCGCGGAGCTTTGTCGTCAGGCTACTCAATTCCGTCTGTTCAGATGGAGTGAGTGTAGACTTTAACTTCAACTCTTGAAACCTTTTCACATCTGCGACATTGGAGGCTTGGATATCAAAATGCTCGATAAATGTATCAAGCTGGTCAGGGAATACGGAGCGATTCGCCATCTTACTTCACCTCACAAGTAATATTTAAGTTCATTCCAATTTGTTGCAGTACAATAAACAGTTGCCCAGTGTTGATATCTCCAATAATGTCGGAGGCAACTCTGCTCTCGATATCCATATTCGCCGACTTTTTGATGGCGACGATCTTTGTTCCTTGAACCTCTACCGTGATCTCGACTGCACCACCTTTAATTCGCACAAGTTCAACATCTTTACTTACATCTTCTGCCCAAAGTTTAATGGTGAAATCAGACTCGATGTTGAATCCATCGTCAAAATACACAAGTCCATCCCTGACATCAACCTTGCCATCGTCAGTGAAGACATGACCGTTACCATGCCCGATGATACGAACAGTCGTCCAGGTCAGACGCACATATGGCTTATCAATAAATGTGTCAGCACCGAGGTTGAAATACACAGTAGGAGGGATGTAATCAGCGATCACAGAGATCAGACCGGATGTTCCAAGTAGATCATTCTGTGTAACACCGATACACTCGACAAAGTATTCTTTACCGTCCTCCAAGATGTACTTAAAGGTGTATTCAAGAAGACCATCATACAAGTAGTCCGATTGTTCCAGTACATGCTTGAACTCGTCATAGAGGACGAACTTGTAAGCCTTCAACTCAAGAAGCTGATCTTGACTATATGTTCCGATCACCGTTGCTGTCTGGTTGCGGATATAACCATCGTTCAGTACGGACATGCGAGGTCTTGTGTTGAATCGGAGAACAGTTGGGTTGGATATAGCCGAGTCACCGTTTGCATTAAACACCTTCACGGTATATGTGTACTCTCTTCCATCAATAAGTGAGTAAGGAGGAACTGTGTACTTCGTGATGTAGCCTTGGATTTGATTTGTCTTGTAGACAATTGAGCCGTTGGCTATGTCCTTGAACTCAATAATGAAAGAGCGCATTAAGTCGCCGTTGTTCTTCCATGTGATTTCGAGTTCTTCACCAGCAGGGAAGGTGAGGTTTTCCGGTGCAATGTTGCTCGGTTTCAAGATCATTTTCACACCTCCTAGAAATAAACCCATTCATGGTATATAGGGTTGATAATAAAAAAATGCAACCCATGAACATGGTGTTCACAGGTTGCAAAAGATTAGCTTTGGGAGGTGATGTAAGGGTCGAGCGACTTCATCATCTCATCAAAGTTATTGGCGTTGATCGTGTTGATGTGGATAGCAACAGTCTTACCATTAGGCAGACCAGCCTCCAGTTTTGCAGCAAGAGCAGGGGTGGTGATACCAACAGAAGGAAGTCTCAGCGCGGAGTGTAGTCTATCCATCATGTCAGGAGTCATTGTAAATTCGCCTTTAAGCAGCTTTGCAATTTCCTCATGTTTAGGGTCGAGAGCTACACCACCAACGAAGCCGCCAACATGGTACTGAGGGAAAATCCAGTTACCTTTTGAATCTTGCTTCGCTCCGATCTGCTGGGCAAGTGCCTTGTTTTGATCGGCAAGTGCCTTTTTCTCATCTGGGCTTGCATTAAACCAATCCGCACTATTTTGTCTCATCTGGTTGACGATAGACCCAATAGCCGAAGGGCTTTGTCCAGAACCAGAGGCAGATGCACCAGCGGTGCTATCGACTCCCAATCCACCACCAGCCGCGATACCTGCTTGGAAGCTTGCCGCGATTGTCTGACCAAGGGTGAACATCTCACCTGCTTTAGCAGTGATGTATTTGTCCAAGTCGGCAGACAGACCATCCATCAAGGATTTGTTCAACGAGAATCCGGTGTCATACATCGGTTTTTTGTACTCGTCGTACTTGGCTTGCATGTCCTTGTTGAACTTCTCAACACCTTTTAGGGCACCGTCATAACCAGACTTGCGAATCAGCTCAAGGGCTTCTTGATGAATGCGCTCATCGATCATTCTGTCATCCCAGTATTGATTGAACGAGTCCATCTCATACTGCTGGTACTTTTGAAGGTCGGCAAGTTGTTCCTCGTAGGCATCTCGCTTTGCTTGAGCTTGGTCTTCTAGCCGCTGCTTCTCATCCTCAAGGGCTTTAATTGCATCCTCTTTGGCCTTCTGGGTGACTAGATCGTTCTTCTGCTTTTCAAGCTCTGCGACTTTTTCATGGTCATAGGTGTAGATTTCCTTGCCAGTCGCCTCATCAATGTAAGCAAAGCGAGTATCGTTCTTAACTTTCTTAAGCTCATTTTCGATATCTAAGAGTTGGTTTTGATACTCCTGTAGATCGTTTTGCTCTTGAAGTTGGTCGATCTGTTTCTGCTTGTCATCAATCGCTTTCTGTGTCTGCTTCTCCCAATCTTTCTGGGACATCCCGAAGATTCTCTGTTCGAGATCAGCTTGCTCCTTCTCCTGTTTAGCGAGAAGTCGTTTCTGAGCGACTTGTTTCTCCAGCTCAAGACCTCTACGATACTCAGCCTCAATAGTAGCCTCCATGTCGGCTCTAGCATCTCTCGTAGCGGCATTGGCATCGACAATCGCATTCGCGTTGTCTTCAAGGAGACTACCAAGCTGTTCCCAGAGGGAGAGGAGAGGTTGGAGCAAAGTCTTTTGCTCTGTGGTCAGACTGTTCATAGCAGCGATCTTTTGGACACCACTCATTTTCGACCAACCCTTAATATAGGTGTCGAGCTTGTTGTTCACTCCCCACAGCAGATCGTTGTAGGTCTTGTGATCGTTGTTAAGCTCTTTGAGCTTCTTGCCCTCTTGGTCGATAAGCTTTGCATCAAGAGAGAGTCGTTGAGATGGTGAGTTTGGTGCCAGCTCATCAATCTCACTAATGTCATTCTTTAGCTTATTTATGCTCTTATCAAGCTGGTCAACTTGATACTTGGCAACAGCAGAAGAACGAGCGACCTTGTTCGTAAATGCGTCAGCCGCCATCTCGACTTGAAGCTTTTGGATTTCCAGTCTGAGCTTCTGATACTCAGCAGTAGTCTGAGCAATGTCCTCTTTATTACTCCGCATCTTCTCGGTAAGCTTCTGATATTCGCTTGTTAGGCTCGATACTTTACCTTTCTGCTCATCGGAAAGCTTGTTGAGGGCAGCGAGCTTCTGCTCACCGGACATGTTAGTCCAGCCCTTGACATACTTCTCCAACTTACCGTTTACGATGTCGAGGGAGTCGCTATTTGTCTTCTGCAAAGAGTTCAGGATTGAAAGTTTGTCGGATTCTTTGCCTCGAATCTCAACGATCTTGTCAATGCGCTTCTGGCGGTTGCCCTCAGTGTCATCAATGGCATCAAGCTGAGTCTTCAAGATTGAGATTTCGCTGTTGATGACCTCAAGCGCATCAGTCTGGAAGTCAAGGTAAGTCGTACCCTTTGGAGCAGGAGTTCCCTTTTCCTTCTTTTTCTTACCATCGTCAGCGAGTGGTGTACCATCCCAGTCCTTCGGGTCAAATGGCTTGATTCCTTGCAAAGTCTTGAGTGTACCCTCAAGTTCCTTTAGTTTCGCGTCGAGATCGCCGACTGCTTTGACATCAGCGGAACTTCCACCAAGCAAACCAAGTTTACCTTGACCTTTCAAGTAGTCATAGACTTTATCGTCAGCAACCATCATAGGGACATCACCGGAAGCTCTTAGACCATTGATCTGTTCCGAAGTAAGACCGTGGTTGGGCAGCATACTGGAAGCAAAGTCTGCCGTCTTGATACCGGATGCCGCGAGAAGATTCTGCATAGCAGTCATCTCAGTCTGCATCATTTTGATACGAGATTCGGTATTTTCTTTCTTCGCCTTGGTCTGTGCGATCTCAGCTTGTATGATGTTAATAGATGCTTGCTTCGTAGACTCATCAAGCTGTACAGTTGTCGCGATCTCGTTCAATTGTGCATCTGTCAGATGACCAGTTTCGCCGACCTGTTTCTTAATCGCCTCGATGTCGAACTCCCGTTGTTTTGTAACCTTGTTGATGTTTCCCGCATATTGAGGGAAGACAGTCTGTAGGGAGGCAACGATTGACTTCAATTCGATCTCGTCATCAGTCGTCCGTTGTGTCATAGAGGAAAGCTCTTGGTATCGAGCAACTTGTTCTCTCATAACATCGTTAAACTGGTGGTCTTTCTCGATGACTTCAATTGTAGAGTAAGCCTTCCGAGTCGTCGCATCAGAACTTGTGATCACCAGAGAGTTCAGCTTGGCTAGGTCGTCACCAACAGACTCCGTAGAAGTTCCCAAGCTCTTAAGAGTTTTTTCGGACTCTTTCATTGCTTCACTGTACTTTCCGATATCGTTTGTAGCTTTAGCGTACTCTGCGCTCATGGCTACACCGTTACCAGTAGAAACATAGGTATTGCCACTTAGAAGGAGATCATTTGCCTCTTTCTGAGCCTGGGCAAGACCTTTGGAAGCTTCCTCATACTTCTTGCGAGCTTCGTCCATTGCGTCAGCTTTATCTTGAAGCTCTGGAATATAAGTGTCTTCAACAACCCTTTGATTAAGGATATCTTGAAGAGACTCATGAGCCGCTTTGAAAGCTTCTGTTTCTTTCCGAGCTTGTTCCTGCTTCTGTTTGTACATGAAGAAGGCTGTAGCGGCAACGCCGAGCAATCCAATGACCGCTGTGATCGGGTTGGCCAATCCTGCAATTGCTCCACCGAGCAGACCGGATGATACGGCTCCGACTTGTTTAGCGTTGTTCAGTGTCAACTGTGCGGCAACATTCGCTTCCGTAGCAACTGTGTTAGCTGTCGTGGCGACAGTGTTTGCGGCAGTTGCACCAGACTGAGTTGTCAAGATCACATTGCCTTGAGAGTCAACGATGTTGACTGCTTCTTGTGCGGCGGCATTGGCTGTCTTTGCGACAGTGTTTGCCGTGGTAGCAGCAGTGTTGACAGCATAGACATTTTGTCCTGCGGCAACAGCGGCATTAAGTAGGGTTTGGCTCTGAGAGAGCATGGCAAACCTAGCAACAGTGTTGGCAATAAACTGAACCAAACCAGAGCCGGTAAGAACTTGGACACCTTTGCTAACCAGAGTGAGTGTAGCTGCAAATTCAAGTAACATCAGAATACCAGACTTCATAACAGGGTCGAGGTGGGCGAACCACTCTACCGCGCTAGTGATACCGGACACAAGCCCCTTGAGGCTATCCAGCAATCCGCTCTCACCGACAGACCATGAAAGCTCTTGGAAAGCAACCTTAAGCGAGTTGATCTTATGCTCATAAGTGTCACCCAACGCCGCTGATTGTTGTTGCAAGTAGCTACCAGCTTGATTGAGAGAGTTGAGGGAGTCTTGCACCACATCTCTCGTTTCTTGCCAGTGTTCGAGGAGTACGCCAACATAGTCACGACGACGAATCCGACCGAGAGCATTTGAAAGCTCTGCAATAGCCTGAGTGTTATTGTCCAGCTTGAGTCGTTGGAATGTGTTGCCGAGCTGCCCCATGATATCGTTAAAGTTATTGAACTCTTTACTGTTCTTTTTAACTTCGACACCATACTTCTCAAGGACTTTGATTGTCGATGGATCTTCAAAGTAGGAGAAGACCGTCTTCATAGCTGTACCGATCTCTTCACCGGAACGAGACATATTGTTCGCAAATACAGCCGTCATAGCGTTCAAGTCATGGTAGGTCAATCCCATCATTTTGCCTTGTTCACCGACACGGCTAATCATTTCAGCCAAGTCTTTCGCGGAACCGACAGCGGTTGTATCCGCTACCTTAACCCAAGACGACATGACATGCTCTGCCTCTGTCCAGTTCAAGCCCATTTGGTTCAGAGTGGAGTTGAGGAGTTGAACCGCTTCTTCTGCACTATCGAAGCCACCAGTCTGCAATCCCATTGCTGTGACCTTAGTAAGCTCGGTCATTGCATCCTTACTCTTTGCAATGCTATCCGATGCCCGCGCCCACAAGTTCTGAATCTGCTGGACATCCGCAACCTGAGTTCCGGTTTCCTCACCAACATCAAAAGCTTGTTGACGAAGATCAGCAACCATCTGGCTCTTCATGAGCTTATTCAAGTCTTGGTCAGGGGAGAGCTGAGGAATAACACGGCTCAAGTTGACGCTCGCACTCTCGATCTCCTTGATAGACTGAGCCATCTCCTTAATACCTTGGATGCTTCCGTAGATAAGAGTGGAGTCGAAGGCATAGTTCGTCAAGCTCTTGAATCGCTGTTCAGCAGAACCGAAAGCACTGTTGACACTATCCTTAACCTTCAATACCTCGTTATTGTAGGCTTTTAGGTTAGTAATCCGTTCCTTCTCCAATTTCTGATCGTACTGAGCCGCCTCTTGTTGAAGTCTGCGAAGATCATTACGAGTAAAGGTAGTCTCGTTTTGAAGCATCTGGTCAAGCATTTGCTTGTGAGCAGCTTGATCTTCGATGTAGCCAGCCCTACGCATATGGATGAGGCTGTCAACGATCTCCTTACTTTGGCGCTCATATTCCTTCTCGTAAGCAGTCTTAGTGTCAGCCTCGATCTTATCTTGGCTCTTCGCTTGATCGCTATTGATTCTCATGTACTCCTTGGCAAAGGTGCTCATGTCCTTTTGATTGAAGGAGACTTGGGCTTGTTGCTCGTATTGTTTCAGCTTCGCAAGATACTGGATGAAGTCGATCTCGCCTTGTCTGTAACGCTCTTTATCGAGATCGATAAGAACTTTCAGATTCGTGCGGTGTTGATCGATCATCTCATTGTACTCAGCTTGCTGTTCGTTGTGCAGACGCTTTTCCTCAGTCTCTTGAGCCTTAAGGAGCTTCATACGAATCGCTTGTTCTTCTTTTAGAACCTGTTCGCGAGTCTTCTCAGCCTGTACTTCCTGTGCAAGCAAATTATTGATCTCTTTCTCTTGCTGGGCAGCTACAGCGCGACGAATCTTTTGCTCTTCCTTGAGAACAAGTTCGCGTTCACTCTCAGCCTTCTTTGCGGCGGCAATTTCGGCTTTAGCTTCTGCTTCTGCGGCTTTGACTCTAGCATTGGCGGCTTTCATCCGTTCGCTGGCAGTGGCATTCGCGTCAGATCGATCATATGCGGCTTGCGCTTTGTCTTCCGCGATTCTAGCTTTTGCTCGTTCGTTCGCGGCTTTCATGCGCTCCTTGGATTCGATGTCAGCGTTCTTCTTGATCTCGGAGATCAGTTTCTTCTCAGCCGCATCAGCCGCTTTAACACGCTCGTTTGCCGACTTCATTCGCTCTTGAGCATCAAGGTCAGCATTCTTCTTGAGTTCAGCCGCCGCCGCTTTTTCAGCCTCGATCTGCTTGTTGACGCGATCATTGGCTTCCTTCATGCGTTCTTTGGCATCAAGGTCTTGGTTTTTCTTAAGCTCATCAGCCGCCGCTTTATCGGAAGCAATAATCTTATTAACCCGATCATTGGCGTCTTTCATCCGATCATTGGCGATCTGATCAGCAACCCTTTTCTCAGACTTGTAGTTGGCTTGCTCAACTTGTTCCATCTGTTTCCAAACTCTGTTCATCAAAGCTTCTGCTTTAACAATCTCGCTGTTAAAACCAGACAGGTCGGAAGGAGAGAACTCTTCACCTTTACGAGTAGCCCAACCTTTCTTTGAGCGATCAGATGCAATGACTTTGTTCATTGCTTGACGCTGTTGGTCGATATACTTCTGCAACTCGCTTGCGGCTTGTTCAGGGGAGATGTGACCGACAGTGTAGTTGTGGCTGATAGCCTCAACGACCTTGGCTTGCGCTTCCTTAACCTTCTTTGCGCCTTCCTCATACTGTTTGGCAACATCACCCGTTACTTGCTTAATTTGCTTACCAGTATTCTCAAGTCCGGTTTTGAGTTTACCAAGATTGTTCGCAACACCAAGCTTGTCGAAGATTTCTCCGAGCTTGCCAGCTTCCTCGGCAAGAGACTTAAGCTGTGCCTTGGCTTCTTTGACATCCTCTTTTAACTGAGTTGTACCAAGACCAACCTGACCAAACATTTTTGGAGCATTACCATTCTCCTCAAAAGGCATCACCGATTCCTCCTAACAAATAAAAATAGCAGCCAGGAGGACGGTGATGTCTCCTAACTGCCTTGTGCTCTACTTTGAAGAGCGAGAGCATCCGACATGCGGAATACTTTCTCTTCGTTTGATTTCGTGAACAGAGGGAAGTCTTCTTGGTTTATGTCTGGACTCAATGACGCAAGAGCCATCTTCATATCCCAGTTCAGTTTTCTTCCGATTCCCTCAATGACATTCTTAAACATGATATAAGTCATATCCAAAATATCTTTCGGTGTCATGGAGGTATAGGTCAAGATTGCATTAACAGCCTCCTTGTACCCTATACCTCCGTCCCGTTTTTTCCTTCTTTGTCCTCATCTTTCTGAGTAGGGATGCCGTTAATGGTAAGAATCGTGTCAATGATCTCAACAAAGTTGCCAGCATTAATGTTTTCCATCACATCGTCAACATCGTCATCTCTGAATGATTCCTTCATTACATATGTGACTGCGGCAATGCCTTCATCAAATATCATGTTGTTCCACAATGCCTTTGGATTTATGAATCGAACATTCTCAATGAAGGAAGGGAATTTCTTCATCGTAACTGGATACACCGTTCTGGAATTACCATCAGTAAACCCACTGCAATCATATGGCAATCCAAGTACAGCTCTAATATCTTCTGCCATCTTAACCTCTCCTTTTTGGTCGAGCGGAATAGTGATTTCATAGTAATAGCGGGAGGGGCTGTATAATGCAACCCCTATGAAAAATGAAAGAGCATATTTTTTTTGATCGAACTCTTTTGTTGTTCGATATATGAGTATACATGAATCGGAAAGTGAGATTATGGAAACCCTCCTAGCTAGGAGGGATTAATATGACTGTTAGATGGAGCACATTTATTGAGGCTGTTATTGAGATGTATGACGCAGTTGGGAAGCCCGAAAGCCACACATTTGACCCTAAAAGCTTAACAAACAAGTTGGACCGAGATATGTATTATTGTGTATCTGTTGAAGGCGAAGAAAAAATGAAGTTAATTAAATTAAGGCCCGGGGAAAATATGAAAGTTGTAGAACCTAAAGCCAAAGATGTCGAAGGGTATGTGGATAACACTGGTCATATGGTTAAGTTTTCAGGGGCGTTAAGTCAAATCCTTCAGGAAAAATCTATAGATGGTTTTGTCATTCAATGGGTTGCAAAATTGGATAAAAAAGATGTCTTCACAGTGGATTTAAGGGGTGTAATTACGGATAATGAGGGATTCAAGAGAGATCACCCTGAATGGTCAGACTGCATAGATCAAATGCCACAGCCACAACAGGGAGAGAAACAAATAATACAACTAGGACCAAAATGTGGTGGAGATTTTGACAGATGTGATCATGAAAAAGACGGATCAAATTTAGCAATCAGGCCAATAGAAATGCCAGGGGAAGGTGGTTTGTTTCGGAAGGGCGTTAAAAGCTTTACACTTTATCTATGGAATGCGAATTTTGAATCGACCGAATCCTGGAATATCCCAAGTCCTCATTATCAAGCTGTTCCATCTGACGGTCCAAATGGTTACTTTGACAATCATTGTTTAATCGTTAAAAGTATACCCCAAACAACCCCAGCACCTTCGGGAATATATCAAGACCTCGATATATTACTTAATGGGATTATTCGTTTTGGATGCCAAATAAGAAAAATATCTGGCCCAGACGATGCGACAGTAACGATTGCGATTTGGTCATTGTCTGCGGGCAAAGCTTCGTCGACGAAATACCGAATTCCGGTAAGTGAAATGTATTTTGACTGTTATACAGATGCTTTTGTTGAATGGGATGACATTCTGCGAGTTGAAATCTATTTACCAGAGAATACCGAATATTACATTGGTGGTGCGTATTTAATTCAACAATATACTGATATAAAACCTGAATATCGCCCAGCGCATCCAGCTCCTCGTCCTCACGACCCACCTGACCGTGGACCATATGATCGAGGTGGTCCTCATAGATAAGTAAAAAAAGTGGGAGACTCCTAAAGGAATCTCCCACTTTTATCTTGAGAACACTGTGTTCATAGGTCAATTAGACAACCGGTGCAATGGTGAAATCCCATAGCTTCTTGTCCATGCGTTTAGGGTCAAGAGCTTCAAGCTCGATCTTAGGCGCGTAAGCCGTTTGAGATTGAAGGTTGAACTCGAATGCGTTTTTAGCTTGTGCCTTGTAAACAACAAGCTGACCTTGTGCAACGATACGGTTGTTGTCGTCATAAACCGGAATACGATGGATAAACTTGAACGGTTTAGCCAGCGTGTCTTTGCCGACAGACAGAGTTTGCGCGTCTGCGCTTGTTTTCCAGTCGAATACGATGTCAACCTCAGTTCCAGCATCGGCAGGGGCAAAGTGAATCAGTTTCGCATCAGTCGTGTCAACGAAGTATTGACCTTTTGCGATAGTCGCCAGATCAGTGGCTTTTGTGAAGCCTTCGATGATTGGGTCGCCTTCGATTTCATGGTCAACCGTTACTTGACCGTCAGATGGAATCATGATGCTCGCAACATCAGTGAAGACCGCAACACCAGTGGTGATGTCTGCGCCCTGCGTAACATTCAGCATGTTCAGCGAGAATGTTGCATTCGTAGCGGATACCGTGATGGCTTTATCTTTCGGGAAAGTAGCCAGCGCATATGGGTTATCGCCGCCATAAACCTTCTCATCGTTCGCAGTACCGGAGATCGTTACATCTTTCAGTTTGGACAGTGCAACGACTTTTTTCTCGTCGAGGAAGTCGCGCAGAATAGAGCTGCCAACTCCGTAGAGAATGTTGTTCATTGTTATTTCCTCCTTATAGTCTTATCAGATCATAATTGAAAACCAAGCCGTACTTCACCCACTCACGGCTATCTGTTTGCATGTTAGCCAATCGGTTGTAGTACCGAAGACCAACGCCAGCGGAGACAGGGGAGAGGTTCAGCCTTTTTCTCCTCTCATTGTCTAAGAGACTAATGAGCCTTTCTGCAACCAGTAGAACACGGCGATCAGCCATATTTTTTTCCTTGGTCACATAGATGTCCAATTCAAGCCAACCTTTTTCAACATTTGGGTTGGAGGTTGGGACAGATGGTAACTCATAAACACACAGTCTGCTCAAGTTATCTACGACAAGATCACTAGGATACTTGTCTTCGACGATCTGTTCACGGATTGATTTCATGAGCCTTGTTGGTGTTCCGTTGACATCTGTCACAGGAACCTCTAGAAGATCAAGAAGCTCCTTGTCTTGAACAATGACTTGAAAAATACTGACCGTGATATCTTTTAAGTTCATCGAATCCCTCCTCTCAGATATTTTGGGTTGTTGAAGTTGAAACTTTGGAACACCTTGTCAACATGGATTGTGAGATATTCATTGGCATACCTCATAGCTCGCTCAAGCCAGTGTTTGGGAGCTTCCGGTACAAAGTAAGGCTTCTTGGTTCTTGGGTTGATTTTCTGCTCCAAGTTTTGACCAGCCAATGTTCCTCGCTTGTTTGTCCGAGTGATCTCGCCATGACCGGTAGCAAAGTTAGGCATTTGATATGTGCCAGCGGGACGACCGACAACAACCATGTCACCACTCCTAAGGTTGTTGAAGTACCCACTGCGGATATATTCATCAAGCCAGGGATTGCTCTTATCCATCAAGCTACCAGTACCATAGTTGTCAAGGAAGGCAAGCCAGTGCTGTGCCCCGACATAGAAAACAATCCCATCCATACCGCGATTAAAAACCTCCTGCTTAACGAACCATGCGGTGTCATCGTCAAGTGCTTCTGTCGCACCTGCTCTCATAGCAAAGAGGATATCGGTAGCAGCATTTTGTACGGCTAACGCAAACTCATAGAGTAGGTCATTGTATAGTGCTTGCTCATCAAAAGACAATCCAAGCTGGTTCACTGTCATGACCGAACACTCGCCAACTGTACGACATGCAGACCTTCCGTAATATCGTCTATGTCTACGACTCTGTACTTTTTGTTTTTGAAGACCACAATGTCTTCCAATTGAATGTCAGAGTCAACATCGGATATAAACCGTAACACAGACTCATGAAGAAGACCGACATCGTACTGCTTTTCTCGTGCCGTCAGTCGTTCAATGAAGCCGATAACAATACCCTTGCTTGTTTCGCCATCGTTGAGCATATCGCCGAATGTGCTACTCGTTGGGTCTTCATCGAATATTTGCCCATAACGGAACACCTCAACATTGGCGTTACACATTAGGACAGTCATCGAGAGACTTACGATATCATCATTCGGAATGGTGTATACCAGCGCAGTTTTACCGCTGGTGAATTGGATGGTAGAGCCTTTGTTGATCGGTATTTTCTTAGACACGACAGCTTGCTTCGAGTTTTCATCAATATTGCTGTAAGCCTTCTGCAAGTCGGATATCATGATCTTAGTCGGAACACCGTCAACCACACAGTCCTCGCCGATCTGGACGAGAAGTTCTTCGACATATGATGTGACATCATCAATTGGCAGATCGAATGCCATGTCACTCACCGTCCTTCTTAATCAAAGGCATCATCAAGACATACTTTGGTTTTTCAGGTGGAGCATACTTGTCACCAAGTCGCTTAATGTCGTTTCCGAGGTTAAGGAGTTTCTTGCGAATGATCTCGAAGTTCTTCGGACTCACACCAGCTACCTCAACCAGCTCGATGATCGAGAAGGCTTTGGAGCCAAGATACTCACATTCATCTTGTATGGTTTCGTGGTTATGCGGTTGTGTCATCAGTCGAACCTCCCATCTCACTCGCGCTACCAATAGCAATTGTTCCAAAAGTCGCAAGGGTCTTAGCAATCTCGGTGTCAAGCCACCATACGATACGCATAGCCTCTTTTGCTCGTTCGGTCAATCCGGTTACTGCAAAGTTGATCGTTTTGAAGTTTACAGCCTTCTGCGTCAAACCATGATGGTCTTGGAAGGCGAAGTTGCGGAATGCGTACAAACCACACAAGTAGACTTGCTTGGTGGTGAGGTCGGCAGATATTTCCGTGTCACTAACATTCCAGTCTACATCAAGCGCAATACTGGCTTGAGTCACACCAAGCTTGGCGTGTTTGATAGGGACATCAGCGTTGGCATAGGTCACTTCGACACTCTTAAGAGTCTCGATCACCTCAATGACATTAGAAAGGGGAGTAGCCATCTAGCTCACCCCCTTATGCTTCCAGCAGTTCATTCAGACGAGCTTCGATAGCTTCTACAACTTTGATGGATTTGTCTTGCTCTTTTGCCGCAGTCAGGATGGCACGAACAACATTTACGCTGTCAATGTCCTCAAGTGCAATTTGAACTTGCTTGAGCGGCTTTTTAAGCATAGCTGCAATATCAGCGTCCGTCAGAGCATTTGGAGATGTAGGGATGTCGATCTCGGCAGGAACAGCATCAATATTATCAACTTTCAGTGTGCCGCGCTCGAACGCAGTGGAAGTATTGCGTACATACGCCAATTCGTCAGCAGACAGTAATGCGAAAGCTTTTGGCTTAACAGGAACAACTTTCCCGTTTAACGAAGTAAGGTTGATGTTGACCGGACTTGCAGTAAGGTTGGTAACTTTGATTTTTTCCACTTTAACCTCTCCTTTGGTTGATTGAAATTAAAAAGAGGGTAGGAGGGGCGTACCCATACCTACCCATGAACATCGTGTTCAGATGTTACTGAACCTCGATTACGAACATGCCGTTCGGGTCAGTGATAGTCGCGCCCCACTCTTTGTCGATACGAGCGTTCCAAGTCCAGTCTTCAATCGAAGACTCTTGACCGAACTTCGAGTCGCCATAAGTGCCAGCGTAACCCAGTTTTTGCGATACGACATAAATACGGTTCTGAGGAACCAGAATCTTGCCAGTCGCTTCGTCTTTGACTTCGGATACGGACATGATGTTCGCACCGCGATATACGCCGATACGACCAGTTTTCATGATCTCGTCTTTAGTCGTGTCAGTGTAACCGCTGAAATCGCGGATTTGGTTGACGAGCTTCATGTCGCCGATGATTGTTGCACGACCGCCTGTGCGGTAAACAACCTCGTCGATGGCTTTGTTTACGGACGCTTGAGACAGAGCAGATGTGTCAGCAAGGAACAGGTCTGCGTTGCTTGTTGCGTTGTAAACTTGACCCAGAATAATGAAGACTTTTTCGACGATTGCACTTTGGAGTGCATCTTTAGCATCCGACAGCAATTCAGCCAAGCTGGATACACGACCAGCTTTCAGTTCGTCAAGCAATACTTCCGGACGAACAGACAGCGAATCAAATTCCATCGAAAGCGTCTCTTGGTAGTTGCGGCTCTTCGGAGTCGAGGAGTTTGGAGCAATCCAGTACGCTTTGATGCCTTTCTTCTTCAACCGGAACTCAGGTTTGTCACCCAGTTGGAAGTTTTTATAGTTGAAGATGTACGGTGCGATATCGAACTTGTTAAAGTTCTGGTCAAGGTAGATCGCGATTACTTCTGCGATTTCGTTACGACCATCTTCCGTAGAAGCCATTTCTTTCAGCAGCTTTTCCGCTTTCACAAGACGCTCGTCAGTAGGGGAAATTTCACCTTTGACGAACAGTTCAGCCAATTCCATGAAGTTCATTTAGACTTCCTCCTTGTTTTTGGGTAATAAAAAAGACCCCGAAGGGTCTTTCGTCAGATTACTTCACGAATACATCAATCATTGCATCCGTGTAGCCAGCACCAGCGGCGTTGACTTCATATGCAGAGAACAGAGCAGGGCGAGTGTCTTCGCCAGTAGCTTTGTGAGCGCGAAGCTTACCTTTGTCAGCCTCGTAACCAACAACCAGATCAGTGTCAGCAGCAGGTGTTCCAACAAATTGAGTTGTACCCCACATGTTGTCTTTAACCAGAGTGTAGATAACCAGACGCTTATCTTTCTTGATTACATCAAAGTCCTTGTCTGCACCACCGGATTCTTCGATGCGGAAAGTAGCAAAGCCTTTCACAGCATCAGCTTCTGCGGCAGTTGTCGGCAGGAATGCTTTCAGTACGCCGCCAACCGTTTTCACAACGACAGCGGAACCTTTTACGATGTCTTCACCAGCGATGGCAAGACCGAAGGGTTGGGAACCCAGATCAATACGCTTTTGCAACATTGTCTTTTTCCTCCTTGATTTGGATGATTAAATTACTTCGCAAGCCCAGTTACGAGAGCCAGCAGGTTTGCTTTATTGGAACCTTTGTTGGGCTTGTCAGTGTTGAAGTAAGCACCTTGAACGCCGTGGTTCTCAGCATTCTCTTGACCAGAAGGTTGGTAGCCTTCGACCATCTCAGCCATCAGGTCAACGAAAGACTCTTTCGTCATCTCTGCCAGCTCATCAGCAGTCTTGGATACTTCGCCATACTTAGACAGTTTTTCATGACGCTCTGCACCAACGCGAGCTTTCTCAGCAATCTCTTTCTCAGAGCGGAAAGTTGCAAGTTCAGCAGTAGCTTCCTTCAACTCACCTTCTTTGACAAGAAGTTGTTCGGAAAGTTCAGCGACTCTACCGTTTGTCTCTGCAAGAGCAGATTCAGCAGTAGTTTTCGCTTGAACATCAAGTGCGTTTTGAGCGACCAGGGAAGCGTGTTCCGCTTTCAGATCGTTATACAATTTCTCGAAGTCCATTTTGTCTTTTCCTCCTTCTAATAGTTCTGCCACTACCAGCGACCTTGCATTATCAAAAGCTGGGTTCTTGACAACAGCAAGACCGTTGAAAGTTATATTAAAACAACGCCGATATCCTTCTGGTGTGATCTCGTAGTCTCGTTCTGCTTCGATTGAGAACTTCAAGTCGCCAGTGGCATGGAGTTGCCTTAACCGATTTGCAATCTCTGGATAGTATTTTTGCCATACACCCATGTAGACAACAAGCTGGTAAGTACCTTCTTGTTGCTCATTCTCACTACTCCAATAGTAGGAGGTCGTGCCGTCAGGTTGTACGATCTGAGCGTCAACATCATAGATGACACCGATCGCTTTAACGATCTCGTCAAATGTGTTTGTCTTCGGGTTGTAACCGTGTCCTGTTGGGTTGTCATTGACATACCGGATTTTAAGCGGCTTGCCAACGAGGGTGCGTTTAGCTCTTTCCAGATCAGCTCTCTCGAACAGTGCGTCATTTGCGTTGACACCTTCTGTGATCGCGACAGCCTTGATGAGCATGATGTCTTGATCGTCATAACCAGCGATCTCAAGCCCTTCGGGTTTGCTAGTGAGAATTTCAGCATTACAGATGTCGATGAATGTGCCTTTTTTCTTAGCCATATACTCACCACCTTTCCAGAGTCAAAGTAAAAGACCCACCACTTATTTAGAAGTGGAAGGTCTTGGTTGGTCGTTATTTGACTGACTCTTGTCTGACTTCCTTGCAGAAAGACTCTTCGTCGGTGCGCCAGCCTCGCTATTCGGGTCAGCACCACCTTGGAACGGTTGCGCTCTAAGCTTGAATATGTCTTCAACCTTATCTTTGTTTTCATTCTCACGGATGAGTTTGACAACATCGTAGTCGTAACCGGATTCCTTATAAAGAACCTCGTATGGTAAGCCAGCGTTTTGGAAGAGGTATTGAAGCAGCTCGATCTTGGCAGACTTGTCGATCTCAATAGGCTTAAGCACAGTGTCAGGACAGTATTCTTCGCTGATACCGTTACGCTCAAGCTCTTTGACATGCCACTCTCTCACGATAGGGACTAAGCCCTCTCGCAAACTCTCGATGGTTTTGATTAAACCGCTCACAGCAATGAAGCCTTCGGAATAGTTGCCGCCGCCTTCACCTCGAATGAGTGTGAGGGAGACTCCAAGTGCATTAAGAATGTCCTTGTCAACTTGCTCGAACTTGTCAGTGCCAAAGATGTCTGTCTTTGGCTCAACCCAACTTAGGTTAACGAAATGAGGGACGGTGATCTTCACCGAGCCTTTCTTACCAGTCATTAGGTTGCTGTAGAAGTCGATCTCCGGTTGCTTCGGCTTGTGGTCTTTGTCACCAACTTGAACCAATAGAATCTTTTCGATGATACCTGTCGCTGTAGATCGTTCAGCTTCCTTAAGGACTGTCTTATGAGCAAGCTCATCAAACGCCGTTAGGATGAATGGAACGCCATACGGTTCATACCGGCTCGAATTGACTTTATGGAAGAAGGTGTTCGACACATCAAGAACGATCTTGGCATCACCTTTACGGAAGCCTCTTGCAAGCTCTTTCGGAAATGTCAGCTCCAATTTCTTCGCCAAGCCTTTAGGCAGCGAGTCTGTGAGGTCATCAATCGACATCTCGTTCTTATATAGAAGAACGGGCTTGTTGCCGACGATCAAAGGAGAAACCTCGATTTTTGTAACAGGGTAGATGTCGATTCGTTTACCGTCGCGATCATACCCAGCGACATTACCGGATTGAGCAAGCTCGAAGATCATGTCTCTCATTACTTGTTTAAGACCGATTCGCTTGTTGAAGTCATCAATGACCTTTTGAGCCTTCTCGTTCTCTTTCTTATAATGAAAGTCAATGCCGTCGATTCCGAAGTCTCGAATGATATTGATAACCCTCATGATGATCCCAGACTTGGCGTAATAATATTTACCAAGATAGAAGATTTTGTCGATGTTTCCTTGAGGGTCATTGAAGATCGCTTCAAGATCGAAACCTTTAGGAGAGCCGCTTGACTCGTAATTGTTTGCATAGTATCGGCTATAGGAATCCGATTCCGCAACCCTTCCAGCCATCTCAAATTTATAATTATTTTCGCTCACAGTGTCACTCCTTTCATATGAAGTTAGAGGCGACCAGCAGACAACCGACTATGAAACCAGCAATAAAGCCAGTAGCAACACCAGAGAAATACTCTTTCATAAAATCCACATAATCACCTCTTATCTACTTGCGACTGAGCCGACAAGGATAACATCGTCGTCCTCGTTCCGTTCAGTCTCGATCAGTTCTGCACCATACAGCCCAAGACCAAGAGCAGACCATCTATCCTTCCTGCCTCGCTTTGTAGCTGCTTCGAATTTAAAGTACATTCCTTGCGGCTTGGCTTCGATGCCTAGTACCTCGCGTCTAGTAGCCTCGGCTTCCATGACTTGTTTCTCTTCCTCTTCGGAAAGCTCTGCTAGGACGGTTTGAACCTCATCACCCTTCTTCACATTTTCCTCACCAGCATCAAGGCTGTACATCTTAAGGTGACGCTTCTGCGTGTCCTTCTTGACTGCCATGCCCATCCGGTGATTGTGTTCCGGTGTAGGGGAGATGCCGAAGATCAGAGGTACGCCGCCCTTAATGTTCTTGACCGCTTGCTCGTCATTGACATCGATTAGTGGAGGGTAGCTCTTCAAGTCTTCGAAGTCCCAGTATTCCTTAGACAGTTCGTCTGCAAGACCTTGGCCGATTGTCTGAGTATCCATATAGATTCGGATGGTGTTAGGGAATCGTTTTAAGACCTGACGAATATTACTTGCCTGAGCCTCAAACTTTTCACCATTCATGGAGAGCGTGTAGATCAGGTGCTTTTCAAGGTGGCTTTTGCGCCACAATAGCTTAAACACATGAAGGATAGTGTTGTCGCCGCCTTCTACACGCGCCACATCGAGTGACATGATGTACTCGAATTTCTTGTCACCGCTGATCTCGATGTGCTTAAGTACCGAACATTCTTCCAAGTCCTTCGGCTCAATCCAAGCGTTCTCGGACATGTTGGGGAAGATGCACTCGTACTCCATACGGAAGTCCACAGGAGACAGCCGCTTCTTTTCCTTCTCAATGTGATCGCTGTCGAAAAGCCCAACTTGCAACCCCACCTTGTAAGAAAGAGCGCAAACAAAGTATTTATCATTCCCACTTGCCATCTCATCAACATACTGCTTGAATGTCGCGTACAGGTGGTTATGTCGGAAGTAGGCAGAGGAAGTAATCAATAGCCGGTTGCCGATGTCGTCATCGTACTCGGTCTTGCCGACTTCATAGCCCCTCTTAACATTCATCATCGGGTTTACTACGAGGTCAAGAATCTCTTTCTTGATCTGGGCGTACTCGTCACACATGAGCACATGGAAACGATATCCCCGAATCTTGTTACCGTCACCAGTCGGCACAGCCATGATACGAGAGCCGTTATAGAACTCAATCCTAGCCTCTGCCATGTTGACAATAACACGCTTGATCTCTGACTTAAGGAACGGGCTTCTGTCCATTAAGTCTTTGATGATTTTGTCCTCGACAAGAATCTTGGACTGACGGAAGGAGGGAGCGATAACCCCGATCAGTGTATTACGGTAGAGCATACCGTATACGACCAGCGCAAGCGCGCCAAGCCATGTCTTACCCAGACCCCTTGAGAGAACCCAAGCGGAGTATTTCTTTTTGAAGAAGGCTCGAATCAGAACCTTCTGGTAGAGGTTGAGCTTGATCTCAAGGATTTCTTCACAGAACTTATCTGGACACCTTCTGTAGTAAGCAATGGACTGAGCAATAAGCTCATTCCGCTTAATAGCCTTGCCGCTCGTAACCTTCTGTTTCCTAGCCTTCATAATAGACTGTCCTCATGGACTGCTCGAACTCAACAAGCAGTCGATCAATGTCGTCAGAGGTGTAGGAGGTGTCCTTCTTCTCTACAAGCCGACCTTCTTTCTCAAGCTCATCAACGAAAAGTGTGAACTTGTTCTTGCCTTCGTCGTCACCAGCACCGCGTTGCTTCTTCTGTGCCTTGAGTGAGTCGAGTAGGGCAAGATAACTCTTCTGGCATTTCTCAATTCGAGCCTCGACATCCTTACCCTTGTTCCTCATCTTAATGAGGTTTCGCATCTCAAGCTCATCGAGCACAGCCTTAGCAGCTTGGAATTTGTCGGCACCTTCGTTAAGCTCATAGTTGTCATAGTAGTTACTCAAACGATCAACGACGAACTTGCGATCATTCGCACCAATGCCATCGAAGAACATCTGAATCCAAGTCGATACCGTTTCTTCCTTTTCTTCATCGTCGAAGTCAAGTTCGGTTTCGCTTTCTTCATCAAGCCAGTCATCATCAAGCTCGCTTGTATCAACTGGATTACGATACTGGGGAAGAGCCATCATTTGAAAATACTTTCCGACAGGACTAACAGAGCCGTTCGGAATCTTCTTTGTGACTTCTTTGCCCTCAAAGTCGGTTGTCTTGATCTCTTTGAACTTCCGGTCTTTGTCGGCTGTAGCATCAACTGCTTTGTCCCAAACTTCCTCATTAAAAGGAAGTTCGATTTCTTGGTTAGCTTCCAAGTAGGCGACCAGTTCTTCTTTTGTTTCCATCTTTGGGCGCTTGCTTCTTGCCATCTATCTCACCATCCTTTCACCGTATAAATAAAAATGACCCCTGAACACGGTGTTCAGAGGTCTTCGCTTCATTACAAATTTGAAGCACCGTAGGGAAGGGAGGGGAACCCACGGCACTCAAAAGGGGTGGTTGAGGCTTTGCCTCAAATTTGGAATGAAATTGAATGAGTAGGGGAGAGCAGGACGCTCTCCTCACTAACTCACTAATATTGGAAGGAACTAACCTTCTCACAGGTATCGTACATGGTTGGGCTGTTTTGCAACCTATTTTTTGAGAATTTTCGAAAAAAAGGCAGGATTGTTGGTATACTTAATGGAATATATTAGACGATGATTTAATTCCGACGAATAAATTGATCTGCTTATTAAGTATTGATATAGATTTTTTGGAGGTATGAGAAATAGTGGTCGAAAATCCAGTTGATATTTTGGTGCAAGTAAAAACAGAAATAAAAAGATGCTTTGAAAAAGGAGAGTTTCTCAGAGATGCAAATAATGAAGCGTATGAAAAAGCTAGATTAATCATTATTAAGATTTGCAAAGAAGAAAATCTAGAAGTTCCAAATGTAATCAAATCATCGTTGGATATGGAAGAGTTTTTAGACTATACATACGATAGTAATAATCACAATAGAGGTGCGTTATTATTTATCCAAGATACCTTTAATCCATTTATTGATATTGTAAGAGAGCGTTCAATTACAGTTCAATTTATTCCTGTTGAATTTAATCCTCCTAGTTTTTTGACTTATGATCACATAAGAGATGAGCTTAAAAAATGTGATAAAAAGATACTAGAGAATGATTACGCTGGCGCTATAACGAATGCTAGAAGTCTTTTAGAAGGTGTTCTAAAGGAAATAATTTTTACCATTTCAGGAGAGCACCCTGACCCTAAAAATGATATAGTTAAATTATCTAATGACGCCAGAAAGGTACTTAACCTTGACCCATCGAAACCAGAAATAATTGAACCATTAAAGCAAGTTATTACAGGGCTTGCAAGCACAGTTCAAGGACTCGGAACGATAAGAAATGTAATAAGTGATTCGCATTCAAGGAAATATGAGCCAGATGCACATCATGCTATATTAGTAGTCAATGCCTCAAAAACGATTGCTTCTTTTATATTTGGAACATTTCAATACCAGCAAAACAAAGGCATTCTCAAAAAAGAAAATAAGAAAACAAGTTCAAAGTAAATTCAATCTAATACCAAACGATCAACCCACCATTAGTTGGTGGGTTTTTGTTGTTGGTGTAGTAATACAACTTTACTAATACTGCTCCATACTATAAAATAGAACGCATGTTCTTATTTGGATACAAGGAGCATTTTAATGGATAAACCTCAATTACTTACCCAAGATGAATTATTAGTAATCCGTAAGTGTGTATTGCTGCCTTTGCTTATACATGTTATTGATACCAATATGGACGACTTAAAGTACTCTGAATCGACCTTCAAAGACCTTTATATGGTCTCAACTGAGGTCGTATTGGACTTTATCAATCGTGACTACTTGGACGCTAGACAGCAACTATCAAAGGCCAAAATTAAGATTGTAGAAGCGACTCCTGTAGCTAAATATGAGGTTAACTACACAATCTTCTACAGAGGATATCAGGAAGAATTCAGAATGATGAAAAGTGTAGTTAAGGCTCAACTTTCTATTGCGTTAGGTAATTACATTAAAGAAATCGGTGAACTGATTAAGCAGATCAAGCGAGTGTAAAATAAAAAAACACATTATTTTCTTTCTCATCAATAAGTGAATGTGTGATGTCCTATCCTAGCTGCGACCTTGCGGGACTTACTCCATCGGGAAGTTGCTGATCTCCCTTCAAAGAAGTAATAGACATCTTTCTCGATAACCTTTGCACCGTTCAGAGCCTTCTCAGCTGACTCGATAGCTTCTTTCGTAGGTTTGTCGTACACAGACCCATTACTGACAGGGGAGAACTGACCTTTCGCGAAGATCACTCCTTTGATCGTGCCTGGGAACTTGCCACTGGCAACTCTATTCAGAACCACATTCGCAACAGCAATTTGACCCTTTATCGGCTCACCTTTTGCTTCGGCTGATACGATTCGGGACAACCAGTAAAGGTCATCATCCGAGTAAGATTTAGATATTGGCTCTTCAATAGAGGGTGCAACTTGGTGTTTCGGTTTTGCTGGACTCTTTGGTAGTCTTTGTATCGGCTTCGGTGTCTCTAACTTAAGAGCACGGAGTTCATAGGTATCGAATGACCGAATTGGGGCAGGGGAGGGATGATCTTCTTTCCCTCCGTTGTCCCTGACAGTCACCAAAGAGAGGAGCATTAGCATTATCACTGCGATTGCGTACCTCTTCTTCAAAGACATTCCTCCTGAGATGATAGGATGTTATGTTTAATGCCAGCCGTTCATGTCAACAAGGTCTGGATTGAACTGGCTGAACGCGACCTCTTGCAATGGACGCTTCTCTTCTTTGTAGCGAGACATAACATCCTTCGTATATTTTTCGTCAGACCGGATAAGGTAAGTGGCGAGGATGTCCAACTTGATCTTGACCATCTTGTTGTTGTCCTGACGCACACCACATCTCGTTCCAAACATCCGACTCATATATTGGAATTCCTCTGGGTACTTAGCAAGGATTTCGTTTACGAGTTGGAGTCTTTCTTCCTCTGGAACAGCTATCTCATCACCATTCTCATTTCTTACAGTGGAAGGCAGCTCTATTACCTCTCCATTGCTTAATCTTAACTTCATACCTAATACCACCCTCCCCGACAGCTCCTACATAGTAGCCTCGATTCAAAAATTAAATTGCAACCCCTTAATTCTTAAAACTTGTAAATCATCCTATCCTAGCCGCACAGCCTTGATAGAGGAGGCTCTAAAGGAGTCCATAGAGTCCTCATCATGCTGTGCAGAACCATCGTATTTTAACTGTGGTGTCTTAGCATCTTTGATCTTCTGCACTGGGTTAGTTTTCATTGTCCTCACCACCCAAGTAATCCGAGACTTTACTACACACCTTCATGACCAGCTTGTGGACTGCTTGGTGGGTAATGCCGCCCATTCTATTTCCAATTTCTTCCTCTGTCCAACCTTCCATGTAGAGCTTGATCGCTTCGCCTTGCCGATCAGTCATCTTGATCTCCTTCATGGCTTTGTCGATGTCAACATAGATGCAGACAAGCTCCTCGGTGAAGTCTTCTGCCGCCTGTGCCTTGAAGTCATGGTAGAAGCGGAGCAGTCCTTGAATGACCTCAACCTTCTTATAAGAGACTGAACGATACATTTGTTCTTTAGGGGAGATATTTGCCATGATCTCACCTCCTTCATCGGCTTGAATTTTTTTAATGAACTGGAAGTCCTCCTTCGTCCAAGCTCCATACTTGGCAATCCACCAATCTGGTGGTCGTCTACGAGTGCTTGGCTTCGGATTTGAGGGTTCCTGTTTTGACTCATCTATTGATGAAACCATTCGATCACCAACTCGTTACAATAGTATGTTATGTTTCACCGTGTTCAGATGTTTGCTGGTATTAAGCTGGTATTAAACTAATCCCTATACATTCCCCTGACGGCTACGACTTACTTATTGCAAAATCCCAAAAAAAGTGTTAAAAAACCGAAAAAAATTGCTGATATTTATAAAAAATGGCGTAAAATCAAGGGAAATCACAAAAAAACAAAGCGTTTGACAGGAATATCATAAGCGATTATAATGGAATTAACTAGAAAAACCGTTAAGGGGATATCAAATATGAGGAAAACATTAGTAGTACAAGGAAGTGAAATAAAAGAACTCAAGAAAAAACAAGACGAGGCGCTACAAGCAATCCAAGAAATTTATAGCAGGAGTGCCATTATTCCAAAAGAAAAGTTTGTTGCACAGTGCGATCTTTTCACTAAGTCATTATCGAACAATACACGCCGCGCTTACATCAATGATATCAGTGAGTTTTTTAATGTAGAAAGCTTAAACCAGCTAACACTGAGCCAAGTCCTGTCAGTCAATGTAGCATCTGCCCAGGAATTCCGTGACCAATTGCTAATGAAGGGGAGAGCAGAGTCAACGATCAACAGGAAATTGACTAGTTTGTCGGCATTCTACCAGTATCTTTGCCGTCACGAGGTAGGCATCATGGAGTATAATCCGTTCTCTGCAAAGGAAGGACTCAACAGGATGGCTCAGAGCAAGCGTTATAGCAATACTCGCTGCCTAACTGTTGAGGAAGTACAAAAGCTCGTTCGCGTTACAATGGAAGGAACCGATATCGAAGCCCTGCGTAACCGCATCATCGTCCTATTGCTGGCGACTACCGGTATGCGTAGAGCTGAACTGGTGAGTATCACTGTCGGTCAGATCAGAACATCTCACGGCAAGGATATTATCGAGATTAAAGGTAAGGGAAAGAAGGAGCGCATTGTCGTGATCTCCTCGACGATCAAGGTCATGATTGACAAGTACATTGAGCTGAGAGGCTTGACCTATATTGATAAGAACCATTATTTGCTCGCCAGCCACACCAGCAATGTTGGTCACTTCAATATAGAGACTGCCGCGCCAAAGCCGATCACGACCCAGACAGTCTACTATGTCATTAAGAAGGTCGCTGATCGCGCTGGCATCTCGGCAGAAGATGTAAGCCCACACTGCTTGAGACACACTTGGTTTACCGAAGCCCTTGAGTCTGGTCTTCCTATCCAAGATGTAGCCGACATGGGTGGACACAGTGACCTGGCTACGACTCGCCGCTACGACCACACCAAGCGAGTTATCAGCAATAACCCAGCCGACATGCTGGCAAACAAATTCATGGGAGGCGAGTAACTGAACACTTGATGAGATGAACATGGTGTTCATAAGTTAGGTGGGTTAAGCTACTTGTCGCTATTTGTCAATATGGAGTAGACTTGATATTATTAACAAATGTTTTCAACATACAGGGAGTTGATAGATAATGAAAGAGTTCTTGAAGAAACATTTGATTCACAGCAAACGAAAACAGGTAACTGCTTTACTAGTCCTGTCCACTACAATTGCACTGACCGGATGCGGAACAGGAGTTGATAAAGACTTCGCCGCAGACACCAAAGCCCTGATCAGTACGATGGACGATGCGATCAAGCAGACCGATGTCCCAGATGTCCAGAACGAAGTGAAGTTTTACATGGACAAGTGGGGAAAGGAATCCAACAAGAAAGAGATCGAAGCAATAAAGCATGTTGGTCAAGCTGGTGGATATGTTCTGTTGTATTCTACTGAAACAGATAGCTCCAAACGGGACGAGATTCGTAAGGAATACATCGAGGAAACCGAAGCCGCTCAAAAGGCAATTAAATAGTTTCTTGCACCCAAACATATGGCTCAGGGCTTATAGTCCTGAGTATTTTTGTTATATCGTGTAAATTTATGGTTGCATGATCTGCTAGAGTCATGGTAATATTGTCCTTATCAAAGGAGGTTGATGCCAATGAATTGTATTATATCGTGACTTTTTACAGTATTGACTTATTAAGACATGGAGAATTGTACTTAGTTTTGATGTAAGTTTATTATGATTACGATGAATTATGGAACAGGAACACACATTCATAGTATTTTAGAGGATTTTAGGACAGGAACACCATTCATAGTATTTAGGTTTATGGGACAGAGACACATTGATATTTTAGGTTTATGGGACAGAGACACATTGATATTTTTTAAGACTATTGATAACACGACTGAGGCTTGGTTCGGCAATTTCAAAATTGGCCGAGCGAGATGAAGATCATCTAGCCTACGGACAAAGGTGTCCGTTACATAGTTGCTATGCGGAGCCTAACATGTCACAAAAACTATGTGATTGTTGAGTATTAGAAAGACCTTTTTTGATTGCAAGTAGGACGGAGAGTCCATTGCGTAGTAGCGACCATAGGGAACAATCCAGCGGATAGTAACTTGGACGCATACTTTTTTAATTAACGGGGAGATCGGAAACCCCACTTTATTTGAATAAGACCTATTATATAGAATTTTTTCGGGAGATTGGAAACCCGA
The DNA here is from genome assembly GCF_037147795.1 of Paenibacillus sp. MMO-177. Classification (NCBI taxonomy): domain Bacteria; kingdom Bacillati; phylum Bacillota; class Bacilli; order Caryophanales; family Paenibacillaceae; genus Paenibacillus; species Paenibacillus sp. MMO-177. Next base: position 484,096 of record NZ_JBBCUR010000003.1, on the reverse strand, counting down.
GTTTTGAGTAAGACCTATTAGAGAACTTTAAGCCTTTCAAGTGATTACCAACAATGAATAGAATGTTCACTACTGTTTATTCAAATTAACAGAAGGTATAGATTGCGGACATTGAACAATTGATTGCACCGACTAGTAGAAGATATGAGTAGAATGGAGCAACATTTCAACTCAATATAAGCGGGGAGACAATAGCCAGTTTGTCTCCACCCAAAAAGACTAACTAATCCCCTAGGGGTAGGTCTGTCTACTAGTTCAAGTTGTGCTTTGAATAATTCAAAGTCTATTTCTGTCAATTTGAATGCACAGTAGTTATTTCTATTTCATATTGGAGGTGATCACATGAAGGGCTATTTCTGCGTTCCGTAGGAAAATTTCAAAATGTTGCAGTCTTTGTTTCCAGCCAATTCGGCTTTTATATAAATCGACAAACTTGAATATGAAGGGAATTCAAACACATATGAAAAATCAAAAAGAGATCATGCAATTCGCAAGTCGCCAAACATTCGTCGTTGTTCCATTCAAGTCTGTGAAAGTGAAAGAATTTGTGTATCAGTGCTTCATTGAATTCCTTACTGACTCCATTAAGACTGAACGCTGCATGTTGGAGCCAGCTAATCACATCTTAAACCTTTTGGACTTCTCGGAAGAAGAAAACGGTGAGCGAACTGTCATGAGGGGCGTACACTTCCTACATAATGAGCTTCGTCGTATGGTAGAAGAACAGGTCGTGGATAAAAAGTTCGCAGCTCAAGTGTTTCGTGAGTTAGTGTATGACGATGGCTCTGATGAGCTCGGAGAGCTTGAAGAGATGATGTTAGGGTTTAGCGAAGATTTCATGAAATTATAGGCATCATCCCGAACCGGACGACCTCCGGTTCTTTTTTATACCCAGAGAGCTTAAGAGAGCTGCTGTGCGGACGGAAGCATTCTTGTATGGACTAGTGTGCAACGGGGTGTCATACGATGCCAGGGGTAACCGTTCGATCGTATGCACACCCGAGCTTATGGAACCCCAGAGGACACAGATTGCATAGAGCTCCTGCTAGAGCCGGTACATAAATAAGGGAGACTGTTATACCTACGAGATCGGTAAGAGTGTCTCAGATCGGAAGCTAGGAGTCTTAGATCACACTCGGAAAGTATAAAGCGATATTCCATTTGAGTCATATGAATTATCATAAACGGTCATACGGTGTGTTCAGAAGTCCGACCCGATTTTTTGAGATCGGTCTATCTGGGAATCTGGAGTATAGAAAAGTGTGAGAGAGTGTACCCCTTGGTACTACTGGGATTGTGAGCTTCGGACGAGGAAAATCTCGAATGGTAATAGACAAGCACCCCCGCCTTTTTAGAGTAATTATCATTTAATAATGATTAGTAAATTAGCCCCATTCGCTTATGATATTCCTTGTTATAATAAGCGAGCAGGAGCGACAGGAGACCAGAAGTAAAGTAAATTGTAATAATTACTATTTACATTCGTACCGTTTTTTTTAATGAGAATCATTATTATTTAGCTGATAGTATGCGATTATAAACAATACTTATCACTTGTCGAATAGTGATAAACTAAACTATGATAGTACATAATGATAAACAAAACTAACATATGATCATAAAATGATAAGTAAAACTTATCATATTACATACGGCGCCAAACTATTTGAATGGGCGCGGCGAACATGGTTTATCATATCAATAAACAATTGTTATCACTATTCCCAATTCCGATAAATGATCATGTAACCGTTTTATTTCAAATCGGCATGGGTACTAGCCTTACTCGAAAAATGAAAATCGATTAGAAACGAACACAATATATAGTATCTATTACTATGCTTCTATATTACTAGCATACTATATCTTGTGTTAATACTATTCGTACATATTACTATTTTCATGAAAAATGCGCTTTTACGCTCTTTTTTGTCCGATTTTCTTCGAAAAAGTTTTTTCTCTATTCGTGTACAATATGCCGATTCGTATCTAGTAGAATATGAAGACAAACAACTCTAGAACACGGTGTTCTTAAGTGTTCTAAAAATTCCCCGAAAAAAGTTTTAGCAGTAGCGTGTACAAAATATCTCCTCATATCTAGTACACTATGAGAACAAAAATATTTTTAAAATTATTAGTGAAACCGCGAAACTTTTTCGCGCCTTATGCGTACTACTATGTAGTAGATAATAATACAACATAACATACACTAATAACGAAGAGGAGCAATAAACCATGACAACAATTAAACGAATCGAAATGACAGAAGAAGGACGCGCATTCATCCAATCACTGGAGAAAAAACACGAAGTAACTTTACTTACTCCAGAAGCTACAAGCGAAGAAATTCTTTTTCAAGCGTTACAGCTTGAGTCGAAATCAGTAGAGAAAATTTGTCGCAATGTTTCACGCGAAGTTGGGAACATTGTTTCATGGGAAGATATCCAACAGTCATTATGGGTAACATTCCTTTCAAAACCTTACAGCATGGATAAATTCGAATTCTTTTACCGGAACATTAAACGAGTTGCGAAAGATGCAACAAAGACCGCAGTTCGTCGTTATGCGGCATTCTCAAAAATTTACATCAAACAAAACTTTAAATTGCTAAATGGATTTTCTTTACATAAAGGCGCTTTCGGTGCTGTGGGCGATTTCCATTCGGAAGAGTTCAACGCTCTGACTAATGAATTTCAACCATCTACTGAAACCGTAGATTATAACCGTCTGGAACGCGCTGATTTTATGGAGAACTGGAAAGACGGTCTTTCCGACAGTGAAAAAACTGTTTTCATGGGACTGCTGAAAGGTTACACAAAACGCGAGATTGACGAAGAGTTGGGTTCCAGATGTGACCGCATTATCAAGCGAGTACGCGAGATGTACAAAGAATACATGGGCATGGATTCCGACAGCAAACCAATGAAACAAGTTGAATATGCTTCCATTGTCAAAACAGTGAAGGCACGGAAGGTTAAGCGTGTGATGGTTCGTTCTAGTGTTCGAGTAGCAGTAAAGGACATTCGCGAAGTGGTCAAAGTTCCAGACATGGTTGAGATCATCAAACCAGAATTGGGCGCTCGTTCGATGTATGCTCCATTTGCTGGTATGGGCTTCAATCTTTCATTGAACAATTTGAAATAGTACCAGATGAGAGACGGCGAAAGCCGTCTTTTTTTCTGTTCTTTTTTCTGGTCATAATTGCCGAAAATATTTTAGGTTTGGCGTGTACAAACTTTCGACTTGTATCTAGTAGATAATGAGAGGGAAGTACGAAAAAAATTCTCTTTCAAGCGTGTACAAAATTGAAAGTTGTATCTAGTAAATTATGAGAAGAAAAAAGGCACAGAAAAGAACACCGTTGGCGGCGATAAATTAAATGCCTAGGACGCGTGTACAAATTTTCAAGTTGTGTCTAGTACATTGTGAGAGGTGATTATATGCGGGTGTTGGACATCAAAGCAAGACTGGATGCTGCCTTGATCGAGTGTACAATCAAGGATGACATTATCTATGTTGGCGACTACTTTATAACCGTCGAAGTGTCTGGTGACTTTTGGAAACCGGAATATTGGGTCAATGATTGTCGTGTGTTGGATGTAGATAGAATTGTACCGTTGGTCGAGCAGTGTATTGCAGAACATTTGCAGGACATTGCAGAACATGAGCTAGAACTAGAATTGTGTGCTTGTTAACCCATGCACACCATGTTCATAGGTTAGCCAACTACACGGTTGGATGATACAAAATGTAACTAGAAAAAGTTTTAAAAACTTTTGAATAGCGTGTACAAAATCGCTTCTGGTATCTAGTACATAGTGAGAGGTAAGAAAATAAACGAACTGAAAGAAAAAAATTCGGTTTGAGCGTGTACAAAAGTCAAAATTATATCTAGTACATAATGAGAGGACGAAACGAAATGTTCAAAATTGTAAAAATGGTTGAGGTAACTGAGGTCGTCGAGCAAATCACGGAAGGTATTACACGCTCATCAAGAGAGGCGATCTCGGTAACTGGTATCGAGTCGCCATTTGGTTTTATCGTGATGGATGTAGAAGTGGAGAGTACAAGTGAGTTGAAGGTTTATCTTCTGGATGAATGGGTTCCATACAATGTGTTTCTTGAGGAGGTTCTGAGTAACTGATGTTGAGCGTGTCTATCAAAGTCAAATTAGTTTGGTGGTGGGAAGAGGTGCTAGAATTTCTAGTGCCTCTTTCGCTTGTTTCATCAGTAAACTGTTTGGGCAGTTCATCAAAGTGCCTTAAGCCCAAAGCGTCATGTGGTTGGTGGGGAATCCCACCTCCATGTGGGTGGCAAAAAGTTTTGCCTTAAGCGTGTACAAACCGCTTAGTTGTATCTAGTACATAATGAAGGGATTGAAGCTAATGCCTAAGCTCAACAAGGCTCAACTGGAAGAGGTTAGCAGCATGAAGCCGTATGCTCTGTGTGTAACGGCTAGTCATCAAACTGTTGAAGTTGTGTGTATTAATCACTTTGATTTCGATGAGGTCATTGTTCGTGTTGATGGTGGTGAGCCTCGCAAGTATAAAATCCAAGAAGAGCGCGGGAATGGAGGCGACATCTCCACTGACTATGGTCGTCAATTCTGGATGGACGGCAATCGTCGTAAATACTATCTGGATGAATGTGTCCGGTATGGTTCCGCTTGGCTTCCGGTTTAAAACTTTTCAAATTAGCGTGTACAAAATTGGTACTCGTATCTAGTATATAATGAAGGGAATTGTTGAGGTGTTCAAAAAACTTTTGATATCGACGATAATCGCCAGCAGTTTGTTTGCTGGTGTAGCCGTAGCGAATCGAGCTCCACATGTTGAGACTGTTAAAATTGAAAGTGTCTCCTACAGTGAGGCTGATGGTGTGTTCTATGTGTACGGCGAGAAAGACAAGTCGGGAAGCTTCTGGGTTGTTGACTTTAAGCCAAAGAAAGGAGAGTCGCTTGAGCAGTTCCAAAAGCGTGTAGTTGGTCGTACCCTGGTCGTCAAGTATGTCGAAGATGAACAATATGACGATGTTGAGATTGTTGGAAAATTCATCTGGTAGGCGTGTACAAAATGCTTGCTTGTATCTAGCATATAATGAAGGGAATGGATAAGATGAAAAAAGTTTATGTATCGGTTGCTAAAACCGTTGAACACTGGAACTCTGAAAAGGGTGCAGGTATTAAGCGAGATGGAGAATCTGACTCATCACATTGGGGCGTTGATGTAAGCTGCATGAACGGTAGCTTTGTGTGGGATGGTGTTCGCACTTTTGAAGACAAGTTGAAAGAGTATCTTCTGGTACATGTTGGCTACCAGTCGCACCAACTTGCGATCATGGACAATGGTCGTATCAGCTTCAATATGATCGAGAATGGAGATGGTGAAGAGGTTTATAATGACCGAGCGTACAAGGGTCAACTTTACCTCTGTAACTACGATGTCTACATCGAGATTCACACGATAGAAGAGCCAAACAAAGAGCTGCTATCTCTACTTCTGCCGAAAGCTATGATGTATTGAGAGGAGATGGTGATATGTTCAAAATGGCCGAAATGATTCGTGTTACACGACTTAACCGGAAGGAACATGTATGGAATGGACATCCGACATTCATCATGGAATGTCAAATCCTTATCTGCCAACAACAAATGAAGGTGGGTGTGTTCGCATGGTAATTGGTGTAGTGGTCAACGGTGAGCCTCATGTTGTGGTAAAGGGCATGTTAATTCCGCTCTGGAAGTATGCTGGTAGAGTTGCTTAAATGGTAATCCACAAATAACCTAAGCAGAGAAGGAATGATGGACAATGTATAAAATCGAATCGGCAGAGTTTAAAACAGAATCTTTCAGAAATGGCGACTCTAAAACATGGAACGAGAAAATTCTCGAATGTGACAGACTAGCCTCACCATTGGAAGAAGGTTGTAAGGAACTGTTCTATTCCTTGGCTAGTCATGGCTATGCACATACAGTGCTAGAACATAGAGCGCAAGCTGTGGTAAACGCTATTTGTGCGGCTGGAACTTACGCCTTTTACAAAGTCGAGAATTACTTAAATATGTCCAATTTGTGAACTTCTTGTGTTTTAATAAAACATAACATATACTTGTAACGGTGGTGATAGTGTGAAGAGGTTGTGGTGTCGCATCGTTGGACATCGGTATTACTGGCATGATGACACCAAGATATGCTCCAGATGTGGAAGAAAGAAACAAATTCGGTACAGCTAGGCGTGCAAATTAAGAGTGTTATGCAAGATGTAGCACTCTTTTGGTAACCAAATTGGCTGAGTCATGGCAGTCCGGTTTGGTTTTCAAAAGAGTGGTATATCCACTCATGAACACCGTGTACATAAGTGGTGTTCGTGTCTAGTACATAATGAAGGGATTGGTCGATAGATGAAAAATCACATGAAGCTTAACCGCATCTTGTGGGAAGAAGAGATAAAGTCAAACGAGTCAGTTCTGGGTATGGTTCCAGTATCGTTCAATCAGTGTGACCATGTTCACATTGAGGCTCCTAGAATGGGAACGGTGGTTATCGAAACTCCATTCGGCTTGCTTACGGTGTGTACAATTCCACATGAAAAAATGGGTGGAGGTTCGGTTGATATCAAGTTCCATGATAGGAACGATGAGTACAAACACCGGATGCTTGGCTTCACGGAGGGTAGTGGCTCATCAATGCCGCAACAAAACCTTTATGCTCTGGCAGTCGAGAAAAAGTAGGAGGTTCAAGCATGGTTCTTACAACTAAGGTTTGTCCGTGTTGTAATTCAGAAGACAAGCTCAAGAAAGAGTATACCAAGGCTGACTATATCGGCAATGGTCTACTGGTTGATGACCAGAATCGTGTCATGATTCTGTGTGACGCATGTATTCTGATTTACGGTGGCTGGAAAAGTTTGTGAGGAGGTGTTGTTGAATGAAAAAGACCGTGAATGCTGAGGAGCTTTTGTCACAACTGTCAGAGTTGATTTATCTTTACGGAGAACGCGCAAAGGCTGAACCAAGTAAGCGTGAGTATTACGAAGCGGCTGGTGCTGGGGTTCGTGCAGCTATCAATAAATTGCAAGACTTGCGCTAAAAAGTTTGAGAGAGCCGTGTACAAAATCGGCTCTTATATCTAGTACATAATGAAAGGAATGGTTGTGAGTGGAGAAAAAAGTTATCAAGCTCGAAGATCACAAAAAACAAATGGGCGAGATCGCGACTGAGCTTCGTGAACTGCTCATCAAGAACGGTTATTGGCAGTATATTAGCATCTACTTCAATGATAAGCGTTGGTCGGCTAAAGATGACAACCAAACAATCGAAGAAGATGGTGTTAATCCTCGAAAATACTTCGAGTATGCTAACCCAGAAACGCTGTCCATGAGCTTCGAGGGTGGCTTGTACCATGCTCTCAACTATGGAATTGATGGGTGGAAAATACAGACTGAGCTTAACAAGCTTTTCGAGAAGCATCGATATTACTACGAGCTTGGTCACGCTTGGAACTTGTCGATTGTCAGCATTGACGATATTGAAATCGAAGGCTTGGTTCGTGAAGAGGTCAAAGAAACAAAGCTGGTCATCTTCACCAATAATACCATAGAACAGGCACCAGCGGAGATTGCCGACATTCAACGCTTCTGGTCTGACAAGATCAAGGACTATGTTAGCAAGAAGGGTGATGTTGGTTCCTGTGTGGTGGGTGCTGGGTTCACCTTCGAATATCAAGGTGAGAGGTACAAATTGCCACCTCTGGGTGCTCAAGGTTCGGTTGTCTGGGAAGACTCGGCAGATGAGATTATGAGGTTGCTGATTGGTGTTGGAGCGACAAATATTAAATATAACTGGGGAGTGTTGGACTAATGGAAATCAAAATCTATATTGCTAATCTGGGTAAATACAACGAGGGCGAACTGGTAGGCAAGTGGGTTACACTTCCGGTGTCAGAAGAGGAGCTTGAAGATGTCTTTGTAGAAATCAAGCTCGGATACCGCGATGAGGACGGCGACTACCATCATGGCTATGTCGAGAAGTGGGAGCGCGGTGGTGTCTTATATGACACCTTTTACGAAGAGATGGCAATTCACGACTACGAGGCTCCAAGCGGCATCAAGATCAATGAATATGACAGCATCTCGAATCTGAACGAGCTTGCTGAACGGCTTGAAGCAATGCCTTCTTATGACAAGGAAAATGTCGAATATCTCTTGGATACTGGTGACTATAACTTCGAGGAGGCAATGGACAAAGCTGAGTCCGGTGACTTCATGTTATTCCATGATTGTGATGACATGAGTGATGTCGCCTATAAGTATTACGAAGAAACCGGCATGATGAACGATATTCCAGTCAGCCTACAAGGTTACATCGACTGGGAGAAGGTCGGCCGAGATATGGAAATCGAAGGCAGCTTCTACCGGCTATCGAACCGAATGTATATTCAAATCTACAACTAATCAGATGTTAAAACCAGAGGCGTGAAGCTTTGGTTCGTGCCTCTTCTTTAGCAACTGATTCTATTATGGAGGTGTCAAGTTGATTTTCAGTGTTGTTGTTGAACTGGTTGTTCTGATGCTGTCCTATGCTAGTAGGAAGTAGGCTTATAGCTTCCCTGACGGCTACGACTCATTAATTGTAAAGCGGTCAAAAAAGTGTTAATCCAATTTGTCATAATTTTGTGTCGGGGGTTGAGGTGATGAAGAAGACTACTTTGGACATCCGCAGAATCGTTAAAGAAATCTTTGGCGACTGTGTACAAATTGACAACTTGAATCTAGTACATAATGAGGGGGAGAAAGACATAGCTAAATGTAACAACCAGTTTGAGGCTTGCTTAATGCAAGCTAGAAAACTAGTTACCACAAAGTTTGTTCCTGAGCTGGACAATCTGGAAACAGAAGATGTCGAGTCGGTAATGTATAAAGTCCTCATAGAATACGATCTCATGAATGAGGGTGAGCTACAAACAATGTCCAAAGTGGACATCATGCGTAAGCGCAAGCAAGTCAAGAAGTTCTTCGGTGACTGGTTGGAACATGTCACACCGATAACCCGGAGTATATATAGAAAGGAGATCGAGAGATGACCAAGTATTATGACATTGAACTGCCTTGGAATACGCCTCTCTCGGTCATGGACAAACATGCCGAAGAGATTGACGAGCTCATGAAGTCGGCAGAAGGTTGGAAAGAGATCGGTATTGGTCTATATGTCGATGAGTCCAATTTGTATCTGTTGGATTGTAATTCGCATATCACAAGTGTGTATCAGCGACACGACACATCGTATCAGTGGTACTGTGGCTTTGATGCAAGTGATGTGGCGAGTATGCGAACAGTTGACGGTCTGAAAGAGTTCCTTAAGGACTTTGAGGCTGGTGAGTTCGCTGGTATGAAGGACTGGGAAGTTGTGGGATATCTCACACAAATGCGTGAGGACTATACCAGCTATGAAACCAATCTTCGTATGAGTTTTGATGAACTAAGAGAGATTCGGATTCGAATGATGGGCGAACTTGGCTGGGTATTCAACGAAGACAAGAATCGCTGGTTCAAGAAAGGCTAATACAAAATAATAAAATTAGGAGGTAATTATTATGACGAATCAAATTCGTGTACCGATGTTGATTGAAGACAAGGAGATTGACTATATCGTCTCCACTGCGTTCGAGGGTGGCATCAACTACTGGTGTCGCAAAGCAGAAGTTGTTGAACCGACTGGTTGGGGTAACGAGGACACACCGGAACTGCTCAAAGGAACACAGTATGAAGGTGCTGAGTATGCGAGCGATCTAATTAGTCGCGGTGGTCGTATCCTTCTTCATGAACATGAGGGCGAGCACAATGATGAACCAGAAAAGTATACGCTAACCAAGGAGAAAGTGCTGGCTGGCATTCAACTCTTCATGGAGAAAGCAGCGAGTGACCCGAACCATATTAAGTTGGACTTGGATAACTACGATGCGAATGATGCTGACTTGATCGTTCAATACGGAATCTTTGGTGAAATCGTCTTTTCATAATGTCATATGAACATCGTGTTCATAGGTCTTTAAAGTTGTGTATGAAGTGTGTGTACAAAGTCGATAATGAAATCTAGTATATAATAAAGAGAAACAAGCCAAAATTGAGGAGGAACAAAAATGACGAAGGCTGATATCCGCGCGATGAAAGTGAAAGAGTTGAACGAGCTGGCAATTAAGTGGAATGTGGAGATTCCGGAAGGTGCGAAGCGTCAAGATGTGCTCAAGCTTCTTCTTGAAGAGCAGGATCGCCGAGAGAATGCTCACGACCCGAATCAACCTGAGTTCGGCAACTTGGAGATGGGTGAAGCAGGAGGTCATGGTGAAGGCGATCAGGTTGGCGAGGACATCGACACGATCTTGGCTAGTGCTGAGGGGGCTAGTGATAGTAGTTCGACTGACGAAGCTTCGCCAGATGTGCTTAAACTCGGAGATAAGGTGGTAACATATGATATTGAGTCGGGTGTCGCAACTCGCGAAGATGGTTCTGTTGTCGAACCAGATACCGATGCTGACAAGTCCAGCCAAGATGGTTCTGAAAGCGAAGTAGTGACAGTGGAAGAGGCGGCTAAACTGACACAGGAGGAGCAAGCATTCGAAGACAGCGCAAAGCCGACTGGGGATAAGACCGATAAGCCTAATGAGGTTGATGAGGTAGCAGCATTCGAGAAAGCTCTGGCAGAAGAGCGAGCGGCTAGAGCGACAGCACATATAGTTGACTTGTCCTCGGTTCCTGTTACTATGATTCCGATGGGTCAGGTCACACCTTCCAAGATGAACTTTTTCAAACCTCTCTCTCTAGCAAAGATGAACGAGCTGAGAGAGTCGATCATCAACAACGGCTTGCTTAACCCGATCATTGTTCGTCCGAACAAGGATGGTAAGGATGAAACTAGAGCATATGAAATCTTGGCTGGTGAGAACCGCTACAACATCTTCCATGACCTTGAGAAGTTCGAAATCCCTGCTCGTATCGTTGATGTGACCGATGACAAAGCTAAAGAAATCTTGGTTGACACAAATGTCGCACAGCGCGGTGAATTGACACCTATGGAGATCGCCAAAGCCTACCATGAGAAGAAACTAATCATCGGCAACCGTCAAGGTCAGCGTTCCGATCTGAAAGGCGACGATGCGGCTGGCGCGACTCGCGACATCATTGCTCAAGAATACGGCAAGTCCGGTATGACTGTAGACCGATATCTCCGACTTGTGAACCTTCTGCCTGAGTTCCAAGAGAAGATCGAAGAGGGTACTATACCGGTTAAGACTGGTATGGAGCTTGGCCTACTTGACACGAAGACACAGCAACAAATCTTAAAGTACAACAAGTACGGTGACGAGAATGTTTCCACTAGGAATGTGTCGTCGATCAAGAAGGCACTCAACGAGAAGAAGAAAGTTGAGCTTGCCAAACCTGAGAACAAGGGCAAGAAGGATATCACTGTGGCGCTTACCAAGGACGAAATGGACAAGCTGCTCAATGCTGACCAGGACTCGGATAAAGGGGATACTCCTAAACCGCTCAAATTTACTGTTGAAGTACCTGTAGACTTCGATGGTGAAACGAAAGAGTTCATTGAGGGTAACTTGGTGAACGATAATATCTTTCTGCTCAATCTGCTCAAAGATTATGTTCATGGTAAGCTGGTACATGCAAAGAAAGAAGGTGCTTAAGTGGTTCCTGCGATTAAACGAATACTGGAAGCTATCGGTGACTCCAAATCGAACTATGGTTTGGAGTACACCTCTCATAGTATTATAGGGTTACGCCGTAACTGGGACTTTGAGGTGCTTACAAAAAGCATCTTTGACTTTGACGGCAATGAATACCTAACCGAAGAGAGTATCCCAGCTTCGGTCAAGGCGAGTGGTGAGTTGCAAATCAACGAGGAGCCGATCAATACCGACTGGGTGTTCCGGTTGGGTGACAAGGTGGATGTAATCAAGGCGAAGCAATGTGGGTTCGGTGTGATACGCATGTTGAAAGGCGATCACGAAGGGGAATTGTTCATGTATTATATCGAGGACACCGAGCCGCAAATACAGCTTCTTGGTTACCAAGCATTAGTTTATGGAACAGTTCACAATGGATTCAGAAAACTTGTGGAAAGACAAGAAGGAGAGAACTATGTTAAAATGGTACTAGGTCGTAAAATTGGTGAATTGGTTGTCGGTCTTCTTCGAGCGGATAACCAGTCTGGGGGAGGATAAATTTGAATAAACGACAACTGGACAGGGACACGCTTTCCGAACTACTGAGTCAAGGTGTCATTTCAAAAGCGGTTTACGATGAGCTTTTAGGACAACATGATGAGGCTGAGAAGATATTTGAAGCGGGCGGTCTTCCTGTGCGTGAAGTTGTCAAATCTTTCGAATCGTACCTGAAGGATGAGTTTTCCCGAAATACAGCAGAAGGTTATAGCATAAATGTTAGGAATTTCCTTGAGTTCTTGTACGAAGTTGACAACTATAGCAAAATCGAAGGCGATACCGCGCTTAAGGCTGTAACGAGGAGTGATATCGAGCGTTGGTTTCTAAGACTAGCATCCAATGGATACACATATTCTTCTATAAGACGCTTTAAGCACAGTGTAAAAAAATTCTTTGAGTATGTGTCTACAGAAATGCCAGGAGTACCTATTCCTGCAATTGATGACATACCTTTGCCAACCGTGACTGAGGACGGCGGTGGGTCGGCTGATATTGATGCACTAAGAGATGAAGAGGTTATGGAGATTGCTGAACATAGCGCAAATATCCGTAACAAGGCAATAATTCAACTCATGTACGAAGCCGGTATGCGTAGACAGGAGCTTATTGACTGTGAGAAGTCCCATGTGGACTTTGATAAATGTATGGTTAAGATATATGATGCTCACGGTAATGTTGACCGTATAGGATATTTTTCTGAAAAGACACTCCACTTATTAAAAGAGTATCTTACAGAATGGGAATATGAAGTTAAACAAGTAAATGAAAATCGACTACAGAAAAGTAGGGAAACTAGTAAACCATACCAGCCTGTTGAAGATAGTAAGTATTTGTTCCAGACACTTCGTAGTCCACAAATTTCTTACAGCACAATTTTTAAGGCGATAAAGGATGCAAGTTTTGAGTATTATTTAAACAAGTTTGTTGAAGAAGGACAACCGGAGGAAGAGGCCAAGCGTTTGGCAGATGAGAAGTCTGTCAAAATAAATACTGAAACTCTTCGACACTCTAGGAGAGCATATCTCTTCTCGCAAGGTAAAACAATTGAGCAGGTACAAGCAATTATGGGAGACGAGAATAGACATGTATGTCGTAGGTATTTAAAAATCTCCCAGCGTATGTACCCTGAAAAATTCATGTAATTACTAAAAGACCTATGCTCATTGCGTGCATGGGTTTTTTGCGTCTAATTCTTTGAAAGGTGATCAACATCAAATATTTCAAGATTGGTGGTTATTAAGACAAAACTCATATATCGTTCTGAGAATAAATCGTCGTAGGAGGAAGATAAAAACTGTTTGTGATCTGATAGCAGCTTAAGTGTTCAATCAACAACGCAACTATCAAAAAAGAAATAAATTAATCGTTGACATAACAGTATGTTATGTTCTATCATGTTCAATAGTTGGATAACTAATCCATCGCTTTTATTTCATTAGGATAAAACATAACATACAAAAGTAACATATTGACACAAGAACAAGTGTTCTGCTATTATTTGAGAACAGATGTTCGTGTTTTTGTTCCTTTGTATCATGAGAGGAGGTGAGCACGATGTTCGTAAGTGGGGTGGCTATTGGTCAATGGAATGCGATCTGCAAGAACAAGGAAGGGAGACGCAGAACGATCTATAAGATCGCGAGAGCCATATGTGTTGGTGATGTGACGCTGATCTATCCAAGTGGCAATTATATTATCCGTTATCACGATATCAACTTGTTGGTGGATGTGACTGGTTGCGTAAATACCGTATGGAGAGATGTTTCGCGTCCTGTGGTTGATGTCGAGGAAACGATCAAGAGCAACTTCGATCACCTCTTTACACACAATGAGGTGTTGGAGCTGGCGAATGATATGCACAAGACAGTCATGGCAGAACGCAAGAAGGTTTTAGCCGAGCAGAGACAGTTGAGAGGAGAGAAAGTATCGTGAGCAATGTAGAATCAATGATCTGGCAAGACGGTTGGGTTCCGACAACCGACCATGAGGTAACACAAATCATGCGGTATCTTTCCGAGAGGAAGAAAGAATCCAGCCGCATCGTAAAATCGGCTCAAACGGAGATTGCAGAGCTTGAGCAGATCGGCAAGGAGGCACAGGACAGCTATAACCGATTGGAAAACAAGATAGCTGCACTGCTGTCGCACTATGTAATGAATGAGGTCGATGAAGACGACCGGAAGGAAACAAAGACCCAGATTAAGTACAAGCTGGCACGAGGCGAGATCGTTGTCACCAAGGCAACGCAGAAGATCGAGAAGCCAACTGAGGCTGATGAGGTGCTTCTGTCCGCAACATTCCCAGGCTTCGTGAAATCTGAGCCTAAGTTTCAATGGGGAGACTTCAAGAAGGAACTTGAGCTTCAAGAGGATGGCACTGTAGTCCATACACCGACTGGTAAGACTGTATCGGTTCCGGTAGTCGAAGCTCCACAAACAACGAAAGTTAGCCTTAAGCTTTAAATAGAAACCAACACGGTAAACGGAGGGTTTTAAACTATGGATGAGTCAGTTTCAGTTGAGAAGTATCGTGTGGGACAATTGCTCGACCAAGCGACAGTAATGGTAACATCTAAAATGGTGACCGCAGAACAAGCGGTTTTGCTGGTCGGTAACTTGGTTGATATGGACCTGCATGAACCGACAACTGTGCTTGAACATATGGTCTTTGACTGGTTGGAAAAAATGGAAAGCTACTATAAATAGGAGGGACAAGCTGATGAGCTTTTTGGAAGTGTTGGGTTGGTTCGCGTTAATCACACTATCCTTGTGTGCGACTCTGGGCTTGGTATTTGCTTTAACAGACCGCTTAAGGAGGAAGAGTGTGCCGCCGAAAGCGAACGGAGGCAACCCATACAACCAATTCCTTCCAAAAGAGGTCATCGAAAAGATCAGCCGAAAATAGTTGTTGACACAATGGTATGTTATGTTTTATTATTAGGAAGTCGTTAAGTTGCGAGTTGCCAACTTTTTCTTTTAGGTGACTATGCAACATAACATATACAATAAACACTCTGAGGAGGAAATATTCAATGGCACAAGCAAAATTCTTCAACAAAGGTACACTTCGCGGCACGGTAGCTAAAAACGAGATCGTTGAGTTCGACAAGAAGGACAATTCCGGTAAAGGCAAGCTGTTGGCAATGGAGATCAATACTGGCGGCACGAACAAAGTCCGTGTAACCTTCTTCGACTCGAAGGCCAATCCAGACAAGCTTAAAGACATCAACGAGACTTGGAAGCCGAACAGTAAGGTGGAAGTATCCGGTGCAATCACTGAGCGTGAAAACGAGGGCAATAATGGTAAGAAGTTCATCGAGCGCGGTGTGAATGGCTTCACGATCAAGGCGAAGCGTGACGATGCCAAAGACGGAGCCTTCTTCATCTACCAAGGCACTGTGACGAAGCTAGTTGAAACTGCTGACGGCGCGAATGTGACTGTACGCTACGAAGACAAGTTCACTCCGACTTCCGGTGCAAACAAAGGTGTTGAGCAGACTCGCGAAGAGTTTATCACACTGTCGGCAAATGAAGCTGCTATGGATGTCATCTCCGATGTTGATCTGTCGGTTGGTTGCAATGCCAAGTTCAAAGGACAAATCTTTAACTCGCTGGAACTGGACGATTACGGTGATGTGATCGGCAATGTCCAAATGTACCTCATCGAGAAGGTTGAGGATGTAATCCAGAAGGACGAGATCGAAGAGCAGGAAAAGCCTGACTTTATCTAAACATCACGATTGAACATAACATACAATAATCCCAAAAAAAGAGAAAGAGGTTATGAAAATGGTAGGTACTGTTGCCAACAAGGTGAAGAGCCTTGCTTCCCGTTCCGACAAGGCGGTCGGAACATTCACACAAACGATCAACAAGCTCCAAGGTGCAAACGAGGAGCTTATGACTGTCGCTGATGAAGCTCTCACGAAAGCTAATCACTATCTGGCTGTTCGCGATCAAGCCCTGAACCAACACAGGGAAAACCGCAATGTCATCGTTAAGCTCGAATCATTGATGAACTAAAACATGTGAACAACCTGTGAACACTGTGTTCGTGGGTTGCAAAAAGGGAGGAAATATCCATATGTCAACTGCTGAATTTGATATCCTTAACATTCCTGTAACTGAGCCTCGCCGTGATATGACAGAGTATAGCTGGACAATCTACGGTATTGGCGGCTTCGGTAAATCCGGTCTTGCCGCTCGTTTCCCAGAGGCATTGTTCTTCGCATTCGAGGCTGGTCAAAACGCTCTCCGTGCTCGTAAACTTCCAGTTGGTGACTGGAAAGAGTTCAAGAAGCATGTAGCAAATCTGGTGAAGGCGAAACAAGCTGGCAAGCCGATTCCATACCGCAACTTCATCATTGACACTGCTGATGTTGCTTGGAAATACTGCGTACAGTATGTCTGCAAGATGAACGGCTGGTCTCATCCATCCGATGCGGAGTGGGGCAAAGGCTGGCAAGCTTGTTCTGACGAATGGTTCTTCGAGCTTGATCACCTTATCAAACTTGGAACCGAAGAGGCTCCTTGCACAGTTATCAACATCCTTCATGACCAAGACAAAGAGTTCAAGCCGAAAGGTAAGGAGAAGTACAACAAAACTATCCTCAATATCCCTTCTGGTGGTCGTGCTGTTGTTTATGACAAGGTTGACTTCTGTATCCATTGCTCCATTGAGACTGGCAAGGACTCCGAGGGCAACTACACTGAGAAGCGTGTAATGCGATTCCGTGACAATGGTGAAGTGGAAGCGAAGAGTCGCTTGGCTTACTTCCCTGACACACTCGAATATGGCGAGAATGCTGATGAGGCTTTCGATAGAATTAAAAATGCGTTCGACAAAGCCATTGTTGACGAGTTCGGTGAGGTTGGTTCTGCTCCGAAGAAGCAAAAGGCTAAGAAGGAAGAGCCACCAAAGGCTGAGACTCCAAAGGTAGAGGACACATCTGCGGCTGATAAGGCTAAAGCTGATGCAGAAGCTAAAGCCATCAAGGAGAAGGAAGCGGCTGACAAGGCGGCGAAGAAAGCGGAAGCTGATCGCCTAAAAGCAGAAGAAGCAGCAAAAGCCAAAGCAGCTCAAGAAGCTGAGAAAGCGGCTGAACAGTCGGACACTGAGTCCACTACTGGTGACCATGACGGTAAGTCTCTGGAAGAGCTTCGCAAAGAGGTAGAAGAAGTCTTCATGTCCCTGTATAAGTCCGGTGCTAAGTCTCCGACTGAACTGGTTGCTCTGGTTAAAGAGTACACTGGGATGAGCAAAGTCACTTTGATCGACGATGCTGAGAAGGCTAAGAAATTGCTTGTCGCTTTGAATCAATAAAACATAACATATTATTGTAACGAGGTGATGGCAATGGCTTTGGTTAAGTGTGGTGTGTGTGGCTCAAATGTCAACACAGCCACAAAGAACTATGTCTTCGCCAACGAGATTCACCAGCACAAGAAGTGTCCGAAGGCTCCTGTTCTCTCCGAGCAGGAGACAAAGGACAGGAAAGAGTTGACAGATGCGATTCAATGGGCATCAATCAACCGGAATCTTAATGAGGTAGGTAAGGATGGGGTCAACTGGGGCTTGGTCAGCAAACAGATCAAGTCCCTGAGTGACCAAGGCTATTCCTTCGCCGACCAACTATACGGATTCAAGTGGCTCGTTGACAGGGACAATGGCTTCTGGGGTTACGGTAGACTTGAGAAGTTTATCGCCAAGGCAATGGAGCAGAAGAAGAGGGAAGAAGACTTCTTCGCTAAGAAAGCTGAGTCTGAGCAGAGAACAGTTGAGACAGTTGAGGAGAAAACGGAGCTTAAGATAACTTCTAAGCCGACTTTCTTGGATGATGTTGGTGGAGACGATCTATCTTGGCTGTAGCTGTAACACCTGAACACGGTGTTCAATAGTTTGCTTGTGCCTTGCTAGAAGGGTGTGGATGGCAACTGTGTGGAGCGTAAATGGAGAAGCTCGCTGCTCGCCAGCCATTTCTGATTCATAGTTGATTGAAGGATAGCAACCCAACAGTCACACTCTTCCAGCAAGGCACAAGTAGATGGAGGTGAGAAAGTGATAAGACTTATTATTCTTGAAGGAGCGAGAGGAAGCGGTAAGTCTGAGACTGCCAGAATCCTTCGATCGACCCTTCCAACAAGCACATTGATCAACTTCACTGGATTTAAGGATGATGGCGAGGATGGTCTTAATAAAGTGTTTGGTTACTACCAGTCGTGGTTGAAATTTTTCAGCGACCTTGCCGCAAGAGGTGGTGACTATGTTTTCATCTGTGACCGAATTTTCATCTCTGAGATGGTCTACTCCGAATTGTACAAGGGTTATGACTTCAACTATCATTTTGGGGTTCTCTTATACCGACTGTTAATGATCGAGAATATGAAAGTTGATCTGATTCATGTAACGGTTGACGAAAAAGAGCTTCCTGTACGGCTCAAAAGAGAGAAGTCAGACCACTTTGCACAATTTGAGAAAATCGAACAGGTGAAGGAGCAACAGGTGGCTTACAAAGAGGTTATTAGTTCAGTGATCGACTACACTCAGAAGTTGGGATTGGACAATATCTCATTCCACAATGTTGACACCACAAACATCACTCCATCTGGGGCATCTGATCTCATTAAAAATAGTATCAAGTAGGTGGACTGAATGGAGAAGGCGATCAAGAATATCAACGCAGAGAGGATTGTCGTCGGAATCCTCCTCAACCACCCCGAGTGGCTGATCGAACTCAACGGTTTGGTGAAGACCGAATACTTCTGGATGAAAGGTCACAAGATGCTGTTCTACATCATCTTCAACCTCCTCAGAGAAGGTGTGGATGTCATTGACACAATGTCTATCCTCGCCAGAGCTGAGAAGATTCAGAAGGCGGTAGACATCATCAATGAGAACGGTGGAGTGGAATATATCGAAGAGTTGAAGTCTTTGTCTGAGGACTACAAGGTCGATGACATGAAGATGTATGCTCAAGATATCGCAACGGCATCGTTCAAGCGTGACTCCTTAGCAATGCAAGAATCCATTGCGAAAGAACTGGTTGGCAATCCTGACATGACTTACAGCGATGTGGTCATGATGCTTCAAGAGAAGCAAGTCGAGCTTGTCAATAAGTATTCGACATCCGGTGGATTGAAGTTCTTGGATGAGGTGTTTGATCAAGTATGGGGAGAGGTCGAGGCAAACTGGAATGAGAAAGGCTACGCTGGTCTTCCTACAAAGATAGAGCTTGTCAACCGATTCTTCACCTATTTGAACGGCGAACTGATTGTTCTCGGAGCGAGAGCCAAGTATGGTAAGTCGAACTGGGCTATCAATGAGACTCATCACTTGTCAGTCGAAAACAACATCCCTGTTGGATACTTCGACACAGAGATGAAGACCAGAACATTCCTACTTCGTATTGTAGCCGTTGACAGTGGAGTTCCAGCTTCGATGATCTTGAACGGCACATACCGGAATGACATCGACATGATCATGCAAGTGGAGGCAAGCAAAGCGAGGGTTCGCAAGGCTCCAATCCTTCACAAGTACGATCATAACTGGGACAAGGCGAAGATCACGCAGAGTGCGAAATTGCTTAAGCTTCGTCACAACCTGGGCTTGCTCATCTGGGACTACATTAAGGTCAAAGAGGTCGGCGGCAATGGTACGAAGGAGCACAATGAGCTTGGTAACTGGACGATCTTTCTTAAGGACTTGGCTGGTGACTTGGATATTCCTATCCTGACATTCGCACAGCTTTCTCCGCATGAGAGAAGACTGGCCGACTCTGATAAGATCAACCGCTATGCTTCTACGATTGGTTATCTCATTCCAAAATCTCAGGAAGAGATTAGTCGTGACTTCGGTGCAGAGAACGGTGGCACTGACATGATGTGGATTGAGTACAACCGTAACGGTGGAATCATGTCAGACCCAGCGAAGGGAATTAATCTCTTCTATGACCGGAAGACTCTTCGAATAGACCAAGCAGCCTATCAAGTTCTGGACGATGTTTACCAATAAGGGGAGGTGAGAGTATGTTCAAATTTGTTGAATTAGTCTCCAAGGTGGAGATCGCACAACACTTTGCTTATATGACTGTTGTTGAACTGGCAGTCATCAAGGCTGTTAATGAAGCTCACGAATAAGGGTGTCTGCTGTGACCGATGACCAAAAGAAGGAACTTGTCGCTAAAGTTGAAGAGCAAATCGGTATTGCTGACCTATTTAAGATGCTTGAGATGAGCACGGTCAAGATCAAGGGTGACAATGTTTACTGTGTCTGTCCTTTCCATGAAGGGGCTGACAATCCTAATGGCTTTGCATGGAGCAACGGATTCGGGTTCTGCTTTACACAGTGCAACAGGAAGTATGATCTGTTCGACATTGTAATGAGAA
Organism: Paenibacillus sp. MMO-177; assembly: GCF_037147795.1. NCBI lineage: Bacteria > Bacillati > Bacillota > Bacilli > Caryophanales > Paenibacillaceae > Paenibacillus > Paenibacillus sp. MMO-177. The sequence goes on along the minus strand of NZ_JBBCUR010000003.1, from coordinate 463,483 downwards.
TGAAGGGATATGACTTCCCAGAAGCAATCTCATTCCTCGCCGATCTAGTCGGTGTAGACATTGAGTTTAGCCGACAAGCTGCCACCGTTTCTGATGGACTTGAGAACAGGAGCTTCCTGTCTCAGCTTAAGCGAGCGAAGTCCAAGAAGAAGGCAGTTGAGTGGACTCCACTTCCGAACACGGTGTTCAACGACATCGAACCAGTGCTTCATTCGATGCTCCGTAAGGAAGGCTTCGACAATGAGGTTAGGGAATATTTCAACCTTGGCTATGCCCGATCTGGGTATCTGGAAGGTCGTATCACGGTTCCAATTGACTACATTGACGGCTCCATTGTTACGATCTCCGGCAGGAGTGTCTTGCCGAAAGAAGAGATCGAGATGAGCGGTATCCGTCGATATCAGATCTGGTTTGACACTGATAAGGGTGTCACTCTCTACAACATAGGTAGAGCTGACCCTTACATTGCGATCATGAAGGAAGTCTTCGTGTTCGAGGGCTTCAAGTCAGTATGGCGGCTCCATCAATGGGGATATCCAAATGCCGTTGCAACGATGGGAACATCATTGACCGATGAACAGCGAAAGCTTCTATTAAAGCTTGGAGTTAAAATCATCGTTTGTGGCGATAGGGATAAAGCCGGTAAGGAGTTCAACCAGAAGGTTGAGGGAGCGGTGAGTAAGTTTGCCGACTTTGCAGTAATGGATATGTACAAACTTGATGTCCCAGAAAAATCGAGTCTGGATGACATCACGAAGCAGCAATTTGAATTTCTATACCAAACTACAAAATAAGGGAGAGTTTTTACTATGCAAACAACAAACGAAATGGTTAATTACATTCAAAGAGATGAAGTGGGATACCTCGGCTCCGAGATGAGCAATCTGTTGCCAATGGTGGCTATGACTACGAGAGAGCGCAAAGTTGCTCAAATGAAATCTTACTTCAAGGAACTTACAGCAAAAGGTAAAGAGGAATATGCTGGCGTTGGTCGTCGTTATATTCGCGCGCAAATCCGCCAAGTGCTTCGTAACCATCGGAATACTACACCGTCGCAGTTTGCTGGTATGCCAAGCAGACGGCAACGCCGCTTCGCCGCTAAGATGAATGGCGACTTGTTTGTACCAGTGTACAACTAACTAAAATGTTGACTAGGGTGGTTGGAAACGGTGGCTTGAGTCGAGATATATAGTACCGAATCTTTTCAGCAACCCTAGAATAAAACATAACATACCTTTGTAACGAAAGGGTAACTTTAGAACACGGTGTTCGGAGGTGATTGTTTGATCGTAAAACCAATAAAGACTGAGGTAGCTGGGATTGAGATGATTGAGGGCTATCGGCTTGTGACATCGTATTCACAGATCGACAAGTATCTTCAATGTCCGTTCTCATGGTTCCTCAAGTACATCGAGAAGATCAGGGCTGACATCAAGGCGAAGGCTTTGGAGTATGGTCTAGCAGTTCACGAAACAATGGAGTTTTACTTCGAGATGGCAAATCTCGGTGTATTTGTTCCCCATGGTGAACTGGTCAAATTCTTCTATAAGAAGTTTAAAGACCATGAGATTCCATTCGACAGCGAAGACGAGGAGAAGGAATATTTCAAAGAAGGCGTTGTCGCCATCGACAGAATATACAACCCTGTTAACGAGGTCGAGAAGATCATGGTTGACCCAGACACGGAAATTCTCGGTGTGGAGGAAGATTTCGAATTAGAGATCGAGCTTCCCAGTCCGATCAAGGTTGCATACATCGACGAAGACGGCAATCCTCAGATTCTTGAAACTGACAAGGTTTATATCATCGGCTTCATTGACTTGGTTCTCAGAACCAAAGAGGGAATCGTCGTCGTTGACCATAAATCGGGTAAGACACTGTTCTCCAAAGATAAGCTCGAAGAGAACTTGCAATTCCCGATCTATGCAATGGCGATCTTGGAGAAGTACGGTGAGCTTCCGGTTAGGTCTTTTTACAACTTTACCAAGCTGCACAAACACCAAGTTCTCGTACTTGAGAAGGTGAGCGAGAAGGATGTCGTTCTTGATGAGGCGCGGCTGATCAGGTCGAAGACTGAGATCATCGGAGTCTTCAAGAAGATGAATAAGCCGAAGCATACAGCGAAGCCGAGCTTCCTGTGTTACTGGTGTGACTACAGCGTACACAAGCTGAATGTCTGCAAGAGGTCTTCGGACTTTAAACCTAAAAATGCGAAGTGAGGTGAGTTGAATGGAGACTTTATTTACGGTTGTATACATCGAAGAGAAAGATGAGATTCAAATTCTGTTCGATGATAGTGTCAACGAAAAACTAACAGATGAAGACAGAACGGTGATTTCTGAGCATGTGAATGCTGTTGTCAGTACTGTCGGGAATCGAATGAAGGCTTTGGAGAATTAATCTGGGGTGTAATCAAAAGGGAGAGAACCATCTCAGGAGGAAAATGAAAATGAAAGTTGTTAAGAGAAACGGCGAATTGGAAAACTTCGATTTTGAAAAGGTATCAAAGGTAATTGAGTTTGCGATATCTGATGAACAACTTAGAGAAGACTTCGTATCGAAGCTAAAGATCAACTTGAAGGATAAGATGACGACAAAGGAGCTTCAAAAGACGCTCATCAAACTTGCGGAGGAAAACATTACAGTCGAGACACCTGAGTATGATGCTGTTGCCGCAAGGTTCTACATGTACGATCTTTACAAGGAAGCTGGTCTCAACCGTGGGTATAGCAACTTTGGTTATGGTAACTTTAGAGGTCTGTTGGATACTCTGGTGTCCAATGGGCTTTATGACCCGAAAGTGGTAGCTGCTTTCACACCGGAAGAGATTGATGAGCTTGGTGCTTACATCAAACCGGAACGCGACTATCTACTCTCGTATGTCGGCATCACTACCCTTGCTAAACGATACAATGTTGTCGGCTTCAAAGGTGAGATTTACGAGCTTGCCCAAGAGGACTTCATGGGTAACGCAATGGCTATTGCATCGGCAGAGAAGCCTGAGATACGCGTTGAGAAGGCGAAACGGTTCTATGATCGACTGAGCTTGATCGACGGCATCTTAGCTACTCCTACGATGTCTAATGCTCGCAAGCAGTATGGTCAGTTGTCCAGTTGCTTCATCGGAACACCAGCAGACCGCTTGGAGTCCATCATGAATGTCAACGGCGATCTCTTTGCAGAGGTAAGTAAAGCTGGCGGCGGCATGGGCGCGTACATGGGAAAAATTCGCGCAATGAACTCCTACATTAAAGGTTATGCGAATAAAGCTGGTGGTCAGATTCCTTGGATTAAGATTTCTGATGCGATTGCCGTTGCTTGTAATCAGTTGGGTATCCGCAAGGGTGCAATCAACCTTACCGATGATGCTTGGCATCGTGACATCTTTAGCTTCCTTGACTTGAAAACTGACAACGGTGACTTGAAGCAGAAGGCATTCAATGTCTTCCTGACAGTGTCGTTGCCTGACTTGTTCATGAGACAGCTTCAAGAAGGCGGCAAGTGGTATCTGTTCTGTCCTCATGAGATCGAGATGGTCAAGGGCTGGAGACTGGAAGACTTCTACGACGAACGAAAAGACGGAGGCTCCTTCACAGATCGCTACTGGGAATGTGTGAACGATGACCGGATTCGTAAGACGGAGATCGAAGCTGTTGAGCTGCTTGAGAAGATCATTGAGTCCACTTCTGAGACCGGAGTTCCATTCATCTTCTTCCGTGATGCTGTCAATCGTGCTAACCCGAATAAACATGAGGGAATCATTTACTGCACAAACCTCTGTGTTGAAATCTGCCAAAACACTAAGGCAAATGGTGAGGTCATTCGTGCTCGTTTCAAAGACGAGAAAGGCAAATGGCATGTAACATCTGATCGTGAAGCTGGAGACTTTGTTGTCTGCAACCTTGCATCGTTGCGACTTGGCAATGTTCACACTGAGGAGCAACTTGCTGATGCTGTAGGTGACTTCATTCGGATGATGGACAATGTAATTACGATCAACGAAGATCGTCTTCCGGTTCAAGAGGCGATCATTACAAATAGCGAATATCGTGCGGTCGGACTGGGAACTTACGACTACGCTCACATGCTGGTCATGAATGGAATCACTTGGGAGTCTGAAAGACACCTTGAGTTCGCTGATCAAGTCTACGAGAACATCGCCTTTTACGCAATCAAGGCTTCGATGGAGCTTGCAAAAGAGAAGGGCGCATATCCGAAGTTCAATGGCTCCGAATGGCACACTGGGGAATACTTCGTTCGCCGTGGTTATGTAACTCGTAATGCTGATGGTCATATCGTGCCGATTGAAGGTAAGGAACGCTGGTTTGATCTTCATATTGATGTAATGGTACACGGTATCCGAAATGGCTACTTGATGGCTGTGGCTCCAAACGGAAGCTCTGCACTATATGGAAACGGTACACAAAGTATCGACCCGATCTTCCGTAAGGTATACACAGATGAGAAGTCCGGTCAAATCATTCCGGTTGTAGCTCCTGACCTTGGTAAAGTGCCAACATTCTTGTACAAAGAGGCACACAAGATTGATCAGAAGTGGAGTATTCGTGCGAACGCTGTTCGTCAGAAGCATATCGACCAATCTCAAAGCTTCAACCTCTACATCACAGATGAAACGACAGCAGAAGATATCGCTGACAATTACTTCTTGGCTTGGGAGCTTGATGTGAAGACGATCTACTATACTCGCAACTTGAGCTTGGAGTTCGATCTGGACGACTGCGAAGCTTGCAAAGTTTAATAGGGTTGGCTGGTTGCTTTCGGGTGACCAGCCTCACCCAAGATCACAGTGTTCATAAGAAATGGGAGGACTACAAAATGAGCGAATTGAAATCTACACAACTGTTTAACCCTGACGCAGACACTTCTTTGGAGAACCGTATGTTGATCGGTGGCGAAACCACCCATATGATGATTCTCTCTGACAATAAATATCCCTGGTCGAACAAGCTCTATCAAACAATGATGGGTAACTTCTGGATTCCAGAGCGTGTCACGATGACTGTTGATAAGCAACAATATGTTTTGTTGTCACAGGAAGAGCAAGAGGCATACGACAAGATCATCTCATTCTTGATTTTCCTTGACTCCTTGCAGACGAAGAACCTTCCTAACATCAATGATGTTGTGACTCTCCCTGAGATCGGTCTTCTTCTGACAATCCAACAGTATCAAGAAGCTCTTCACAGCCAGTCTTACGGCTACATCCTTGAGTCCGTGGCTGATGCCAAGAAGAAGGCTTCCATCTACAAGATCGCCACAAGTGACAAATTCCTTCGCACTCGGAACCAGTATATCGTTGATCACTACCAAGAGTTCATCAATAACCAATCTGAGCGCGGCTTTGTTAAGGTAATGATGGCGAACTACTTGCTGGAAGGCATCTACTTCTATGCCGGCTTTACATTCTTCTACAATCTGGCCAGAAATGACAAGATGACCGGAACAGCTCAACAGATCAAGTACATCAACCGTGACGAGCTTACCCACTTGGCATTGTTCCAAGGTATGTTCCGCGAGCTTCGTAAGGAGCGTCCTGAGTTGTTCACTGCCGATCTGGAAGCTGAACTCTCGGAAATGATGAAGCAAGCTGTTGAACATGAGATCGCATGGGGAGCTTACGCTATCGGTGATCGCATCCAAGGGCTTTCTGTAGAGAGTATCACTCAGTACATCAAGTACCTGTCTAACTATCGGATGAAGCGGATCGGATTGACTCCGCTGTATCCAGAGGTAACAGAAGACCCATTTCCTTGGGTGGAACGCTTTACAGACTTCAACGGTGCGAAGACAGACTTCTTCGAGGAAGAGGTCATCAACTACAGCAAGTCTACGAAGCTTAATCTGGGTGGATTAAAGGGAAAATTTGGCAAGAAATAAATCTGTTGACAAGGCAGTATGTTATGTTTTATTCTATGGAAGTAAACATTTCCATTAAACATAACATACTGTCGCAACAGATATTTGGGAGCGACTTATGGACACAGCGATCAAGAACAACGAGAGGCTGGTCTTTCAAGTCATCAACGACTTGCTCTTTATCCCCCAGAGTGTTGATAGAGAGGACTTGGAACAAATTGGCAAAATTGCTCTATGGAAAGCAATGGAGTCCTACGATGAGAGTTGCGGCTACAAGATGTCAACCGTTTGTTACAAAGCGATCTACACAGATATTGTAGGTTACTTGCGGAAGTCAAGGGCTAAGAAGCGACAAGAGGTGATTGTCGGTGAAGGCTTGACGGATGACTTTATGGAAGACCTGTTTGGCTCTATGCTCATCGAAGAGATTCGAAAGCTGCTAACCGATGACGACTTCAACATGTTCCTTGACAAGACGATAGGTGACTTGACATTTGACCAGTTGGCAACAAAGTACGGACTCACCAAGATGCAAGTCCGTTACAGGTTCAACAAAGCGAAGGCTCTTCTTCGCAAAAACATAACATGGGAGGACAATAACACATGAACACAGTGAACAGAAGTGAACTACAAGAGAAGTACGGTGACGAGCAAGTGATGATCGTCCTGAGAGATCATGTGGAAGCATTGAACTTACCGGAGGGATTCTCGATTCCGGTTCGTGACATTCGTCCAATCCTCAGTGACTTGGGAGTCTTCGCAGATCGATGGAGAGTGGAGTATAACCCACCCACTCGTCAGCCGATTCCTTACATTGTTGTCAGAACCGGAGACAAGTTCTTCGCAACAACACGACTTGACGGTTCGGGTGAATCTCGTCTTCACGGCAAGATGTCTCTGGGCGTAGGTGGTCACATCAACCCAGAGGACAAAGGTAGCTACGGCAACCGTGACGCATTCTTCAATGCAATGATTCGTGAACTTCACGAAGAGTTGAAGGTGAATAGCAGCATTGAGTCGTGGGGATATGTTGGTGTCATCAACGACAACTCGAATCCGGTCAGCCAAGATCATCTCGCACTGGTGTATTTGGTAGATGTCGCTGGCGAGAATATCTCAGTCAAAGAGGTAGACAAGCTTGAGGGCGGCTTTTACACCGTACAAGAATTACTTGATCACCATGAGCGTCTTGAAAGCTGGTCGCAGATCGTCCTTGAAATGATCATTCGTGGCTACATTAAATAATCGGGAGGAATGTAAAATGAAGTATACACTTGATTCATCGGTTCTATCTGAAAGAGAGCGCACGATCTGGGTTGTTCTGAAAGAACGCTATGGCAACGAGAATGCGATCACATCCGGTGAGGTTCAGACTCTTACTGGTATTGACCGATTCGGTCTTGCACAAGTTGTTCAAACGCTTCGTCTGAAACACAAGATTCCAGTCACGACATCGAAGTATGGCAACAAGAAGGGCTACTTCCTTCCGGTCAAGCCAGAAGAGATCGATGCGACCATGACTGAGCTTGAAGCCCAAGCCAGCAAGCTCATTGATGTATCATCTGTTCTCTGGGAAGCTCGTAAGCTAATGACTCATGCTCAAACTGGTTTATAATAAAACATAACATATTATTGTAACAACACATGAACACGGTGTTCATCGGTTTCCGGTGGACACCAAAAAGTACATAACAAATGGCTTTGAGGGGAGGTGATAGAGTTGATCAAAAAGATCAAGTATTGGTGGTATCAGTTCAACTTACTTTCTTGTCCGTATTGTGGCTGTAAAGACACTGTGTATCAAGTTCAAGACAGGATTGACTATACAGTCTGTGAGGAGTCAATTCACTGTGCCAGATGCTATAAGCAGGTCAACTATTGGGCGTATGGTAGCTACCAAGAACCTGCAACAAAGACAGAGTTGCTTGGCTGGTATTGGGCTCATTTTAAGTGGTGGCTCGAAAGGGAATTTAAGAGAAAGGGGAGAGGTTTTTGATACACTTACATGTTCACGATGCACTTGGCAGCTTGCTTGACAGCACAAATCGTCCAGAAGAGCTTGCCAAGAGAGCGAAGGAACTTGGTATGTCAGCTATCGCCATCACTAATCACGGCATGATGACATCCAGCATTAAGTTCTACCAGGCGTGTCTTGAAGAAGGAATCAAGCCAATCATGGGTTGCGAGGTTTATGTGACCGATGATGTCAAGGTTAAGGATTCCACCAGTCGATACGATCATCTCATCCTGTTGGCGAAGAACAAGATCGGATATCGGAACCTGTTGAAGATTGTCAGCCTTGGGTTCAGCGAAGGCTTCTATTATAAGCCGCGAGTTGACTGGGAGATTCTTGAGCAGTACAAGGAAGGGTTGGTCGTATCATCGGCTTGCTTGGGTGCGACTATTCCGAAGATGATTCTTAAGGATTATCCTGACGAACAGATCATCGAGGCGATATATAAATTCAAAAATACCTTCGAGGATTATTTTTTGGAGGTGCAAGGTGCGACAAGCCAAGAACAAAAGAAGGTCAATCAGAAGCTTGCTGAGTTATCTCCGGTCGTCGGAGTTCCGCTTGTGGCTACAACAGATGTCCATTTCCTACGAGAAGATGACCATGAGCTACACGGTGTCTTCATTCAGATCAGCCAAGATCGGTCGAACGAAGTCTACAAGGACTGCTGGCTTAAATCTGAGGATGAAGTGTTTGACATTCTTGATGACCATATTGGGTTCGCCAATGCTCTTGAGGCAGTCGCAAACACCCAGAAAATAGCTGACATGTGCAATGTCGAGATTGAGATGGGTAAAGCTTATCTTCCTCACTTTCCAATACCTGCACCATTCGCAGATGAAGGAGCGTACCTTCGCCACAAAGTTCAAGAAGGGTTCAAGAAACGGAAGATCGACCTCAAACCATTCGATGACCAACTTGTTTACTTGGCGAGGGTTGAAGAAGAATTAGATGTCATGATACCAAAGGGCTTCGCTGGTTATCATCTCATCGTTGCAGACTTCCTTGAGGAATGCCGCAACCGAGACATCTACCTTGGTGATGGTCGTGGTTCTGCCGACAACAGCCTTGTGTGTTATCTCCTTGAGATCACAAATGTTGACCCGATTGTGTACGACCTCAACTTCTCTCGTTACCTGACGCTTGAGAGGGTAGAGCTTCCCGATATCGATATGGATATTCAGTCTTCCAGAAAGTCTGATGCCGTCAACATCCTTCGTGAGAAGTATGGCTTTGACAATGTGGCTCAGATTTGTACCTTCGGCACATTGAAAGCTAAGGCGATTATCGATGCTGTAGGGAAGGTGTTCGGTCTGTCCTACAAAGAGACAACTGAGATCAAGAAGTATGTGCCTGACGATGTTGGTCTTGAGCTTCCGAAGGGTGTGACACTATTGGAGTATGCGCTTGAGAAGAACGCAACGCTTCGCGTCTACCAAGAGAAGTATCCGAAGCTGTTTGAATATGCACTGCGTCTTGAGAATCTTCCTCGTACAATCTCCGTTCATGCTGGTGGCGTAGTCATCTGTCCATCTGATCGTGACATGTCTGAGTTTACCGCTCTGGCTCTGAGCAGTGATGGTGACATCATCACTCAGCTTGACATGAAGGATGTTGAGAAGGTTGGTCTGGTCAAGATGGATGCCTTGGGTATCAACACCTTGGATATTGTCTCTGACGCTATGGATGCGATCTGGGAGGACTGTCATTGCTGCTACCCACAACAGGAGAAGGAACTTGCCGAGAAGCACGAACAAGAAATGCTTGATCGCTTCCCAGAGCTTCATGCTATCTACCATGAGCAAGAGATGGAGGAGGAATTGCCTTGGCTGTAAGCGATTATGTCTGCGTCAAAAAAATTCGCTCAGTTCAAGGTAGCGTATTGTTCTCCGAGGGAGCAATCTACTCTTTCGATGAAAAGATGATGACCAAAGATGATATGTCTTGCCTTCGTAACTTTAGCAAGGAAGAAAAGTTAATGAAGGAACACTTCAAATTAAAAGAAGAGGAGCTACCTTGGCTATGAGAATTTTGTTCACTGATTCGGAAACTGGAGGGCTTGACCCTCGCAGGCACAGCTTGCTCCAATTGGCTGTTGTGTCTTACGAGGTTGGTAAAGGGATGATCGCGGCAGATGAGTTTTATGTAAAAAACGATCATTACGAACTAACAGAAGAAGCAATGAAGATCAACCAACTTGATGTGCTTAATGAGGTTCACATCAAAGGACTCTACGACCATGAGGCGTGTGATCGCATTGTCAGCTTTATCGAGAGATCGTTCGGGCAGATCGAGACGAAAGCTGATCGACCAATTCTGTCCGGTCACAATGTTGGCTTTGACAAGTCTTTCATGGAGTATCAGCTATTCGATCACTACCATACTCCGATGCAGAAGTATATCAGCCACCGGACGCTCGACATCATGAGTCTACTGTGGGGCTTGCATATCGCTGGCAAGATTCCGGTTGAGGCTTGTACAAGCCAAGGCGCGTTTGAATACTTTGGCGTGGACAACAAGAAGGCTCACACGGCTCTGAGTGACATCCTAGCCAGCATTGAAGTATTCGAGAAGGCAATGAAACTAATGAAGGGGTGAGATCATGGCAAAGCCACATTGGAAGCATCTCGATGTCGCAACCCTCGATTTCAATGACAAGGCGACATGGGACATGATCTGTGCTGGGAACACAAGCGGCGTGTTTCAGATCGAGGGTGCAGGGATGACCGATACATGTCGCCGAGTTCAGCCAAGATGTATGGAGGACTTAATCGCGATTCTGGCTCTGTACCGTCCAGATACAATGGGCGAACTTGAGCATTTCATTCGACGCAAGAATGGACTAGAAGAGATCAGTTACATGCACGATGACCTTATTCCGATCTTGGAGAAGACATATGGCTGCATGATCTACCAAGAACAGGTCATGGCGATCACAAAGAAGTTCGGTGGGTACAGTGATGCCGAAGCCGACAAGTTCCGTAAGGGTATCGGCAAGAAGGACAAGAAGCTCGTTAAAGCAGAGGCTGAGAAGTTCCGTGACCGGACTATCCAGAATGGGTATGACGAGGACATCGCTAACAAACTTGCTGACTTCCTTGAGAAGATGGGCGGCTACATGTTCAACAAGGGACACAGTACAGGGTACGCGATCTTGACATTCAAGACAGCTTTCCTCAAGGCGAACTATGACATCCCATACATGTGTTCTCTGATCTCCAACCAGAAGAAAGAGAATGGAAGCACGAACTATGAGAAGGTCGGATACTACATCTATCAGTCCAAGCAGAACGGTATCAATGTCCTCAACCCAGATGTCAACAGATCAACAGATTGGTTCACAGCAGTTCCGGAAGGAATCCTGTACGGCATGAATCTCATCAAGGGAGTTGGTCAAAATGCCGTAGACACAATCCAGCGGCTTAGACCTTTCAATAGCTTTGAGGACTTCTTGGAGCGAGCACACCCAGATGGAAGCATCAATAAGACAGTTGTTATTGCTCTCATTAAATCTGGGGCTTTCGACTTCACAAAGAGAGAGAGAGTTGAACTGCTTAAGCTCTATGGTGAATTCCGGTTTAGAACTAAAGCCGATGACATCAAACCTGTCTCTGGTGTCAACAAGACTCATATCGAGAAGCTTGTAGCTGCTAACATCGTCAGAGGTGCAGAGGCGACCGACAAAGAGCTTTGCCTTGAGAGATGGAACAAGTGGAGAGCTATGCAACATGCCCAGGAATGGGATGAGAATGTTATGGGAGGCAACATCTTCTCATGGGAGTATGAAACTATTTCATACCATCTGTCTGGGAACCCATTCGAGGGGATTGAGTTCAAACCTTGGGATGACATTGAAGACGAAGACGAGAAGGCTCTTGTCGGTGGAACGATCATCAAGCTTGGTAAGACGAAGGTTAAGCGCGGCAGATCGGCTGGGGCTGAGATGGCTTTCCTGTCAGTCGAGACTCAAGACGGTGTTCGTGAGGTCACAGTATTCAATACGAAGTGGGAGCAGTTCCGTGACAAGCTTACGAAGGGTGCAATGGTAGTTATCCGAGGGAAGAAGCAAGGCGAGGCAATGATACTCAACGGCATGATGACTTTGGATGAATATAAAGAAACACAACTTTAGAACACGATGTTCACAAGAGGAGTGGTCATGAAGTGAATGAGGAACTTAAGGCATTGATTATTATTGGTGCATTTGAAGCGTGGATGGAGAACCAAGGTGTAAAACTCGATCAAATATTACCACCAGATAGTATAGAGTGTATCGAAAAAGCGGTTGGCAAATATGACAGCATGACAGACGAAGAAGCTACAGAATCCGCAGTAAATATTTTGCTTGAGCAAGTAAATATTTTAAAGGAGTCTGATGAGAATGTACGGTAAATCACTTGAAATCCCAGCAATGAAAGCTTGGAAGCTTCCAAAGGGTAAGGAGCACATGAAGGATACGGTTGCCAACAGCGGTGACTACTTCGGTCAGATCAAGAAGGATGGCTACTGGTACATGTTTGAGAAGGATGCTGACGGCAACTGCTTCTTGTTCAGTCGGGTTCCATCTGTCGAAACCGGACATCTCAGCGAGAAGTCTGCGAATGTTCCGCACATCATTCAGTTCCTTGATTCTAAGCTGCCAAACAGCACAATCATTATCGGAGAGATTTATTATCCGTATGGTACGAGTAAGGATGTAACGAAGATCATGGGCTGTCTTCCTGAGAAGGCTGTCGAGCGGCAGAACGGTGAGCATGGACTGATTCACTATTACATGCACGACATCATCATGTTGTCCGGTGAGGACTTGACCAAGAAGACCAACTTGGAGCGATACACCTTACTTGAATGGTTGGTTGCTGACAGGGCTTTAGTTGTACCTGACTTCATGGAGTTCGCTTACAGTATTCGCAGGAACTTGAACTATGAGATCGACCATGCGCTTGAATCCGGTGAAGAAGGTATGATTCTCAAGAAGGTTGACGGGTTGTATGTCCCCAATAAGAAGCCAGCTTGGAACTGGATTAAGTTCAAGATCGAAGACGATCATGATGTTATTTGTACCGGCTATGAACAACCAACGAAGGAATACAAAGGTGAAGAGTATGAGACTTGGCAATACTGGCTGGACGAGAACACTGGTAAATTGGTCGCACCGAACGAGATGTCTATTACGCCTAGCCGAGAAGCAATTCAATTAGGATATCTCCCAGTCTCCGAGCCTTATGCCAAGGGATGGATTGGTGCCATTCGCATTGGTGCAATGAAAGACGCCAAGATCGTCGATATCGGAACGGTGTCGTCCGGTCTGTCTCATGCGATTTGTGAAGAGATCAAGGCTAACCCTGACAAGTTTATCGGGCAACCTATCGCTGTCAAATGTATGATGGTCGGTGATGGCGCGCTACGACATCCGGTGTTTGTTCGCTGGCGTGATGACATTCCAGTGCAGGATTGCACATGGGAGAAAATTTTCGAATAGGGAGAGATGAGAAGATGACCACATTGACAAAGGACGCTTTGAAGAAACACATGGAAGCGAGATATAAAATGAAACTCGCACAGCTTGAATGTGATTTCAAGGACAAGATTGATGAAGTGTGTGACCCAGTGCTTGATGAGATGATTCAATTCCGAGTTATTGAGAACAAGGCTGACAAGTTTGCCGAAGAGGTTGGAAATGCAGTTAGCAGATTCAATTTCACCTCGACAAACCTTGGTCTTGCCCATACGGTAACCTACCTCAACAAGACATCCAATATGGGGATTTCCTTGAAGAATGAAATAAAACGAACGATCAACTACTCCGTTAAGAACCCAGATAAGAAATTTGTGGCTGACAACAATGAAATCTATGAGCTGCAAATGAAGGCTGTTGCTGAAACTAAGTCGATCTTGCAGTCTATCGCAGACTTGAAAATTCTCAAGAGCGAGATCGAGCGCATCATTGTCAGTCAGTCGTCGGCTAAGAAAGCTGTAGCCGTCCTTACCGAGCTTGGTGTCGATGTTGGGGAGATTGCCCCAGAGGCTATGCTCCCAGCAATCGTGAAGTTGTCTGTGGATGTAAATTTAATCAACTAAAGGAGAATGAACAATGAGTATGGCAGACCAGCAGTATCTTGATCTAGTAGGTCGAGTGATCGACTATGGATACTATGCACAGAACAGAACGGGTATCCCGACAAAGAAACTTTTCGGAGGAGACTTCCGGTTCGATCTGAGAGAGGAGTTTCCTATCCTGACCAGCAAGCAGGTAGGCTTCAAGACAGCCGTCAAAGAGATGCTTTGGATTTACCAAGACCAGAGCAACAATGTTAACTTTCTCCGTGAGAAGTACGGTGTGAAGGTCTGGAATGAATGGGAAGGGAAGGACGGCACGATCGGTAAGGCGTATGGTTACCAAGTGAAGAAGTTCCACTTGATCGACAAGCTCATCCACACTTTGAAGAGGAATCCGCAGGATCGCGGCATGGTCATGAGTCTGTGGAACAATGAGGACTTGCCACATATGAACCTCCGTCCATGTGCCTTCCAGACGATCTGGGATGTCGAGGACGGCTTCCTCAACTGTCAACTGGTTCAGCGCAGTGCCGATCTCGGACTTGGTGTTCCATTCAACTTCACACAGTATGCTGTGCTGGTTCATATGATCGCTCAAGTGACCGGACTCAAGGTCGGCCAACTTTGGCACACGATGACGAATGCCCACATCTATGAGAATCATTTGGAGGCACTGAACAAACAGCTTGAGAACGATTGCTACCCAGCACCTAAGTTTGAGATCGACCCAGACATCAAAAACTTCTACGACTTCACACCGGAGAGCTTTAAGCTTATCGGATACCAAAATGCTGGCAAGCTTGAAGGAATGGAGGTGGCTGTCTAATGGGACAACAACTACACTTCTACTATTACCGGATTGTGAACGACATCTTGGAGATCAAGGCTTTCGAGTGTCAGTACGAGGCTCAAAGGTTTGAGGAGCTTGAATCAACAATTGAAGAAGGCTGGACTCAGGTGAACAATGCCACTGTGGAGTTCATTAATAAAGAAAAGGCGGTGTCAATCTCCCAATGCTTTCGATAATCGTAGCATGTGACACTAATGGAGCCATCGGTAAGGGTAATGCCCTCCCTTGGAAGCTCAAGAATGATATGCAGCATTTTGTTGAGAAGACAACCGGCAACACGGTGATCATGGGACGGAGGACATATGAGTCCATAGGTTTCCCACTTCCGAACAGGAAAAATATCATTCTGACGAGAGGCATTTCTATTTCCATGACCAAACATATTGAGAGCTGTTGGTCGTTCAATGATCTCGTTAGACTCTACGCTGAATCAGAAGAAGAGGTTTTCGTGATCGGTGGTCAGCAGATATACGAGCAGTTCCTTCCGTTCGCCAAGAGAGTCTATATGACACATGTGATCACCTATATCAAAGGAGCTGATGCCTGGTTCCCTTTGGACTCGATGGGGAAGGAATGGAAGTGTACGAAGACAGAACGGCATGAGATGGACGCTGATAACGAGTTCACGCACTACATTATGGAATTTGAAAGGAATGTTGACTAGATGATTACAATGATTAGAATTGCCTTCTGCTTGTTCGCTGCTTGGATTCTAGGGCTTTTTGGATTTGACACACTGGTCATCAACGGAGCGAATGAATTGTTCGGTGTTCATATGACAGAAACCGGATACTATTTCTGTTGGGTGTTGTTCTCTATTATTTTGACGATCAGCTTCGCGATTCGTGGCGGTGGTACGAAGGTTAAGATTGAAAAGTCTGGAAAATAAATGATTGACTTAATACAACATAACATACTATAATAATTGGGAGGGCTTGCGCTCTCCCTATTTTTCACTTTGGAGGTTTTCATTATGTCGTTTATTGATGAAGAAGTAGTTCATGTAGAAGGGGTGATTGTCGGTGATTAAAGTATTCACGGACGGAGCTTGTACAAGCAGTGGGGTTCACAAAGGGTTGGGCGGCTGGGCATTCGTGATGTTCGACACGGAAGGCAAGAGCGAGTTTGAACATGCTGGTGGTGCGACAGACACGACGAACAACAGGATGGAGATGGAGGCAGTTATACAAGCGTTGCAACATATCGTACACACTAAACACTTGTATGAATCCGATTCGAGAGTCCTGTTCTTCTCTGACAGCAACCTCATCGTAGAAACTCTCAAGAAGGATGGTTCGTGGCAGAGGAAGTCCAACTTTGACAAATGGGAAGAGATCGACCAATTAATAACGCTTCTCATTACATTGGGCTTCGACATTGACTTCACTTGGGTAAAGGCTCACGACGACAAGAACCAAGCTGAGTCGGCTCGCTTCAACAAACGGGCAGACAAGTTGGCTACCAAGGCGAGAGACACCATGAAAGAATTTGCTGGAAACCATCAACCGGAACATGCGTGGTTATGATGGATAAAGACAAACTGATCAAATGGTTGGAAACTGAACGATTCTCTGCTATGAACGAAGATATCTCATGGGCTTACAGTCAGGTGATTAGAGCGGTTGAATCAAATGAGTTTGACACATGTGAACACGATGTTCATAAGTAGAGGGTGTCCAAGAGTTGAGAGGAGAGAAAAGAATTGCCTAACCTAAAAGGCTTTAACGAGAACCAAGTAAAGGCAGTGCTTCACAAAGACGGAGCATGTGTTGTTATCGCTGGTGCTGGCTCTGGTAAGACGAGAGTCCTGACACACCGGATTCAAAACTTGATCGAGAACGGTGTCCGACCGGAAGAAATCCTCTCGATGACTTTCACCAAGAAAGCGGCAGAGGAAATGAAAGACAGACTTGCATCACTGATCGGCATGGATGCAGAGCTTGTCACACTCGGAACATTCCACTCAGTATTCTTCCGGTTGCTTAAGGAAGAGTGGGGAGCAGAAAACAACAATCTCAAGAATGCCGATATCGCACCGGACTGGTGGTCGAAGAAGGTCATGAAAGAGATCATTTCTCCACCAAGTCAGAAGTTCCCATACGGACTTAACTTGCAGATCGAACCGAGGGCTGGGCTGTCGTTTATCGGACGGCAGAAGAACAGCCTCATACATCCAGACGAGACACTTGAGATGCCAGAAGGTATGGAGTTCATGGAAGACAAACTCCGCAAGATGTACAAAGAGTATGAGAAGCGGAAGAAGATCGACAACAAGATTGATTTTGACGACATGCTCATCTTGGCATATGACAAGCTTGTGTCTAGTCCATCGTTCCTCGGCAGATGTCGAGAGAGATTCCGCTATGTGCTTGTTGACGAATACCAAGACACGAACCGAGCGCAAGATCAGATTCTTCGTTTGATCTGTGGAGAGCATCGAAACATCTTCGTGGTAGGCGACGACAAGCAGTCGATCTACGGATTCCGGTCTGCAATCGTTGATCTCATCATCAACTTCAAACAGGACTGGGATGCTGAAATGATTCCGCTCAACATTAACTATCGCTCGACAGCAAACATTGTTGAGTGGGCGAATCGCCTCATTAAGAACAACACGAAGCAAGTTCCGATTGAGACTATCGCAAGCAAGGCTCGATATAAAGACCCAGTGATCGTGACGGCGTTCGATGAGGATGAAGAGGCTGAGATCATCACTGATGAGATCGTGACCCATATGATGGACGGACATCAGCCGAAGGACTTTGCAATCTTGTACCGGACGAATGCTCAGTCTCGCGCATTGGAGGAAGCAATGATCAAAGCGAAACTCCCATATGTGGTTCTCGGCTCGGCAAACTTCTATGACCGGAAAGAGATCAAGGACATGTTGGCTTATCTCCGGTTAGCGGTTGATCTGAATGACGATGATTCACTCAAGCGTATCATCAACACTCCGAATAGATTCCTTGGCAAAGCATTTGCTGATGCGATTGATGTTTACTCTAACCGATATGGCATAAGCCTACATGAAGCTCTGTTGAAAGCTCCGGTGAGCAGTGAGTGGAGATACCAAGGTGCCAAGCCGCTATACATGCTCCTTCAACGGATTCACGATGCGGAATGCTCGACAGCAGAATTGTTCCGTATGATTCGAGATGAAACGGACTATGACAACTGGCTTATCAAAGACGACAGTGGCAATGATGGTGAGGAGACTGAGAATGATCGGCTTGAGAATATCAACTCCCTCATGTCTGCCGCCCACAAATACCCTGATGTGAAAGACTTCCTTGAGTATATCGACACTGTTGCCAACAGGAAGAACGAGAATAAGGGTGATGAGAACAAGATCAAGTTGATGTCGATTCACCGCAGTAAGGGACTTGAGTTCCCAGTGGTCTTTGTGGCTGGTGTCGGTCAAGAGTTACTTCCTCACCGGAATGCTGTATCTGATGCAGATATCGAAGAGGAACGCCGCTTGATGTATGTTGCAATGACGAGGGCTGAGAAGCTGCTATACATTAGCTTCTGCGTCAACTACCAACAGAAGGAATGCGGAGCCTCAATGTTTATTGAGGAGCTTATCAAGGCGAATAAGGAACAAGCGAAGGAGGATTTTGCATGGCTGTAAAAACATTGTTGCTAATACAAGAAATGAAACGCGCTATTGAGATCATGGAGGCGAAACCGGAGCTTAAGCGAACTCACTTAGTTACAGAGGGGTCGTATCAGTATCCGGTGACTGACAGAGAAATTGTTGAGCTTCGCAACCTGTTTAATATGATTCGCAGACACACAGTTATTGTTGAGAAAGAGGAGATTAAATGGTAGCGAAGGTTTATATCCAACACATCAAGCCGGTAGAGGAGCTTTGTCTTCCTGAGAGGTTTCAAGTTCGTGTCAAGGTTGAGTTTGATGGTGATGCAAATGGTGGTCAAGGTTTTGATATGATCGTCGGCAGCTACAAGACCAAAGAAAAAGCTT
Source organism: Paenibacillus sp. MMO-177 (assembly GCF_037147795.1). NCBI lineage: Bacteria > Bacillati > Bacillota > Bacilli > Caryophanales > Paenibacillaceae > Paenibacillus > Paenibacillus sp. MMO-177. Next base: position 444,698 of record NZ_JBBCUR010000003.1, on the reverse strand, counting down.
TCGACAGAAAGAACAAGGTGATCTTAGGTTTCTCCGATTGTTTCTGCACAGATGATATCGAGGAAATACAATAAAACATAACATACTATCGCAACACATGAACTGCGTGTTCATGGGTTGCGATCTAGGAGGCTCTTATATGGAAGACAAAGAGTTGGATAAGCTTCGTGAAGACCATACCGCTCTGATGGCTGACTACGAGATCGTGAAGAGCAAGCAAGCCAAAGGTGCTATCGCAAGAGTGGTCAGAGAGATTGACACCAAGATTCAAGAAGAGGAGCGCAGAAGGTCAGCCGTTCTGAAAACAAGAATTGTTGACGGTGTTGAGATGCAGATTCCAAGAAGCATGTACAAACATGACCACACTAGATTTCATCATCACGGAGGCATTCTCTATCTGATCGAAGACAATGGGAAAAGAGATGCTGACGGAAGCTTCCATAGACACCACTATGCGTGGGTTCCAAACGGACACAAATTCACCAAGCTCTGTGTGAGGACTCTGGGCGGTGACCGGTATGGTAACAGGGCTTATATCAATGCAACGCACTACAAGCATCCTTCTGACGACTGGTCTTATATGGAGACTCATGTTCGATTCGACTCCCATCAGTATCGCCCTTACATCGAGCACATTTTAAAGGAAGCAATGGGTTGGGACTTCAAGACGATCAAAGAGAACATGAGGAGGTATTAAGGGCATGGGAGAGCCGTTGCAGTTTGAATACAAGAACTGGCGAGGTGATATCGCCATTCGCAAAGTGTTTCCGATGAGAGTGTTTTGGGGAGTAACTGCATACCACTTAGAGGAGCAATGGATAATGCAAGCTTGGGATGAAGATAGGTGCGAGCTAAGAAGCTTTGCAATGAAAGACATCATTCGATTTATTTAGCTGAGAGGAGACGAGACGAGATGAGCGCAAATGAGGGTAAGCAGTTTGAAGAGGACTGGAAAGGCAGCTATGCCAAAACCCCTTACTTTTATATGAGGCTTCGTGATGGAGCCAAGTGGATTCAAGGCCAGGGAGCCAGTTTCACACCGGAGAATCCATGTGATGCGATACAACACACAATGCCATTCCTGTGGCTCTTGGAGTTGAAGAGCACAAAAGGGGCATCGGTCAGCTTCTATCCGAACACACCTTGGAAGAAGCCGAAGGAAGCCAAAGGTCAAGTCATGATCAAGGCGAACCAAGTCAGAGAACTGATTGAAGCCGCCGCATACGATGGAATCATAGCTGGGTTTGTTATTAACTTCCGTGAGCGTGAATTGAGATCGAAGACAGTCCCAGCAGTGACATATTTCATTCACATTCATGACTTCACTGAGTATGCGGTGGCGACAGGTAAGTCCAGCATAAGCCAAGCTGACTGCGAGAAGATCGGTGTACTGATTCCACACCAACGGAAGGTGAAACATTTCCGTTATGACATCACACACTTCATTGAATCCGCAGTCTTAACATATATCAAGCAAGGGTATATCAAGACAGAAAGTTTGAAGGCTCTTAAGGATTGGGTCAGCTTCCTCCTTTCCGACTCGGAGGTGGAGACCAGTGCCTAAGCAGACTCTAGTTGCTGGGGAGGTTTACGATCTGGTAGAGAACGAGGATGGCTCGAAGCGACTCTCCATTGAGAAGAACAAAGCAGGATTCAAGATCAACATTAATGTGTCCGGATGTAAGCAGGAACATGAGCAAGGTATCAATGCGGTGAAGGACTTTTTCGTCAAGGGTTGTCTGTAAATGTTCATTGCCAAAAATAGTCATACCTCTTATAATGGGGGTATGACTTTTTCTACCTATTGAGGAGGAAATACCACCCTATGAAAAAGCGAGTGTGGAATCTATATCGTGTATCAACAGATCGTCAGGTTGAGAAAGATGATGTTCCAATGCAGAAGAACGCTTGTCGTGCATTCATCGACAGTAAGCCAGATTGGGAGCTAACAAGAGAGTTCTCCGAGCTAGGTGTGTCTGGGTTCAAGAAATCTGCTTCGCAACGGGATAAACTTGAGCAGATCAAACAAGGTGCGATCAACAAAGAGTTCGATGTACTGCTTGTGTGGATGTATGACAGGCTCGGACGGAAGCATGAAGAGACACCGTTCATCGTTGAATGGTTCGTCAAGCAAGGCATTGAGGTATGGTCTGTCATGGAGGGACAACGGACTTTCGAGAGTCATGTGGACAGCCTCACAAACTATATTACCTTCTGGCAAGCATCCGGTGAATCTATCAAAACTTCTGTTCGGGTTAAGGAGAAGATATCCCAACTCAACGAAGAAGGCATGTGGACTGGCAGTGCTCCTCCATATGGATATGAGGTTTACGACACCGGAATTAAGCATCCTAAGAAGGATAAGAATATAAAGGACTTACGAGTCAGTCCAAGCGAAGCTAAGACTGTACAGGTTATTTTCGACCTTGCCTTATCAAAAGGCTATGGTGCTCCTATGATCGCTAGGTGGCTCAATGAACCGGAGAATCTAGTCCAGCATCCCACTCGAAGAGGAACTGTGTGGAGAGATGCTACGATCTCTCGCATTCTGAGGAATCCTATTGTCTGTGGCTTTAGGAGGTATGGCTATTACAAAGACGAAACTCATGTAGACATGAGCAAGGTCAAGCTCCAGCCGTTCAATGAGGAGCTGGTCATTGTAAGCCAAGAAGACTTTCAGAAGGTGCAGGATATCATAACAACGAGAAGACTTGAAATGACCGGAGTGTCTAAGGTGGACAGTTCCACTCCTCGGAAATCCAAGCTGCTACTTAGTGGCATAGCCAAGTGTGGATACTGCGGCAAAAAGCTTTACGTAAAGCACGACAAAGGGTACAATACATTGGCGAACGGTGAAACATCGACATACCATAAGTCAAAGTATTTCTGTAAAGAAGGCAAGCAACTTAAAGACTCTGCTCATGTGGCTATTCACTTTGGCTACAAGAAATACGAAGGACAGGTTGAAGCTATCGTCAAGGACTTCATCTCAAGAATAGACAAGGACTTGTTTATGGATGAGATCAACAAGTACCAGAAGGACATAGTTGTCACAAAGAAGCAGACCATCGACAAGCTTAAGAAAGAGTTGGAGGAGAACTATCAAGACCTCAAGGGTATCCGGTCTTTGCGAGTCAAGGTTGAGCTTGGTCAAAGCAATATGAGTGCTGAGGTAGTCGAAGAGATGATGCTTGAGCAGGAGAAGTTGATCGCATCCAAGAATGAGCAGCTTAAAAAGCTTGAAGCGGAGATCGGGGAAGTCGGACTTGAATTAAGCAACTATCATCGTGTAATGTTTGAGATGGATGGTTGGGCTGACAAGTATGACAGTGCCGATGTGGATACGAAGAGAATGATGTTATCAAGAATTATAAAAGAATTGCACTTCAAAAAGGATGAGATTGATATTTCACTAATCATACCTTTAGAAAAGGCGATTGTAGGGGGGTATAGCCACAACGATGCCGACTCCGAGCATGGAAGACTACTTGGAACGTATTTATAAGCTTATTGATGAAAAGGGCTATGCGCGCGTATCGGATATAGCCGAAGGGCTTGAGGTGCATCCTTCATCTGTGACCAAGATGATTCAGAAGCTGGACAAAGACAATTACTTGATTTACGAGAAATACCGCGGGCTTGTTCTGACAAGCAAAGGGAAAAAGATGGGCAAACGGCTAGTAGACCGCCATCATTTACTCGAGTCGTTCCTGACGATTATCGGCGTACAGGAAGAGAACATTTACCGCGATGTAGAAGGCATCGAACATCATTTGAGCTGGGATTCAATTACATGTATCGAGACCTTGGTTGAATACTTTAACCGTGAGCCATCTCGCTTGGACGAGCTGAGAGGGATCCGGACTGAACTAGAAACGGAATGAAAAGCTCGCCGCTTGCGGCGGGCTTTTTTAATTGCCCTTGGGGGGCGGCCGGAATCGGGCTTGGGGCACGGGGTATCTCCTTACAGCCGCTGTTGTCCTTCCTTTGCCTCGAATTAAGTTGTTCAAGGTGGCAAAGGAAAGACAAAGGCGGACGCTACGCTCCTCCAGGAGATACCCCTTAGCCCCGGCGCGCCGGCGGCCGCCGCAGACAACCCAAAAAGCCCGCCGCGATATCGGCGGGCTTTTTGGGGGGAGGGGGACTGGGAGGCAGCCGAAGCCCGGCCGGCTGCCGTAAGGCTGTTTAGTATATGATCACAGTTGGATACCTTGTATGATTTTGCAATGAAAGTAAAATAAAACCTTTAGAATAGGGTGTGCAGGAATAAATAGGCTGCACTAAATACAATCTAAATATCGGTTTCTTTTAGCCCAAGAACATCCCAGACCATCTCTCTAACCTCGGGAACTCTTTTCTCCTCGAACGAGGGATGGGTTTTGAACCATCTCACATTTAACGGCGAAGGATGGGGGAACACGATGGTTGGTTTGCCGTTAATCCGATAGTTTTTGAGAACCAAGTCTTCAAAACTTTCTTTCGGAAATAAATATTTAGCGGCTCTGGCACCGATGACGATATAGATTTCGTTGTCCACCATATCCATCTCTTGGGCGAGCCATTTATTCGCGCAAGCAAGCGGCGGAGGATTGTCTCCGCCTTTAGGATGCTTGCCGGGAAAGCAATGGGCGAGCCCCGTCATATAGAAGTTATCCTCATTGTAGAAAATTTCGTCCGTAATCCGGTACCATTGATACTTCAGCTTAGCTCCCGAAGGGTCGTTAAACGGCAGACCGCTCTCATGCACCTTTTTAGAGGGAGCCTGGCCGATCTGCATGATCTTCGAGTGCGCTTTTCCGTGGAAGACGGGAAGAGGAGTATATCCTAACTTCTGCACACAGTCCCGGCAACTGATTATTTGTTCTTTTAATTCATGGAAGCCCATTTGTCTAATCTCCGATGTCTATATAGTATCTTCTAATTTGAACCATTTGCAGTATTGAGAGAATAACTTTCGCAGTTGCTTCTCCCCAGCCATATGAAAGGTCGGCTCAAAGGAATACTTGTAAAAATCCAATAGATCCGTGCGAACGGATCTTAACATAGAGACAAGTTCATCATATTTATACGAGATGCTGAACATGGCTCCTCTCTTTTCCTCAGACATCTCTGTATTCCATTTCCCCGAAAAATCATCGGACCAGACTTTTACGGTATCATCTTCGTATTCAATGGAAGGGTAGGGATCATGACCAAGCCATGGACTTGATCTGCCAAGTACCGATTTGTATACCTCTTGCCAATCTTCCAGCCCGCAGCAGCAGCTTGGAGTTATTAGGCGTTCCTTGTCTGCAAAAGCGATTCCCCCGCTTATTGGAACTTCATCCCTTTTAATAAGCTGCTTAAAAACCTTCTTGGGCTTCTGTTCAATATCGATATCGATATACCCGCATAACAACGTCAGAAAGAGTACAGCATCTTCTGTTGTGGAGTGCCTCGATAGAAAAATCGTATCTTTATAGTTAACTTCCGGCAGCCAAGGGGGCTGCTTAAAGTAAGGATTGGTTATGACTGCATGTATGTTTGCCATATTTACAGCTCCTATCAGCTTTCAGGGTAAAATGGTTCTTCGCTATATTTTCTCACAACGCTAACATGTAGACAATTCTCCCTCGCATATATACTTCTGATGGAAGCCGGATTTGACACTGCTTCCGTTGTCCGGGGGATGCGGGAGTGAAGATCAACGCGGTGTTCGAAGGCGGAGGAGTGAAGGGAATATCGCTGGCTGGAGCGGTCAGGGCTGCGGAGATGCAGGGGATTCAATTTAACCAAGTGGCGGGGACGTCTAGCGGGGCCATTATCTCTGCGCTGATAGCGGCGAATTACAGCGGTCTTGACATCAAGCGGATCGTGGAGAATACGCCGTTCTCTTCATTTCTTAAAAGGTCGTTTATTTTTAATCTGAAGGTGATCAGTCCGGCATTAAGAGTGCTTATCAAAAAGGGGCTTTACAGCGGCGAAGCGCTGGAATATTGGATGTCCGGCCTGCTGGAGGCAAAGGGAATAAAAACGTTTGGGGATTTGCCGGAATGCAAGCTTCGAATCGTAGCTTCGGATATTACGAACGGGAGATTGCTTGTCCTGCCGGAGGATATAAAGATTTACGGCTTGGATCCGAAAAAACTCAGCGTTGCCCGGGCGGTACGGATGAGTGCCAGCATTCCTTACTTCTTTGACCCTGTCGTAATCCGTTACTCGAAGCTTCATTCCTTAACGAATAAGGGGAGAGAGAAAGCGCAGCTTCACCAGGCTTATATTGTGGACGGAGGGCTGTTAAGCAATTTTCCATTGTGGCTGTTCGATAAGGAGCAGGCCGGAAGAACAAATCCCGTTCCGACGGTAGGCTTCCAAATGGTCGGTAAAAACGACAACGAACCGCATGAAATACGCGGTCCGTTGACAATGCTTGAAGCGATATTCGAGACGATGATGCAAGCCCATGACGAGCGCTACATTAAGAAATATGCACGCGACCGGACGGTTAAAATTCCTACTCTAGGTATCCGGACCACTCAATTCCATCTGCCTGAAGGAATGACGGAAAAGTTGTTCCAGTCCGGCTTCAAGGCAGCAACGCAGTTTTTCGAAGGCTTCCGTCAGTGATACTTCGGAACGTCATCGTCATCTTTGCCGCCATCGATAACGCGGAACGGCGCCCGGCGCGATTTCGGCTTTTGCCGGGGTGTCGTTCTGGTCTGTTTTACATAAGGCTGCTGTCTGACCCGGACACGGGAGCCCCATGTGTTAGGCGGATATTTATACAGCAGGAAAATGCCGCCCAGCACAATGATGGGAATTAGAAACGACGTAAGATGCTGTCCGACTCCGTACAAAATCCCGATTGCCAGTAACGTCAGCACGATAATTGACGATGCGTTCCATCTCCGCGGCATAATATCACCTGTCCTTTATGTTGGAATGGATTTAAGCTTTGATGCTCATTTGATTGTCGAGCTCGCGCATCCGGTTGAAGGAAGCTATGGATACGGCGACTTGATCATCTTTGGGCTCTTTTGTCGTAAGAAGCTGAAGCCACAAGCCAGGGTAGCCCAGATAGCGCAATACCGGTACATCACGCAGGGCGTTAGTCCAGCGCAGCACTTCATAGGAGATCCCCAAGGTAACCGGCAGAAGTAAAATCCGGATGTAGACGCGTTCCCAAATGCTGTGCCATTCGAAAATCGGAAGGGAATAAATGATAACCCCTACGATAACGGTAAAAATGATAAAGCTGCTGCCGCAGCGGTAATGAAGCCTGCTGTACTTCTGAACGTTGGCGACCGTTAACTCCTCGCCGGCTTCGTATGCGCTGATGACCTTGTGCTCGGCGCCATGGTATTGGAACAGCCGTTTGATAATGGGTGTCATCGACATGAGATACAAATAAGCAAGAAGCATGATGAGTTTAATAAGTCCTTCTAACAGGTTATGACCAACTTTGTTCTCGAATACATTCTCGAACAGCAAACTTTCAATCGCTGCCGGTGCCGCGGTCAGAAGCAGCTTGCCGAATATAAAGGAGATAACGCCTGCGGCGGCAACGCCTACAATCATGCCCAAGCTCCAGCCGGACTTTTCTTTTTTCTGGGCGGCGGCTTTTTCCGCTTCTGACATATCCGATGTCTCGTCCTCCGCATAAGCCTCCATGGAGAAATTCAAATGCTGGGAGCCTTTGGCGCTGGAATCAATAATCCCGACAAAACCACGGACGAGAGGGATTTTCTTAAGTACTTGGATCCACCGCTGCGTCGTGCGGGGCACCTCGTAAAAAACGATCTCATCGTTTTTTCTGCGTACAGCGGTTACATTTACATGCTTGCCTGCGAACATGACGCCTTCGATCACAGCTTGTCCGCCGTAAATGCTTGTAGTGTTTTGAGACAAGAGCTTGTCACCTTCCTTAATAGTATCGTCCCGATCAGGTGACGAAAGGTATGAATCTATTGTACTTGATCGCAAATGGATTTGCCAACGCCATCATGTTGGTTATCCGAGGGGTTAAAGTTGCATACTAGGAGAAGACTTCAAGCGGATAAGGAATGGAGGCCTACGCATGGCAGCAACAAGTGAAAAAGAAATCGATAATGGCAAGAAAAGCCACGGTCGTCGCAAAAGCGAATACGGCGGGCATCATACGAACCCTTGGCTGTTCAGCAGCATGATCGGGCTATTTGCCGGACTGATTTGGGGAATCATCCGCTGGCTCTTTTACGAGATGAAATTTACGATTGAGCTGCCGGGATTGTTAGCCGACCCGTTCTTTAAGTCTTCTTATTTAAAGACGGGCTGGGGAATCGTTATTGGCATTGCAAGCTATATCGTATTTTCGGTACTTGCGGCGCTGCTGTATAAAGTACTGTTAGGCAGGCTGAGAGGACCTTGGCCAGGCGTATTGTACGGACTTGCCTGGTGGGCGGTCATATTTCTGCTGCTTGGTCCGGTGCTTGGGATGTCCCGTCAAATCACGGTTGCAGGCTGGAACACGCTATTCTCCGAGTTATGCATATTCCTTTTATGGGGGCTCTTTATCGGCTATTCCATCGCTTTCGAATTTACCGATGAAGCGTCCAGGGAACCTATGGGCGCGCATTAAGCAGGTTACGACTTCTCAAGAAGCGGTCATATGTGGTAAAATGGCTAATGATCTTTGGCTAGTTGCAAGACTTTCGCTGATTGGGAGGTGCGAAATTGCTTAGAATTGTTGTTTTGAACGGGCCTAACTTAAATATGCTTGGCGTACGTGAGCCTGGTGTTTACGGCACAGAGACGCTGGCCCAGATCGAAGCGAAATTGCGCGAACAAGCTTTGCAGCTCGACGTGGAGCTGGATTTTTTCCAATCCAATCACGAGGGTGCCCTTATTGACAGGATACATAGCGCATTTGGACAGGCGGATGGTATAATCATTAACCCGGGTGCGTTAACGCATTACAGCTATGCGCTCAGAGACGCGTTAAGCACGGTTGCTTTGCCTGTTGTCGAGGTTCATCTGTCCAATATACATAAACGTGAATCATTCCGTCATGTATCGGTCATTGCGCCGGTGGCAATTGGCCAAATCGCAGGCTTTGGCGGTCAAAGCTACGAGCTTGGACTTGCCGCGCTTGTTGCAAAGCTTCAAAATGGTGCGGCGTGAAAGGGGAGCTTAAGATGACACTCGAAAGAGTTAACCGGCTGAGACAAGTGATGGCGAAGCAAAACCTTGAAGCGATCATTATCGGAAGCGAGCATAACCGGCGTTATCTCAGCGGATTTACGGGATCGTCCGGAACGGTTGTTATCACCGAGCAGGAGCAATTTCTGTTTACGGACTTCCGCTACATGACCCAGGCACCTCAGCAGGCGCCTTCTTTCCAGGTGATCGAACATGGATCGAAAGTCATCGGGGATATTCGCGACTTGCTGGCAGGCAAAGGAATCCGCAGCGCGGCATTCGAACAGGATCAGGTCGTTTACAGCCAATACGCAGCCTGGAGCGAAGCTTTAGGCGATATCAAGCTGACGCCGGTATCCGGTCTTGTCGAGAACCTGCGGATGATTAAAGACGACGCGGAGCTGCAAATTATGCAGGAAGCGGCTGATCTGGCCGACGCAACGTTCCTGCATGTGCAGAAGATCATAAGACCCGGCGTCAAGGAAAGCGACGTTGCGCTTGAGATGGAGATGTATATGAGGAGCCATGGGGCAACTTCATCCTCCTTCGATACGATTGTTGCGTCCGGCGAACGCTCCGCGCTGCCGCATGGCGTGGCTAGCGAGCGGGTTATTGGCAATAATGAGTTTGTAAAGCTAGATTTCGGCGCTTATTACAAAGGCTACTGCTCCGACCTCACCCGTACGGTTGTCGTTGGAACTCCTACCGATAAGCATCGCGAAATTTATGACATCGTGCTCGAAGCCCAGCTTCACGCTCTCGAGAACATTCGCCCGGGCATGACAGGCCATGAGGCCGACGCGCTTACCCGCGATATCATCACGAAGTACGGTTATGGCGACAAGTTTGGCCATAGCACAGGCCACGGACTCGGCATGGAAATTCACGAGTATCCGCGACTTGCAAGAAACAGCGATACGATTTTAACCCCCGGAATGACGGTGACGGTTGAACCCGGCATCTATCTCCCCGGCTTTGGCGGGGTGCGGATCGAGGACGATATCGTCATTACGGAATCCGGTATTAAAATATTAACCTCATCCCCGAAACAATTCATTACTCTGGGTTAAGGACTATTAAAGCAGCTATTTCAGGAGGGAATTTGAAGTGACAGTTTCAGTTAACGATTTCAAAACAGGCTTGACCGTCGAAGTGGACGGCGATATTTTCTCGGTTACCGAGTTCCAGCACGTAAAACCAGGTAAAGGCGCGGCGTTTGTACGCTCCAAGCTGAGAAACCTCCGCAACGGCAACGTTGTTGAGAAAACTTTCCGTGCGGGCGAAACAATCGGCCGCGCAATCATTGAGAACCGCGAAGTACAATACCTGTACAATTCCGGCGAGGAATATACTTTCATGGATAACGAAACTTACGACCAGTTCGGCCTGGACAAAAAACAGCTCGAGTGGGAACTGAACTTCCTGAAAGAAAACATGAACGTTAACATCTCCAGCTACCAAGGCGAAATCATCGGTATCCAAATGCCGAACAGCGTTGAGCTGAAAGTTGTTGAGACAGACGCAGCCGTTAAAGGCAACACTGCGCAAGGCGCGACTAAGAATGCTAAAGTCGAAACAGGCCTGAACGTTCAAGTTCCACTGTTCATCAACGAAGGCGACGTACTGCTGATCGATACCCGCGAAGGCAAATACATCTCCCGTGCTTAGCAAATAGAAGACAAGCCGCCCGAATCCACCGATTCGGGCGGCTTTTTCTTTTTCGACAAAATCCGTGGGCGGATATACCCAGACAAGCCGGGGATGTGATATACTATTGACTTGTATGTTATATGTCAAGGTTGGGAGTGAATCAGCTTTGTCGTTGATTGTGATGAAGTTTGGCGGAAGCTCGGTAGGAACACCGGAGCGGATGCAGCGTGTTGCGAAGCGGATTGTAGACAGCCAGCTGGCGGGTAACCGCGTCGTTGTTGTCGTATCCGCAATGGGAGATACAACGGATGATTTAATCGATCAGTCGAAGCTGCTTAACCCGAATCCGCCGGCGCGGGAGATGGATATGCTGCTTACGACGGGTGAACAAATATCGGTTGCATTATTGTCGATGACGATTCACCAGCTCGGCCATCAAGCCGTTTCGCTGACCGGCTGGCAAGCTGGCATTCGGACGGAAGCCGTACACAGCAAGGCGAAGATTACGGACATTCGGCCTGATCGTTTGTTCAAGGAATTGGATGAGGGCAATATTGTTATTGTCGCAGGCTTCCAAGGCATGTCGGAAGACGGGGACATTACAACGCTCGGACGCGGCGGTTCGGATACGACAGCCGTAGCGCTTGCCGCAGCAATCAAAGCGGATGTGTGCGAAATTTATACGGACGTGGACGGCGTTTATTCGACGGATCCGCGCGTCGTGAAATGCGCGCGCAAATTGAATGAAATTTCGTATGACGAAATGCTGGAGCTTGCACATTTGGGCGCAGCCGTTCTTCACCCTCGCGCGGTGGAATACGCAAAGCATAACAATGTGAAGCTTGTCGTTCGTTCCAGCTTTACGCAAAACGAAGGAACTAGTGTGAAGGAGGAAGCGGTCATGGAGCAAGGCGTAGTCGTACGCGGCATCGCTTTTGACAAAAATGTAGCAAGAATCAGCATCCTCGGCGTTGAGGATGAGCCAGGCGTGCTCGCCAATGTATTCGGTTCGCTGGCAAACAGCGGAATCGACGTAGACGTTATCGTGCAAAGCGGCGTGAAAAGCGGCAAAGCGGACTTCTCCTTTACGGTTTCCGGCGATGACGAAGCTCGCGCGGTTGACGTGATTAACGGCATTCGCGCGGAAGTTCCGTTTAACGAGGTTACTTCCGAATCGGGCCTGGTGAAAGTCTCCATCGTTGGCGCAGGCATGGTCAGCAACCCTGGCGTTGCCGCTACGATGTTTAAGGCGATTTCGTCGCTGGGCGTCAGCATCAAGATGGTCAGCACTTCCGAGATCAAAGTATCCTGCATTATCGCAGCCGAACCTCTGCAAGAGGTTGTTCGCTCGCTTCATACGGCTTATGGCCTCGATACTGCTGAGCAAGTATTCGTGGGCGGACCTCAAGACCGCCGTTAATAAGCAACATTTCCATACCAAAAAGCCGTGCGGGATTAAATCCGCACGGCTTTTTTTGTCCCCACATTTAAACGGTAAACGGAGCATTTCAAATGATTCTGGAGAAGTGGTAACGTTCGCTTTTGTGAGGGGATTCTTACCGCTTGAGAATTGTTCAAAAGAATCCCCGAGCAATGGCGATCGAAAGAACATTTGAATTTGCAGTTCGCCGTTTAACCTCCCCCGATTAGCTTAAACAACTTGTACAAAATCGCCGTAATGCCCGCAGCCATCAAAGGCCCAACGGGAATACCCCGAAGAAATATAATGCCGAAAATCGAGCCGATAACAAGCCCAACGACCATCTGCGGATCAAGCTTAAGCAAATCGAGTCCCTTGGCATTCATATAAGCGGCTGCGGCCCCGCCAATCAGGGCAAGCCAACCCGGCCAAGTATTAAAGGCGGCAATCAGCTCCTTCATCTGCACTTTTCCTGAGGCAAACGGGACAAGGACGCTAAGCGTAAGGAATAATAAACCGAGCTCCAGCCCCCGACGCTCGATCGAAGGCAGGAACCGGCTTAGATGAAGAAGCTTGACGGCCAAAAGAACGCAAGCCGCCGTTGCGATAATAGGCGAACGCCCAATCAGGCCAATTACAATTAAACCTACCAATATCAATTCACCAGTCATCATTCGTACCCCAGTCATGAAGCGGATAAACTGCTTGCTCCATTATATGGACAGACACTGGCGAATATGTCAGCCGCACGAACAGATCAGCGTATCTCCGTTTGCCTGAAGCCGGGGAACCCCCGTATAGGTGTCCACAGCCGAGCAGAGATCGATATCCCTCGTCATGCCCAGCTTGATAAGCCGCTTGCCGGTAGCGCCTTGCCGGATCGTTTCTTTTATATCATTCGCGCGTTCTTGATAGAGTGATAGCATGGCGAGTCCGAAGTCATCCATTTCGAGCGGAGCAGAACCCAGTTCCTGCATTTTGAATAGAAGCAGTCCGGCGCATAAGCCATCTTCAATGGCAAATTCATCATGGCTTCCGGCACACAAAATTACAACGTCCCGCCGAAGATCTACCGCTGCCTTGGCGCATGCGGAGGCATTTAGCAAAGCAGCAACCAGCACGTAATCCGCCCGGGTTGATTTATGAATGGCCCGGGTGCCGTTGGTTGTCGTTAAAATGACACGGCGGTCTTTAACCGAATTGAGCAGTAACTCGTCAGGCGAATTTCCGAGATCGAAGCCGGCTATTTTTTTGCAGAATCGTTCCCCGCATAACAGATCGCCTTCCTGCTGCGCAGCCCGGGCCTCCAACACCGTCTCCACGGGAACAACGCCCGATGAGCCGGCAGCCAGCGCGGTAATAATAGAGCTAGTAGCCCGAAGCACGTCGATAATGATAGCCGTTTTGTGGACGAATTGCGCGGAGCTGGCTTCATTTACGCTTGAAATGACTTGCACCTGCATAGCAATCGCTCTTCCTTTCTGCTGTTGCTTAAATCATGTAATGAGCGGGCTCCTCCCGCGTTCCGAACTCGAAGGTGTCGGAACGGAGTCCGCGGCGCATCGCTTCAAGCGCCAAGGCATCGCTTGGCTGAATATTGCCAAGATGAACGTTTGGACCAAATTGCTGGAGCAAATAAGCTTGCTGCTGCTTCAGAGGCGCTTCCCACATTAAGCAGTCCTGGTTTGTCATTTCCGCCAGAATTTGCTCAATCGTCTGCTCGCGGCAATTACCCTTCTCGTCAAACAGGCCAACGTCGATGCCGGATTCCCTGGCCTCCACCGTAATCCAAGCGGCGCCTGCCGCAAGGTCGTAATCGGCTGTAACGGCTAATTGCTCCGGATCAATTAGTGAACCGGCTGTTTTTTTTCCGTATTCGGTAAGAACCAGGAGCCCCCTTTGCTTGCCCTCTTTAATGAGCTCTGTCCGCTGTTTTCTGCTCATTTCGATTGTGCCGTCCGAAACCTCGATCCCATTGAAGCCAAGCTCGCAGATAGAATCGAAAAACGATCCGGCCAAACGCTGCTGGACAGCTGTTTCCAATAACGTTCCGCCAGGCATGATGATTAGCCCGTTTTTTCGGGCGAGCTCGATTTTTCGCTGCAGGAGCTCCGGTTCATACAGAACGGCCGTTCCGAATCCAAGCTTGATCACGTCCATATAGGAACCCGCCACTTGAATTAGGTCGGCGAAAGCGTTTAGTCCGATTCCTTTGTCGATTACCATCGTTTTACCTTGATGTTTTGTCGGGCTGTAATCGCGATGTCCGCTTGGATCATGCAGGGTGCGGTGCCAGAAGCTTGCTTTTGTCATGGGAGTTGACTCCTAACCTATGATGATTCCCGCATGAGGGCGGGGCATGGAGCAATATATGCAGCAACCGCTGGGCGTGTGCCCGAACGGCAAGCATGAACAGGAGACGAGCCTGCATAGGATGTAGAGATGGAATGTAGTTATATAGCGGCTGTAATAAAGCCTCATTCGTTAAGAACGGACAAGGAGGTGAACGGTTATGTTGAATAAGATCGTGCTCACCATGGCGTCTCTGCGGATTACCTCAGGGACTATCGAGATTTGCGCGGCGCTTCTTATGCTCCGGTTAAACCAGATCGATAAAGCGCTGGTTGTCAATTCGTCGCTCGCATTAGTAGGACCTTTTATATTAATAGCAACAACAACGATCGGCCTCATAGGCATGACAGACAAGCTTTCTTTCGGGAAGCTGGCGTGGGTTGCGGCAGGGGTACTCTGTTTGTTGATAGGAATCTTAAAAAAATAGCAATCTAGCAATCTGCAAGAAGTTGGACATATTTTTGAGGGTCAAGCATACAAATAAGAGTACGTAAGAAGGACTTATCATCCGGGAGTGATGACTCATGCTGGACCGTGTCATACATTTGCTTCCGCCGGAGCTTAAGGCGGTGCTGGAAAGGCTGCCTGAATCGGCCATGGAGCATTTGGAGGAAATTCGGATCCGCGAGGGCAGGCCGCTCGAGCTCGGTATCCGCGGGCAATCCCGCTTCGCCGCATCCGACGGAACTCTTCGTGCAGGCAGTGACGGAGCTTACAAGCCAACTGCCGATATTTGCCGTAAGCTTCTGGAGAAAATAACCAATCATTCGCTATACGCTATGGAAGAGGAGTTAAAGAGGGGATTTATTACTGTAGCAGGCGGGCATCGGATCGGGCTGGCCGGGCGTACGATTCTGGACGGCGGCAACGTACGCGGAATACGCGATATCGGCGGGTTCAATATCCGGATCGCCCGGGAAGTCGTCGGCTCGGCCCGAAACTTGCTCCCCAAGCTGCTGGACAAGAACCGCAAGACCGTTCATTCAACGCTGATCCTCGCCCCTCCGCAGCAAGGCAAAACAACCATTGTCCGGGACATTGCCCGCTCTATCAGCTACGGACATTGGGGGTTGTTCGAGAACGCGGCAGGCTGGGCCGGCCGCAAGGTTGGCATCGTGGATGAACGGTCCGAGATCGCTGCTTGCGTCAGAGGGATTCCAACGTTCGATGTCGGACCGCGGACCGATATTATGGATGCTTGTCCCAAAGCCGAAGGCATGATGATGCTGCTGCGATCCATGTCTCCGGAGGTGGTAATCGCCGACGAGATCGGCCGGCCGGAAGACGGGGAAGCGATCCGCGAAGCCAGTCACGCCGGAATCAGCGTTATTGCAACGGCGCATGCTTACGATCTTCAGGATGCAAGAGGCAGACCGGTACTGAAACAGCTGCTCGAGGACGGTACCTTTGCTTATGTCGTTGAACTCAAGCGGACGGCGGAAGGTTTTATGCACCGGGTAGTTGCGGCAGATCTGAAAGACAAGCTGCCTGCGGCCGCCAGGGAACCTACTGCCGCAGCCTCTAAAGGCGAGCAGGGGCGGTCGTACGCCGGAATGCAAAGGGGAGATGTCCCTTGATCAAGCTGCTAGGCGCTGTACTCATTCTTTTCGCAGGCACGATGATCGGCTTTCAGCAAGCCGCCAGATTGGCTGCAAGGCCGCGGCAGCTTCGCCAGCTGGCTCATGCTTTGCAGAGGCTCGAGACGGAGATCGGCTATGGCCATACTCCGCTTCCCGAAGCGCTCGTGAGAACCGCGGAAGCTGTGCCGGAACCGCTCGCCCAACTGTTTCGGGATACCGCTGACCGGGTGCAGGGGCCGGAGGGGCTTACCTTCCGCGAGAGCTGGGAGCAGGCAATGACAAGCGGATGGGGCCTAACGGCGCTTCGGCAGACGGAGCAGTCGGTCATGCTGAGGCTTGGCTCAACTCTTGGCATAAGCGATAAGGAGGATCAGCTGAAGCATATCCATCTGGCGCTGCTCCAGTTGAAGGCGGAGGAAGACACAGCAAGAGAGGATCAGTCGCGCTATGAAAAAATGTGGAAAAGCCTAGGTGTATTGATCGCCGTGCTCGTCGTGATATTGATGGTTTAGTGGGGTGCCGCACAAATGAACATGGATGTGAGCGCTATTTTCCAAATTGCGGGTATCGGAATTATCATTGGCATGATTCATACGGTACTGAAGCAGATGGGGAAAGAGGATATGGCGCAATGGGTAACCTTGATCGGCTTTGTCGTTGTACTATTTATGGTCATTCGGCTGCTGAACGATTTGTTTCAAGAAATCAAGACGATCTTTCTGTTCCAGTGAGACGTCTAGAGAAGCCGCAAGTGGGTGAATAGAGTTGGAGATTATTCAGATCGTCGGCCTCGGGCTGATCGCCACTATCCTCATCATTGTTGTCCGGGAGCAGAAGCCGTTGTTCGCCTTCCTGCTTGCGGCTTTTACCGGGCTTTTTATCTTCATCTTCCTAATCGGTAAAATCGATTCGGTCATCAAAGTGCTTGAGGATTTAGCGGACCGCTCGGGCATACCTTCCATCTACCTGAAGACGATTCTGAAAATTATCGGTATCGCCTACATCGTTGAATTCGGCGCGCAAATCGTACGGGATGCCGGTCAGGAAAGCATCGCATCAAGAATTGAGTTCGCCGGGAAGGTGCTTATTCTCGTCATGGCGGTTCCGATTATAAGCGTCATTGTCGAGACTGTAATCGGGCTGCTGCCGGCGGGGAGTTGAACGGATGAACAAGCTCTATAAGTATACCGTCCGTTTAATAACGTTTGTATGCGTCGCTTGGCTGGTCAGCATGCTTCTGGTATCGCCGGTTACAGCCGCGGGGAACGCTCCGGAAGGCGGAGCGGCCCAGCAGCAAAGCGATTCGGCGATGACGGATCAGTTGACGGAAAGCCAGCTGAAAGGCTTGGACACGGAGACAGTCGAGAATTACTGGAACCGGTTGAAGGAGGAATACGGCGGCTACTTTCCGGATGAGAAAATGCCCAGCTTCTTCGAAATGCTGAAGCCGGGCGGTCAAGGGCTCAAGCTGTCGACCGTATTCAAAGGACTGCTTGGTTACTTCTTTCATGAAGTTCTCTATAACGGCAAGCTCCTTGTCACCATCGTTATGCTCACGGTATTCAGCATGGTGCTGGAAACGCTGCAGAACGCTTTCGAACGCAATGCCGTCAGCAAAGTAGCTTACTCGATCACCTACATGGTGCTTATCATCATCGCCGTTAACAGCTTTCATGTCGCAATCGGGTATGCCAAGGATGCGATTGGCACCATGATCCAGTTCATGCTTGCGATGATGCCGCTGCTTCTGACCTTGCTCGCTGCGATGGGCAACGTTCTGACCGTAACGATTTTGCATCCGCTCATTATTTTTATGATCCATACGGTTGGAACCGTCATCTATGCCATCGTGTTCCCGCTGCTGTTCTTCTCGGCCGTCCTTCACATCGTCAGCGCGATGTCAGACAAGTTCAAAGTGACCCAGCTGGCCAATCTGCTTCGGAATATCGGAGTTGGGATCATGGGGGTGCTTGCCACGGTGTTTCTCGGCGTGCTCTCGGTGCAGGGGGCAAAAGGAGCGGTAACCGACGGAATTACGATGAGGACGGCCAAGTTCGTCACCGGCAACTTCGTTCCGGTGGTCGGGCGGATGTTCACGGATGCGGCGGATACGGTGATCTCGGCATCCCTGCTTGCCAAGAATGCGATTGGACTTGCCGGCGTTATTATTCTGCTGTTTCTTTGCGCATTCCCTGCGATCAAGATATTGACACTGGCGCTTATCTACAACGTCTCTGCCGCAGCGATGCAGCCGCTTGGCGATTCTCCCATCGTCGCTTGCCTCCAAACGATAGGCAAAACGATGATTTATGTTTTCGCCGCACTGGCAGCCGTCAGTCTAATGTTCTTCCTGGCCGTAACGATCGTGCTTACTGCGGGCAACGCCGCCTTAATGGTCCGATGATACTGCAGTAATACCGAAGGGAGCGAGGATTCGTGATTGCTTGGCTCAGCGATTGGCTGAAGAATATTATCGCGGTTATCATGCTGGCGGCATTCGTTGAACTTCTTCTTCCGAACAAAGCGATGCTTCGTTACGCCAGGCTGGTTATAGGACTTCTTATTCTGCTTACGATCATGTCGCCGATCCTTCGTCTTCTGCAAGGAGACTTTAACGCGAAGCTGAAGGAAGGGATTACTCACTGGGACCAGCTTGAACCGCAGCATGAGGTGAAGATGCCCACTCTGAGCGATATTCAGAAAAAAGCGGATGAGCTTAACCAGCAGCAGAATAATGAAGCCGCGGTATTGATGGAGCAAACGCTGGAAGCCGCCATGAAGGATGCCGTAGTCAAGCAAATGAAGCTGGCGGTTGAGGCAGTGGATGTATCCTTGAACTGGGAAAAGCAGGGGCAGAAATTAACGCCAACGATTGCTTCGGTACTTGTGACTTTACCTGCGGAGAAAGAGGAGCCTGCCGGAACGGCTGGGCCCGATGAGGAAGACGTCAAAGAGGTTGCCGCCATTTCGGTAGACGTGGACGTAAAGTCGGAAACAGTCGGAACGGATAAGCCGCAGACGGAAGCAGACAAGGCAGAAGCGAGTGATGGCTGGTTACAGGTCAACCCTTCCGAAAGCAAGGAGATCAGGAGTTTGCTTGCCGAAGGCTGGGGGATCAGTTCGGCGAATATCCAGGTGAGACAGCGGGCAGGGAATAGAGATTAAAGGAAAAAGGAGAGGAAGCGCTGTGGCCAAATGGCTGAGTGGTCTGGAATCGATGGTGGGCGGCGGTCCGGGTGGACCGAAGCGGGTTAAGACATTTAGGCTGCTTCTCGTTATCGGTTGTATTGGAGCGGCCCTCATGCTGCTGAACTCCTTTCTCAAATTTGACAAGGTCGATACCTTGACTCAGGGGCCGAACCCGCCTCCCCAGGATACGGCGGCATTGTCAAGTTCAGTATCAACGGACTCATCGCCGTTTGCGGCAATCGAAGGACCGCTCGAGAACCGGCTGAAAGAGATTTTGGAGAAAATCGTTGGTGTCGGCTCGGTAGACGTGCTGGTGACGATCGATTCCACGGAGGAGATTGAAGTCGCCAGAACGGATCAGGATTCGCAGTCCATCACGGATGAGACGGACCGCAACGGAGGCAAGAGGCATATTACGGCTATCAATAAAGATGGCCAAGTTGTAATAGCCGAAGTAGCGGGCGATCAGAAGCCGATCGTGACGAAGACGATTAATCCGAGCATTCGCGGTGTGCTGGTCGTCGCCAAAGGCGCCGAGAACCTGACCGTGAGACGCCTTATCATAGACGCGGTGGAGAAGGGCGTTAACGTACCGGCCAACCGCATTTCCGTAGCGCCAAGCAAGCAATGATAATAAACCATTATTAGGAGGGTGTTCTATGAACACGAAAAGACAAACAATTTGGCTCGTATCGATGCTCAGTTTGATGGTCGTATTATCCGCGTATTATCTGTTTACGCAAGATACCAAATCGCCAGACATGCTCTCTGACGGCACTCAGCAGCAGCAAAAGGCGGGAGCGACGGAAGCGGCAGCGGGCAACAGCCAGATTGTTGTGGACCAAGTGGATTCCTCTGGTAAAGCGTCCGCATCGAATGGCGGCAGCATCTCGGATGCCGACAAGCAGGTGCTTGACCAGCTTGAATCGCAAGGCGGAGTCGACAGCAGCGTATTTGCCCAGGCCGAAGAGAAGCGCAGCGAGTTGAACAGCAGTCAGCAGGATAAACTGATGTCCGATATTACGAACCTGCAAAACCCGGACGAAAGCAAAGCGGCAATGGAGCAGCTTGATCAATTGGAAGAGAAAAACTCCAAATTGACAAGCATCGAGAACGAGCTGATGAAGACTTTCCAAAAAGCGATCGTTAATGAAGAAGGCAACGGCTACAAGGTTCTGGTAGAAAGCGAGAAGCTCGATAAGAGCCAAGCGGCTAACATAATCGACCTTGTTATGAAAACATTGGGCGTAGACGCAGACCAAGTTTCCGTACAGTTTATCAAATAAAGATAGAAGAGTCCGGCCGGCAGGGTTTCAAACCCTGGCCGGCTTCTTTTTATTCGGGCTGCCTCAGCCGCGAAACGTACGGTTTCTGCTTCTCCAAAGGATGTCGCAGCCGTTCACGCTAGGCCGTGTTAAAAAATTGATTCGTGTTCTGCCGCGTTTATGATATAATGTTAGACGTTATGTAAAGGATAACTAGGTTTATCCAACGAAACTGAATAATGCTATTTCCATCTGAGAAAACGCATACGAAGCAGAAGGCTTCGGAAACTTTTAAGGAGTGAAAACTATTCATGTTCAAATTGAGCGAGATTAAGGAATTGATCAAACTGGTTGATCAGACTTCCGTTCATGAGCTGGAGATCGAAAACGAAGGAGCACGCTTATTCATTCGCAAGCCTGGCAAAACCGAAGTGGTGAATGTACAAGCTGCAGCCCCAATTACGCATACATATACGCAGGCGCCTGTACTTGCACCTCAGCCGGTTCAAGAAGCTCCTGCAGCAGCTGTGCAAACCAGCACGCCTGCAGCACGTCCAAACACGGACAACCTGCATCAGATTGTATCGCCGATGGTCGGCACATTCTACAGCTCTCCGTCTCCGGACGCCGCGGCATTCGTTAAAGAAGGCGACCGCGTAAACGAGAAGAGCGTTGTATGTATCCTTGAAGCAATGAAGCTGATGAACGAGCTCGAAGCGGAAGTTCGCGGTGAAATCGTTGAGATTCTGGTGTCGAACGGTCAATTGGTCGAGTATGGCCAGCCGCTCTTCCTTGTTAAGCCGGAATAATACAAGCTCCGAATTTGGAGTAATTGTTGCCTGAGAGGAGTACAAACGTGAAATTCCAAAAAGTATTAATCGCTAACCGCGGAGAAATTGCGGTACGCATCATCCGCGCCTGCCGTGAACTCGGTATTTCAACAGTTGCCGTTTATTCCGAAGCTGACCGCGACTCCCTGCATGTACGCCTTGCAGACGAAGCGTATTGCATCGGTCCAACCGCATCCAAGGACAGCTATCTGAACCTGACCAACCTGATGAGCGTTGCTACGCTTACGGGCTGCGATGCCGTGCATCCGGGCTACGGATTCTTGGCGGAGAACGCGGATTTTGCCGAAATTTGCGAATCCTGCAACATTACGTTTATCGGTCCTTCCCCTGAAGCCATCAGCAAGATGGGCGACAAGGCGGTAGCCAAGCAAACCATGAAGGAAGCCGACGTACCGGTCATTCCGGGCTCCGACGGTCTGATCGAAAATATGGATGAAGCCATCCGCGTTGCCCGCGACATCGGTTATCCGGTTATCATTAAGGCAACGGCCGGCGGCGGCGGTAAAGGGATCCGTATTGCCGAGGACGAGGAATCGCTTGTTCAGCAAATTACGACAGCCCAGCAGGAAGCTCAAAAGGCGTTCGGCAATGCCGGCGTTTACCTGGAGAAATACCTGACGGGCATGAAGCACGTCGAAATTCAAATTATGGCCGACAAGCACGGCAATGCCGTCCATCTGTTCGAGCGCGACTGCTCCGTGCAGCGCCGCCGCCAGAAGCTTGTTGAAGAAGCTCCGTGTCCGGTTCTGACGCCGGCCATGCGCGAGCGGATGGGCCGCGCTGCCGTGCGTGCGGCGCTCGCCGTGCAATATTCGGGTGCCGGCACGCTCGAATTCCTGCTTGGCCCGGATGGCAACTTCTACTTTATGGAGATGAACACCCGCATTCAGGTTGAACATCCGGTAACCGAGATGATTACGAATGTCGACCTGATCAAAGAGATGATCTCCGTAGCCGAAGGCAACCCGCTGTCGTTCAAGCAAGAGGATCTTGAGATCAACGGCTGGGCGATTGAATGCCGGATTAACGCGGAAGATTCGGAGCGCAACTTTATGCCGTCCCCGGGTCCGATTCCGTTCTACCTGCCGCCAGGCGGCACGGGCGTACGGGTGGACAGCGCGGTATATCCGGGCTACACGATTTCCCCGCATTACGATTCGATGATTGCGAAGCTGATCGTTTGGGGCAGAACAAGGGAAGAAGCGATTGCGCGGATGAAGCGCGCCCTTGCCGAGTTTGCGATCGACGGAATCAAGACGACGATTCCTTTCCACCAGAAGCTTCTGAATCACCCGGTCTTTGTGAAGGGTAATTTCGATATTAAATTCCTCGAGGAATACGACGTTAACCAGCCAGAATTAGCTGAATAGTACAATCTGCTCCTGGTTTGTCATATTTCACGTCGAATGCTATAGTATAGAAATAAGATGCGAAGGCAACACTCCGGTATTTACCTCCCGGTAAATACCCGGAGCGCGCAACTTTAAGGAGGTGTACAACCATCATGAGTACGATTGCTGCAGATTATGAGAGAACGGACATTGGCACGATTCAAATTGCCCCTGAAGTCATTGAGGTTATCGCGGGACTAGCTGCTGTCGAAGTGAAGGGCGTAGCGGGTATGAGCGGAGGTTTTGCAGGCGGTATCGCCGAGCTGCTTGGCCGAAAAAATTTATCCAAGGGTGTAAAAGTTGAAGTTGGCCAGCGGGAAGCCGCGGTCGACGTGTCGATTATCGTGGAGTACGGCAACCGGATTCCGGAGATCGCCTCGGAGATTCAACAGAATGTAAAACGCTCCATTGAAATGATGACGGGATTGAACGTTATTGAAGTGAACGTACATATTCACGATGTCCATTTCAAGACAGAGAGCAAGCCGGAAGAAGAAGATTCGACTTTCCGCGTGAAATAACATATACACGCAAATGAATTGAATTCATATAACCCCCTCGTGATGGTTATGCCGCTTCGCGCCAGGGGGTTTTCATTCGCTCAAATGCGAGGAGGCGTTACGTTGATCAGAATTATAGACAAGCTGTTCTTGTTTATTTACAGTATAGTCATCGGCGTTATATCCGTCTTTATTGCCTGTATCGGTTTTGAGTGGATACGGGAAGACGATTTGAATAATATGGTCAGCGAGCTGTACGGTACGGACTCATTCCTGATAACAACCATTGTAGTTGGTCTGGTACTGCTCGTACTCAGCTTGCGCTTCTTTATTGTATCGCTGAAACGTTCTTCCTCTTCGGCGCCGTCGATCGACCAGCGTACCGACTTTGGCGATATTCGTATCTCGATTGAGACGATTGAGAATCTGGCTCTTAAGGCTGCCGGGAGACAACGCGGCGTAAAGGATCTGAAAGCGCGGATCCAGGCTTCCGATTCGGGGCTCAACATTATTTTGCGTGCGGTAGTAGACGGGGAAAACTCCATTCCTAGTCTTACGGAGGAAATCCAGAAGGCCGTAAAGGATCATGTGGAGGAAATCGCCGGCATTCCGGTGACGAATGTAGCCGTCTATATTGCTAACGTCATTCAATCCGCACCGAATAAAAGTCGCGTCGAGTAAAGGGGAGAATGCCGATGTGGAGGGAGTACTGGGCAGTCTATGGGAAACGGACGGTCGGCGCTGCCGCCGGTCTGTTTTTTGGATTTGTGTACTTGTTTGCCGGTTTTTGGGACATGCTGTTTTTCATACTGCTCGTCTCGGTTGGTTATTGGATTGGCAAACAGAAGGACTTGCAGAACGGTTCAATCCTGCCTTGGCAGAGGCTTTGGTCATGGCTCATGGAAAGGTATCGGCCGTTTAGATAATCCTGTGGTCTCCTCCGTACGCCGGAAGATGGATTGCCGCCAGTTCCGGGCAGGGAGGAGATCATAGGTTTTTTTATAAAAAATAAGAGTAGATCGGCAGAGAGGCTGCCGAGGAGGATTTCATGAAACGTAGATTAGCTCGCGAGATTGCAGTATCAAGCTTGTATCAATTGGAAATGAACGAAGTAACCCCCATGGAAGCCGTGGACATGCTCATGGAGGAAGCGCGTTCCGAGAACGAGATCGAAGCGGAATTCGTCGAGAATGATCAGACGGACAAATATGTCCGGGAGCTTGTTAACGGCGTAGCGGATAACAAAGCGGCTATCGACGAGATGCTTCAGCACTATTTGACAGGCTGGCAGGTTGACCGCCTGTCCCGCGTTGACCGTCAAATCTTGCGGCTTGCCTGCTTTGAGATTGTCTACCGCAACGATGTGCCGCCCAAAGCCGCAATCAACGAAGCGATTGAACTGGCAAAGCATTTCGGCACGGAGGAATCCGGCAAGTTCGTAAACGGCGTTCTGGGCAAATTGCTTAAAGAACGCGAAGGCGAGACAGCAAATTCGGAATCGACTAATTAGACGAGCGGCCATAAGGCCGTGTACATAGGGGAGAGATGATGATGAGCGCACAAATTATTGCAGGGAAAAAGATTTCCGATATGATCCGGGAAGAAATTCAGAAGGAAACGGCTGAGCTGAGAGAAAAAGGCGTCGTACCTGGTCTTGCGGTTGTTCTCGTAGGCGAGGATCCGGCTTCGAAGGTCTACGTCGGCTCGAAAGAGAAAGCCTGTCAGCAGCTTGGTTTCTATTCCGAGGTTCACCGCTTGGAAGAATCTACTTCTGAAGAGCAATTGCTTGCGCTTATTGATCAATTGAATAACGATGACAAAATCAACGGTATTCTCGTACAGCTTCCATTGCCTAAACATATCAATGAAAAAGCGGTTATTGACGCCATTCGCGTCGAGAAGGACGTGGACGGCTTCCATCCGGAAAGCGTTGGCAATCTGGTTATTGGCGATGACAGCCTGCTGCCATGCACGCCTGCGGGCTGTATCGAACTGATCAAACGCAGCGGCGTGGATATTTCAGGCAAACACGCAGTAGTGATCGGCCGCAGCAACATTGTGGGCAAACCGGTTGCCATGCTGCTTCTCCGCGAAAACGCGACCGTAACAATCTGTCACTCCCGTACGGCGAACATGGAGGAAATCGCCAAGCAAGCCGATATCCTCGTTGTAGCCATCGGCAAAGCAAAAGCGATCGACAGCAAATATGTTAAGCCTGGTGCGGTTGTCATTGACGTCGGTATTAACCGCCTGCCTGACGGCAAGCTTTGCGGCGACGTAGACTATGAGGATTGTCTGGAAACCGCGGGCTTTATTACTCCGGTGCCGGGCGGAGTTGGCCCTATGACGATTACCATGCTTATGAACAACACGATTACTGCTGCGAAGCGAGCACACAAAATCGGGGGGTGATTGATGTCTTATGGCAGATCAACCTCGGATTTATTCAATAAAAGATATTAACCGGTACATCCGGATGAAGCTAGAGTCTGATGTCTTGCTCGGCGATGTTTGGCTGAGAGGCGAGATTTCCAATTTTACTCATCACTCCAGCGGCCATATGTATTTTACGCTTAAGGACAAGGACAGCCGTTTGAAATGCATCATGTTTGCTTCGCATAATCAACGGCTGCCGTTTATCCCTCGTGAAGGTTCTAAAGTCATGGCGCGCGGGAATGTATCGGTCTACGAGCGTGACGGAAACTATCAGTTTTATGTGACGGCTATGCAGCCGGACGGGATTGGCAGCTTGTATCTAGCTTATGAACAGCTGAAATCAAAGCTGGAGACAGAAGGGTTGTTTGCCGAATCGCGCAAACGGCCCATTCCGCGTTTTCCCCGGGCTATAGGCGTAATCACTTCTCCTACCGGCGCGGCGGTCCGGGATATTATCATTACGCTGCAGCGCAGGCATCCTTCCATTTCTATTTATGTGTTTCCGGTGCTGGTCCAAGGGACGCAGGCGGCACCTTCTATCGTAAAGGCGATTGAATCGATGAACCGTTTTGGCGAAGTCGACGTATTAATTGTAGGCAGGGGCGGAGGTTCTTTGGAAGAACTTTGGGCTTTTAACGAAGAGCCTGTCGCAAGAAGCATTGCCGCATCGCAAATTCCTATCATAAGCGCGGTTGGCCACGAGACGGATTTTACGATCGCGGATTTTGTTGCCGATCTTCGGGCGGCAACGCCAACTGCGGCCGCGGAGCTTGCGGTGCCGCATGTTGCGGAGCTGCAGCAGCAGCTGGCGAGACAACGGCAACGGTTAGAGCAATCGCTCCGGATGTTGGTGCAAGGCCGGAAGGAGCAGCTCCAGCGCGTTAGAAGGTCGCCGTTTTTCGTGCATCCGCGCAAATATTTGCTGGATCAGGCGCAGCGGCTGGACCGCTTGCAGGAACGCCTGCAGCACCGGACTCTCCGATTAGCCGAACGCAGGAAAGCAAAGCTTGAAAGACTTCAAAGTCAATTAGCCGGACATCATCCGGGAGAGCAGGCTGCTTTTGCGGCTAAGCGTCTGCAGGGTGATGTAAAGCGGCTTGAGCAGGCGATGGTATCCTCTCTTAAAGAGCGGCGTTTACAGCTCCATAGCGCAATTAGGCAGCTGGATGCGCTAAGTCCTCTCAAAGTAATGGCCAGAGGCTACAGTCTGGTCTACGACGAACAGGAGAAGCGACTGATTAAATCCATTGCAGATGTTCAGCCGGGTGATCTTGTAAGGGTGAAGGTAGCCGACGGACAGCTAGATTGTCATGTCTGGTCAATGAAAGGAGAAGATGGCGTTGAAAGCAGCAGCGAATAGTGAACTTAGTTTTGAGGAAGCAATGGAACAATTGGAGAAAATCGTCGAACGGCTTGAAAGTGGCGATGTACCGCTCGAAACGGCAATTGATCTGTTTCAGGAAGGGATGAAGCTGTCGCAGCTGTGCGGCGGCAAGCTGGAGCAGGTTGAGCGCAAGATTGAAGTTCTGATTGAAACAGAGCAAGGTTTTCAGAAGAAGGCATTCGCTCCAATGAACGAGGAAAAAGGGGAATAACGTTGATTACAGATATCAAGACCTACTTGCATGAATGTGCTGCGCTTGTCGAAAAGTCGCTTCCCGAAGCGTTGCCTGCCGAATGGAATATCCCGCTGCAGCTCAGGGAGTCCATGCTGTATTCCCTGCAGGCGGGAGGAAAGCGGTTGCGTCCGGCACTCGTTCTGGCTGCAGCGGAAGCCGTTCATGGTGAAGCAGCTGCTGCGAGCCATGCGCTTCCGGTTGCATGCGCAATCGAATACATTCACACCTATTCGTTAATCCATGACGACCTGCCGGCCATGGACAATGATGATTACCGCCGCGGCAAATTGACGAATCACAAGGTATTCGGGGAAGCGATGGCGATTCTGGCGGGGGACGCCCTGCTGACACACGCGTTTCACCTTATTCCGAAAGCAGCGCGCCTTGGCGGAATTAGCGCCGAAGTAGCTCTTGATATCGTGGAAGACCTTGCGATGCTTGCGGGAGCAAGAGGCATGGTTGGCGGTCAGGCGGCTGATATGCAGGGAGAGCAGGGGATCACCTCGATTGAGGAGCTTGAATATATTCATCTTCACAAAACGAGCGATTTGATTGTTTTCTCCGTTACGGCGGGCGGCCGCATCGGCGGCGCATCGGCAGAGCAGCTTGAAGCGCTGTGCCATTACGGGCGCAATATCGGTCTTGCCTTCCAGATTCAAGACGACATTCTTGATCTGATTGGCGACGAGACGAAGCTTGGCAAAAAAACTAACAGCGATGTTGAACAGCAAAAGGTTACGTATCCTTATCTGATTGGGATCGAAGAGAGCAAAGCGCAAGTCAAACGGTTAACTCGCGAAGCAAAGGCTGCCATTCTCGAAGCAAAGCTGGATGCGCCGGATAAATTGCTGCTTATTGCCGATTACCTCGTCCAACGAGACTATTGATTAGGATTGTGCAACTGGGTACATTGGGAAATGTTCAGCGATTGTGCTATAATGATTGAAATATTTTGACGTTTATTGTGGAATGGGACCGTGCTCAAAATGTCGTATTCCAGAAAGCGAGGAAGTAACGTGCTGCTTGATCAAATTAACGGACCTCAAGACCTGAAAGATTTATCAGTGGGAGAGCTGGAGCGGTTAGCTGAGGAAATTCGCCAGTTTCTTATTGAGAAGCTTTCCGTTACAGGTGGTCATCTCGCACCTAACCTGGGGGTTGTGGAGCTGACTCTCGTCCTCCATTATCTGTTTGACAGTCCGAAGGATAAGTTTCTATTTGACGTAGGACATCAATCGTATGTTCACAAAGTTTTGACCGGGCGTAAAGACCGGTTTGATACATTGCGTAAATATAAAGGGCTGTGCGGCTTTGTCAAACGCGCCGAAAGCGAGCATGACGTTTGGGAAGCCGGCCACAGCAGCACTTCTCTGTCGGCCGCGATGGGCATGGCTCTGGCCCGTGACCTGAAAGGCGAGAATAACCGGGTTGTTGCCGTCATCGGCGATGGAGCTCTGACAGGCGGCATGGCGCTTGAAGCGTTGAACCATATCGGGGACGAGAAGAGAAAACTGATTGTCGTTCTGAATGACAACGAAATGTCGATCGCGCCAAACGTTGGTGCCATGCATCATTATTTGAGCAAGATCCGTACAGACCGCCATTACCAGAAGGCGAAGGATGAGCTTCAGCATCTGCTGAACAAAATTCCGGCCATCGGCGGTAAGCTGGCGAAGACGGCTGAGCGTTTCAAGGACAGCTTGAAATATTTGCTGGTCAGCGGCATTTTGTTTGAACAGTTCGGCTTTACGTATCTTGGACCGGTAGACGGCCATGACATGGAGCAGATGCTTGAACTCTTCAAACAGGCGGATTCCATCCCCGGACCGGTTCTCGTGCACGTTATTACGGTGAAGGGAAAAGGCTATTCACCAGCCGAGGTGGATTCCTTCAAGTGGCATGGAATTTCACCTTACAAAATTGAATCGGGCCAAGTGGTAAAGGCGGTTGGTCCGCCAATGTACACGGAAGTATTCGGCAACGCTCTTATTGAGCTGGCTGAGAAGGATAAAAGGATTGTTGCGGTAACTCCGGCAATGCCGGGCGGTTCCGGCTTGCTCCCGTTCGCGGAACGATTCCCGAACCGCATGATCGACGTTGGCATTGCCGAGCAGCATGCCGCTACGATGTCGGCGGCTCTCGCCATGGAAGGCATGAAGCCGGTCTACGCCGTTTATTCGACCTTCCTGCAGCGTGCCTACGATCAGGTTGTGCATGATATTTGCCGCCAGAACGCCAACGTGGTATTCGCGATAGACAGGGCGGGCTTTGTTGGTCCTGACGGAGAGACGCATCAAGGCGTGTACGATATTGCGTTCCTGCGCCATGTGCCAAACCTTGTCATTATGATGCCAAAGGACGAGAATGAGCTTCGCCGCATGATGAAGACGGCAATCGACTACAATGAAGGGCCGATTGCCGTCCGTTATCCGCGAATTAACGGCCTCGGCGTGAAGATGGACGAAGTGATGCGTCCGCTTCCGATCGGGAAGTGGGAGACGCTACGCGAAGGCGATTCCGCCGTTATTCTGGCAATGGGACCTATGATTCAGGTAGCCGAAGAGGCTGCGGATCTTCTAAAGAGAGACGGCCTCAATGTTCAAATCGTCAATGCCAGGTTCATCAAGCCGCTTGATGAAGAGATGCTGTTGTCGTTTGCTTCGGAAGGCAAGCACATTCTTGTCATCGAAGAAAGCTCCGAGCTTGGCGGATTCGGAAGCGCGGTATTGGAATTTTACTCGCTTCGCGGAATTTACGGCATGCCGATTCGGATTATGGGCGTTCCGGATATTTTCGTGGAGCATGGTTCCATTAAGGAGCAGCGCGTGGAAGTCGGCTTAACGGGAGAAAGAGCGGCAATGGAGATCAAGAACCTGCTGCCAAGCCTCCAGAAACGCGC
This sequence comes from Paenibacillus sp. MMO-177, assembly GCF_037147795.1. NCBI lineage: Bacteria > Bacillati > Bacillota > Bacilli > Caryophanales > Paenibacillaceae > Paenibacillus > Paenibacillus sp. MMO-177. The sequence goes on along the minus strand of NZ_JBBCUR010000003.1, from coordinate 414,390 downwards.
AACCGGGCAGTAACAAAGGAGAACCATGACGACAACACCTAAGGAAAGAATAGATGTACTTCTCGTGGAACGCGGGTTCTACGAGAGCAGGGAAAAAGCGAAGGCGGCTGTCATGGCCGGTTTGGTGCTCGTAAATAATGAGCCGGTGGACAAAGGCGGAATGAAAGTCCCTAGGGAAGCCGAGATCAAAGTAAAAGGCGCTATCCATCCTTATGTTAGCCGTGGAGGGCTTAAGCTGGAAAAAGCGATACGCTCCTTCGATATCGACCTGACAGGGAGGGTTATGCTGGACATCGGCGCATCAACCGGGGGATTTACCGATTGCGCCTTGCAGCATGGCGCTGCTTTTGTATATGCCATTGACGTGGGCTATAACCAGCTGGATTGGTCGCTCAGACAGGATGAACGGGTTCGCGTCATGGAGCGTACCAACTTCCGGTATACGCAGCCGGCCGATCTGGACGGTCCGCCGCCTACTTTTGCCTCGATTGACGTATCTTTTATATCGCTTAAGCTGATTTTGCCTGCGCTCAGCGGTCTGCTGAGCGTAGGCTCCGGAATTGTCGCCCTTATTAAGCCGCAATTCGAGGCAGGGCGGGAGAAGGTTGGCAAATCGGGCGTTGTCCGGGAGCCAAGCGTTCATAAGGAAGTTCTCGAGACGGTATTGAAGGCCGCATCCGAGCTTGGCTACAAGCTGAGGAACCTGACATTCTCGCCGATTACCGGCGGGGAGGGCAATATCGAGTTTCTCGCCTACTGGACCTGGGAGAATGAGCCGAACGGACCTATTCCTGACGATGAAGAGATCGCGGCGGTGGTCCGTCAAGCTGGCGAGACGTTTACCGTAAAACAAAAACATTAACCATAGCGGACGCGTATTGCACTCCGGGCGTTATCTCCCGCATAGGTGCAGCGCGTAACAAAGGGAATGCTCCGAACGTTTAGAAAAGCGGGCGGCGTTCCCTTTTGTTTTGCCTCTTTACAAACATGTGTTCGATTTGCTAAACTGAAAGCAACCAAACATGCGTTCGTCCATTTGTTCGTAAGAGGAAAATGCTCCCTTCATCACGAACCAATTAAGATAGGTTCTTATGGAATGGAGGGCTGCGTATGGGAATGTTCGGTGACTGGTTTATTATGCTGGTCGCTGGGGCGTTTTTGTTATTCTGGGCGTACCGGGGCTTCTACCGCTGGCTTCACCAGCCTTCTAGCGTTAATCGATTAACGTTAGGCAAAGGCGGCAAGCTTGATGAAGATGACGGGAACATTCAGTTTCTGGAACGTTCGGGATACGAAGTTATTTCCGGTAAGCACAGGGTTCCGATCGGAATCGAATTGGACGGACAATCACTTAACAGCCGATTGTACATTGATTATATTGCCGAGCAAGATGGCAAAATGTATATTGTAAAAACTGCCCGGGAACGTATGCCGATGGATTGGACAGGCAGTGGCGTTCGAGACCGTCTGCTTGTGTATTCCCTCCTGTTGCCTGAATGCGCGGGAGTATTGTTCGTAGACGTAAAGGAGCAGATTATTCGGCGAATTATTTTTGATATAAGCGACTAGCATGTTTGGGGAGGAAATTATGAAGGGCATCAGACAATACAAAATCAAGGAAATAATTACGAAAAATACGATTGAAACGCAAGAGGAACTGGTGGACGCTCTTAGGGATGCCGGACTTCAGGTTACTCAAGCAACCGTATCCAGAGATATGAAAGAGCTTATGCTCATTAAAGTACCCGCTGGCGATGGACGTTATAAATATTCGCTGCCACAGGATCAGCAGCGTCAGAATCCGATCAATAAGCTGAAGCGGGCGCTTATCGATCATTTCACCCATATCGACTTTACCGAGAATCTGGTGGTCATGAAATGCTTGCCGGGCACAGCCAATGCGATTGGCGCGTTGATTGACAACATGGAATGGCCGGAGGTAATGGGAACGATATGCGGCGATGATACGATCCTTATCATTTGCAGAACGAAGGAGAAGAGCGGCGAGCTTGTCGAGAAGCTGCTCGACCTTCTGAATTAAACCATTGTTGGAGGTCATTGGCCATGCTGCGCGAGCTATCCATTCGAAATTTAGCCGTTATTGAGGAAGTAAACGTTTCGTTTCATCATGGATTTCATGTATTAACAGGAGAGACGGGTGCGGGGAAATCCATTCTTATTGACGCACTTAGCTTAATTGTTGGTGGACGGGGCTCCGCAGATATGGTCAGATATGGCTGTGATAAAGCCGAGATGGAGGCGATGTTCGATTTGCCGTCCCATCATCCGGTATGGGCTGCTATGGAGCGGCTTGGCGTACAGGCTTCCAGGGAAGAGATGCTTGTCATTAGACGCGAGTTGACCTCCCATGGCAAGAGCAGCAGCCGCGTTAACGGACAGCTGGTAACGATGACGATGCTCAGAGAGATCGGTGAATGCCTTGTTAATATCCATGGCCAGCATGAGCATCAATCGCTCTTGCGGACCGAGCAGCATCTTGAATGGCTGGACTTGTTTGCTGGAGATCTGCTGATCGAACGTAAAACCGCTTACCGGGCCGTGTATCAACAGCTTCAGCAAGCCCGCGCATCCGTTCGCGAGCTTGAAGAGACTGCCCGCCACAATGTTCAGATGCTGGATTTGTACCGATACCAGATCGAGGAAATCACGAATGCGAAGCTGAAGGACGGCGAAGATGAGCAACTCGTGGAGGAACGCCGCAAGCTGCAATATGCAGGCAAACGGATGGACTCCGTATCCGAAGCCTACGCCTTGCTTTACAACGGCAAAGGGCTTGACGCCATCAGTAAAGCGATCAGCAAGCTGACGGATATCCAATCTTATGATCCCGCAGTGCTGACACCGATGCTTGAACAGCTTCAGTCCGCATTTTATCAAGCCGAGGATGCGGTGTTCCAGCTTCGCGATTACCGCGACAGCATCGATTCTGACCCGGAGCAGCTGTCCGTAATTGAAGATAGGCTCGACCTGATTAACGGATTGAAACGGAAATACGGAGAGACAATACCGGATATCCTTCAATATTTGGAGCGCATTACGGAAGAGCGCGACAAAATTGAGAACCGCGACGAGTATCTGGATAAGCTGCGCAAAGATGAGCAGCGCCTGTATTTGCAAGGGCATGAATTAGCGCAGGAGCTTTCCGAGCTTCGTGCCCATGCTTCCGAGCGTTTGGCAGCGGCAATCGAGCTTGAGCTCAAGCAGCTTCAGATGGGCAATACGGTCTTCCGTGTACAGCTCGATCATCCAATGGCGGTTGAACCGTCCGAGATGGCAGCTCTTAACGCTAACGGTATGGATGAAGCCATCTTTATGCTATCGACGAATCCGGGCGAGCCGCTTAAGCCGCTCAACAAAATTGCTTCCGGAGGCGAAATGTCGCGAATTATGCTTGCGCTGAAGGCTATTTTTGCTGAGATCGACCAGGTGCCGGTCCTTGTCTTTGATGAAGTGGATACGGGCGTCAGCGGCAGAGCCGCACAGGCGATTGCCGAGAAAATGTCGCAGCTGTCGGCGAAATGCCAAATCTTTTCGATTACGCATTTGCCTCAGGTTGCTTGCATGGCCGATCATCATTACGAAATTAAAAAGCATATTATCGAACAACGCACTTCAACAAATGTAACCAAGCTTGCGGAGAGTTCGCGAATTGAAGAACTTGCCCGCATGCTGGGCGGCGTTGAGGTGACGGAAAAAACCCGTCATCATGCTCAAGAAATGCTTGTTTTGGCGGATCGGCAGAAGGGAGCCTAATGGAAGGCATTCAGGGAATGTTTTTGTGGTCATAAAACAAACAGTGCGGGGTAACTTAAAGGTACGCCAATGGCGAAACGACCTTTCTCGTCATGCGATGGAATAACAGGGAGCGTGAAATCATTGAACTCCAGCCCAAGGAAGAAATGGTTTGGCCTAGTTCTCGTTATCTGCGTCTGCATGATCGGACTCTCCGCGCCGTTTCAACATTTTGCCGCATTCCCGAATGAACTTCGTTTATTCTCCGGCCAACTGAAACGATTACAATATGGAGTACCCGTACATGCAGAAGTTACCGTGGATCCACGAATGCTTCAAATTAATGGCTCAACCCGTCAGTCATTATCAGTCAATTTGAATGAACCGATTTCGTTACAGCCGCATCAGAGCGGCCAGACGAGCATGAAAGTGAAATTATTTGGTAAAATTCCGTTCAAGACCGTCAAAGTTAATGTCATGCCTGATTTAAGAGTTATCCCGGGCGGACAGACCATTGGCGTGAAAGTGAAATCAGCCGGTATTCTTGTTGTTGGCCATCATCAGGTTCGCGCAAGTAACGGGTCAAAGGAGTCGCCTGGCGAAAAAGCAGGTCTCCGGTTAGGTGATCTTATTATTAGGATCGACGGGCAAAATATTAACGAAGTCAGCAAGGTAGCAAATCTGGTGGAACAAGCAGGCAGGGAGCAGCGGCCACTCGCAATTACTTATAAACGCAACGGTACCATCGGAGAAACGAGGCTATACCCGGTCCGAGATGCGGAAGAGCGTAATTGGAAACTCGGTCTTTATATCCGTGATTCCGCGGCGGGTGTTGGTACATTAACGTTTTATGCTCCTGATCAAGGTGTCTACGGTGCTCTGGGACATGTTATTACCGATATGGATACCCAAACGCCGATTGAAGTTGGCGAGGGGCAGATCCTGCAGTCCAGCGTGACGTCCATTAACAAGAGCCAAACGGGAGAGCCTGGAGAGAAACGCGCCCATTTTGTCAAAGAAGGCAAGATCTTAGGCAATATCGAACGCAATACGCCATTCGGTATTTTTGGCAAAATGAGCGAAAATCCGAATCATAGCTTTAGTGATAAAGCGATTCCCGTAACGTTCGCCGAAGAAGTAAAAGAAGGCCCGGCTCAAATTTTGACTGTTGTTAACGGGCAGAAGGTCGAACGATTTGATATTGAGATCGCTCATGTTACGAAACAGCCTGCGCCAGCAACCAAGGGTATGGTTATCAAGATTACCGATAAACGCCTTCTAGATAAAACGGGAGGTATCGTTCAAGGAATGTCGGGTTCGCCGATTATCCAGAACGGGAAGCTGGTTGGAGCCGTAACCCATGTTTTTGTTAACGATCCGGCTTCGGGCTATGGCTGCTTTATCGAATGGATGCTGCAGGATGCAGGCATCTTGATGAGAGAGAAATCGACGCAAGGTACTGCCGCATAACAAATAAAATAACCGCTGATCGGGCTCGTACAAACCCTTCAGCGGTTTCTTCATGAAGACATTTATAAATGGTTGGATTTGTCGAAAATTTACGAACAGAATCATAAAATGTAATAAATTATTTATTATAACGAAAAAGATTAAAAAATCAAAGGAAAAAAATTTTCGACAGGAGGAATTTAAACCGGCATGTCGAAAACTTATTCCAAGACAACTAGGGAAAGGTAATCATGAGTTAATATCATTTAAGGGAGGACCAGACCTTGCACAAGATCGAAGTATTGCTGGCAGATGACAATCGTGAATTCACCAATTTATTATCCGAATACATATCGGAACAAAATGATATGAACGTAAGCGGAGTGGCTTATAACGGTGAAGAGGTATTGTCTTATTTCGAAGAAGGCAGAAAAGTACCTGATGTTCTAATCCTTGATATTATAATGCCTCACCTGGATGGCTTAGGCGTTCTGGAACGCATTAAAGAATTGAATATCACGCCAATGCCTAAAATCATCATGCTGACTGCATTTGGTCAAGAGAACATCACCCAAAAAGCCGTTCAGCTTGGCGCATCTTATTATATTTTGAAACCATTCGATATGGAAATCCTTGCGAATCGGATTCGTCAATTGGTGGGCAATACCACGTTTGCTTCCTCGGCATCGTTTAGCAGTTCTGCCGCAACAACGACGGTCAAATCAAACGTCGTGCCTCTTGCCAAAGGCAAAAATCTCGACGCCAACATTACAAGCATCATTCATGAAATTGGAGTGCCAGCCCATATCAAAGGCTATCAGTATTTGCGCGAAGCGATTACGATGGTGTACAACAACATTGAAATTCTTGGAGCTATTACAAAAACGTTGTATCCTGCGATTGCAGAAAAGTTCAAAACAACGCCATCCCGCGTTGAACGTGCCATTCGCCACGCTATTGAGGTGGCTTGGACACGCGGCAACATTGACAGCATCTCGCATCTGTTCGGCTATACCATCAACATCAGTAAATCCAAGCCTACAAATTCCGAATTTATCGCAATGGTCGCTGATAAGCTCCGCATCGAACACAAAGTAAGCTAAAGAATAAAACCGCTATTTATTATTGGTCTACCCAATATGAAGGCGGTTTTTCTTTTCAGGGCAAAAAAACACCCCGCAATACTCGAAGAGTAGCAGCGGGGTGTTCTATGTCCGTTATGCTTGCGGCTTAGGCGGTCGTGGACGTTTTGGACGGAATCTTGGGGCTACGTAATTCCGTTTACGGTCGCGGAAGAAGATCCAGCCGCCAATAAAGCCAACTCCAATGGCAAAGAGTACAAGTCCAAACAAAAAGCTCAGCCAAGCAAAATCAGGTTTTATGGCATCGTTTCCAAAATCGGAGAAGTAATTAAATAAGGCATTTTTCATCTTAAGAAAACCGATACAGGCGGCAATACCGGGGATGACGAGCAGTAGTACGGCAACTAGACGGGCGGCAACTAATCTCATATGTATGATGTTCTCCTTGTATCCGTTATTAAACATTCCTTTCTATGATACCTTTTTCTGCAGGCAGTGTCTATTTCGGAAATTTAACGATGTAAATCGAATTGAAAAAAGGTACAATAGGACGAGTGGTAATTAAGAGGATGCTTACAAAGCAAGAATTGTCACAAAACACACACACATAATTAGGTTTACCAGGCAACAACTCTTAGCGAAAGCTTTCGAAGTATGAATCATCACGATGACCGCAGTACGGCCATTGTGATGATAATTCATTTCAGGAGGGAATACAGAATGACAATCCAAGTGGATGTAGCTGTGCTTGGCGGTGGCCCCGGCGGATATACAGCGGCGATTAGAGCTGCTCAGCTGGGCAAAAGCGTAGCTATCGTGGAGCTCGATAAGCTGGGCGGCACTTGCTTACATAGAGGATGTATACCAAGCAAATCGCTGCTTCGCAGCGCCGAGGTCTATGCGACTTTGCTTGAAGCGGATAAATACGGAGTTTCCGTAACAGAGGGTGCTCTGTCATTGGATTTCAATAAAGTTCAGGACCGTAAGGAAAAGACGGTTGAACAATTGCATCGTGGCCTTAAAGGCTTGATGAAGAAGTATGATATTCAAATTATAAACGGAAAAGGCCGCATTATTGGCCCGTCCATCTTTTCGCCGCGCAGCGGTTCGCTTGCCGTTGAACTTGCCGATGGAGAGATGGAATCGGTCGTTTCCACGAACCTGATTATCGCAACGGGCTCACGCCCTCGTCATCTGCCGGGGCTAAAACCGGACGGGGTGCATATCTTGTCCAGCGACGATGCTCTTCAGCTCGAGAAGCTTCCGGAATCGATGTTAATCGTTGGCGGAGGCGTTATCGGCGTGGAATGGGCGTCGATGCTTCAGGATTTCGGCGTTCAGGTAACCTTGGTTGAAGTTGGCGCAAGACTTCTTCCTGGTGAAGATGCGGAAGTGTCGGCAGAGCTGACAAGACTGCTTCGCCGCCGCGGAGTGCGGGTACTCACAAATGTTCAGCTCAAAACCGAAGAGCTCTCGATAAATGGAGATGAAGTATCCATTACAGCAGAAACTTCCGAAGGAAATATTATGCTTACGGCAAGCAAGCTGCTCCTATCTGTCGGCCGACAGGCGAACATTGAAAACATCGGTCTTGAGAATACGGATATTCAAACCAAAAACGGCTTTATATACGTTAACGAATTCGGTCAAACAACGGAGCCTCATATTTATGCGATTGGCGATGTCATCGGTGGCGTTCAGCTTGCGCATGCCGCTTCCCACGAAGGCGTAGCAGCAGCCGAGCATATTGCGGGTCACAAGAAAGCAGCTGTTGATCCCAATCTTATTCCGCGCTGCATCTATTCTCGCCCGGAAGTGGCTTCATACGGCCTTACGGAAGACGGCGCACGGACAAAAGGGCATGATATTAAGACCGGTAAAATTCCATTTGCCGCAATCGGCAAAGCTCTTGTGCTAGGAGAAGCAGACGGTTTTGTGAAGGTCATTGCCGACCGCAAGACCAACGACATTATTGGCGTTCATATGATTGGTCCTCATGCGACAGATTTGATCTCCGAGGCTTCGCTTGCCGGACTGCTGAATGCAACGCCTTGGGAAGTAGGCCAGCTTATTCATCCGCATCCAACGTTATCCGAAGCTCTTGGGGAAGCTATGCTTGCCATTGACGGCAAATCGCTTGCTCTCTAGGGAAGGATTTTCTTTTTCGGCCGAATGCGGTTATAATAGGTAATATCAAGTCTTAGTACCTGGTTTTAAAATCAGGTTAAAGGAGGCACAACCTCATGAGTCAATCAACCGAACAAACCTTTCGTCATAACGAATTAGGCTTAACCAATGAACAGGCTCTGGAAATGTACGCCATGATGGTGCTCGCCCGTAAATTCGACGAGCGCAACTTGCTGCTGCAAAGAGCGGGTAAAATTAATTTCCACGTCTCCGGCATCGGCCAGGAAGTTGCTCAAGTTGCAGCTGCCTTTGCGCTCGACCGGGAGAATGACTATTTCCTGCCTTATTATCGCGATTATGGATTTGTCCTTGCCGTCGGCATGACGGTAAAAGAATTAATGCTGTCTGTTTTTGCGAAAGCAGAAGACCCGAACAGCGGAGGCCGCCAGATGCCTGGCCACTTCGGAAGCAAGCGTCTCCGGATCGTAACGGGCTCCAGCCCGGTTACTACGCAGGTGCCGCATGCGGTAGGTATTGCTTTGGCCGCGAAAATGAAAAATAAACCGATCGTAAGCTTTGTAACCTTTGGGGAAGGCTCGAGCAACCAGGGCGATTTCCATGAAGGCTGCAACTTTGCCGGAGTACATAAACTTCCGGTTATCTTGATGTGCGAGAACAACCAGTATGCAATCTCGGTGCCGATTAGCAAACAGCTGGGCGGACGGGTAGCTGACCGTGCCCTCGGTTACGGCTTCCCGGGCTATCAGGTTGACGGCAATGATGCTCTTGAAGTATTCCGGGTGGTGAAGGAAGCTCGCGAGCGTGCGATCGCCGGCGAAGGGCCGACGCTGATTGAAGCGATGATGTACCGCTTGTCCCCGCACTCTACTTCCGATAACGATCTAGCGTACCGCACGAAGGAAGAAGTAGATGAGAACCGGGCGAAGGACGGCATCCCGAAATTTAAAACTTATCTGGAAGAATGCGGCCTCTGGAATGAAGAGCTTGAGGCTGAGCTTCAAGCGCGTACCCGCAAGATGATCGATGAAGCAACGGAATACGGCGACAACGCGCCATTCCCGGCGCCAGAATCCGTACTGTTGCACGTATACGCGGAGGAGGGACGCTAAGATGGCAAAAATGGATTATATCGATGCGATTCGTTTGGCAATGAAAGAAGAGATGGAGCGCGACGAAGACGTATTCGTGCTTGGGGAAGACGTTGGCGTAAAGGGCGGCGTATTCACGACAACCAAAGGGCTGCTTGAGCAGTTCGGCGAGATGCGCGCGCTTGATACGCCGCTTGCCGAGTCCGCTATTGCAGGGGTTGCAATAGGTGCGGCGATGTACGGCATGAAGCCGATTGCGGAAATGCAATATTCGGACTTCATGTTCCCGGCTACCAACCAAATTATCAGCGAAGCGGCAAAAATCCGTTACCGCTCCAACAACGACTGGAGCTGCCCGGTTGTCATCCGTGCGCCGATCGGCGGCGGTATTTTTGGCGGATTGTATCACTCGCAATGCCCGGAATCGGTATTTTTCGGAACGCCAGGCCTTAAGATTGTAGCGCCTTACACGGCTTACGATGCAAAAGGTTTGTTAAAAGCGGCGGTCCGTGATCCCGATCCGGTTATTTTCTTCGAAAATAAAAAATGCTACAAGCTTATCAACGGCGATGTACCGGAAGACGATTATGTTGTTGAGATCGGGAAAGCCAACGTGCTGCGCGAAGGCGACGACATTACCGTTATCGGTTACAGCATGCCGCTTATGTTTGTTGAGCAGGCAGCCGCAGAGCTTGAGCAGGAAGGCATCAGCACTCATATTCTTGACCTTAGAACGCTGCAGCCGCTCGACAAGGAAGCCATTCTTACGGCTGTCCGCAGGACGGGCAAAGTATTGATTATTCATGAAGATAATAAGACTGGCGGCGTAGGTGCTGAAGTATCGGCTATTATTGCGGAAGAGCTGCTGTATGAGTTGGATGCTCCTATCCAAAGACTTTGCGGTCCGGATGTGCCGGCGATGCCGATTAACCCGCCGGGCGAGAAATTCTTCATGCTCAATAAAGATAAAGTAAAAGAAGCAATGCGCAATTTGGCGCTATACTAAGCGACAAGTACGTGTCAGGTAGGGAGATGGATAATTTATGAAATCGGTAAAGGAGATCGTCATTCCTCAGCTGGCGGAATCATTGGTCTCGGCGACAATTGATAAGTGGCTGAAGCAGCCAGGTGACCGCATTGAAATGTATGAACCGATCTGTGAGCTTATTACGGATAAAGTAAGCGCGGAGCTGCCGTCCACGATTGCCGGCACGCTGGTCGAGATTCTGGTCGGCAATGGCGAGACAGTGCCGGTCGGAACGCCGGTATGCCGTGTCGAGACGGAAGCAGCCCCATCGGAAGCCGCGGGAGCTTCGGAAACAACAGATGCGGCCGGCGCAAGCCTAAATTCGGAACCAGCCGATGAAGGCGACAAGTCGATGCGCAACCGCTTCTCGCCGGCTGTTCAACAGCTTGCGGCCGAGCATGGCGTCCGACTGGCTGACGTGCCGGGAACGGGCCTTGGCGGAAGAATTACTCGGAAGGATATTCTGGCTTACGTAGCTTCCGGCGCGGGACAAGCGCCTGCTCCTGCCGCGGCCAAGCCGGTCACGCCTCCGCCAAGCACAACCGTATCGGAAGTGCGTTCATCCGGTCTGCATTTAACGGAGACGCCTCGTACGCCAACCGTACCTAGTCAAAGCGCCTCAATTGCGGGCCGCGGGGAAGATTTTATCGACGTATCGCCGATCCGGAGCGCAATCGCGCGCAATACGATGCTTAGCGTCAATGAAATTCCGCATGGCTGGATGATGATTGAAGTCGACGTTACCAATCTGGTGCAGCTCCGCAACAAGGTGAAGGATGAATTCATGAAGCGCGAAGGCATTAATTTAACGTATCTGGCCTTTGTTCTCAAGGCTGTCGTTAATGCGCTGAAAGACTTCCCGATCATGAACTCGATGTGGGCCGTCGATAAAATTATCGTGAAACGGGATATCAATATCTCCCTTGCAGTCGGAACGGAAGAGTCCGTCGCGACTCCGGTTATCAAAAATGCCGATCATAAGACGATTGCCGGCCTCGCGCGGGAAATCGATGATCTGGCACGCCGCGGACGCGAAGGCAAGTTGACGCTGAGCGATATGCAAGGCGGTACCTTTACCGTCAACAATACGGGCTCCTTTGGTTCGATTATTACGAACCCGATTATTAATTATCCGCAAGCTGCTATTCTGACCTTTGAATCGATTGTGAAGCGTCCTGTCGTCATTAACGACATGATTGCGATCCGTTCGATGGCGAATATGTGCCTGTCGCTTGACCACCGCGTACTGGATGGCGTAATATGCGGCCGCTTCCTGCAGCGCGTGAAGGATAATTTGGAAGGCTTTAACTTAGATACGAAATTGTACTAGAAGAAACGGGGTAATCCGAGCATGACTGACACGGCATCTAAACACGTGGAGCGGCAATTGGAGGCCCGGTATATTCCGATGATCGGTTATGCGGAAGCTTGGGAAATGCAGAAATCGATCGTGCGGCTGATCAGCCAGGAGGAGCGTCAGGAGACGCTTCTCCTTCTTCAGCATCCGCCTACTTATACGCTCGGCACGGACCGTCATCACGAGCATCTGCTGCTTAGCGAGGATGAATTGAACGAGCGCGGAATATCGGTCTTTGAAATCGACCGCGGCGGGGATATTACTTATCATGGGCCGGGACAATTAGTCGGCTATCCGATGCTGTTCCTGCCGATGGAAGGATTGGATCTGCATGCTTATCTGCGAAATGTAGAACAGGCTATAATTAATTGGCTGGCCGAATATGGTATAGAAGCGGGGAGAAAGCCGGAATATACGGGAGTATGGGTCGGCAATGAGAAAATCGCCGCAATCGGCGTGAAATTCAATCGTGCCCGCGATCGCGGCGGTTTTGTAACGAGCCATGGCTTTGCCTTGAATATCGAAGCCGGAATTGGCAACGAAGGCTTCAGCGGCATTATTCCATGCGGCATTCAGGAGTATGGGGTGACATCCTTTAACGACTTGTCCGGCATTACGCTGACCGTCGAAGAGGCAGCGCGGCAGCTGCTGCCGCATTTCTGCCGTGTATTCGGGTTTAAGACTCCCGATCTGTTAGAGCAGCGAGCTGAGTGAAGCAACAAGCGTCGTAATGACAAGGGCAGTAACAACAAGAATCGCAACTAGACGAATAAGCTTTTGCATCTTCAAGTGTAAAAACTCCTTTCTTTTTAAAAAAACAAGCTCCCGTCTATTGTAATCGAAAACAGAGAGCGGAGGAAATAGCTATGGTTAATCGGGAACGGATCGTCAGCGAGTTTATCGAGCTCGTTAAGGTAGACAGCGAGACAAGATTCGAGCAGGAAATCAGCAAAGTGCTGAAAGCAAAGTTTTCGGAGCTGGGACTTTCCATTGAGGAAGACGATGCGATGGAAAAAACGGGGCATGGCGCAAACAATTTGTTTGCTCTGCTGGAAGGTACGGGAGAAGCGGGCGCGCCTACGATTTTGTTCACTTCCCATATGGATACCGTAGCGCCGGGCAACGGCATCAAGCCGCAAATTGACAGCGACGGTTACATACGCAGCGACGGCACAACGATACTCGGCAGCGACGATAAAGCAGGGCTTGCCGCCATGCTCGAAGCCATCCGCGTGCTCAAGGAAAACAATATCCCCCATGGACCGATCCAATTCGTCATTACAGTCGGAGAAGAATCCGGTCTGCTGGGCGCGCGAAATATGGATGCCTCCAAATTGAAAGCATCGTTTGGCTATGCGATTGATTCCAATGGTTCCATTGGGGATATGGCCGTTGCAGCGCCTACCCAAGCGAAAATCATCATGAAGCTGCATGGCAAATCGGCGCATGCAGGCGTAAATCCGGAGGATGGCATCAGCGCGATACAAGTAGCCGCAAAAGCGATCTCCCGCATGCCGCTTGGGCGAATCGACAAAGAAACAACGGCTAATATCGGCAGCTTTGAGGGCGGCGGCGCAACCAATGTGGTCTGCGATTTCGTGAAGCTTGTAGCGGAAGCCCGCAGTATCGTGCAGGAGAAGCTTGACCGTCAGGTGGACGCGATGCGCGAGGCGCTGGAGAGTGCGGCGGAGGAATTTGGCGCAAGAGCGGAATTTGAAAGCCAATTGATCTACCCGGCTTATGTCCATGACGATAACTCGCCGGTTGTCCAGCTGGCCAAGTCGGCAGCGACGGCAATCGGGCTTACGCCGCGCACGTTCCATTCCGGGGGCGGAAGCGACGCGAATATTTTCAATGGACTCGGCGTGCCTACGGTCAATCTGGCTGTTGGTTACGAGCATATTCATACAACGAAGGAACAGATCAAGGTTGCCGATCTTGTGAAAATTACGGAGCTCGTTATCGAGATTATCAAACAAGCCGCTAAAGGTTAAACATCGGTGAATAAACGGCTTGTCCAAGAAAGGATAAGCCGTTTATTTCGTTTTTTGCGGGGAAAGCAGCTTTTGAAGAGGGATATCCATCCGGGAGAGCTTGCGGAGCTGGCTTTGAATTTCCCAGGCTTTACCGACGAGTCTCAGTTCATTATGCGTTATATATTGCTTCATTCTTCACACGCTCCTTTGCGAATCTCTTATATGCAATGGATATGTAAAAAAGGGACAAGTTATTCCGTATTTCATTATTCGAAGAACAGGGGAGAATCAGGATGACTCAGAACAACGAGCTTTGGCGGGAAGAAACAATCAGCACGCAACCTATTTTTGAAGGGAAAATGATTACGCTTCAGGTGGACACCGTCGCGATGCCGGATGGCCGTACGGCTACGCGCGAGATTGTAAAACATCCGGGCGCGGCTGCCGTTATGGCGCTGCTTGACGGAAAACTGCTTGTTGTCGAACAGTTCCGCAAGCCGCTGGAGAAATTCCAGATCGAAATTCCCGCCGGCAAGCTGGATGCCGGAGAAGATCCGATGGAGGCAGCGGCACGCGAGCTGGAAGAAGAAACAGGCTACCGGGCGGACAGTCTGAAGCTCGTCAGCGCTTTTTTTACCTCGCCAGGTTTTGCCGATGAGAAGCTGTATCTGTATTTCGCGGAAAATGTAACGGTTGGCACGCAGCATACGGATGAGGATGAGTATCTGCAAGTAGAAGCGATTACGCTGGAGCAGGCGGAGGCTTACATTGCGGAAGGGCGAATCAGCGACGCAAAGACGATTTTGGCCGTGTATGCTTGGAAGCTATACCAGTTGAACGGTACGATCTAAAACTTGTCCCGGCCGCTCTCTTGGACGTCATACGGTGAATAAAGGGAACATACACTTTATCATCAGGACAAGAAGGGAGAGTGTTCCATGCGTTCGCCAGCTTTTCAAAACGCGGTAAAAAACCAGCTGACCTTGTATGTATTTGTCGCCGTATTGTTTGTTGTAGGAGCCATTTTCGGCGGGCTGATGGTCAACGCTTTGACATTGGAGCAGCAGCAGGATTTGGCGGCGGATGTGAATCAATATATCAGGCTGGTGAATGACGGCGTAACGCCCGATGCGTCGCAGTCGTTCTGGGACAGCTTTATTTTTCACGGCAAATGGCTGTTTTTGTTGTGGTTTCTAGGCATATCGGTAGTGGGGATTCCGTTTGTTCTGGCGCTAGACTTTTTGAAAGGAGCGCTGGTCGGCTTTGCAGTGGGGTCTTTGATCTCCCAGCATGCCTGGAAAGGAGTATTGTTCTCGCTGGCTTCCGTTGCACCGCCGAATCTGATCATTGTGCCCGCCATTATGATAACCAGCGTTGCGGCCATAACCTTTTCGACCTATGTCATCAAGAACCGCCTGCTTCAGCAAAAAGGAGCTTTAGCCCCGCAAATCGCGGCGTTTACTTCCACGGCATTGCTAATGCTGCTGCTTTTGGCAGGAGCATCCTTGCTTGAAGCGTATCTCTCCCCTTATTTCATGCAGTGGGCCGCTCCTTATCTTTCCGGGGCCTGAGACAGCCGTCTGACGTCAAATGTTTGACTTTATGAACGGTTAACCCCTATAATGAAAGCAAACGTTTCCTGATGTTGGCGCAGACATGTGGTAGGGGGGAAATCATGGAAGCCCGGATTGAAAAGATTAAACAACAGTTGCAGTCGCAGGGCTACAAATTAACCCCGCAGCGTGAAGCAACCGTTCGCGTATTGCTTGAGAATGAAGAGGATCACTTAAGCGCCGAGGATGTATTCATGCTCGTAAAGGACAAGGCCCCGGAAATCGGACTCGCTACGGTATACCGCACGCTGGAATTGCTCAGCGAAATGCACGTAGTCGAGAAACTAAACTTTGGTGACGGCGTTGCCCGCTATGACCTTCGTACGGATAGCAGCAAGCATCACCATCATCATCTGATTTGCGTACAGTGCGGCGCAATGGACGAGATTAAGGATGATTGGCTTCTTCCGCTCGAAGAACGGCTGGAGCAGGAATATGGCTTTACCGTTATCGATCATCGTCTCGACTTCCAAGGCGTATGTCACCGTTGCAACGCGAATAATGACAAAGCAAATGAATAAACGGCTTTGCTGCCCAGCGTAACTGGACGGCAAAGCCGTTTTGGCGTTTCTTGGACGGTTTGATTTTTACAATTAGATACGATCCAGCTGAAGGAGGCCTGCTCCATGCTCGTTCGAGGAGTCGGAAGCAAGAGGGAGTGCCCAGCTCTTTAGCTGTTCCTTCACCTGAGCTGGACTTAGTCCCGCCTGACTGGATAACAGAAGGGCAATGCCGCCCGCGGCATGAGGGGAAGACATGCTGGTGCCGGATAATGTCATATAGCCGCCGTTCAGCCAGGTGGAGCGGATCTGTTCGCCTGGCGCAGCCAGGTCGATGCCCGAACCGCGGCTGCTAAATCCGGTAACTTTATCCGATATATCGGTAGCGGCGACCGCCATCACCTCGGGAAAAGAAGCGGGCGCATCAATCATTCCGCTTTCCTCGGTACCGGAGTTGCCTGCCGAGGCGACAATAACGATTCCCTGATTATAGGCTTTTGTAATAACATCCCTAAGCGCTCGGCTGACGGATGAACCAACCAAGCCAAAGCTCATGTTGATGACATTCATTTTATTGCGGATGCACCAGTCAACGCCGGCGATAATGCTTGAGACATACCCTCCGCCCCTGCTGTCCAAGGCTTTAACGGCATAGAGCTCGACATCAGGGGCTACCCCTTTAACCCCGTCCAAGCCTCTGGCTGCGGTAATTCCGGCTACATGAGTGCCATGGCCGTTATCATCCGCATAGCTGCCGCCCCGAATCGTGTTTACTCCTCCGGCAATTTGCAGATTTGGATGCGCCGCAATTCCCGTATCAATGATAGCGACTTTAATTTTTCCGCCGGTTGTCCGCGGCCATGCGGCATTTGCTTTAACGCGGCATATATTCCATGTCAGCTCTGGCGGGCATGCCGACATTGCATGGACCTTTTTGCTTCTTCCTGATGCCTTATGCTTTCTGAAGAGATGAACCCGGATCCGAACGTCGCTTTCGACTCTCTTTACTTCCGGGTGTCTCGTAATGGATTTCCATGGGCGGCGCTTGTCGAAATGGCAGCCGATCGTTCGGAGGGCAGGCATCCGTTTGTAAGGCTTAATCCCTTTAACACGGAGTTTTCTGAGGCATTTTTTATACGAATGGCCCGTTTTAAAAGTAATCAGTTTACGAACGGTATGTCTGGATGGGACACGCTTAGAGCTAGTGAACAGCAGTTTTTCCAGCTTTGGCATATACATTCTCCTATTCGTTCTATATAAAGATCGACAAAGCCAATGAAATGTGCTCGTTCAGTGTATGGGGGCCCTGCCAAGTTCGTTATGGTCACCTGTACGGATTACCGGCACATATTTTTCGATCGGGCTGGAAAAGGTAGGCTTATGGGCTAACATTTGTCCCTAAAGCTTCATACAACATAGTAGATAGTGCGCCACATTCCAGGAGGGGGAAGCTAATGATTATCGGCGTTCCGAAGGAAATTAAAGCGAGCGAGTACCGTGTTGCGCTTACCCCGGCAGGCGTAACCATGCTGAAGGCGGCAGGCCATAAGGTGATTGTGGAGACGAAAGCCGGCGAAGGAAGCGGATTCGAGGATCGGGATTACGAGTTGGAAGGGGCGGAAATTCGAGGAAACGCGTCGGAAGTATGGGGAGAAGCGGACATGATCATGAAGGTCAAGGAGCCGCTTAAGGAGGAATTCTCCTATTTCCGCGAAGGGCTGATCTTGTTTACGTATTTGCATCTTGCCGCTGCCCCCGAGCTTACCCGGGCTTTGATGGACAGCGGGGTAACGGGGATTGCCTACGAGACGATCCAGCTCCCAAACGGAAGCCTGCCTTTATTAACGCCAATGAGCGAAGTGGCAGGACGAATGGCCGTACAGGTGGGTTCGCAGTTTCTTGAAGCGTTTAATGGCGGAAGGGGAGTGTTATTGGGAGGCGTTCCTGGCGTACCGCCAGCGGAGGTCGTGATTATTGGCGGAGGAATAGTAGGAACCAACGCGGCGAAGATTGCTTTGGGAATGGGCGCTAACGTTGTGATTTTGGAAAAAAGCACAGACCGCATGAGATACTTGGATGATGTGTTTGGAGGACGGCTCCGTACGATCATGTCGAGTCCCTATAATATTGCGGAAGCTGTCGGCAGAGCGGATCTACTGATTGGAGCGGTCTTGATACCGGGTGCGAAAGCTCCGCATTTGGTTACGGAGACGATGGTGCAATCCATGAAAAAAGGCTCGGTTATCGTCGATGTGGCGGTTGACCAAGGCGGGTCGATTGCAACCGTTGACCGCCCAACCACGCACAAGGATCCCATCTATATGAAGCATGGCGTTGTCCATTATGCGGTTGCCAATATTCCGGGAGCGGTTCCGCGTACGTCTACCTTTGCGTTAACGAATGTGACAATGCCGTATGCGCTTGATCTTGCGAGTCGGGGGTGGGAGGTGATCAAAGGCAGCGTTCCTCTGCAAAAAGGCGTCAACACCCACCGGGGCACTGTCACCTATGAGCCGGTCGCAGCCGCTACGGGGCTCCCTTTCACTCCGCTGCAACGATGGCTGGACAGCATCGCTTTCGACAAACTTGAGCCTTAACCTTCAGCGAGTCTAGGCGCGGTTCAAGGTATAACCGCAATGCTTCCTTCATAGATTGATACGGATGGACAACCGTAAAAATAAAGGAGGAAGGCAGATGGTCCTCTCCCTGCGCAGATGGTTAAACCGTATCCTGTTTGTTGTCATATTTACCTTATTGCTTCTGATCGTGACGGGCAGCTATCGCTGGCTGGTTGACGCGATTGCGCCCGTCCACCCATATAGAGAGCCTAAAGGCGCTGCGTTAAAGGTATTTCAGGCTGATGCGGAAAAGGGCAGCATAACGGACCGGCTGAGGTGGTTTTATTGGTACGGCGAATGATTAATCCCGTTATGGAAATAAAAATGAAAAAGCAGGATTTGAACGGCCGGTTGTGGAATAGTTGGATAGCAGGATAACTTGCCCGCAGACAAGGGCCATAGTCCTATGGCCTTGATCATCTTTCTGTAACGAAAGGAACCGGCATGAAAGCTCAAGTAGAATCGTTTATACAATATCTAATGAACGAGCGCGCCTTATCCAGCAGCACGCTGGAGTCTTACGGACGTGACTTGCAAGGCTTGCTCGACTATCTGGAACAGCAATCGATTGCGAATGTGGCTGATGTAGGGCGTCACCATTTGTCGCATTATTTACTGCGTCTCAAAGAGAGCGGACGCAAGGCTTCGACGGTATCCCGGCATATTGCGTCCATACGCGCTTTTTTTCATTATATGGCGGTAAATGGCTATATTCAGCTTAATCCCGCCATCTACATAGAATCCCCCAAGCAGGAAAAGAAAGAACCAAGCGTGCTGTCGATGGAGAACGCCGGCCAGCTGCTTGAAACGCCTCAGCCGGTTACGGCTGCCGGGAAGCGGGATAAAGCGATGCTGGAGCTCCTGTATGCCACCGGGATCCGGGTGTCCGAGCTGATTTCGCTTGATGTGGGCAGCGTGAATTCCCAGTTAAATATCATTCGGTGCGTAGGCAGCGGCATGAAGGAGCGGATTATCCCGTTTGGCCGAATGGCTGCAACCGCCCTTGACGATTATTTGCAGAATGGCAGAGCGGAGCTGCTCAGGCATTCGGAGGACGAGCCCGCTTTGTTCCTTAATCAGCTTGGCACGAGGATGACCCGGCAGGGCTTCTGGAAGATGGTCAAAAAGTACGCCAAGGAAGCGGGAATCTCCGAAGAGATTACACCGCATACGCTTCGGCATTCGTTTGCGGCGCATCTTCTGGAGAACGGGGCTGATCTCCGGGCTGTCCAGGAGCTGCTTGGTCATGCCGATATTTCGACCACCCAGCGATATACGAAGGTCTCCAAGGCGAAAATGAAGGATGTATATTCGAATGCCCATCCCCGGGCATAGATGCAACGAATTGCATGTTGCAATTCTTAGGATTACGCTTACGAAGCAAGAATTGCAACCAAAACCATGTTGCAATTCTTAGGATTACGCTTACGAAGTAAGAATTGCAACCAAAACCATGTTGCAATTCTTAGGATTACGCTTACGAAGTAAGAATTGCAACCAAAACCATGTTGCAATTCTTTTTAGGAGGAAACCAATGAAATTTGATCGTATTGCAGTAATTGTGTTAGACAGCGTCGGCATCGGCGAATTGCCGGATGCTCCGTCGTTTGGGGACGGCGGATCCCATACGCTTGGCCATATTATTGAGCGTGTGCCCTCGATCCAGCTACCGAACCTGCGCCGCTGGGGACTTGACCGCATCGCGGACCTAGCGGACTGGAAGCCGGATGGAGAAGCCGAGGCTTACTACGGCAAAATGGCTGAAGTGTCGGTAGGCAAAGACACGATGACCGGACATTGGGAGCTGATGGGGCTCAATATTACGGTGCCTTTCCAGACATTCCCGGAAGGCTTTCCGGCCGAATTGATTCAGGCGTTTGAGGAACGTACCGGACGCAAGGTAATCGGCAATAAGCCGGCCAGCGGCACCGAGATTCTGGATGAGCTGGGCGCTGAGCAGATGGAGACGGGGGCTTGGATCGTCTACACGTCCGCCGACAGCGTATTCCAAATTGCGGCTCATGAGGACATTATTCCGCTTGAGGAGCTGTACCGCGGCTGCGAGATTGCCCGTGAATTAACGATGGACGAGCGGTTTGCTGTAGGCCGGGTTATCGCTAGACCGTATGTCGGGTCTCCGGGAGCCTTCAAGCGCACCCCGAACCGTCACGATTATGCGGTAAAACCGCCTGAAGCCACCGTCCTAAACCTGTTGAAGGATAACGGGCTCGACACCATCGCCATCGGAAAAATTAATGATATCTTTGACGGTGAAGGCATTACGGCGACAACGTCGACCAAAAGCAATGCCGACGGAATTGCCCGTACGATTGAAGCGCTGAAAAAGCCGTTCAAGGGTCTTTTGTTCACAAACCTTGTTGATTTTGATTCCCTGTACGGGCACAGGCGCGATCCGGAAGGATACGCGAAAGCCTTGGAGGAGTTTGACCGCGCGGTTCCGGAGCTCGAGAGCACGCTTGGGGAGCGCGACCTTCTGATCGTAACGGCCGACCACGGCAATGACCCGATCCATCCGGGAACCGACCATACGCGAGAGTACGTGCCGATTCTGCTGTACAGCCCGGCATTTGCAAATCCGGGGCGGCTGGACACAAGATCGACCTTCTCGGATCTCGGCGCGACAATTGCCGATAATTTCGGGTTGCCGGCACCATCAAACGGCGCAAGCTTCTTAAGCTTGTTAGAAACAAAAGAGTAACGAAGATAAGAGGAGGAACAAACGATGAGTTCTACTACAATGACAGCAGCGCAAATCAAAGAGGCAGCTGCCTTTATTGCGGGCAAAGTACAGGTTAAACCGGAGATTGGCCTGATTATGGGCTCCGGACTGGGCGTGCTTGGCGATCATATCGAAAATCCGGTCACGATCGACTATAGCGACATTCCGCATTTCCCGGTATCTACGGTTGAAGGCCATGCAGGGGAACTTGTAGTGGGCACCTTGTCCGGCAGAGCCGTAGTGCTCATGCGCGGCAGATTCCATATGTACGAGGGATACGGACCGGAACTGACCGCATTCCCCGTTCGCGTCATGAAGGCGCTTGGCGTTGCAACCTTGCTCGTAACAAATGCCGCGGGCGGCGTGAATCTCGATTATGAGGCCGGCAACCTGATGCTGATCTCCGATCATCTAAACATGACGGGCAAAAATCCGCTCATCGGTCCTAACGATAACGAGCTTGGCGTAAGATTCCCGGATATGTCCGAAGCTTACAGCAAGCGTCTGCGCGCGATCGCACGCGAAACGGCGGTTAAGCAAGGTCTCAAGCTGCAGGAAGGCGTTTACGCAGGTCTGCTTGGCCCAACGTACGAAACACCTGCCGAAATTCGCATGCTGCGCGTATTGGGCGCGGATGCCGTCGGCATGTCGACGGTTGCGGAAGTCATTGCGGCCCGCCATTCCGGCATAGAGGTGCTCGGTATTTCCTGTATCAGCAACATGGCCGCAGGGGTGCTTGACCAGCCGTTGTCGCATGATGAGGTTATGGAAACGACGGAACGCGTAAAGGCCGAATTTTTGGCGCTCGTGAAGGAAGTAATTCGTCAATTTTAAATTCCCGCTTGTAATCAAATTGTAACATTCGGCTCGACGGAATATGACAGTATTTGATGGCGGGATCGTCGTATAATGTCCATGATTATGGGATGATGGAGTGGAGAATCGTGGACAAGCTATTACTCGTCGAAATCGAGCAGCTTAGAGGGAAAATGGTTGAAAAAGCAATGAAAAAGAAAACACTTGTACATCGTGAGGTGCTCGAGCTAAGCCAGATGCTGGACGAATTGATCGTTCGGCAACAAATGCTGCGAGCGCATTCTCATAAATGACTGCGCGGCAGAAACGGAGTGAATAACATGCGAGCAGTAGATCTAATACAAAAGAAGCGGGACGGCGGAGAGCTGACTGCAAAAGAGTTGACGTTTCTGGTGGATGGCTATTGCGAGGGGGACATTCCGGATTATCAGATGTCGGCTTGGGCTATGGCGGTTCTCTTTCGGGGAATGACGCCTGCCGAGACGGCGGCACTTACGCTTGCCATGGCAAATTCGGGAGACCAGGTAGACTTGGCTCCTATAGCCGGAGTAAAGGTAGACAAGCACAGCACGGGCGGAGTAGGCGACAAGACAACGCTGATTATTGCCCCGCTTGTTGCTTCCGTTGGTGTTCCGGTTGCCAAAATGTCCGGCAGGGGACTTGGCCACACCGGGGGAACGATTGACAAATTGGAATCGATTCCAGGCTTTCAGACGGAGCTGACGAGGGAGAAATTCCTCGAACAAGTGAATGAGCTTGGACTTTCGGTTATCGGACAAAGCGGAAATCTGGCACCGGCAGACAAAAAGCTGTACGCGCTGCGGGATGTGACGGCTACCGTCGAATCCATACCTTTAATCGCGAGCTCTGTCATGAGCAAGAAGATCGCAGCCGGTGCCGATGCCATTGTGCTTGATGTGAAGACGGGAAGCGGCGCTTTTATGAAGACCGTGGATGATTCCGAGAAGCTGGCTCAAGCGATGGTGGAGATTGGTACCCAAGTGGGCCGTCAGACGGCGGCTGTCATCAGCGACATGGATCAGCCTCTCGGGTTCGCTATCGGCAATGCGCTGGAAGTCCGGGAGGCGATTGAAACGCTGCAGGGCAACGGACCTGAGGATCTTACCGAATTATGTCTAACCCTGGGCGCGCATATGGTTGTCTTGGGCGGAAAAGCTTCGACAGTTGCCGAAGCGAAAGAGCTGCTTCAAAGACAGCTTGATAATGGCGAAGCATTAGCCAAGTTCAAGCAATTTGTTGCCGCGCAAGACGGCGATGTTTCGGTTGTGGACGATGTTAATCGGTTACCGCAGGCGGCGGAGCAGGTAGAAGTAAAAGCCGCTGCCGCAGGGTTTATTGCAGCGATTGATGCGGAAGAGCTTGGAATCGCCGCGATGCTTCTTGGCGCTGGACGGGCAACGAAGGAAGCATCTATTGATTATTCCGTCGGCATCACGATCCGCAAGAAGGTTGGGGATGCGGTGAGAGAAGGCGATACGCTTGCCGTGCTTCATACACGTGCCCAGGATCCTGCCGTGGAGGAAGTTATAGCCAAAGTCCGCGAAGCTTACGCGGTAGCGGCCGAGAAACCGCAGGAACGTCCGCTTCTCTTGTCCGTTGTTACCGCGGAAGGAATTAATCGTTATTAGTTCCGTTCCGTTTAATAAACCGCCGTACTCCCTTAGGGAGTACGGCGGTTTTTGTTATGCTCGACATGTTTTTTTCGTGGAATATTTTTCATGAAAGAGGTCAAGACTGGAGAAGACAATATAGCCCAATTGCGGTGTAAGACGAAATGACAAGAACCGCATCATCTTTGAAGGAGACCTGCACATGAAAAAAGTTTGTACGAAGCTGTTCATTCTATTCGCTGCATTTGCCCTAACCGCGATGCCGGCTGCTGCTAACGCCAAGGCTGTTACGAGCGCTAAAGAGCCCGTACCCGGAACTCAAGGCCAACAGCAGCAGACCGCATCGCTCGATCTAGCACCTTCCGCTCGTTCGGCAGTCCTGATGGACGCGGACAGCGGAACCGTTATTTATGAGAAGGACAGCAACGTCAAGCTTCCTCCGGCCAGCATTACGAAGGTCATGACGATGCTGCTGATCATGGAAGCATTGGACGACGGGAAAATCAAATTGACCGACAAGGTGCCGACAAGCGAATACGCGGCTTCTATGGGCGGTTCTCAGATTTTCCTGGAACCCGGTGAAGAGATGACGGTTGACGAAATGCTGAAAGGAATCGCGATGGCCTCCGGGAACGATGCCTCTGTTGCCATGGCGGAGAAACTGGCGGGTTCCGAGCAGCAGTTTGTCGCTATGATGAATGAGAAAGCCAAGCAGCTTGGTTTGCAAAATACGCATTTTGCCAACTGCAACGGACTGCCGGCCGCCGATCATTACACTTCGGCACATGATATTGCCGTCATGTCGCGCGAGCTGCTGAAGCATTCCGAGATTACGAAATATACCGGGGCCTACCAGGATTATTTGCGCAAATCATCCGAGAAGCCCTTCTGGCTCGTGAACACGAACAAGCTTGTAAGGTTCTACAGCGGTGCCGACGGTCTCAAAACAGGCTTTACGAATGAAGCGAAATTCTGCTTAACGGCAACGGCCAAACGAGACAATCTGCGTGTGATCGCAGTCGTGATGGGCGAGCCAAACACCAAAACCAGAAATGCCGAAGTATCGCAAATGCTTGACTTCACATTCGCGCAATACACGACCCATCCTATCTTCAAAGAAGGCGACACGATGGGAACGATTAAGGTCGAGAAGGGCGCTGTGCGGGAAATGCCGCTTGTGGCGAAGCATCCTTACAGCATTTTGCTCAAAAAAGGCGCGAATACGCAAGATATTCGTTATGAACTGCAAATCAATGAGCCGCTTAAAGCACCGATTGCGATTGGACAATCCATCGGCAAGATTGTTGTCTATCAAGGCGACCAGGTGGTGAAGGAGTTCCCGGTGGACGCACCGCAGTCGATTGATAAAGCCGGTTGGTTCAAGCTGCTTAAACGCTCCTTCGGAGGGCTGTTCTCGTAGCGCATTTTGTCAGCTTCTAGCGCTTCTCTTCTAGTTTTGTCGCCGTGCAGGAAACCCGGGGATTCGCGGAGAAATCGTAGTGCGATCCAATAGCGAAGCCCAAAGGAGTTGAACGGCGACAATGAGTCTGCAAGCAGAACTGGAGCATTACCGTAATGTATTGATCGTGCGTCTCCGCGGAGAACTTGACCATCATACGGCGGATATTGTCCGCAATAAGATGGAGGCGGAGATCATGAGAGGGGAAAGCCACCACATTATTCTAAGCCTAAAGGATCTGCAGTTTATGGACAGCTCCGGATTAGGCGTCATTTTGGGCAGATACAAGCAGATTCGCAGCAAAGGCGGCAAAATGGTCGTATGCGACGTGAACCCGAGTGTTTACCGCCTGTTTGAAATGTCGGGCTTGTTTAAGATAATGAGCATTTACGACAATGAAAGAATGGCGATTTCTAGTCTGGAGGTGGTCTCGTAATGGGACGCAACGAAATGACGTTATCCTTTAGCGCCCGGTCGGAGAATGAGGCTTTTGCCCGTATTGCGGTGGCATCTTTCGTGTCGCAGCTGGACCCGACGCTTGAAGAACTGAACGATTTGAAGACGGCTGTGTCCGAAGCGGTCACGAATTCGATTATTCACGGTTACGACAGCGATCCTGCCGGCAAGGTAACCATTGAAGCCTCCATAGACGGGGACGTGGTATCCATTGCGATTTGGGACAATGGCAAGGGGATCGAGGACTTGGAGCTGGCGCGTCAGCCGCTTTTTACCTCCAAGCCGGAAATGGAACGTTCGGGCATGGGCTTTACGATTATGGAAAATTTCATGGACCGTTTTGAAGTAACCAGTGAGCTGGGCCAAGGTACGCGGGTAGCGATGCTTAAGCGTATTGAATCGAAAAAAGCGCTGTATAACTAGCGTATAGGGGTTGAACCTCATGGATGTCGATTTGAAGCAAACGGCTCAGCCGTATTTGGATGATGCGGAAGTCAAACGCTTGATAGCGTTAAGCCAATCCGGCGATACGATCGCCCGGGATACGCTTGTTCAATGTAACATAAGATTGGTTTGGTCAGTCGTGCAGCGGTTCATTAACCGCGGTTACGAGCCGGAGGATTTGTTCCAAATCGGGTGTATCGGGCTGCTGAAGTCCGTCGATAAATTCGACCTGTCCTATGACGTGAAGTTCTCTACCTATGCGGTGCCGATGATTATCGGCGAGATTCAGCGCTTTTTGCGTGATGACGGTACGCTTAAGGTCAGTCGTTCACTGAAGGAGACGGCGAATAAGGTTCGGAAAATGAAGGATGAGCTGTCCAAGACGCTTGGCCGTCTGCCGACGGTCAGCGAAGTGGCGGATCGGCTTGGCATCACGCCGGAGGATGTGGTCTTCGCGCAGGAAGCGAACAAGCCACCGACTTCGATTCACGAAACCGTATTCGAGAATGACGGCGATCCGATTACCTTGATGGATCAAATAGCGGACGACTCCCAGGAGCGCTGGTTCGACAAGCTTGCCTTGATCGAAGCGATTGAGGGCTTGAGCGAGCGCGAGCGCCTGATCGTATACTTACGTTACTATCGCGATAAAACCCAATCCGAGGTCGCCAGCCGCTTGGGGATATCCCAGGTTCAGGTGTCGAGGTTGGAGAAGAAAATTTTGCAGTCTATACGCGAACAAATTGCCCAGTAATGGCAATTTGTTCGTCGTAAAAAGCGAACAAATCGCGCAGTAGTAGCGATTTGTTCGTCGTAAAAAGCGAACAAATCGCGCAGTAGTAGCGCAAAAAGACCAAATGGCCGGGACCTTCTCAAGGTGCCGCAAAGCCATTTGGTCTTTTCTTTTTCCTCTCGGCTCGCAGCGGATAACTTTATCACCATGCTCCTGCAGCTTGGCTTCAAACGCGGTTTTGTTCCGCTCAAATTCGCTTGTCTTCGCTTGAACATCATTCGGAGCATATGAAAATGAAATCGGAAGAAGGTTATTCCTTGCGGCAGTTTCAATTTTTTACCTCTGCAAGCATGACTATCCGGTATCTCCTTTTCTCATACTAACAGGGAAGTAAACCCTAGCGGGAACAAAGGAATGATGACAGATGGACGCAACTCAGCCATCCGCCCTCTATCTGCGACTTAAGAAGAAAGTAAGTATCCGGCCGGAACGCAGCGTAACGCTGGGACAGGTATCCAGGCTGCTGGCGCCCAACGAGAAGCTGGAGCAGGAGCTCAGCGAGCTTGTGCTGTACCGCCATCACAAAGGGGACGGCAACCGGGTTGTCATTGATCTGCTTCAGATCGTGAGGGTTGTAAGGGAAGCGGCTCCCGAAATGACCGTGGAAGCTTATGGCGATCCCCAGGTACTCATAATGATATCCCCCAAACCCCGGAAGCCGCGTATTGCTGTACTTATATTCGCCTGGCTTCTGCTCTTTTTCGGAGCGGGACTTGCGATTATGAATTTCCACACGGATGTCAGCATGAAGGAGGTTCATATCCGGATCGTGGAGCTGCTGACCGGCAAGAGAACCGATCATCCCTTATGGTTCCAAATTCCGTATTCGATCGGAATCGGCCTAGGCATGATTCTGTTCTTTAACCATCTTTTCAAGAAGCGGTTCAATGAAGAACCCAATCCTCTGGAGGTGGAGCTGTTTACGTATCAGGAAAACGTAAATGCCTACGTAATCGCGGATGAGATGCGCAAAAAAAACCGTCATTACGGTGAGCGGGGCGATGACGATGAGTGATTGGCTGACGCACTTATTCGTGATGCTGCTAGGCCTCTCCGGAGGTCTTGCGGTCGGGAGCGGTCTGGTCGCTTTTCTGATTATACTCGACCTCATCCCAAGGCTTGCCCAGATCGCAAACGGCTATCGCGTGTCCGTATGGTTCGAGACCGCCGTTATTTGCGGTTCTATGTACTGGACATTCGCCGATTTTATGGACTGGCGATTAACGCTGCCGAAGGCGATTATACTTTCCATTTCCGGTTTGATGACCGGTATGTTCGTCGGCATGCTGGCAGGAGCGTTGACGGAGGTCATGAACGTGCTGCCGATTCTGGCGAAACGAATGAATCTATCCGATTATCTGGTTGGTCTTGTGATGGCAATGGTGCTTGGCAAAACACTGGGCTCTTTGTTTGATTGGCTGTATTTCCAGTGGTAGCTACTAATAACAGACACGGAGGTTGATGACGATGAGGGACCGGGAGAAGGATCGGGAACAAAATAGCGGGGAACCCCCGTTTATGTACATACCGGAGGCGCAAAAAAAGGAAGAGCAGGGGATGGCAATCCCGACTCCTCCTTTTGAAATAACCAATCGGACGGCTAAGCCGGAGAAGACGCTCGCAAGACATGACAAAGAGGACGGCGGGGACGATGCGATTCCGGGCAGTCTTGACGAAATCTTGAAGCGGCTGGAGAACGAAGTCGGGTTTAAAGTAAGCTTTGATATCGTCGTGCGCGAAATGACGTTTGGAGAACGGCGTGTCGCTTTTTTCTATATGAATGGCCTGGCAAAGGACACGGTTCTTACCGAAATTTTGAAGCGGCTTACTTATTTGCAGCCGGATGACGTTACAGGCGATGCTTTTCATGACTTCTTTCATATGTATGTTCCCGCCGCGCAGGTGGAAAAGAAGGACAAGTGGAATGATATGCTGACCTTTGTCTTATCCGGCTCGACGGCGATGTTTATCGATAAAGAACCGCAAGCGATCATTATCGATGCCAAAGCCTTCCCGTCGCGAAATCCGGAGGAGCCGACGCTTGAACGCGTTGTGCGGGGCAGCCGCGACGGTTTTGTCGAGACGCTGATGATGAACATTTCGCTCGTCCGCAGGCGCCTGCGCGATCCTCAGCTTCGCTACGAGCTTGTTAGGGTCGGGGAGCGGACGCAATCCGACATCTGTATTGCCTACATTAACGACTTGGCCGATCCGGAGCTGGTCAAATCCATTAAGGACAAAATCAGCCTTGTGCACATAGACGGTCTGCCGCTTGCGGACAAGCAGCTGGAGGAAGCAACCGTGCAGCGCGGCTGGAATCCGTTTCCGCTCGTACGGTATTCCGAACGGCCGGATGTCGTGGCCGCCCATCTGCTTGAAGGCTCCGTCGTTGTTTTTGTGGATACGTCGCCAAGCGCAATGATTCTGCCGACCACCTTCTTTGACCTGATTCAGCATGCCGAGGAGAACCGGCAGACTCCGTTCATCGGAACCTATCTGCGGTGGGTCCGTTTTCTCGGCATTTTCTCCTCGTTGTTCTTGCTGCCGTTATGGCTTTTATTCGTGATCCATCCGGAGCTGAAGCCTCAGGCTCTAGCTTTCCTGGGGCCCGAAAAAATCGGCAAGCTGCCGCTAATCGTGCAGTTTCTCATCGTGGAGGTTGGCGTTGATCTTATGAGGCTGGCTTCGGTGCACACGCCGTCTACGCTCGCCACGGCGGTTTCCCTCGTTGCCGCGATAATGGTTGGCGACATTGCCGTGAAGACCGGGCTTTTTATCAACGAGGTTATTCTGTATATGGCCATTGCCGCCATCGGGATGTTTGCGACGCCAAGCTATGAGCTGGGGCTTGCGAACAGGATTGTGAGGCTAATGCTCATTGTCGCCGTCTCGTTATTTAACGCGCCGGGATTTGTGATTGCCACGACCGCGATTCTGATCATGCTGAGCATGCAGCGTTCGTTCAACCGTCCGTATATGTGGCCGTTTATTCCGTTTGATTACAGAGCGATGTGGAACATCATCGTAAGGAAGCCGGTGCTCAAAAACAGAACCCGTCCAAACCTGCTCCGCCCGCAGCAAAGCGACAAAATGCCGCGTACCGAGTAGAGGCCAAGAAATGCAAATCAAATGTGAATTTATCCATTTCTCTCAAGGTTAGATTGCGCTATACTGTGGCTATTGGTGCAAATCGTAATCAACTTCTATTACGTTCCCGTAGTAGATATCTGAGGGGGATATAAATCGTGTACTTACATGGCACAAGCAAAATCAATGCCCAGGGACATCTGGAGATTGGCGGGGTTGACGTAACGGATCTGGCGAAGGAGTACGGCACGCCGCTCTACATCGTCGACGAGGCGCTGATTCGTCTACGGGCAAATGAATATGTATCCGCATTTAAGGAATCCGGCCTTAAATTTCAGGTCGCTTACGCAAGCAAAGCATTCTCGGTTATGGCG
Source organism: Paenibacillus sp. MMO-177 (assembly GCF_037147795.1). Lineage (NCBI taxonomy): Bacteria > Bacillati > Bacillota > Bacilli > Caryophanales > Paenibacillaceae > Paenibacillus > Paenibacillus sp. MMO-177. Next base: position 383,979 of record NZ_JBBCUR010000003.1, on the reverse strand, counting down.
ATGTGCGCCATTGCCGACCAAGAGGGCTTGTCGCTCGACGTCGTATCCGACGGAGAGCTGTACACGGCTCTTCAAGCAGGGTTTCCGGCGGCACGCATCCACTTCCACGGCAACAACAAGACGCCGGACGAAATCAACATGGCCCTGGACGCCAATATCGGCTGCTTCGTTGTAGACAACTTTGTAGAGCTGCGCCTGCTGAATGCGCTTGCCGCGGACAAAGGGAAAAAAGTAAAAATCCTGTTCCGCATTACGCCGGGCGTAGAAGCGCATACGCATGAATATATATCGACTGGCCAGGAAGATTCCAAGTTTGGCTTTGATCTCGGCAACGGTGCCGCGAAGCAGGCCATCCAGGAAGCTCTTGAGCTGTCGAACCTCGAAATTCTTGGCGTGCATTCCCATATCGGCTCCCAAATTTTCGAAGTTGACGGCTTCCGCATGGCGGTTGACAAGGTTGTGGCGTTCGCCGTTCAAATCCGTGACGAGCTGGGGCTTACTTTCAAGGTGATTAACCTTGGCGGCGGCTTCGGCATTCGTTATGTGGAAGGAGATACTCCGCTTCCGGTGGCCCAATACGTTGCGGCGATTACCGATGCGGTTATTTCGAATTTCTCGGCTGCGAACTTCCCGCTTCCGGAAATCTGGGTTGAGCCGGGACGCAGCATCGTAGGCGATGCAGGCACAACCCTGTATACCGTAGGGACTATGAAAGATATTCCGGGGGTGCGCAAATATATCGCGGTGGACGGCGGCATGATGGATAACCCTCGTCCGGCGCTTTATCAATCCCGTTACGAAGCGATTCTGGCGAACCGCGCGAACGAAGCCAATACGGAGACCGTTACGATTGCCGGCAAAGCCTGCGAAAGCGGCGACAAGCTTATTATCGACCTTGAGCTGCCAAAAGCGGAAACGGGCGACTTGCTTGCCGTATCCTGCACAGGCGCTTATAACTACTCGATGGCAAGCAATTACAACCGGTTCCGCCGTCCTGCCGTTGTCTTCGTAAAAGACGGTCAATCCGACCTCGTTGTACAGCGCGAATCGCTCGAAAATATCGTCGGCAACGACGTAATTCCGGCAAGACTTCTCAAATCGCTTGCTAAGTGAGGGAGATTTTTGGTAACGTAGTCTTATTCGGACATAGAAAGGTAGATGTTAGACATGGCTAAACAAGCAAAAATCACACTTGAGAACGGCGCAGAGGTTATTCTCGATCTGTTCGACCAAGATGCTCCAAATACGGTAGCAAACTTCGAAAAGCTTGCAAACGAAGGTTTCTATAACGGTGTGGTATTCCACCGCGTTATCCCTGGCTTCGTTGCGCAAGGCGGCTGCCCTAACGGCACAGGCACTGGCGGTCCCGGCTACACGATCAACTGCGAGATCAACCCGAACAAGCATGAGCGCGGTACGCTCGCTATGGCACACGCAGGCCGCAACACAGGCGGAAGCCAATTCTACATCTGCTATCAACCACAGCCGCATCTGGACGGCCAACATACGGTTTTTGGCAAGGTTGCAAAAGGCATGGAGCATGTTGACGCGTTTAAAGGACGCGATAAAATGCAAAAGGTTGAAGTTTACGAAGTTTAATGTTAAGATACTAACAAATTTATAGTTTGTGGCTTACCTTCGGGGCAGGGTGAAAATCCCAACCGGCGGTGATCGAGCGGCGCTTGCACAACAGGAATTACCTGCGTGCGGCGCTTTCTCGTCAGTCCGTGACCCGGGCCATTCCATGCAAGAGCGATTCATCGCATTGCGCGGAAAGGAACGGTGGACCTGGTGCAAATCCGGGACCGACAGTACAGTCTGGATGGGAGAAGGGGACACATTTGATGCGTTTGCGCATGAGCGTTCGTGCTTATTTTTCTTGTGCTTATTTTCACAAGAGAGATAGGTTTGTTTGAAATATAAGAAAGTATACAGGGTTTATATTTTTATACTGGACTTATATTTCATCGGCAAAACGTATGCGGTACTTCCTTGGACTGCATGGCCGTTTGCGTTTGAACTGCTTTTTTTTGCAAGCATGGAATGGTTATTTTTCCCACCCCCGTTGGCTAAGCTGGCTAATGGGGGTGTTTTTGCATTTATGGAAATTTTAAACGATTCGTACTATATGAGTCTTGCTCTTGATCTCGCGGCCAAAGCATCCGGGCAGACCGGCATTAATCCGGTTGTTGGCTGCGTCGTTGTGAAGGATGGACGGATTATCGGCGTAGGTACCCACCTTAAGCGGGGGACAGGTCACGCCGAGGTGCATGCGCTGCAGATGGCCGGCGACGAAGCGGAAGGGGCAACGGTGTATGTAACGCTTGAGCCGTGCAGCCATTACGGCAAAACGCCGCCTTGCTGCGAGCGCATTATCAATGCGAAGGCTGCTCGCGTCGTAGTGGCGACCACGGATCCCAATCCGCAGGTTGCGGGCAGAGGGATCGCGCGTCTCCGGGAGGAGGGCATCGAGGTCGTGGTTGGTCTGCTCGAAGAGCAATCCCGGAGCATGAACGAGAAATTCAACAAGTACATTACGACCCGGCTGCCTTTCGTAACGCTTAAGACGGCAAGCACGCTGGATGGCAAAATCGCCTCCCATACCGGAGACAGCCGCTGGATCACCGGGTCGGCCGCCCGTGAACAGGTGCATACGCTGCGCCATCAGCATGAGGCGATCATGGTGGGCATCGGGACTTTGCTGGCGGATGATCCACAGCTTACGACCCGCGCGGCTGTTCCGGCGATTCATCCGGTTCGGATTATCGTGGATAGCCAGCTTCGCCTGCCGCTGGACGCTAGAGTCGTGACGGACGGTTTATCCCGAACGATTGTACTCGCTTTCGCGAAGGCCGATCCGGCTCGCGAGAAGGCGTTGACCGAAGCCGGCGTTGAAGTCATCCGCTGCGGCGAAGGAGAGCAGGTTGATCTGGCTGAAGCGATGCGCAAGCTTGGCGAGCTGGAGATTGGTTCGATTCTGCTGGAGGGCGGCGGCAAGCTTAACGGCGCCATGCTGGAGGCCGGATTAATCGATAAAATAATGATTTACATGGCAACTAAGATTATCGGCGGCTTTGACTCCCCCGGCACCTTTACGTTCGCCGGGTTCGAAAAAATGTCGCAAGCCATCGAACTGGACAATGTGAAGGTAGAGATGGCGGGAGAAGATATTTGCATATCGGGATATCCGGTATACGGCAATGAATAGATTGGGGGAGTGCCCGTGTTTACCGGCCTGATTGAGGAAGTTGGCACTTTAAGACGGGTTAAGAAACAAGGCGAAGCGATGGTTCTGACGGTGGAAGCTTCAAAGGTTACGGAAGGCGTCGCCCTTGGCGACAGCATTTCCGTAAACGGCGTATGTCTAACCGTTATCGCCTTCGACCGGACATCGTTTGATGCGGACGTGATGCCGGAGACTTACCGGAAGTCCAATCTGCATCAGCTTCGACCGGGCCAGGACGTCAATCTGGAGCGGGCGATGATGGCCGGAGGCCGATTCGGCGGTCACATCGTGCAGGGGCATGTGGACGGAGTTGGCATCATCACCGGCCGGGAGACGGATGCGAATGCGGTTGTGTTCGCCATTCGGCTGGCTGACGACGAAATGATGCGGTATGTCATTCCGAAGGGCTCTATAACGATTGACGGAATCAGCTTAACGGTGGTTGGTACCCATGCCGCCGGCTTCTCGGTATCGGTGATCCCGCATACGTTGGGAGAAACCGCGCTGATGAACAAGAAAGCCGGCGATTCGGTCAATATCGAATGCGATGTCATCGGCAAATACGTCGATCATCTGCTGCATTACAAACCCTCCGGCAGACCGGGTTCTTCCGGGCGGACCGAATCAAAGCTTAGCGCAGCTTTTTTAAGCGAAAATGGTTTTTTGTAAAAAGAGGGTAACCGGATAGCAGGGAGGGAAATTGATGAATAGACAAGAGTTGGAACTGCAAGAAGATCTGTTTGACTCGATGGAAGCCGCGCTGGAGGATTTGAAGGCCGGCAAGCCGATTATCGTAGTGGACGACGAGGACCGCGAGAACGAGGGAGATTTGATCGCCTTGGCGGAGACGGCGTCTCCCGAAGTTATTAATTTCATGATTACGGAAGCACGCGGCTTGGTCTGCGTTCCTATCACGAGAGAGCGCGCCGAGCAGCTTGATCTGCCGCCGATGGTTCAGCATAATACGGATTATCATGGCACGGCCTTTACGGTATCCGTAGATCACGTTTCCACGACGACGGGGATCTCAGCCTATGAACGTTCGCAGACGGTCAAAGCATTGATTGACCCGGCGACGAAAGCAACGGATTTCCGCAAGCCGGGGCATATTTTCCCGCTGGTTGCGAAGGATGGCGGCGTTATCCGCCGCGCGGGCCATACGGAAGCCGGCATCGATCTTGCCCGGATGTGCGGGTCGGAGCCTGCGGCAGTCATTTGCGAGATTATTAAAGAGGACGGTACGATGGCCCGTCTTCCGGATCTGATCGCTTTTAAAGAAAAGCATAACCTGAAGCTGATTACCATCCAAGGAATGATTGCTTACCGCAATGCCAAGGAAAAGCTTGTCGACCGCATCGTAGAGGTTGACATGCCAACGGACTTCGGGAACTTCCGGGCGATTGCCTTCTCCAATCAAGCAGACGGCAAAGAGCATATCGCGTTTGTGAAAGGCCAGATTGCTTCTGATAAGCCGGTGCTGGTCCGCGTTCATTCGGAATGCCTGACAGGGGATGTCTTCCATTCGCATCGCTGCCAATGCGGTCCGCAGCTGCAATCGGCGCTGGAGCAAATCAATGAGGAAGGCAGCGGCATTCTCCTCTATATGCGTCAGGACAGTCAAGGGCTTGTAAACAAGCTGAAGACCTACGCTCAGCTCGATCAAGGAGCGGACAAAGATGAGGTTAAGCCTAAGATGGATCTTCGCGATTACGGCGTTGGAGCTCAAATTTTGCGAGACCTTGGCGTCCGCCAAATGCGCTTGCTCACGAATAACCCGCGCAAGATCAGAGGCCTCGAGGGTCATGGAATCGAAATCGTTGAACGGGTACCGATTGAAATCCGCGAAGGCGGCAAGAAGTAAAGCAAGCCAAAAAATTAGACATAACGATCAGGAGGGCTTAACATGCCAAACGTATTTGAAGCAAGCGTAGTATCGGAAGGACTTCGATTCGGAGTCGTTGTTGGACGTTTTAACGAATTTATTTCAGGGAAGCTGCTCAGCGGTGCACTTGACGGCTTCAAGCGCCATGGTGCGCAAGAAAACGATGTGGATATCGCGTGGGTGCCTGGCGCATTCGAAATTCCCCTTATCGCGCAAAAAATGGCGGAAAGCAGCAAGTACGATGCCGTCATTACGCTTGGCGCCGTTATTCGGGGATCAACTCCGCACTTTGACTACGTGTGCAACGAGGCGGCAAAAGGCGTAGCCGCAATTGCGCTGAAAACAGGCGTGCCAACGATTTTTGGCGTGCTGACGGTTGATTCGATCGAGCAAGCGATTGAGCGCGCGGGCACAAAGGCTGGAAATAAAGGCTACGAAGCAGCTGTTTCTGCAATAGAGATGGCAAATTTGTCGAAATTACTGCATAATTAGAGTAATAGCTCAAATTATGCTGCGTTACTTGTTATAGAACGTCAGCCATTTGCGCATGGCAGGGGGATCGTAAGAAGTGACGATGCACTACAAGTTGGAATCCTTTGAAGGACCGCTCGATTTGCTGCTTCATCTTATCGATAAGTCAGAAATCGACATCCATGAGATTTCGATTAGTGAAATAACGGATCAATACATGGACTACTTGAATGCGATGAAGGAATTGGAGCTGGAGCTGACAAGCGAGTTTCTGGTTATGGCGGCGACGCTGCTGGCCATCAAGAGCAATCAGCTGCTGCCCAAGCCTCCCGTCTTTGAGGACTTCTATGAAGAATGGCCGGATGACGGCCTTGATCCGAGGGACGAGCTTATTCAGAAGCTGGTCGAATATCGCAAATTCAAGCAAATTGCAGAGCAGCTTCGGGAGAAGGAACTGGAGCGCAGCCTTGTCTATTCCCGCGAGCCGGATGATATGACGCCGTACATGAAAGAAGAGATCGTCAATCCGCTCGAGGGCTTGCATATCTCCGACCTGATTGCCGCATTCCAGCGGGCGCTGCGCAGAGCGGCGCGGCGCAACATCGTGGCCACCGTGCAGCGGGACGAAATCTCGGTGAAGGACCGCATTCGGGACATTGTTGATGTCCTGAAGCAGTTCGAGACCGTGCGGTTCTCCCGTCTGATACGCGAGAATATGAACAAGCATGAGGTTGTGGTGACGTTCCTTGCCATTCTGGAGCTGATGAAGATGAAACATATTCGCTGCTTCCAGCATCAGCTGTTTGATGACATCGTCATTCATTGGAGAGGAGAAGCGGCGGACAATGGATTATCCGAAGTTGAAATCGATTATTGAAGGCTTGCTGTTTATGGCAGGCGACGAAGGGCTGAACAAACGGCAGTTAGCCGATATTTTGCAGCTTGATGCCGATTTGGCGGCTGATCTTGTGTATGACCTTCACAGGGATTTGGCTCGCGAGCAGCGCGGGGTGCAGGTAACGGAGGTAGCCGGGGCTTACCGGATGACCACGAATCCGGACCATGCCGCATACTTTGAACGCATGGCGTATACGCCGACGCGTTCCCAGCTGTCGCAGGCTGCCCTTGAGACCTTGTCCATTGTGGCTTACCGGCAGCCGATTACCCGCATCGACATTGAGGAGATCCGGGGCGTCAAGAGCGACCGGGCCATTCAGTCGCTTGTGTCCAAGGACTTAATTGAGGAAGTCGGACGGGCTGAGGCAATCGGCAGGCCGATTTTGTACGGAACAACGAAATCATTCCTTGATTATTTTGGATTGCCGAACATTAAAGCATTGCCGGAACCCAAACAAGTTGATATTGAAGAAGCGCTCGAGGAACAGACGCAAATGTTGTTCGAGCGTTTGGGCGAACGCCAAACCACGATTGACGAGTTTATTCCGGTTCCTGACGATAAGGAATAATCGGATGATCAGGTCTTTCTAAAGAGTGGTTGAAATGATGAACAAACGGTCCGTTATTTCCGCAGAAGCGGGATAACGGACTTTTTCCTTTTTTTATCCAGTGACAATTGCGCTTGAAATTGGTTATAATGGCGGTTGTCCTTTTTTTAATGGACAGGATGAACCTGTATGATCAGGGGATTCTAGCAGTAATGGCATACGATGGATAGCAGGAGGTAATACCACTGATTGAGCTTCTGGACATTAGAAAAACTTACGGAAACAGCGTTGAAGCTGTTAAAAATATAAGCCTAACCATCAATAAAGGTGAAATATTCGGCATTATCGGACATTCCGGGGCAGGCAAGAGTACCTTGCTTCGTTGCGTGAATTTGCTGGAGCGCCCAACTTCGGGGACGGTGAAGGTAGGGGATGTGGAGCTGACCGGGCTGTCGTCCACGCAGCTGCAGAGGGAACGGCGAAGAATCGGAATGATTTTTCAGCATTTTAATCTTTTATCGATGGCCACTGTGCGCGAGAATATCGCTTTTCCGCTTGAGCTTGCCAAGATGCCGAGAGCAGCGGTCAAGGAACGGGTAGACGAGTTATTAAAGCTTGTAGGGCTGGAGCAGCACGCGGACAAGTATCCGGCGCAGCTCTCCGGCGGTCAGAAGCAGCGCGTGGGAATCGCCAGAGCGCTGGCGAACAATCCGGATGTGCTGCTATGCGACGAGGCCACCTCGGCGCTGGATCCTCAGACGACAAACGCGATCCTGTCGCTTCTGATGGATATTAATCAAAAGCTGGGCATCACGATTCTGCTGATCACGCACGAGATGCACGTCATCCGGGCTATCTGTGACCGAGTTGCCGTCATTGACGGAGGCGAGATCGTCGAGATGGGGGATGTTCTGGATGTGTTCCTGAAGCCGCAGCATTCGATTACGAAGGATTTCGTCAGCCAAATCGCGGATTCCTTCGATCCGCGCGAGCTTATTCACACAAGAAGCGGGCGTCTCATCAAAATCAACTACGTTGGCGAGATTACGTACGAACCGCTTCTGTTTAACGCGGTCAAATCAACCTCCGTTCAATTTACGATCCTGCAAGGAACCGTCTCACGCATGAAGAATACGCCTTATGGACAGTTGGTCATCGAGTTTATAGGCGATAACGGTGAGATTGACAGGGTGCTTGACGAACTTCGGGCGAAAGGGCTGGAAGTAGGTGATTTGAAATGATGCTGAAGCAGAACATTGACTGGAGCCAGGTGCGCTGGGAGGACATTTGGCCGGCAACCAAAGACACGCTGACGATGATTGGCGCTTCGCTATTATTTACCGTCATTATCGGTTTGGTAATTGGGGTTATTTTATTCCTGACCTCCAGAAAACAGCTGCTTGAACAGCCTGTGGTGTACGGCTTGTTATCGCTTGTTGTTAATATCCTGCGCTCGGTACCTTTTGTCATTCTAATGATTCTGATCATGCCAATGACAAAGCTGCTGACCGGTACGACACTAGGCGTGCAGGGTACGATTCCGCCGCTTGTTGTTGCGGCGGCCCCGTTTTTCGCCAGACTGGTGGAAACGTCTCTCCGCGAGGTGGACAAGGGTGTTATTGAGGCAGCGCAGGCGATGGGCGCCTCCAGATGGGATATCGTCAGGCGTGTCCTGCTTCTTGAGGCGAGACCGGGCTTGCTCGCGGGAATTACGATTACGGCGGTAACGTTAGTGTCTTATACGGCAATGGCGGGCGTTATCGGCGGCGGTGGTCTCGGCGACCTTGCCCTGCGCTACGGTTATCAAAGATTCCAGCTTAGCGTTATGATCGTAACGGTAGTCATGCTAATTATTTTGGTTCAACTCCTGCAGATGGCGGGCGACCATTTGGTTCGCCGGTTTAGCCGGAAGTAAGGTGAACAACATAGAAGCAACATAGAGAAGATGGAGGAAAGGGAAATGAAGAAATTTGGTTTTATTCTGCTTGCTCTTACGCTCGTCATTGCGTTATCCGCATGCGGCGCGAAGAAGGATGAGAACAGCACGAACAACGCTTCGGCAGGCAATGGCAGCAACGAAGTGAAAGAAGTAACCTTGAAGGTTGGCGCTTCACCGGTGCCGCACGCTGAAATTCTTAATTTCATCAAGCCTGCCTTGAAGGAACAAGGCGTTAATCTCGAAGTGGTTGAATTCAACGACTATGTTCAGCCGAATACGCAATTGTACGAAAAAGAACTGGACGCAAACTTCTTCCAGCATACGCCTTACCTTGACCAATTCAACAAAGACAAAGGTTACGACCTTGTAAGTGTTGCGGGCGTTCACATTGAGCCTATGGGCGCTTATTCGAAAAAAATCAAAAGTGCCGACGAACTGAAAGACGGTGCTAAAGTCGTTATTCCAAACGACCCGACAAACGGCGGCCGTGCGCTTCAGCTGCTTGCCGCTAACCATGTTATCAAGCTTAAAGACGGCGTTGGCGTATCCGCAACCGTGCACGACATTACCGAAAATCCGAAAAACCTGAAAATTACCGAGGTAGAAGCCGCTACTCTTCCGCGCGTTCTGGGTGAAGTCGATCTTGCTGTGATCAACTCCAACTTTGCGCTCGAAGCGGATCTTGTTCCTACGAAAGACGCTATCTTCATCGAAGGAAGCGACTCGCCTTACGTAAATATTCTGGTTGCCCGTCCGGATAACAAAGATTCCGACGCTATTAAGAAGTTGGCTGCGGCTCTGCAATCCCCCGATGTAAAGAAATTCATCGAAGACAAATATGCAGGCGCTATCGTGCCGGCGTTTAAATAATCGATACAGGAAATAAACCGTGCAGATGTATCTGCGCGGTTTATTTTTTTGCGGCTGTTTTCATAAAATCTAGCAGACAAACTTGTACCCTGGGGAATTTTTGCATGAATTTCAGTGGCCAAGCCATACTACAAGTAACCTATTTTTCATAAAGCTGGAGGAAGCATGGAATGATCGGTTATCCGTATGTTTGGGCAGTTGCGGCCGGTCTCATCATTATGCTTTTCCTTCTCATTGTCTTGGTATCGCCGGTTGTGATCCAGGGGCAGCTGAGACGCGATGGGGAAAATGACGACATCGAGATCAATTTCAAGGCGGTCTTTGGATTATTGCGCTATAAATTCAAGATCCGCTCGATTGATTTCAGCGGCAAGGCGATCCGTCTGCATGAGCATTTAATGGGTACAAGCATCGGCATGAGCAGCAAGGACGAGAAGCATGATGAAATAGACACGCACCGCGTAATGGCTGGAATCGAGAAATACAAGCGTGCCGCCGCATTGACCTACAATCTCTCTCATTGGGCAAAGCAAACGTTAGCGAAGATCAAGCTGGAGGAGTGGAAATGGTCCAGTTCCGTAGGCACGGGGGATGCGATGTGGACAGCGATGGCAACGGGCATGCTATGGTCGGTAAAATCAACGACCTTGGGCGTATTGTCGCAATTTGTAAAGCTGAGAGCCGAGCCGAGGGTAGATGTGCAGCCGGTGTACGCGCAAACCACTTTTCAAACCGAATGGAACTGTATCGCCAAGATTGGTTTGGGCAATGCCATCATGGCGGGCCTGCATCTGCTGGTTCGCCTAAAGAAAGCAAAGGAAGGCGTCCAGGCATGGCGAAGCTTGCTTTTTAAAGTATAGGACGCTTAAGGTATCATTCGCGCTAATGTTCCGTACCGTACATAGTCTATAGCCCGAATGAGCACAATACCAAAAGTGTAGGCGAGTCCTCATCCATAACGCACAAACACAATTTAACTTCAGGAGGAGTCACAATGCCAGAACATCCAATTCAAGGCCTGATGCAGACCGCAATGGAAAATATCAAAGAAATGGTCGACGTGAATACAATCGTTGGAGATCCTGTTCAAACGCCGGACGGCAGCATCATTATGCCGATTTCGAAGGTGGGCTTCGGCTTCGTGGCAGGCGGCAGCGATATCCGTTTCGACGGCTCTGTCTCTCATGAACAATCAACAGCGTCCGACGGCCACAACCATCACAATGCCGGCATTGCAGCGCCGTTTGGCGGCGGCAGCGGCGGCGGGGTTTCGATTACGCCAATTGCTTTTCTGGTCGTTGGAACGCATGGCGTGAAGATTGTACCGCTCGATAACCAGACGCATCTCATGGAGCGCATTATCGATTCGGCCCCTGTCGTATTCGAAAAAGTGCAGCATATGTTTAGGACATCAGCCGGCAAACATGACTATATAACAGATGGTAACGACACCCTCATCTAGGGAAACTGCCCGCAAGGGCAGTTTTTCGTTTAAGGGCATGTCTTAATTTGCCCATGCGGAGCATATACTGTACAAGGTGAGGGCTGACGAAAGGAAAGGAGCAGCGAAAGACGTGATAGGAAGACAGCTTCGCCGGATAGGAATCGCCCTTTGGGCAGCAAGTTTGATTTGGGGGACAAGCTTTGCGGCATCGGTGCATGCAGCGCCAAATCCGTATCATACAAGCGCAAATGCTTCAGCTCTGGTTGATGTGAAGTCGGGCAGAATTCTGTACAGCGAGAATGGAGAGCAATCGATGCGTATTGCCAGCCTGACAAAAATCATGACCGCAATTGTTGCAATCGAGCATGGCAAGCTGTCGGATCGGGTAAAGACGAGCAGCAGAGCGGTTGGCAAAGAAGGCTCCTCCATTTATCTGCAGCTGGGTGAGGAAATGACCCTGCTCAATTTGCTGTATGGACTTATGCTGCGTTCCGGCAACGATGCGGCAACAGCGATTGCCGAGCATGTAGGAGGCTCTGAAGAGGGCTTTGTGCATCTGATGAACGAGAAAGCCGAAATGCTTGGTTTAACGCACACCCAATTCAAAAATCCGCATGGTCTTGATGTGGACGGGCATTACTCATCTGCCAATGACCTAGCCAAACTGACGGCATATGCGCTTCGGAATCCGGTATTCGCCGAAATTGTGAGCACCAAGGTCAAAAGCGTCCCGAATCCTCATGAGAAATGGCAGTACAGCTGGACGAACAAGAACAAAATGCTGGCCATGTATGAGGGTGCGGACGGCGTTAAAACCGGCTATACCAAAAAAGCGCTGCGCTGTCTCGTCAGCTCGGCGACACGAAACGGACAGCAGCTTGCTGCCGTTACTTTGAATGACCGGGATGATTGGGTAGATCACCGCCATATGCTCGATTGGGGCTTCAAAAACTATCCGCTGATGGAAGTGGCAAGCAAAGGGCAGACGATTGCCGGTTACCCGTTAGCTGTGGGCAATTCCTTCTATTATCCGTTAGCCGAAGAGGAACGGGGCAGCCTGCAATCCCGGCTGGTCGTTATTGATATGGCTACGATGAACTATAAGCTTGGGGAACGCGGCGCGCTTGAATGGTATTTGAACGAACAGAAGATCGGATCCATTCCCGTATATGATATCGGAAGCGCAAGGATGAGCTTGCCGGAACGCAAGCCGATGTCGGATGCCGCATTGCTGCATGATTACAAAAAAGCTTCCGGTGAGCATGAAAGCTTCATACATTCGATAACTGCTGTTATCGGTGCACTATTTTGAAATATAGGCTTGGCTGCTTATATTTCGCATGCGGGACGTATGCAGAGCATTAGCATCCGTTTACGCTTGGCTAATCGGGGGAGGTAAGCCAATTATGGTGAACTGGATATGGTTGTTTTTTATTGTTATAAGCGTGGTTGTTGCGGCTATTAACGGGCGGATTGACGCGGTCACGCAGGCGGCGTTCGATGGCGCGAAATCCGGGGTAACCATAAGCTTCGGGCTAATCAGCATTATGGTATTTTGGCTCGGCATGATGCGGATTGCGGAGGATGCCGGGGTGCTGAAAAAGATGGCCAAGCTGTTAAGTCCGGTTGTACGCTGGCTGTTTCCGGACGTCCCGGCCAATCACCCTGCAATGGGCTATATTATGAGCAATTTGAGCGCCAATCTGTTCGGATTGGGCAACGCCGCCACTCCAATGGGGATAAAAGCCATGCAGGAGCTGCAAAAGCTTAATCCCGATCAGGAGACAGCAACGCCGGCTATGTGCACGCTGCTGGCGTTAAATACGTCCAGCATTACGCTAGTGCCTACTACGCTTATTGCAATCCGAATGAATTACGGCTCCGCAAACCCTGCGGAAATCGTTGGTACGACTTTAGCGGCAACCTTTGTAGCGACAGGAGCCGCCATACTTGCGGACCGATGGTACCGCAGGAGGTCGGGGCCTCCTCCTGCAAATAGACTTCCCTCCGGCAAATCCGGAAAGCCATTGCCGGCTCATACGGCAATGGATCCTCCAATCTCGGCAGCCGCCGCAATAAGAAGCAGTGGAGGTGGCGACATTGTTTGAGTTGTTTACCCGCGTTTCGGCTTGGCTGATTCCCGCCATTATCGTATTTATTCCTTTATATGCCGCATTCCGGAAAGTACCCGTGTACGAAACGTTTATCGAAGGTGCCAAAGACGGCTTTGGCACCGCTATTAACATAATTCCCTCTTTGGTTGGCATGATGGTGGCCATCAGTATGTTCCGCGCGTCCGGTGCCATGGATCTGATGCTTGGCGCGGTGCGTCCGCTGTTTGATTGGCTCAGCATTCCGACGGAAGTACTGCCGCTTGGCATTCTTCGCCCGCTGACTGGAGCGGGATCGCTTGCTTTCACCGCCGATCTTATTGCCACGCATGGACCGGATTCCATGATTGGCCGTATAGCGTCCACGATTCAAGGAAGCACCGATACTACCTTGTATGTACTGACGGTATATTTTGGCGCGGTGGGCATCCGCAAGACCAAATACGCGTTAAAAGTTGGCCTATTTTCGGACTTAGTCGGCTTTTTGGCCGCAATTATGATCTGCATGTACATATTCAAGTAGCTCGCGCTTGTGCTTTCCCTTCCATATCGTTATGATGGAGGTTGAGGTGAAAGCATTGGAACGTTTACAGAAAATATTAGCGCAAGCGGGCGTCGCATCCCGTCGAAAATGCGAAGAGCTTATTCTCGCCGGTGCCGTAGAGGTAAATGGCAAAAAAGTAACGGAGCTCGGAGTAAAAGCGGATCCGGCAGCGGACGAAATTACGGTGAACGGAAAGCCGATCCGCAGCGAGAAAAAAATCTATTTGATGCTGAATAAGCCAAGAGGTGTCATCACAAGCGCCAAGGATCCGCAAGGGCGCAAAGTGGTGGCTGATTTTTTGCCCGGCATTAAAGAGCGGGTGTATCCGGTTGGACGTTTGGACTACGATACGGAAGGACTGCTGCTTCTAACGAATGACGGGGAGTTTGCCAACCTGCTTACGCATCCAAGCCATCATGTGCCTAAGACCTATTACGCAACCGTAAAAGGCGTGCCGCACGGATCGCTTTTGGATCAACTGAAGAAGGGCGTTATGCTGGAGGATGGCATGACGGCGCCAGCAGAGGTCGAATATCAAGATATTGATGAAGAGAAAAATATGTCGACCATCCGCATAACCATCTACGAAGGGCGCAACCGGCAGGTGCGACGCATGTTCGATGCGATCAAGCATCCTGTTCTGAAGCTTAGACGCGTGAAATTCGGCGACCTTGGCCTCCGGACGCTTGCGAGGGGACAGTTCAGACACCTTACTCCCGTTGAGGTTAAGGAGCTTAGAGACCAGGCGCGCAAGACACATAAAGTTCATAAAAAGTAAACGGCGGCAGCGGTTATTGCCGCCCATTTTTCGTTATAATGAGTGTATTATTAGCTGACATCAATGGTGAAATGTAGGTGATGGGACAGGAATGGGCAAGTATCGAAAAACGGTGCAAATTGTCATTCTGCTTGCCGTGCTTGTTGTAGGCGGATATGCCATTGGCAATACCCTATTCGCCGCAAGGGACGAAGGAATCCCCAAGATCGGGGAACAGCCGCCTGAGTTTACGCTGGCCGATTTGCAGGGCAATACGCACAATCTTTCCGATTACAAAGGCAAGGCTGTCGTCATTAACTTCTGGGGGAGCTTCTGCCCGCCTTGCGTGAAGGAAATGCCGGAATTCGAGCGTCAGTTCGAGAAATGGAAGGGCTCGGGTCTCGAGGTGCTCGCGATTAACTTAAGCGAAGATACGCTGACGGTTAACAACTTCGTGCGCAGGTTCGATCTGAGTTATCCGGTATTGCGCGACGTGAACCGAAAGACGGAGCGAAAATACGGGCTGGAATCCTACCCGACAACCTTTTTTGTCAAGCCGGACGGGACCATTCTGGATGTATTTGTAGGCGGGATGAGCGAGAAGGACATCGATTCCCGTGTTGACAAACTGCTGCAGTAAAGCTGACTAGGAGGTTTCACGGTGTTATCGTTACATAACACGAAATGCGAATGCGGACATCAGAACGCGGTTGGAACGGTCTTGTGCGAGAGCTGCGGCAAGCCGCTTATGGAAGACGCCGAGAGCGATGCCCCTCTTGAGATGCGCTACGACGGTGTCGCGCGCCGGTCGCAGAAGAGCAATCCGAATCCGATAGATAAGATCTGGAACTTCTTCTCGTCCGTCAAAATCGCCGTTTACTTAATCGTAATTACGCTGGTAACGGCTATGCTGGGTACGATATACCCGCAGGAAGGCTCCTTCCTGAACAACTTCAAGCCTTCCGTGTATTACGAAGAAACCTATGGGCTGCCCGGCAAGATTTATTATAAGCTAGGCTTGTCCCATACATACGATTCATGGTGGTTTATTACGCTGCTGGTTATGATCGGCACGTCATTGGTTATCTGCAGTCTAGACCGCGTGCTGCCGTTGTACAGAGCTTTAAGCAAGCAGCAAATCCGCAAGCACCTTCGGTTTATTACCAGACAAAAGGCGGTTTACAACGGTCAGGTTGAAGGTGACGCGGAAGAATGGGTCAAGCAGTTCTCGGCGCATTTGCAGAAAAAACATTACAAGATACATACGGACGGTACGGCCATGCTAGCCGAGAAGAACCGTTTCAGCCGCTGGGGTCCTTATATTAATCACATCGGCCTGATCTTGTTCTTGCTGGCTATCCTTGCCCGAAGTCTTCCCGGCTGGCAGATGGACAGCTATGTAAGCATTCCGGACGGAGACACGGTTCAGATCGATGGGACGAACTATTTCGTTAAGAACGAAAAATTCTCCGTCGAGTATTACAAGGATGAGGAGCTTCCGCCTGAGCTTAAAGGAACGATCCGGGCGAAGCGTTATGAGACAAAGGCTGTATTATACAAGTGCACGGACAATTGCGGAGACAATGCAGCGGGAGAACCTGTTCTGAAGCAGGTGAAGGAGCAGGATATTCTGGTCAACCATCCGCTCAAATACGACGGGCTGAAGCTGTATCAATTCGACTATGACGTAACGCCAAAGCTGAAGAGCGTTAGTCCTGTTCTTATGAACAAGGAAACGGGGCAATCCTACGGGCCGTTTGAGCTGCCGATGAAGGATGCGCCGCTGGATTACACGCTTGGGCCTTATAAAATGAAGCTGGCTGCCAATTATATGGAGTTCGGGATTGGAGAAGACGGTGAGCCCGTCACGCTCAGCCGCGATCCAAACGCGCCTGCCTTCATCTTCTTGATTACGGGTCCCGGCTTGCCGGAGAAAGGCCAGCCTTATATTTATTTCCCGATGCAAAAGGATAAAGAAAAGTTTGATCAGGACAAGCTTAATGCATCGATTGCGGACAAGCTGGAGATTAAAGTTAACGGCATGGAAAACGTGCATTTTGCCGAAGCCTCTACCTATTTGAACGTTCGCAAGGATAAAGCTTTGACTTATGTCTGGTATGGCGCTGCAATTTCGATGCTTGGCCTGCTGCTTGGCTCCTATTGGCAGCATCGTCGGATCTGGCTGCGAATTGACGACGGCAAGCTGTCGCTTGGCGCGCATACAAACAAAAACTGGTACGGCATGCGGGCAGACGTGGCTTACGCGCTCCGGAAGTCCGGAATTGACGTAGATCCAAAGTCGCTCGATAACGGAGGGAATAACGCGTGAGTTATGTCGATTTCAGCAGCGATGCCTTTATCGCCGCCTTTTTCCTATATTGCTTTGCATTCCTCTTCTATGTGGTAACGATTGCAGGAAAAAAATGGAGCAATCGTGATCCGAAAAAGCATGAACAACGCTGGTCGCGAATCTCATTCGTCACTTCGACGCTTGGTCTTATCGCTCATCTGACCTTCTTCTTCACTCGCTGGATCGGAAGCGGCCAAATTCCGACAAGCAATATGTACGAGTTTATTACTTTCCTCGGCATGGCTATTATGATCGCGTTTACAATCGTATATGCCATCTACCGCAAGCCGCTGCTAGGGATGTTCGCCTTGCCGCTTGTCGTCCTGGTTGTTGCTTATGCTTCTGTATTCCCGCAGGAAGTACAGCCGCTTATTCCGGCGTTAAGCTCGATCTGGCTGAAAGTGCACGTAACGACCGCAGCGCTTGGGGAAGCCTTTTTCGCCGTAGGCTTTGCGGCCGGCCTGATGTATCTGCTTCGCGTGGTGGACTTTAAGCAAACCACGAAGGAAGCTAAACGGGATCAGTTTTGGGTAGAATTCTCTTTATATACGATTGTCCTTGTTATCGGATTCATCGCGATTGTATTTATTTTCAGAGGGGTAGGGTACCAGGCTACCTTTACGCAAGAGAACGTCACGATCGACAGCAAAGGCGTGGATCATTCCTCGACGGACAAAGCGGAATATACACTGCCGCCAATCGTGAAGCCTTACAACAGCAAGGCTGAGCATATGGAATCTTTCCTTGGCATGGACAAGCCGCTGTTCGAAGCGCCAAGCTGGATGAACGGCGTGAACGCCGGACGCAAGCTTAATACGGTTATCTGGTCGGTGATCGCAGGCTCGATTCTTTACGCTCTTATCCGTCTCTTGTTCCGCAAACGGATCGGAGCCGTTATTCATCCGCTTATGGAAGATATTGACCCGGATGACCTCGATGAAATCAGCTATCGGGCTATCGCAATCGGTTTCCCCGTCTTTACGCTAGGCGCGCTTATCTTTGCGATGATTTGGGCGAATATCGCCTGGGGGCGCTTCTGGGGCTGGGATCCGAAGGAAGTGTGGGCGCTTATTTCCTGGCTGTACTACAGTGCTTATTTGCATTTCCGTTTATCGCGCGGCTGGCAGGGCAAACGTTCTTCTTGGCTGGCGGTTATCGGCTTTGTCGTTATTCTGTTTACCCTGGTTGGGGTTAATTTGGTCATCGCTGGTTTACACTCCTACGCAGGCGTATAATAATTCTTATGAAATTTGTTTTGAAAGGAGCAGCACCGCATGTCCGACTATGCAAGCCGTATTCTTGTGGTAGACGACGAGGAACGGATTCGTCGTTTGCTGAAAATGTATTTGGAGAAGGAAGGCTATTTAATCGATGAAGCGGAAGACGGCGAGTCGGCACTTCGGCTCGCTACCGTAACCGATTATGCGCTTATTCTGCTCGATGTCATGCTTCCGGGCATTGACGGCGTGGAGGTGTGCTCCCGTTTGCGGCAAGTAAAAGCAACGCCGGTTATTATGCTGACGGCCAAAGGCGAAGAGATGAACCGGGTGCAGGGATTTGAGGTTGGCGCTGACGACTATGTCGTGAAGCCGTTTAGTCCCCGCGAGGTTATCTACCGGGTGAAGGCGATTTTGCGCCGCTCGTCCGCTACGGCTTTTTTGACTAAAGAAGTGAATTCGAGCAACAACATCGTATTCCCGCATCTGGTTATCGAGCATGATGCGCATCGCGTATCGGCCGGCGGACAAGAAGTCAGTCTGACGCCGAAGGAATACGAGCTGCTTCATTATCTGGCCGTATCGCCGGACAAAGTGTTTTCGCGGGAAGAGCTGCTGAAGGATGTCTGGAATTATGAGTTCTTTGGCGACCTTCGGACCGTAGATACGCATGTGAAACGGCTTCGCGAGAAGCTGAACAAAGTATCGCCCGACGCGGCATCGATGATTACGACGGTATGGGGCGTCGGTTATAAGCTCGAGGTGCCGAAGTAATGAGGCTGCTGAAGCGCTGGGGGCATTTCGCCCTGCATACGGTGGTCGGGAAGCTGTGGTGGACGATTATGTTTCTCGTCGCCCTTGTCCTCGTTATTCTCGGGACGTTCCTGCTCCAATATATCGATATTGCGTTTAAAGATTCTCAGCATCAGATTAAAGTATTGTTTATCGTTGTTGCGATTCTGGGCTTCCTGCTATCCACATTCTTTGCTTTCTTCTTGTCGTCAAGGATTCAACAGCCCTTGCTTCAGTTGAAGAGAGCGGCCGATTCAATCGCCGGAGGCAATTATAAGACACGGGTGCAAATCCGTTCCTCGGATGAGATTGGGGATCTGGCCAAGACGTTCAACCATATGACCGAGCAGTTAGGCACGCTGATTGATGACTTGAATCACGAAAAAGAGCATCTGTCCAGCATATTGCGGAGTATGGGGGATTCGGTGATTACGTTTGACGCCGATGGGGAGGTCATTCTGACAAACCCGCCGGGTCATATGCTGGTAAGCCGGTGGTCTGATCTGGAGATGGACATCGATTGGGAAGAGGAGGAAGCACCTCCGTTTCACAGCGTGCCCGGTCCTCTGCGAGATACGTTTGAGCGCGTGATGCAGTCCGGACGCGATTGTACCAATAAAGTACAAGTTCTTAACAACGTATGGTCTGTCGTGATGGCTCCGCTGCAAAATGACGGAGTTGTCCGAGGTGCAGTTGCCGTTATCCGGAATGTAACGGAGGAGCATAAGCTTGAGAAGCTGCGCAGGGATTTCGTCGCGAATGTCTCGCAC
Organism: Paenibacillus sp. MMO-177; assembly: GCF_037147795.1. Lineage (NCBI taxonomy): Bacteria > Bacillati > Bacillota > Bacilli > Caryophanales > Paenibacillaceae > Paenibacillus > Paenibacillus sp. MMO-177. The sequence continues at coordinate 364,161 of NZ_JBBCUR010000003.1, read as the reverse complement.
GAAATTCGGACACCGCTCTCCATGCTGCAAGGCTACAGCGAAGCGCTGCTCGATGATATCGTTGCTTCGCCGGAAGAGAGGAAAGAGCTTGTCCAGGTCATCTATGATGAATCCCTTCGAATGGGCAGGCTGGTCAATGACTTCCTCGACATGGCCCGGATGGAAGCCGGTCATGTTGAGCTTAGCCTGCAGGAATTCGATCTGCGCAATGTCATCCGCCGGGTACACCGGAAGTTCCAGGTCTACGCGAAGGAGCGCGATGTCAGCTTGCTTGCCGATCTGCCGGAGACACCGCTTGCCGTACGCGAAGCGGACGAAGACCGCATCGAGCAGGTTCTGACAAATTTGATGGACAATGCGCTTCGCCATACGCCGGCAGGGAAATCCATTAAGATCGCAGGTCAACTGGCTGCAATCAACAATCATCAGTTCGTGAAGCTGATTGTGGCGGATGAAGGACAAGGTATTCCAAGCGAGGATGTACCTTATATCTTCGAACGGTTCTACAAAGCCGACAAGGCCCGCAAACGCGGTGCTTCGGGCGGCACAGGCCTTGGACTTGCCATCGTAAAAAACATTATTACGCAGCATAACGGCCGCATTGAGGTCGACAGCGTCCTTGGTAAAGGCACGACATTCACCTTGCTGCTGCCTGTCGAATCCAATCAATAGATGTCAATACGCTCCCTTCGGGGAGCGTTTTTTTGTTGAATTAGGGGGATTAATCTTGTTGTTCGTGGAACATGATGTGGTTTTTGTTGTTTCGCGTCAGTCTGCTTATCGCTGCGGCGGGAGGAGGAGGGGCTTGACGGCTCGGGGAACGGGGGAACGCTCCTTTGGCCGCTGTTGTCGGTCCATTGCCACGGATTGTAATTGGGCTGGTGTAGGCAATGGACACGACAAAGGCGGACGCTGCGCTCCGAAAGGAGCGTTCCCCCTAACCCCTCGCGAGCCCCTCGGCCGTGCGCGCTTCGCGCTGGCCGCGAAAAGACAAACGCCACACCATGAGGTGGTGTGGCGGGGGAAGAGCAAGAGCAAAAGCAAAAGCAAAAGCAAAAGCAAAAGCAAAAGCAAAAGCAAAAGCAAAAGCAAAGCGGGGATACCCGGTAAACATCATTAAGGGATATCTATCAATGACAGATAGAAGATGGTTTTCATAGAGTTGGGGTGATAGTCCAGTACGAGCTATTTGCCTTGTACATATAAATACAGTATATCGTTACTTATCACCATTTGAATGAAAGGAGTGAATCTATGAAAGCAAGGAACGCTAGTTTTCTAGATTAATAGTGAAATGAGTGAGTTGAGCATGAAGAGAGGTTAGAGCATGAATGATTTAATGACGATCATTACCATTTGCACCTTCTTCCTTACGATTGGCTTTATATTCTGGAAACCCAATATCAATGAAGCCATACCGGCATCCGTTGGCGCTATCATCGTATTGTTAACCGGAACCGTATCCCTTTCCAACCTGGTTGAAATCACGGAAACGATCAGCGGAGCAGCGATAACGATTATGGCTACTATAGTAATGGCTATTGTGTTGGAGAGCTTTGGTTTTTTTCAATGGGCGGCCGAGCTTTTGGTTCGGAAAGCAAAGGGGTCGGGTATCCGATTATTTTGGCTGACGAACCTATTTTGTTTTCTAATGACTTTATTCGTCAACAATGACGGCAGTATTCTGATTACGACTCCCATTTTATTAATGCTGCTGAAAAGCATGGGCCTCAAAAACCATCAAAAAATTCCTTATTTGATTTCGGGTGCGCTTATCGCGACAGCGTCCAGCGCTCCGATTGGAGTCAGCAATATTGTCAATTTAATTGCGCTTAAAATCGTCCATATGGACCTCTATATGCACACAGCCATGATGTTTGTTCCGGCTTCGCTTGGCCTCGCACTACTGTCTGTTCTCCTCTTTTTCCTTTTTTATCGCACCCTTCCGAAAAAACTGCCTCCAGTCGCGCCGTGGGGCTTAAAACCCGGCGGTCATCCTCTTAAAGGTGAATCCAAAGAAGTAGCAGTGAGAAGCACGAAATTCATGCGCAATGTGCTGATATTCGTTTTTTGCGTGCGCGCAAGCCTCTTTGTTGCTTCTTATATTCATTTCCCAGTGTCTTTAATGGCGGTTATCGGGTCCGCTTTTTTGCTCGCTTGGCGATGGATCTATTTGAAAATTCCTCCTGTAGATATGATAAAAAAGACCCCATGGTATATACTCGTGTTTGCATTTGCTATGTATGTCATCATCTATGGCCTGCGAAATCTTGGGCTTACGGAATGGCTTATTCATTTCTTGCAGCCGCTTATCGCTGGCAGTCTGCTGCACGCCAGCGTCCTGATGGGGGGGCTGCTGACTATCTTGTCGAACTTGTTCAACAATCACCCGGCATTAATGGTAGGAACATTGACGTTAACGAATATGGGACTTGATCCGATTACGCTGAAGATTTCTTATCTTGCAAGCGTGATCGGCAGCGATATGGGATCGCTTCTGCTTCCGATAGGTACGCTAGCCACGATTATGTGGATGCACATCCTTAGAAGAGGCGGCGTAAAAATAAGCTGGGGCCAGTATTTGAAGGTTACGATAATCGTTATACCGATTACCGTCATCGTCACGTTAATTTTGTTAAGCTACTGGGTATCATGGTTGTTCTGACGGGTTGGGCCAAAGGACTCGGTTGCTATTGAAAAAAAAGCCGGACACCAGCTGCGTGCAGCTTGATATCCGGCTTTTTTCTATTAGAACAATGTAATTTCTTTGGCAGTATTCAGGTCAGGCAGGCTGGTCAATTGCTCAAGGATGTCCTTGCCTGCGTTTTTATCAACTGTCAGAACCATGATCGCGGAACCGCCAACCAGCTGACGTCCTACTTGCATCGTAGCGATGTTCACGTCGTTGTTGCCAAGAAGCGTACCAACGCGGCCGATGATGCCAGGTTTGTCGTTATGCGAGATCAGGATCAGGTTGCCTTCCGGCGTAACGTCAACCGGGAATTTGTCGATTTGAACAACGCGCTCGCCATAACCGGTAAGCAGCGTGCCAGCTACGATACGCTCTTCTTGTTTCGTGCGGAGCGATACCGTTACCAGGTTCGTAAAGTCTTTGGAAGCCTGGGATTTTTGCTGTACGATGTTTACGTCGCGAACTTTGGCGAGGTGCATCGAGTTAACGACGTTAACTTGGTCGGAACCAAGGTGATGCGAGAGCACGCCTTTTACAATATAACGAGTCAGCGGCTGAGTATCAACCTCTGCAAGCTCGCCGGAGTAACGTACCGTAATTTCCTGTACGGCGCCTTCCGTAATTTGCGCAACCAGGCTGCCGAGTTTCTCGCCCAGCGAGTAATAGGGCTGCAGCTTGCTTTGCAGGTTAGCCGGGATAGGAGGCATGTTAACCGCATTGCTGAACGGCTCGTTGCGCAGGATATGCAGAACTTGCTCCGATACGTCGATTGCAACGTTCTCTTGAGCTTCTACAGTGGAAGCGCCAAGATGCGGAGTTACGATAATTTTAGGATGCTTCAGGAAAGGATGATCCTCAGCCGGCGGCTCCACTTCAAATACGTCAAATGCCGCGCCGGCCACGATGCCCGCATCGATCGCTTCAACAAGGGCAAGCTCGTCGATAATTCCGCCGCGTGCGCAGTTGATAATGCGCATGCCAGGCTTCATAACTTCGAATTGCTTCTTGCCGATCATGTGGCGGGTTTCCGGAGTAAGCGGAGTATGAACCGTCATGAAGTCCGCGTTACGAACGATTTCGTCAACAGTAGCCAGCTTAACGCCAAGCTTTTCTGCACGCTCTTCCGTCATGAACGGGTCGTAACCCATAATATCCATGCCAAACGCTTTTGCGCGTTTCGCGACTTCGCTGCCGATACGTCCCATGCCAAGAACGCCAAGAGTTTTGTTGCGAAGCTCAACGCCGAGGAACGATTTACGATCCCAAATGCCGCCAACTGTTTTTAGGTAGGCTTGCGGGATGTGACGGGCAACCGCCATCATCATGGCAAAAGTATGCTCACAGGTTGTAATCGTATTGCCGTCCGGCGCATTGATAACGATAATACCGCGCTGCGTTGCTGCTTCCAGGTCGATATTGTCTACGCCTACGCCTGCGCGGCCTACAACTTTAAGCTGCTTGCCTGCTTCCATAATACGCGGGGTTACGCGTGTTTGGCTGCGCACGAGCAGGGCGTCGTATTCGCCGATAATGCTCACCAATTCATCTTCGCTAAGTCCAGGCTTTTTGTCGACTGCTACATCTTCTGCGTCTACAAGCTGTTGAATGCCCAGATCACTGATGGGATCCGATACTAACACTTTAAACATATGTAGATTGCCTCCTAAAATTTTTGTGAAGTGCCGACATATGGAGCAAACAGGGGTCTGCCCGATATGTCGGCACTTCACGTCCATTTGTATTCTGATAGATTGTTGCTAAAACAAAAAACCTCGTCCCGGCACAGTAACGAGAGCGAGCCGGACGAGAGGTTCGTCTTAATTGCGGGCAATCGTAAAGGGCAGCCGTTGTCTCCGATGTGTGAAAAAATGCACGCTTTATATCAATAAGAAACGTGATTAAACCGATATGGACAACCGTTCTTATTTTATAGCAAGGTGGTGGACAAATGCAATGTATAAACTTGATCAAATGTGAAATTTTCGTTATGATTCAAAGCATCACAAGAGATATTAACAGGTCAGGGGAGAGAATGGCATTGATTGAGTGGAAGGAATTGGATCCGGAGCTGCTGCTGCGGATGCTCGCGGACGGACAGATTGAACCGGAGCAAATCATCGACGTGCGCGAAGCTTTTGAATGGGAATATTATCATTTGGAATCAACCCGGTTAATCCCCATGAATACGATCCCCCACAGTCTCGGAACCATTTCGGATGACAAACCGTTATATATTGTATGCGCGCATGGGGTGCGCAGTGCGGCCGTTTGCAATTATTTAGAAGAACAAGGCTACAGCAACCTCCACAATGTTGCCGGCGGAATGGCTGCAATAGCCTCATTACAAGGGTTTCAATACGATTAGTAAAGTTTAAGCTAAGAGAAGAACGGTAACTGAGGCAGAAGATCGTTGCCGTAGAGCTTCGAATGGTTCTCCGTGAAGTCGCCGCTGCGGACGGCTTCCGTATCGATCAGAAGATCGGCAATTGCGGATACCGACTTCAAATTCAGCTTCGCGGGCTGGCCGGAAGCGATAAAATCGTCGATGCGGCTTGTCAGATCCTGCGGATAAAAGGCAGTGAGCTGCTCGCGCTTGGCCAGCAGATCAGCCATCAGCTTGTTTTTTACGACGAGCGGCAGGCTGGACCAGGTCTTGATTTCGATAACCTTAGGCATTGTATAATTAGTAGGGACGTTAGGTTCAACGGTTGCTCCCCATTTCATCATGGCCGCGTAATAAGCCTGTTGAGCGGCCAGTGCTTGCTTGACGGCAAGCTGGTAAGAGCCTAATCGCTCGATGCTGCTCTGCAGCTTGGCGACGCCGGTCGATTTTGCGCTTGAAGCGGCTGCTTTGGATGCTTGTTCGAATTGCTCCAGACTTCTGATATAATTCGTTTGGGCATCGCCGAGAAGCGTGGACTTCTGCATATCGAAGGAGGAAGCCACGGTGCTTTTCGAGCGGGCAAGCTCCGCTAAATCTTTTAGCTTAGAAGAGGCGCTGCCGCCTTGGCCTTTCGCGAAGTCGTCCATCGCGGCATCCCATTCGGATTGAAATTCACGGTAAGACAAAAATACGGTATGATAAAAAGAGACTAGATCCTGCTGCTGATAGGGGCTGCTTGTTTGAACCGCCGCAGCTTGCAATTCTTTCATTTCGTACTTGGTTTCCGTTTTGGACGTTCCGAGCTTTACGCCGTAGAAGAATGCGCCAACCGCGCAGACGAGCATAAAGACAAACCCCAAACTAAATATCATTGCGGAACGAGGTAAACGTTTCTCCATCACAAATCTCCTTCTATGTATTAGATTATGCCGTCGTTTGTGCCCTATCAGTATAGGTGAAATGATCATAAAAGGAAATATGACCTTCTTAGACAGGCGGGAAGCTATGAAAAAATTCGATCTCCGTAAGATCCGCGTTCGTCAACTATCCGTTGATGAGATTGACGACCGCATGCTGCTCGTAAATCTTTACGTTACGCAAGCAATTACTATTATTATCGGTTTGGTGTGGGCATTATTTCAGCGTTCCAATCCATTTCTATTGTTACAATTACCGGATAGCCTTGCTTTTTTATGGTGGGGACTGGGATTAGGCGCGGCGGTAATTGCGGTTGACCTGCTGATTTCCAGATGGGTACCCGAGGAGGCAACCGATGACGGCGGTATTAATGAACGTATTTTCAAGAACAGGCCGGTATGGCATATTGCCGTTATATCGTTAGTGGTCGCCATTTGCGAAGAGCTGTTGTTCCGCGGGGCTGTCCAGCATTCCTTTGGCCCTTATTGGACAAGCATTATTTTCGCAGCCATTCATGTCCGTTATTTGAAACATTGGATTCCAACGGGTCTTGTCTTTTCCATCAGTTATGGGTTAGGCTGGATTTATATTCAATCCGGCACTTTATGGGCGCCGATTGTTGCGCATTTCCTCATTGATTTCATTATGGGGCTGATTATCCGATTTAGGAGGGAGCAAACAGAGCAGTGATGAGCAGAGTGGAGAAATTCGGTAGCTCAAGAGGAAGAAGACAACATGAACAGGCGGCAGTTCAGCCTGGCACCGCGACCGACACGAATGCAGAGGCGCTGCCGCCTAGACGCAAAGTACACCCTTCCAGTTCATATAAAGTGACCAAATGGTATTATAATGTACTATTTTTATTATTCGTTTGTTTGGTGGCAGGGCTGTTCTGGTATGGCGTCCGGTTTACGGACTGATCATAATCGTCTCGGGATCGATAAAGGAATACCCCTTTTCCTCGAGCTTTGTGAGCAGGCCGTCGAGCGCGGCAGCCGTCCATTTTAATTCATGCATCAGAATATTGGCGCCGGGATGAAGCTGCTTCAGCACATTGCTGATCACTTTGTCCGGATCGCCGGGAGCTTTCTGCTCCCAATCCAGCGAACCGTTAGACCACGTCATGAACAGCATGCCGTGGTTTTTTGCCGCTTGCTTCACCGTATCTCCGCCGGACCCGTAAGGCGGCCGGAAAAATACCGGCTCTTTGCCGATTAAAGCTTTAACCTCGGCTTGAACATCCGCTATTTGCGATTCCACCTTGGCAGGCTCCTCTTTCTTTAGATCGATATGATCCCAAGAATGATTGCCGATCGTCTGGCCGCGGTCATGGATCAGCTTTAACAAGTCGGGATGCTGCTTCACTCTATAGCCGTTGACGAAAAAAATCGCTTTTGCTTTGTGCTTGTCCAAAGTATCGAGCAGGCTATTAATCACTTCTTCATTATGCGGAGCATCGTCAAAGGTAAGCAAAACCGCTTTTTTGGATGCATTCGTTTGGTCAATCGGCACGAACCGGTAAACGCTTGTCATTTTGTACTGAACTGCTTTGACCTGAGGAGAGGGACTTGGCTCAGCCGGTGTAGGCGATATGCCCTCGGATGTTGACGGTGTCTGACGGCTTGCCGGCGATTGAACGGCTGACGCATCGGCGGATGGATGGGCGTTTACGCCACCGACGGTCAGTTTGGACGGCGAGCTGCAGGAGGTCAATAGGGCTGTAAGGGCAAAAACGGCACAGATCGTATTCATAGTTGCTTTCGTCATTGTATTCCCGCCTTGTTGTCAATTGTTGGATAGCCTAAGACCATATTACCATAACGGTAAGCGCCGATGCTTGATTTCGCTTTCCTTAATTTGTGGAGGATGCCACCGGCTATCAGGGAGAACCTATATGGTGCAACTATTCCCCGAAGGAGGTTACGAAAGCCATGAGAATCGGCGGGTTTATGTTAGGCGCCGTCGCAGGACTAGCGGCAGCCGTATACGTATCACGCAAAAGACCCGGAATGGCGGCTTGGGCATCCAGTTCGCTTGCGAGCGCATGCTCATCCATTGGCAGAAGTGCTGCATCGATGATGATGAGACGAGGAATGAATAAAGCGATGGCGGCCGGCAACATGGCCCCAAAGCATTCAGACGATACCGCCGGAAAGCAAGGAGGAGGCTGGGAGCAGGTTGAGCAGCTAATCAACAACGACCCCGGACTTAAGGAGCAGGCGAGCCAGATCATGGCGGAATCGTCTTTCAAGCCACATTAATGAAGCTGTTTTTAGAATCGGTTGATGTACGCGCCTATAGCCAAGCGCTGCACAAGCGATTCTTTTTTTGCCTATTTTAGGTGCAATCCGGGGACAGACATGTTAAAGTAATTACATAGTACGATTTGATCATTTTGATCACATCTTGCTAATAATTTCATACGCTGTTTACAACAGATGCTGCAGAGGAGGGATCCTGTCATGAAAATCGAACGGCTTAGTCAGGACAAGATACGGATTTTCCTGACGTTCGACGACCTGCTCGAGCGTGGGATCCAGAAGGAGGACATGTGGCGCGAAATTCCCAAAGTACACGATCTATTCAGCGAAATGATGGAACAAGCATACAGTGAACTTGGTTTCGATGCCAGCGGACCGCTTGCGGTCGAAGTGTTTGCACTCCCCGCCCAAGGTATGGTGGTGATAGTCACCCGTGGCAAGATGAACGGTCTATCCGATGAACGGGCAACCGATGATGAAGACACGGAAGACGAAATATACGAGATGGAAGTTACGATGGAGCAGAGCGATATCGTAATGTATTCCTTCCGGGACTTTGAAGATGTCATTAATGTATGCAAACAACTCCAGGCAGCTTCGCTTACGGAGGATGGACGCTTGTATTCCTACAACGGCAAATGGATCCTGGCCCTCGAGCCGGCTTTGATCGAGACAGCGCGCCATAATGCGGTTATCGCTTTGCTTGCCGAATACGGAGAAGCGACTTCCGTTACCTACGCGATGCTGGAGGAGTACGGCAAGGTTATTATGCCATCTCAAGCTGTCCGTGAAATTTGCACTCATTTCTATAATTGAGCAGCACATGAATGTGGAGCACCTGCAGACAATGGATTGTCTGCAGGTGCTCTTCTTGCATGTTCTGGCCCCCTTTTGGAATATCGTGATGTATACACGCTCATATTACAAGTAGACAAAGGCGGGTGAACTTGAAATTATGGCGGATAACAACGATGTACTTAAATCAACGCAGGTCGTTATTGAAGAAGCCCTATTGAAGCTTGGCTATAAAGAGGATATGATTGAACTCTTGAAGGAACCGATGCGCGTCTTAAGCGTAAGGATTCCCGTTAAGATGGATGACGGAAAGACCAAGGTATTTACCGGTTACCGGGCGCAGCATAACGATGCGGTAGGTCCAACAAAGGGCGGGGTCCGCTTCCATCCGGCCGTAACGGAAAACGAGGTAAAAGCGTTATCCATCTGGATGAGCTTGAAATGCGGAATCGCCGATCTGCCTTACGGCGGAGGAAAAGGCGGGGTTATCTGCGATCCGAGAAAAATGTCTTTTGGGGAGCTGGAACGGCTGAGCCGCGGCTATGTCCGCGCTGTCAGTCAGATCGTCGGCCCGACGAAGGATATCCCGGCTCCGGATGTGATGACCAATTCGCAAATTATGGCTTGGATGCTGGACGAATACAGCCGGATTAGGGAATTCGATTCCCCAGGCTTTATTACGGGCAAGCCAATTGTACTCGGCGGCTCCAGAGGACGCGAGACGGCTACGGCGCGCGGCGTTGTTATTATGATTCATGAGGCGCTTGCCCTCAAAGGAATTGAACTGAATAAGGCGAGAATTGTCATTCAGGGCTTCGGGAATGCCGGAAGTTACCTTGCCAAATTCATGCATGAGGCCGGCGCGCGCGTAATTGGTATATCCGATGTGAACGGAGCGTTGTATAATGAAGATGGATTAGATATTCCTTACTTGCTCGACAGGAGAGATTCCTTCGGCAATGTAACGAATCTATTCCCTAAGACGATATCCAACAGCGATCTTCTCGAGCTGGAATGCGACGTGCTTGTTCCGGCAGCCATCGAGAATCAGATTACGGAGGATAACGCACCGCGAATCAAGGCCACCATCGTTGTTGAAGCGGCAAATGGGCCAACGACCCTCGAAGCGACAAGGATTTTAACCGAACGGGGCATTCTTCTTGTTCCGGATGTTCTGGCAAGCGCCGGAGGGGTTATCGTCTCTTATTTCGAATGGGTACAGAACAATCAGGGCTTTTACTGGGATGAACAAGAAGTGGATGACCGGCTGCGCGTCATGATGATCCGCGGCTTTAACCAAGTATATGAGATTCATAAATCAAGAAATGTGAACATGCGGCTTGCCGCCTATATGGCAGGCGTACGCAAAATGGCAGAGGCGGTGCGTTATCGCGGCTGGGTATAACCGGCGGCTGCGCAGCCGCCGGATGCCTGGGAGGTGAAACATCGAATTGCTATTGTTTTCTGTGCTGACTGCCGCGGTGGCCCCGGGAATATCGCTGCTTACGTATTTGTATCTGAAGGACCGTTATGATGCAGAGCCGATTCATATGGTCGTTCGCATGTTTCTGCTCGGCGTCCTCATTGTCGTTCCGATTGTAGTCATCCAGCGCGGGCTACAGCTGTGGTTCGGCGACCACCAGCCCATGCTGTTCTCTTTTGTGGAGTCGGCAGGCATCGAGGAATTTCTGAAATGGTTCGTGCTGTACCATATGATTTACAACCACACGGAGTTCGACGAGCCGTATGACGGTATTGTCTATGCGGCTTCGATCTCTCTTGGCTTTGCGACGCTGGAGAACGTACTGTACGCGATATATTCGCCGGCTACCTTCGGAACGCTGCTTATGCGTGCGCTGCTGCCGGTTTCCGGCCATGCGTTGTTTGGCGTCATGATGGGATATTACGTCGGCAAAGCGAAGTTTGCCACAGCGTCGAAGCGCAATATCTACTTGGCGATTTCGTTATGTCTTCCGCTGCTTTTGCACGGAACGTACGACTACATCATGATTTCGTTCAAGACGAACTGGATCTATGTCATCATCCCGTTTATGGTGGTCTTGTGGGTATGGGGACTGCGCAAAATGAACCGTGCCAATTCCCGCTCTCCGTTCCGCTTCATCAGCCGTGAAGATGAGGTTAAACTTTAAGCCTTTCGTCAATAATGGTAAGTAATAATTTGTTAATTGACGGAGGCAAGGAATGGAACCAAGAGTGAAGGTAACCATCCGGTGCAACGTATGCGGCGAGAAATTCGTGCTTCGCGGCAGACGGGAAAAAGGAATGATCGACACCGGCTTCAAGCAATGTATTTGCAACAACACGAACGATCTCGATATCGAAGAACACAGCATTTGACACTGATGCATAAAGCTCCCTTCTGCAAAGCAAACTAACGCTAGGTTTTGCAGAAGAAAGGAGCTTTTTTGTTATGTATAAACGTCTAAGCGCGGTGTTGTTCCCCATCATGACGCTTTTCTTAATTGGCTCGGTGTACTGGGGCTATCAAGAACACCAAGAGAAAAACTCGATTCTTATAAAGGCCGAGAACCAATACCAGCGGGCTTTCCACGATCTCACGTACCATGTCGAGCAGCTGCACCAGCAGCTTGGCAACACGCTGGCGGTCAACTCCACCTCCCAAAGCTACCATCGCAAAGGGCTTGTTAACGTATGGCGCCTGACAAGTCAGGCACAAAACGAAATCAACCAGCTTCCTTTGACAATGCTGCCGTTCAACGAAGCGGAAGATTTCTTGTCGCGCATCTCCAATTTTGCCTACAAAACTTCCGTAAGGGACTTGTCCAAGCAGCCGTTGTCCCAAGACGAATTCAAGACGCTGAAAACCTTGTACGCCAAGTCGGAGGATATCTCAAAGGATTTGTACAAAATGCAAGAGAAGGTGCTGAACGATCATCTGCGTTGGATGGACGTAGAGGTCGCTCTTGCGAAGCAGAACTCGCCAAATGACAATACCATTATCGACGGGTTCAAGACCGTAGACAAAAAAGTTAGCGAGTACCCTGAGATTAACTGGGGTCCTTCGGTCGCAAGCATGTATCAAAAGCGTTCCATCAATATGCTGAGCGGCAGCATGGTTACGGCGGAAGACGTGAAGAAGCACGTAATCGAGTTCCTCGGCGGAAATCCGGGCGATATCCGCGTGGTGGAAAACGGTAAAGGCACGGAGTATTCTTCCTACTCTGCCACTGTAACCGAGCCGAATTCCGGTCAGAAGCTGCAGATGGACTATACCCAAAGAGGCGGCAAGCTGATCTGGTTTATGGATTCCCGGGATATTGGGGAGAAAAGGATCGATCAGGGCACAGCCCAAGCTGCGGCGGAAAAGTTCTTGGATGAGCATGGTTTTAAAGGCATGAAGGCTGTAAGCTACAATATGTTCGAAAATACGGGCGCTTTCACTTTTGTCAGCACGCAGAACGGCGTGCTAATCTATCCGGAGAAGCTGACCGTAAAGGTAGCGCTGGATAACGGCCAGGCGGTAGGTCTTCAGGCTAATGATTACGTGTATGAGCATCATGAGCGCAGCATTCCGAAGGCAAAGCTGACCAAAGCGGAAGCCCGCAAAGCGCTTAACCCCGAATTCAAGGTAACAAATGAGCAGATGGCTCTGATCATGAACGAATTGGGCGAGGAAACATTATGCTATGAATATACGGGCAGCGTAAACGGCAGCGATTACCGGATTTACATCAATGCGGAGAACGGTGTCGAAGAATCGATCGAAGAGCTGTCGCCGTTCGACAAACGGACAAGTTCCGGCAAATAACGATATGGCTCCCCTCAAATTGACGTGTTATAATAAACACCAATATGGGAGGGGAGCCAATTGTTGCCTAGAGTAAACCAAATGTTGTTTTTCGAGATCGCATCAGCTGATGAAGAAGAAGCAGCTGCCGAATACAAAGCGAGAATTGCGGATGAGCTGGAAGATGGTTTACTCATCGAGAATCCGCTCAATACAAAATCCGGCCGGATGAAACGGCTTTATTTAGGGGACGAGCTGTCTGTCTACTACGTATCCGATGACGGCATCAAGCATTATTTCGATTCGCATGTCATTGGCTTCCGCGATGATGTCGTTAAGCTGATCAAGATCCGCAAGCCGGATCCTGAACGGATTACAAAAATACAGCGCCGGCATTTCCTTCGTGTATCGGCAGATCTTGAGATCGCCGTAAACCTGTCGGGCAATATCCGTTTCGTCACTGTGACCGATGATGTAGGCGGCGGCGGAATATCGTTCCTATGCGACGGCAAATGGCCGGTTAAGCCGGGAATGGAATTGGATTGCTGGCTTCTGATTCCTTTCAAGAACGGTACGCTGGAGCACGCCTCCTTCAAGGCGGAGGTTGTACGGGTTGTTGATCTCGTAACGGGACGAAAGCAGGTCATGAGCAAATTTATTGCCATCAGCGACAGCGAGCGGCAAAAAATTATCAGATTCTGCTTCGAAAGACAGCTGGAATTCCGCGGTAGATAAGGCTGCATAAGATGGACTCCAGATACGCATCCTATCCGGAAACAACAGGAAAGGGATGGAAACCGGAGTGCGGATTGCGGAGGACGAAGAGGAACTGAAAAAGCAAATGGATGCCGTATCGAAACGGCTGGTCAGGTTTGCTTTCGTACTAATAATCGGTGTGGTATTAGCCCAAATTTTGCTTCAAAACGACACGGTTCGGCATTGGGCGACAAGCGTCGAACGTTGGGAAGGCGAAGCCTACCGCTAGCCCTTTTAGCCCGAAGGAACAACGTTTTTGGGCAATTGCCGTTTTTGCATCTGCGTATATTGTGTGGTATAATTTTCACGATCGCAGGCGGTGCCTGCTTTTTTCTTGAATTCCAAGATGTTTCTTGGAATTCGCCGGAAATGATACATATTCCCGGTTATTATTCAATTGGTTGCGGCCCTTTGAACCGGCCAAGCCGTTAATGCCTGCCTGAGAAGCGGAAGCCCGCATCAACATCAGCATTCGGCCAGCCATTTGATTAGGCTTAGGCTATCGATGCAAGAATCAAACGCGAACAGCCTGAAGCGGGCTGCTTGCGTGTTAATTCTTTTGAGGAGGTAGAACGTTGGTGATGCAGCAAGACGGTGACAGCGACCGGATCAACATAGCGATAGACGGTCCAGCCGGTGCAGGCAAGAGCACGGTCGCACGCAAGGTTGCCGAACAGCTAGATTACATCTATATCGATACGGGAGCGATGTATCGGGCTGTTACACTAAGTGCCCAGAGGGCGGGAATTGAGCCGCTGGACAACAAAAGACTGGCTGAGCACGCCAGGACGCTGGATATCAAGCTGGCGCCGGGCGAGAAAGGTCAAGCCGTCTTCTTGAATGGCGAGAATATAACGGATCTGATCCGTTCCAGGGAAGTCACGCTTGCCGTCTCGCATATCGCAGCAAATGAAACCGTAAGAGAGTTGCTTAGCAAGCTTCAGCGGCAATTGGCAGAGCGCAAAGGCGTTGTCATGGACGGCCGGGATATCGGGTCGCATGTGCTGCCTGACGCTGAACTGAAAATTTTCCTCACCGCATCCGTGCAAGAACGTGCGCAGCGTCGCTACAAAGAGATTGCGGGAACGCAGTCGATTACCTTGGAGCAGCTCGAACGGGAAATTGCGGAACGCGACCGCTTGGATGAGCAGCGCGAGATTTCGCCGCTCATTTGCGCAAGGGATGCTATTGTACTTGACAGCACGTCGATGTCAATCGATGAAGTTGCGGCTTCCATTGTGAAATTAAGCCGAACCAAATTGGCGGAGGCGAAGTAAACTAATGTTATACGGCATTTTTAGAGCTGTGTTTAATGTCCTCTACGGATTATTGTTCCGCCTTGAAGTCCGAGGCTTGGAGAATATTCCGAAGGAAGGATCCGTTATCTTGTGCTCGAACCACATCAGCTTGCTTGATCCGCCTGCTGTCGGCATAAGGGTGCCGCGCAAGGTTCATTATATGGCCAAGGAAGAGCTGTTCAAAATCCCGGTATTCGGACCTTTGATCAGGGCTTGGGGCGCCTTTCCCGTCAAACGGGGCGTCGGCAAGGATGCGATCCGCTCCGCGCTTAACCTGCTGGGCGAAGGCAAAGTAATGGGGATTTTCCCGGAAGGCACTCGCAATAGCGACGGAACCGCAGCCAAAAAGGGAGCAGCGATGATTGCTTACCGCAGCGGCGCGGCAATTATTCCCGTAGCGGTAGTGGGCCATTATAAGCTTTTCCGTAAAATGAGAGTTTTCTACGGCAAACCGGTTGATATTTCTGCTATCATAAATGAATCCTCGCCGGATAAGCTGGACCGCATTACGGATGCCATTATGTCTCGCATTTATGAGATGATTGAAAAGAATAAATAACAGATGTTTTAAATACTGCTTTTCATCGTGAAAGCGGATTTAAATAAAGTTGGGGTATGAATTGAGGAGGTTATTTCCATGTCAGAAGAAATCAATGTTCAAGACCAGGCAGCAATGGACAACTTTGTGTCCTTGAAAAAAGGCGATACTGTAAAGGGTACAATCATCAAAATCGATGATAACCAAGCTTATGTAAGCCTTGGATATAAATATGACGGCGTCATTCCGGTTCGCGAGCTTTCCGCTGTGCAACTGGATAACGTAAACGATGCCGTTCAAGTTGGCCAAGAGGTTGAACTGAAAGTTGTCAGCATCGACGACGAGAAAGAAAAGCTCGTTCTGTCGAAGCGTCTGATCGACGGCGAGCGCGCTTGGGACGTTCTGCAAAGCCGTTTCGAAAGCGGAGAAGTATTCGAAGTAGTTGTTGCCGACGTTGTAAAAGGCGGCCTTGTGGCTGACGTTGGCGTACGCGGCTTCATTCCCGCTTCGATGGTAGAGCGTCATTTCGTTGAAGATTTCAGCGATTACAAAGGCCGTACGCTCCGCGTTAAAGTGAAAGAAATCGACCGCGAGAACAACAAAGTGATCCTGTCGGCAAAAGACGTGCTGGACGCTGAGTTCGAGCAAAACAAACAACAAGTCATTGCCGGCTTGCAAGTTGGCGCACAGCTGGAAGGTACCGTGCAACGCTTGACGCCGTTTGGCGCTTTCGTGGATATCGGCGGCATCGACGGTCTGGTTCATGTATCCGAGCTGTCCTGGCAGCATGTGGCTCATCCGAAGGATGTTGTATCGGAAGGCCAAAAAGTTACGGTTAAAGTACTTAAAGTTGATCCTGCAGCAGGCAAAATCAGCCTGAGCATCAAAGCAGCTCAACCGGGTCCTTGGGAATCCGCTGCCGGCCAATTCAACGTTGGCGACATCGTAACCGGTACGGTTCGCCGCCTTGTTACTTTCGGCGCATTTGTTGAAATCGCTCCGGGCGTTGAAGGTCTTGTGCACATTTCGCAAATCGCTCACCGTCACATTGCAACTCCTTTCGAAGTTCTGAAAGAAGGCCAAGAAGTGCAAGCGAAAGTGCTTGATTTCAACCCAGCGGAAAAACGCGTAAGCCTGAGCATCAAAGAAACGGAAGAAGCTCCTGAGCAGCCGGCTGCTGCTGAGCAAGCACCTAAAGCGGGCAGACCTCAACGCGAGCGTACTCCTCAGGTTAAGCCAGAAGATTTGGGCAACAACCCGAATGTCAGCTTGAACAGCTCCAGCATGAGCTACTCGCTGGCTGAGCGTTTCGGCGACAAGCTGAGCAAATTGAAATAATTTAATATCGATGTAATACAGAGGCTGTTCCTGGTTAGTTCTAATCGGGAACAGCCTCTTTTTATTTCGGAATTGCCAAAAACGGGAATAGCCCCTTTTTTTTGGAGCATAATAGGTCAACGAGAGGTGATCTTTCTTGTGAATGCCGGATATATTTCGATCTGGATTATGCTCATGGTTTATATATTAATGACAACAGGTTGGTCGGATTTTGTCGGATTGGCAGTCAATCGCAAAAAATGGGTACTCATTGCTATGGCCGTATGCGCGGTCCTGCAGCCGATTCAAGAAACCTTCCGGCTGGGGTCCATTCAGATTCATGTCTTTGCGGGCACAATTCTGCTTATGCTTATCAGTCTGCTTGCGATGCGCGGGCCGCTCGTATGGGATTCGCGCGGATATCTACTTATCTGCGCTCTGCTGGCCGGCATGATCTGGGGAAGCGTCAGGAAGATGTATAGCGTTGATCCCGTGTTTTTCTGGTTGGATCCGCTGCTTGACGGTCCGGTTGTTGCGGGGTTGCTGGCAGCTGCTTTCTCGTCGAAGGGACAGCATCAATTAACCGTACTGCTGTATGCCGGCGCTGCAGCAGAGCTTGTTCATGCCTTGCTGCAGCGTGGCGTCTATGAGGCATCCGTCGGCTCGCTGCAATGGTGGGACAGCATATGGATTGCTTTTGTCGCAGCGCGTTTGATCAGCTTGCTGTTCTTGGTCGTGCGCACCGGCCTTGCACGATTTATAGCCATCCCATGGCGGAATAAAGGAGGAAGCTCGCCCGAATGAATGCTTATCTCGTTGAGCACAAAATGCTGTTAGGCGTATTGCTCGGAATTGTATTTGGCATTGTATCACGGCTTCTTATGCTGACTACCGATTACAGGCAGTATCCGACTTACCCCCACGGAAGGATCATCCATATCTCCCTTGGCGTTATTGCCGCTGCGCTTGGAGCAGTTGCCGTGCCTGCGCTTTACAACAAGGACTACACGGCAATCACCTTCTTGTCTCTTGCCGCTCAGCAATTCCGCGATGTAAGGAAGATGGAAAGGGAGACCTTGACCAAGATTGACGAATTGGAACTTGTCAGCCGAGGCTCAACTTACATTGAAGGCATTGCCATGGTGTTTGAGGGACGAAACTATCTTGTTATTATGACGGCGCTGGTGACAAGCTTGTTCTCGATTATGTGGAACGTTTATTTAGGCTTTGCCGGCGGGATCCTGTCTCTGCTCTTTGTGCGGTTCCTGAAATCGGGCAAGACGATATCGCACATTTGCCGCTCCGAAGGAGCGGAGGTCCGCGTAGACGGTCCGGACCTGTTCGTCGGCGATATCTACATTATGAACGTTGGCCTGCAGTCGAATCAGGAGATCATCAAGGAGCGGGGAATGGGCTTTATCCTGACTCCCTATAATCCGAACGGTAAAGTAACGATCGGCAATCTGGGACAAAGACAGGCAATCCTGTACGATCTGTCCACGATTCTTGGCGTTTACCGGGATGACGGCGAGCCTGCGCTTATTCCGATGGCAAAGCTTGATATGAAGGATGGACGGCTCGCCGTATTTTTCCTGCCGCAGGAGAGAGACACGTCCAAGGCACTCCAGATTATTAACAAGGTGCCGATCCTGGAGTCTGCCGTGCGCATGCCTACGGAAGCTTCCGTCAATAAGGAGGCTCCAAACAATGGCTAAGATTATTGCGGTCGTGGCTACTAGGCATGAGAAGGTTGGCGGCGGCGCGCCTATTTTTATTGAACAGGATGAGAAAGCGATGCAGCAAACCGCCTTTCTGCTTGAAAAAATATTGGATGCCAGCGCGCATGACTTAAAAAACGGCACGATTATCATTGTAAACCATCATTAGAAGATGAAAAGTTAGCCAAGAACGTTGTTTTTTGCTATGATGATAGTCGTGAGTATTTCTGAAGGAGTGAGCAATGACCTATGGCAAGACCCGTTATTGCAATAGTCGGTCGCCCGAATGTGGGCAAATCCACCATTTTTAACCGGGTGGTTGGCGATCGGCTGGCAATCGTTGAAGATAAACCGGGCGTAACCCGGGACCGTCTTTATAGCCCAGGAGAATGGAATGGAAAAGCATTCAGCATCGTAGATACAGGCGGTATTGAAATCGATGGCGAAGATGAAATTATGAAATCCGTCCGCATGCAGGCAGAGCTTGCCATTGAGGAAGCGGATGTCATTATCTTTATGTGCGACGCGAAAGCAGGCGTTACGCATGCGGATGACGAAGTGGCGCAAATGCTGTTCCGTTCCCACAAACCGGTAGTTCTTGCCGTCAACAAAGTGGACAACCTGAACCGGATGGACGAAATTTACGAATTTTACGGATTGGGCTTCGGTACCCCGATTGCGGTATCCGGCGCGCATGGCCTCGGAATCGGCGATATGCTGGATGCAGCGATTGAAAAGCTTCCCGAACTCGAGGATGACGGCTATGATGACGATGTCATTCGAGTAGCCTTGATCGGACGCCCGAACGTAGGCAAATCCTCGCTTGTTAACGCGCTGCTTGGGGAAGAACGCGTTATCGTCAGCAACGTTGCAGGCACAACCCGCGACGCGATCGATACGCCGTTCGAGCGGGATGGCCAGAAGTATGTGCTGATCGACACGGCCGGCATGCGCAAACGCGGCAAGGTCTACGAGTCTACCGAGAAGTACAGCGTAATGCGCGCATTAAAAGCTATCGAGCGTGCCGATGTCGTACTCGTACTGATCAACGGCGAGGAAGGCATCATCGAGCAGGATAAACATATTGCCGGTTACGCGCATGAAGCGGGCAAGGCTTCGATCTTTGTCGTGAACAAATGGGATGTTGTCGAGAAGGATGACAAAACCATGCAGGAATTCACGCAAAATATTCGCGACCACTTCCTGTTCATGACGTATGCGCCAATCGTCTTTTTGTCTGCGAAGACAAAACAGCGCTTGCACAAGCTGCTGCCTGTCGTGAACCATGTATCGGAACAGCATGCCATGCGGATTCAGACCCATCTTCTCAACGATGTTGTGTCCGATGCCGTTGCTTATAATCCGCCTCCTACGGATAAAGGCAAACGTCTCAAAATCAATTACGTGACCCAAGTGGCGACCAAGCCGCCAACCATCGTTATCTTCGTTAACAATCCGGAGATGATGCACTTCTCGTACGAGCGGTACTTGGAGAACAAAATCCGCGCGGCATTTGATTTTGAAGGAACACCTGTCCGTTTGTTCACAAGAAAGAAATCGGATGAAGATTAGGGGAGAAGAAGCTTGATATACGCTGTAATCGCGGTTGTTCTGAGTTATTTGCTCGGCTCGGTATCGTTTAGCATCGTAATCGCCAGACTGGTGAAGGGCATCGATATCCGGGAGCATGGCAGCGGCAATGCCGGTGCTACCAACACGATCCGTGTTCTGGGGAAAGGGCCGGGCATTCTCGTTTTCGTGCTTGATTTTGCAAAAGGCATAGCTGCCGTATGGATCGGCCGCTGGCTGGGCCTTGACGAAGGAGTGGATTGGACGCCTGCGTTATGCGGTCTAGCGGCTATTATGGGACATAACTGGCCGATCTATTTCAACTTCAAAGGCGGCAAAGGAATTGCGACTACAATCGGCGCAATTGCTGCGCTTGCCTTTGTACCGGCTCTTATCGCCGGGGTTGTAACGATTATTGTCATCGCCATTACCCGTTATGTATCGCTTGGATCGCTTATTTTCGCGGCTTTGACTCCTGTCCTTATTTCGATTTTTTTCTATTCCGCTCCCGTATTAACGGTCAGTCTCATTCTATGCGTATTTGCGTTTGTACGTCATCGTACGAATATTGTTAAGCTGCTGCAAGGAACAGAGAACAAGCTTGGTGCTAAGAAAGGGTCGTGATCGGAAGGATGTCGCAAGTAAAGTCGGAACATAAAGGGCGTGCGGCGGTACTGGTGGCAGGCAGCTGGGGAACGGCGCTTGCCGCTGTACTGGCCGGCAATGGTTACGATGTAAGGCTGTGGACACGGTCTGCCGAGCATGCGGACCAGATGAATGCCAGTCGCAAAAACGAGAAGTATTTGCCTGGCGTTACTCTGCCGGAGTCGCTCCATGCGACAACGGACATGCAGGAAGCTCTGAGAGATGTGGAGCTGGCTTTATTTGTTGCCCCTTCATCGGCCATGAGGGCGGTTGCGAAGCAAGCCGCTCCTCATTTGGCAGATGAAGCTTTGGTCGTTCATGCGACAAAAGGTTTTGAAGCCGATACGTTGAAGCGGATGACAACGGTATTGTCGGAGGAGCTGAGCCGTCCTGCCGACAAGATTGTCGTGTTGTCAGGCCCAAGCCATGCCGAGGAAGTCATTCGCAAGCAGCCTACGACGGTGGTGGTCGCTTCCGCGGATATGGACGCGGCCGAGCAGGCGCAGGATGCATTTATGAGTACATATTTCCGCGTCTATACCAACCCGGATGTGGTTGGAGTAGAGGTTGCCGGTGCGATCAAAAACATCATCGCGCTTGGAGCGGGCTTGTCGGACGGACTTGGCTTCGGCGATAATGCCAAAGCGGCTTTGCTGACAAGAGGCCTGGCTGAGATTAGCCGCCTTGGAACGGCAATGGGCGCGAATCCGCTTACCTTTGCCGGTCTTGCGGGCGTAGGCGACCTTGTCGTAACCTGCACGAGTCAGCACAGCCGCAACTGGCGGGCAGGTTCGATGCTGGCGGACGGCACGCCGCTTGACGAAGTTCTGGAGCGGATGGGCATGGTCGTCGAAGGCGTTAGAACGACCCGGGCAGCCAACGAGCTCGCGAAGCAATATGATGTGCAAATGCCGATTACGGCGGAGCTGTACAGCGTATTGTTTGCGAACAATTCGCCAAAGTCCGCGGTCGAGAATTTGATGGGCCGCTTAAAAACACACGAAATTGAACAATTAGGCTAAGACATGCGCCTATACCAATCATTTGCCCTCCTCATATGATGTTCCAAGGCTAATGCTTATGAGGTCTTCAGCGACATTGAAGGAGGGCAAAAGTATGGGTAACAAGGATCTTTCCAAAGATGTTCTTCATGCAATAAATAAGAAAACCGGCAAAAACATTTCCGAGAACGCGGTCAAAAAATTGGCAAACGGCGTATCGGCATCCACGATGCAGAACGAAGAAGAGCTCCGCAAGCTGATTAAGCAGGTATCGGATATGGCGAAGGTTCCGGTCTCGGAAAAAACGACGAACGATATCGTAAAGGCCGTGAAAGCAAGCGGCATGAGCATAGGCGGTATCGAATCGTTGATCAAAATGATGATTAAGTAACGTCAAGCCAAAAAATCTGCTTTCAAAGAGCAGATTTTTTGGCTTTTTTTGTCCTTTTTTGAGCTTGATGTTATAATGAGTGTTGCATTTATTACCGTTATCAACTAGGGAGTAGATTAGTTCATGGATCCAATGACAAAGATGTGGGTATCTTTAATCGGAATCGGACTTATGGCAATCGCCGCCGTTATCATTACGTTTGCCCGGTTAAAGACCAAAGGAATTATCAAGTTTTCGTTATCCTTTGTTTCCTTTATTCTGCTTGTATTTGGTTTTCTATGCGGGCTGATTGCCATTGTCTAACAGAATGACCATACATATCGACAACGCGAAAGGAACCGTAATCGCATGATTGAACTGAAAGGGAGAACGAAAACGGCGGTGGTTGAGCCTGAGATTGGGGAGACGCTCCTAAAGCATGCGCTGAAAGCGAAGGTAGATTGGTCTTCGAATTGCACCCGAGGGACTTGCGCGAGATGCCGCTGTTTGGTAGAAGAAGGATCCGATGCTCTCGAAGGAATTACGGATGCCGAATGGGACCGGATGGAGCCGGAGGAATTTGAAGACGGTTACCGGCTGGCCTGCCAAGCTGTCGTGAAGAGCGGAGAAATTCCGGTCAAAGCAATCAACAAGCCGTATTTCTAGCTAAAACGCTGGGGAGGATGTGCAGTGATGAACAAAGATAGATCCATAGATAACGCTCTTGCTGCCATCGTCCGGCTGCTCGAGGGCGCTCATGCAGATTGGGTTCTTGGCGGCAGCGCAGGTCTGATGCTGCGCGGACTGCCGCTTCCGGAACAACCGAATGATATTGATTTATATGCCGACGATGAAGATTATGATCTGATTTACGAGCGGCTGCAACCGTATGCTTCCGATACGAAAGAGCTCAGCGAATGCGGCAATTACCGGTCTTTCCTCAGTCATTTCGTTATTGAAGGCATTCCGGTTGAACTGGTGGGCGGATTTGTTGTCCGCGCGGAAGGCTGCCGATATGTAACCGAAGTCCGAACATTGCTGAAACCGTATTCGGAGCAGTATGTTGTCAGGAATGGGCAAGAGGAGCTTTATGTTCCTGTTGTTCCGCTAGCGCATGAGCTCTGGTTCAATAAGCTGAGACAACGCGAAGACCGGCTGGAAATGATCGCAGATCATTACATTAAAGAAGAATCGCGGCATGAGGCAGCCCGAAAACTTTTAGAACAGCGGAATGTGTTTACGATAGAAGCCAGGCAGCAAATGATTCAGCGGCTATCCCGCAAGCAGGCAGGTGCTGCCAAATGAGCGGAAGGATTACGTTCTGGCCATCAGGCATTACGATTGAAGTAAAGCCGGGAACCCCCATTCTCTCCGCGGCGAGAAGAGCCGGCGTGCTTATTCAGACCCGCTGCGGCGGCAACGCGGCTTGCTTTATGTGCAAGGTGAAAGTACGTCCGGAGAGCGATCTGATGCCTATCGCGGACGAAGAGAAGCGAAAGCTTGCCGGTCTGGAAGAAGAAGGCTATAGGCTTGCTTGCCAGGCTAAGGTAAGAGGAGTGGTCCAAGTGGACGTGCCGCTTGATCCGCTCCGTGCCGCTGTTCAAAAGCTTTTGGCGAAGCAGGCGGAAGAAAAAGACGAGTTGTGGTAGAACGAGGAGGAGCAGTTATTCATGCGGGTAAAAAAGAGAAAGCCATTGCCTGGAGCTTCCGGCCGTTTGGCTATGCTTACTATTTTGATCTTGACCGTGCTATCCATAAGCGGCTGTATGTATCCGAAGAGCGAGCTTAAACAAAACCAGGCCGCTCCAAAGGAAGCGGTGCGTAATGTACAGGCCGCAATTGATCAATACCATTCGGAGACCGGGATGCTGCCTATGAAAAACAGCAATGAAGATACACCGGTCTATGAAAAGTTCCTGGTTGATTTTGCGCAGCTGAAGAACAAGGGTTATCTGAGCACGATACCAACGGCAGCTTTTGAAAATGGCGGCAATTATTATTTTCTGATCATTAACGAAGAGACAAAGCCGCAGATCAAGCTGATGAATTTGGTTACTTATCAGCAGATTAACGATATTCAGGGCTGGGTGAGCGAATATCAAAAAAATCACGACAACCGGCTGCCGAAAGGCGAACAGGCTTACCCGGGATATACTTACATCGATTATAAAGCGATGAACAAAAAAGCGCCGGACTTGCACAGCGATTATTCCTTCCAGACGCTTGCGGCGATTATGGACGATTCCGGCCGCGTATATACCGATTACGGGATAGACATTATGCAGGCGATGCAGAAGAAAGGCGAGACGGGTATTGCCGCAGACACCGATCTGCGCACCGTGCTGGTTGATTCCGATATGTTTGTACCGGTCAAAGCGCCGGTCTACCACTGGGTCAATAAAGAGCCGCAGGCCGTTTCGGTACAAGCCCAATAAGCGGAAAACACGAATCCTCATTACCTTCCTATACGGACCGGTAGTGAGGATTTTTTGGTATAGAAATCTTTACGTCTTCATATAACTCAATCTTGGAAGGGCAAGAGCGTGACTGAATTAAGGGAAAAATTGTGAAAGGAATCGGAATATTCGGCAGGCTAGGACAATATGATATTACTAGTCCAACAAGCTGTACGAGTTGCGTCGCTGGCCTGCCCTCTGAGTCCGGTGGAAGGCGGCGAACCGGAAAATCAATTGGGAGGGGATATTCAGTGGAGAAAGTGGACATTTTCAAGGATATAGCCGAACGTACCGGCGGGGATATTTACCTCGGGGTAGTAGGGGCTGTCCGTACGGGCAAATCAACGTTTATCAAGCGGTTTATGGAAACGGTTGTGCTTCCGAATATTGCAAGCGAAGCCGAGCGTGTGAGAGCCGTTGATGAACTTCCTCAAAGCGCCGCGGGTAAGACGATCATGACAACTGAACCGAAGTTTGTGCCGAATCAAGCGGTACAATTACGCGTCAGTGAAGGACTTGATGTAAACGTCAGGCTTGTGGACTGCGTTGGTTACGCCGTCGAAGGGGCGAAAGGCTATGAGGATGAGAACGGCCCTCGCATGATTACCACGCCTTGGTTCGACGAACCGATCCCGTTCCAAGAGGCGGCGGAGATTGGCACCAGAAAAGTGATTCAAGAGCATTCGACTCTTGGCGTTGTAGTGACAACGGATGGCTCCATCGCCGAAATCCCGCGCGCATCCTACGTAGAGGCAGAAGAGCGCGTGATCGGCGAATTGAAGGAAGTCGGCAAACCGTTCGTACTTATCATTAACTCTACGCGTCCTCGCAGTGAAGAAGCGATTCAGCTTCGCGGGGAGCTGCAGGCCAAATACGATATTCCGGTAATTACGATGAGCGTCGCGACAATGGGCGAAGAAGAAGTGATGTCCGTCCTGCGCGAAGTGCTCTACGAGTTCCCGGTTCACGAAGTCAACGTTAATCTGCCAAGCTGGGTAATGGTGTTGAGCGAGAACCACTGGCTGCGCAGCAACTACGAAAATTCCGTGCGCGATACGGTGAAAGATATTCGCAGACTGAGAGACGTCGACCGCGTTGTCTCGCAATTCTCCGATTATGATTTCATTGCCAGAGCCGGCCTGAGCGGCATGAACATGGGCCAAGGCGTAGCGGAGATCGATCTCTTCGCGCCGGATGAACTGTATGACCGCATCCTGATGGAAGTGGTCGGAGTTGAAATCCGAGGCAAGGATCATCTGCTCCAGCTGATGCAGGAATTCTCGCACGCGAAGCGGGAATACGACCGGTTCGCGGAAGCGCTCGAGATGGTTAAGGCTACCGGCTACGGGATTGCGGCGCCTACGCTCGCAGAGATGGCTCTGGATGAGCCGGAACTCATTCGTCAAGGCTCCCGCTTTGGCGTAAGGCTGAAAGCGACCGCGCCTTCGATCCATATGATCCGCGTCGACGTCGAATCCGAATTCGCGCCGATTATCGGCTCGGAGAAGCAAACCGAGGAGCTGGTCCGGTACTTAATGCAGGACTTCGAGTCAGATCCAATCAAGATCTGGGAATCCGACATCTTCGGAAGATCGCTCCATTCCTTAGTGCGCGAAGGCATCCAAGGCAAAATCGCCATGATGCCGGACAATGCGCGCTACAAGCTGCAGGAAACCCTTGGAAGAATTATTAACGAAGGTTCCGGCGGACTTATTGCCATCATCCTTTAACGCTAGATTGAGAGAACGGTTGAACCGGCTTGATGCCGGATCAGCCGTTCTTTTTGCGCTTTGCGGCGTTCTGCCCCGGCTGTAACAAATAATCATTGCAATTATCCGTTGTGGTTAATATAATGGCAATTGTTGAACGTTTCGATCTTTTTCGACATTTTCGTTCGTGTTTGTCGAGCTTTTCCCAATTCATGAAAATAATACTTAAATTCCGATTGACATACTAGGTAAAAATGATATGATTACAAATAGATCATTTCATCTATCATTTTGGTTAGATAAAAAGGGAGAGAAGAAGAACATGAAAAAATGGGGTAAACTTTCATTAACGCTGCTTGTTGCAATCGTTCTTGTCATTGCATCGGCTTGCGGGAACAGCAAGAACAACAACAACTCTGCTAACTCCGAAGCTAGCAGCAATGCATCGGCTAACGCATCGGAAGCGCCTGCAGCATCGGGCAACAGCGAGCTTGACGCACTGAAAGGCAAAAAAGTAGCACTCGTTATGCAGTTCAACACAGGAACATTTTCTTCGCAATACGTAGAAGGCGTGAAAGAGCAAGTGGAGAAGTTCGGCGGCTCCGTTCAAGTTTTCGCTTCCGATAATGACCTGGCTAAAATGTCTTCCAACCTTGACGCTGCTGTCAACCAAGGCTTCGACGGTATCCTGATCGACCATGGACAAGCTGGCGCTCTTGAACAAGGAATCAAAAAAGCAAAAGACAAAGGCATCAAAGTTGTCGTATTCGACGCAGACGTAAAAGTCGACGGCGTACCGGTTCTGCAGCAGGATGACCAATCGATGGCAAACCTTACGCTCGAGCAGCTGGCTAAAGACGCTGGCGGCAAAGGCAACATCGTAAAAGTATGGGTAGCTGGCTTTGCTCCAATGGAACGCCGCCAAGTTGCTTACAAAGCATTCCAAGAGAAGTATCCCGACATTAAAGAAATCGCGGCATTCGGCAACGCTAACAACCCTGCAATGGACACGCAATCGCAAATGGAAGCGATTCTGAAACAATATCCGAACAAAGGCGACATTACGGCTGTATGGGCAGCTTGGGATGAATTCGCAAAAGGCGCTGCCCGCGCAATCCAGCAAGCAGGCCGTACGGAAATCAAAGTATATGGCATCGACATGAGCGACGAAGATCTTCAAATGATTCAAGACAAGAACAGCCCTTGGATTGCTTCGGCTGCCGTAGATCCGAAAGATATCGGCCGCGTTCAAGTTCGTACCCTGTACAAAGAGTTTAAAGGCGAAGCTAACGATCCGATTACTGTACTTAACGCTGTATACGTAAGCCGCGACGAGCTGCCGGCTGAGCAAGTAAGCACAACTCAACTGTCCCAATATATCAAAGGCTGGGGAAGCAGCACGCAAAACTATGAAGACTGGATGAAAGAACTGGAAGGTTCGAAATAATCCAGAGGCTAAATGCTTACTAAGCAAGAATGGCGTCGCCATTCTTGCTTAGTCTTTAACGAAACGCTGGAGAGGTGCACAACATGAGTGTTGCAAAGCAATTGCAAATGAAGGGGATCCGGAAAGCCTTTTCCGGCGTCCCCGCCCTCCGCGACGTCGAATTTAACCTGCTAAGCGGCGAGGTTCACGCGCTGCTTGGTGCCAACGGTGCCGGCAAAAGCACCCTGATGAAAATTTTATCGGGTGCTTACAGCCAGGACGAAGGCACGATAACAATCGACGGGCGGCAAGTTCATATTGGTTCACCTGGGGATGCCAAACAATTGGGCATCCATTGTGTTTATCAGGAAGTTGACACGGCTCTTGTGCCGCAGCTAAGCGTGGCCGAGAACGTTATGCTTGACAGCATTTCCAGCAAAGGCAGCAGTCTGTGGCTGAACTGGCGCAAGCTGGAGAAGCAGGCGGAAGCAACACTTGCGCGGCTTGGCGCATCGATTCCGGTCAAGAAGAAGGCAGGGGAGCTGACGCTCGCCGAGAAGCAGCTTGTGCTAATTGCCAGACTGCTGACGGAGAAAGCAAAATACGTTATTTTTGACGAACCGACCGCACCGCTCAGCCTTGAAGAAGCGGAGCGGTTATTCCGTGTTATCGGGCAGCTCAAAGAGGAAGGCATCGGTATCGTATTTATTTCCCACCGGCTACCGGAAGTATTCCAGCTTTGCGATCGCATTACGGTTATGCGCGACGGTGAGCGAGTGTTAACCGAGTCTACTTCTTCGTTAACGATTGATGACGTTGTGCAAGCGATGCTGGGCCGGGTATTCGAGGAAGAATTTCCGAAAACGGAGGTTCCGATCGGTGATCCGCTGCTTGAGGTATCCGGCGTCACGCGCGGCCATTATGTCCGAAATGTAAGCTTTAATGCCCGCAGCGGTGAAGTTGTTGCCATTGTTGGTCTTGTCGGAGCAGGTAAAACAGAGCTGTCGAGAGTGTTGTTTGGCGCCGATAAGGCAGAGCAGGGTCGTGTGACGATCTCGAATAGAGCGGTTAACAACAGCGAACCGGCGGATGCCATAGCCGGCGGCATCGTGCTGGTGCCGGAGGAACGGCGGAAGCAGGGCATACTTGTTGGCGAATCGGTTCAGAACAACTTAAGCCTTCCGATTCTGAAACTGCTGACGAGAAGCGGCTTCCTGTCAGGAAAGAAAGAGTCGAACAACGCAGCCGCCATAATCGGGAAGCTGGGGATCAAGACCTCTTCCCCCAACCAGAAAACCGGTCAGCTGAGCGGCGGGAACCAACAGAAGGTATCCATCGGCAAATGGCTTCCGACCGGTGCGGAAGTCTACCTGTTCGATGAGCCGACCAAAGGCGTGGATATCGGCGCAAAAAGCGATATTTTCCGAATTATCGGATCGCTGGCCGAGCAAGGGAAAGCAATTGTTTACTTAACATGTGAATTTGCAGAAGCGATGGGTATCGCCGACCGAATTCTCGTCATGTGCGACGGAGCACTTGTGAAGGAATTCGGCCGTGGCGAAGCCACGCAGGAGCTGCTGATGCTTTATGCGAGCGGCGGCAAGGAGGAGCAGGCATGAGAGAGAAGTCACTAGATTTCATTTTTAAATTCGGATCGTTACTTGTTATTGCCTTAGTCATCCTATTCTTCTCAATGTGGGATGAGCATTTCTTTACGTACGCGAATTTGTCGGATATATTGCGGTCTATTTCGATTACGACCTTTGTTGCGATTGGCGTTACCTTCTCTCTGACGGTCGACGGCTTCGACTTGTCGGTAGGCTCTACCGTATCGTTGACGACGGTTGTCACGGCCGCCTTCATGGTCTGGTATGAGCAGCCCGTTGTCGTAGTAATTATCGTTGCTCTATTGATTGGGGCATTGGTAGGTTTGTTGAACGCGCTTCTGATCGTCAAAATCCGTATTCCGGACATGCTGGCCACATTGGCGGTGATGTACATCGTTGGCGGTATCCATAAGACCTATACAAAAGGTTACTCGATCTACAACAACATGCCTATGCCTGACGGTACTACAGCACCGGGCAAGTTCAACGAGTCGTTCCTGTGGCTTGGCCAAGGCAAGCTGCTTGGCATCCCGGTTCCGGTTGTGCTCATGATTATTGCCGTTGTTGCGGTTCACCTGTTCTTTAAATACACCCGCTGGGGGCGTCAGATGTATACAACGGGTGGGAACGAGGAAGCCGCGCGGCTGTCGGGCGTGCGAGTTCGCCGCATCCGTACGTTTGCTTACATCGCTTCCGGCATTTTTGCGTCCATCGGCGGTATATTGTTTGCGGCGCGTGTCGGCACAGGTCAGATCGATGCCGGCGCTCCAATGATGATGGAATCGGTAGCGGCCGTCTTTATCGGTTATTCGGTGCTTGGCGCGGGCCGCCCTAACGTAATCGGTACATTCTTTGGCGCGATCCTGATCGGAGTGCTCCTGAACGGCATGACGATGATGAAGGTGCAGTACTATGCCAACGACATCATCAAAGGCGTAGTCCTTGTTCTGGCGCTCGCCGTTACATTCATTCATTTGTCCAGAAAACGAAGCGGATAAAATGAAAAATAGATGAAAGTACGCGGAACCTCTATAGGCTACTTGAAATTGGAAATCGGCTGTATTACTATAAGTTTGTTTGAGGTCGAGGTATATTTTTCAAGTTTTCAGTAAATAAGAGGGATAAGATGACTCTTCATTTGCCTTTAGGGGAGGTGAAACAAATGAACAAAACCGATTTGATTAACAAAGTGGCTGAATTGTCCGATCTGTCGAAGAAGGATGCAACGAAAGCGGTTGACGCCGTATTCGAAGCGATCTCCGATGCCCTTCAAAGCGGAGACAAAGTACAACTGGTTGGCTTCGGTAACTTTGAGGTTCGCGAACGCCAAGCCCGCAAAGGACGCAACCCGCAAACAGGCGAGGAGATTGATATCGCTGCAAGCAAAATGCCTGCATTCAAGCCTGGTAAATCTCTTAAAGACCTCGTCTCCAATTAATTGCTTTTGCACAGCGCCCGAACGCCAACGCGTTCGGGCGCTTTCGTTTTTGGTCGTGCTGACAAGTCTTGCATGTCGGAGCCGGTCTATAGTATAATCGAGCCCAGCAATAGGATGCTAGAAGCAGTCCAGTGCTGCACAGCGCATGCTTTCGAAGCAATGAAGTCCTCACATGTGCCGTATCATGGCAAATTGGGTGATGATTCATGAAGCGAATGCTTACGAAGTAAGAATTATCACAACTGGCCGGAAAGCGGCCAATTGTGTGACAATTCTTTTTAGCGCATGCTTTCGAAGCAATGAAGTCCTCACAATCTGCCATAGCATGGCAAATTGGGTGATGATTCATTTTAGGAGGGTTAAGATGGAGCCGAATCAAGGCGATTACATCGTTATTAAAGCGAAGGATCAAGGCGTTCAGGTGATCGGCCTCACGCGCGGTCAGGACACCAAGTTCCATCATACGGAGAAGCTGGACAAGAATGAAATCTTGATTGTTCAATTTACGGATCATACATCGGCAGTCAAAATCCGCGGCAAAGCTTCCGTCATGACCAAGCACGGTATTGTGGATACGGACCAATAAAATGTTGTTCGGGCAAGCTCCCTCACGCAGAATATGCGTGTTGGGAGTTTTTTTGTGCATAGCTTGGCTCCATCGGTTGTAAAATGGGATATAAGGGATTTTTGGAGCGTTTACTAGGATCGGAGGGATTCCGTTATGCGAAAGGCTTATTTGACGGCGCTGGGCGCGGCGCTTGCGGTTACGGCGGTACTTGGCCTAATGCCTCATTCCGGAATCGGCCCGGGCAAGGGAAGAGGCGAGGTGGCCGTCTTTCATCCCTCCGAGATGAAGAGACTGACAAGCAGTAATCTCGTTGATGCCATCATTGGCCTGCAGCTTACGGGAAGAGTGGGGAAGGTGCAGTGGAACCAAGCGGTGCTGACCGTTGAAATGCGGGCAGAAGACGAGAAGCAGGCGGAGCGTTGGTATAAGGATATGGAGAAGCTGATCAGACTGTCGTTCACCCAGATGGAAAATGTGAACCGGCTGCTGATTCGCTATGTCGATTCCAAGGCAGACAACCGGCTGCTGTTTGCGGCGGATGTGCGCCGGACCGACAGCTGGCTGAGCGATAACTTTAGCGAACTAAGCGATGCGGATCCGCTTCACGATGAATTGTGGAGGAAACGCCTGAGAATTGCGTACACCACCTTGCTTGAAAAGCGGTTAGGACCAATTGATACCTATTCTACCGCACCCCTTCCATCTACCTGACGGAGTTGTAGCTAAATATTGAACAATTTGACCTCGGAAGCTTGTTTCGTATGCTCATGACCTAAAGTTGTGCTATAATAGTTTAGATTATTTAGCGGCAATATCTGTTCGGAGGCTTACCCCATGAAACCTTATCGTATCAACGAACTCGCATCCAAGTATGTCGAGTATGACATGATTAAAACTTACACCGAGCTGCCTGCTTTTCCCGACCCGAGGCTAAGGCTGCTTCATGCCGTGTTAAGCGAGCATGGAACCCTCGCACCACAGAGCGAGCTTTACTCGCTGGTTGTATCGCTGGTACAGCTGGGGATGGATACGCATGACCTGATAGACACGGAGGAAACCCGGCGCTCAGAGACCGAGATGAGATCCAGGCAGTTGAAGGTATTGGCCGGCGATTACTTCAGCAGCCGCTTCTACCAGCTTTTGTCACAAGCCGGACAGATCGGCATGGTATCCAAGATTAGCGCCGCCGTGTGCGAAGTGAATCGATTGAAGATGGATCTTTACACAAAGATGCAGCAATCGCAGCTGAAAGCCGAAGAGTATTTGAATAAGCTGACGGAGCTGAAGGGCGAGATGTTCCAGTTGTTCAGCGGGATGATGGAAGGTTCATTCGTGAAGCTTTGGCCGGAGATGCTGCAGGACGTTAGCCGCTGCGAGACGGTATTGGACGAAATGAATCGTTTTGATTCCCCATCCCGGTTTTATCAAAGCTGGGCTTATTGGCATGTCATGCAGGAAGGCACGCCGGAGGAGCAGCAAGGCCTCTCCAGGAATACGGAGCATTCGTTCATTTACGACCTGAGGGGGAAATACGAACTGCATGGCAGATTGGTCTCGAAGCTCAAGACAGCAGCAGACAGTCTCCGCGGTACTGCAGCAAAGCTGGAGTCCGAACAGCTGAAGAAGGTTATTCAGGAGCTGGCGGATTCCTTCCTAGAGAAGATGGCGGCCCATTCCAGGGCTTAACGAAACGAGGGATAAGACAGATGAATGCAAACACAAGCTCTGGTTCAAGTTCAGGCTCCGGCTCTAGTTCGAAAGAACATGTGCATGCGCTGTTCGAGAACATTGCGCCAAAGTACGATATGATGAACGATCTGCTAAGCTTTCGCAGACATAAGGCGTGGCGGAAATTTACGATGCGCAAAATGAACGTGCAGCCGGGGCAGACCGCGCTGGATTTATGCTGCGGCACTTGCGACTGGACGATAGCGCTTGCGAAAGCAAGCGGAACCGGGCAAGTCACCGGACTCGATTTCAGCCAGAACATGCTGGACGTCGGCGCCGTTAAGGTAAATGGCGAAGGCTTGAACAAGCAGATTACGCTTGTTCAGGGAAATGCGATGGAGCTGCCCTTTGCCGACAACTCTTTCGATTATGTAACGATCGGTTTTGGCCTCCGCAACGTTCCGGATTACTTGCAGGTGCTCAAGGAAATGGAGCGCGTTGTGAAGCCGGGCGGCATGGTAGTATGCCTCGAGCTGTCCAAGCCAATGTGGCAGCCGTTTAAAGGGATGTACTATTTATACTTTGAACGGATGCTTCCGATGATCGGAAAATGGGTGGCGAAGCGCTTTGAAGAATACAAATGGCTTCCGGATTCCCTGAAGCTGTTCCCGGACGCCAACCAGTTATCCGAGTTATTCCGGCAAGCCGGACTGCGTGAGGTACAGGCCTATCCGCTTACAGGCGGAATTGCGGCGCTTCACATCGGTACAAAGGAGAAATCGCAGCAATGATTCGCAAATTACGCATTATTTTGGAAATGATAAAATTTGAACATTCCGTATTTGCTCTTCCATTTGCTTTTTTGGGAGCTGTTCTTGGTACATTAGCGGTTGAGAAGCGACTGCCTTCCTGGGGCGAGATTGGTTGGATTGCGCTTGCGATGGTTGGCGCACGCAGCGCGGCCATGAGCCTTAACCGGGTGATCGACAAAGCAATCGACAAAGCTAACCCAAGAACGGCGCAGCGGGCATTGCCGGCAGGTTTATTGAAATCGTTCGAGGTTATCTTATTTATTATCGTTTCCTTTGCCCTGCTGTTTATAGCAGCGGCAAACCTGGATCCCATTGCAATGAAGCTGATGCCGATTGCGGTTGTGATGCTGGTTCTGTATTCTTATATGAAAAGATTTACCTGGCTCTGCCATGTATTCCTTGGCCTTACGATCGGCCTGTCTCCGCTTGGCGGCTGGGTTGCCGTAACGGGGTCGCTCAATGCCGCGGCATGGGTGTTGTATTTCACCGTTGCCCTTTGGATCGCGGGCTTCGATATCGTATACGCAACGCAGGATTACGAATATGACCGCGACAGCGGCCTTCATTCGATTCCCGCGCGATTCGGTCTTTCCGGTGCTTTGTGGATCGCTAGAGGCTTCCATATTGTAACGGCTATCGGCTTCTTCGCCTTGTTCTGGATGACAGAGCTGAGCTGGGTGTACCTTATTGGTACCATCGCTTCGATACTGATGCTCTTCTATCAGCACTGGCTGGTACGGCCGAATGATCTGTCCCGCGTGCAAATTGCCTTTTTCGGCATGAACGGCACGCTTAGCGTTGTTTTGTTCGTATTTGCGATGTTTGATCTGCTGGTGGTGCACCAATGGTAGAATCTTACGGAGCGGCAAAACCTAAACGCTGGGTAGTTGGGATAACCGGGGCTAGCGGGGCGATCTACGGAATCCGGTTGATCGAAGAATTGCTTCAGGCGAATTACCTCGTTCATGTCGTGGTGACCGAAGCGGGTTGGCGCGTACTGAAGGAAGAACTGGGCTGGGACACATCGCGCCGGCAGGCTGCGCTGGAGCAGCGGTTCGGTGAGGCCGTAACGGCTGGCCGGCTGGTATTCCATCCGAATGCCGACATCGGCGCCAGCATTGCAAGCGGCTCCTTCCAGGTAGAAGGCATGGCGATAGTGCCTTGCTCGATGGGCTCTCTCGCCTCGATGGCAAGAGGGATTTCGGACGACTTGTTAACCCGCGCGGCGGATGTCATGCTGAAGGAAGGGCGCAAGCTCATTATTGTTCCGCGCGAGACGCCGCTGCATGCCATACATTTGGAGAACATGCTCACACTTGCTCGGCTTGGGGTAAGAATCATTCCGGCAATGCCGGCCTTTTATTATAAACCGCAATCGATGGATGAAATGATTAATTTCCTTGTCGGCAAAGTGCTCGATAGCATGTCGATCGAGCATCAATTATTCAGAAGATGGGGAGATGACCTTACATGACGGGCAGACTGAATCATCCGCTTCGTGTCGGCCGAATCGATTATGCGAATGCATGGCCGCTTTTTCATTATTTAGAGGACTATACCGAGCAAGCCGGCATTGATATTGTGCTGAAGGTGCCGGCAGAATTAAACCGGCTGCTGCGTGAAGGGGAGATACAAGTTTCGGCTGTATCTTCCTTTGCTTACGGCATGAACGATAAGGATTACGTTCTTCTGCCGCATTTATCGGTAGGGTCGGAGGGAAAAGTAAACTCCATCCTTCTGTTCCTAAAAAAACCGATTGAGCAGTCTCCGCCGGAGCGGATCGCCGTTACTACAACGTCGGCAACATCGGTCAACCTGCTGAAAATATTAATGAAAAAGCATTATGAGCTTCAGCCCGAATACGAGCCGGCCGAGCCGGATCTTGACCGGATGCTGGAATGGGCCGATGGCGCTCTCCTGATCGGCGATCCTGCTATCCGGGAGTCTTGGGAGAACAAAGGCTTGACCGTAATCGACCTGGGAGAAGTGTGGAATCAGTGGACGGGGCTGGCAATGACATACGCCGTTGTGGCGGCGCGGAAGGAAGCCGTGGAACAATCGCCGGAAGCTTTCGAGCGTTTGTTCAAGGCTTTTACCGCCAGCAAGGAGAAAAGCATTGGCGATCTAACGCCGCTTATTCAGAAGGCAATGGAGCAGCTTGGCGGCGATCCGGCTTATTGGCAAATGTACTTTACTTGCCTTAATTACGACTTTGGACCAAAGCAGCAGGAAGGCCTTTCCTTGTATTTCCGGTATGCCAAGGAGCTTGGCTTGCTCGATCACGACGTGAACCTGCACTTTTATAAAGAAGAATCTCTGCCGAACAGGTGAAAGAATGAAACTATTAGACATTTTTGCAAAGTTAAAAGGCGATATGTCCCGAATCGAGCAAGAGCTGGAACGAAGCATATCGTTCGGCGATGAGCTGCTTAGCGAGACGTCTCTTCACCTGCTGAAGGCAGGGGGGAAACGGCTTCGCCCCGTATTCGTGCTTCTTTCGGGCAAGTTCGGCCAATACGATCTTGATAAACTGACAAAAGTAGCCGTGCCTCTTGAACTCATCCATATGTCTTCCTTGGTGCATGACGATGTCATTGACGATGCATCGACGCGGCGCGGTCAGCTGACCGTCAAATCCAAATGGGATAACCGGATTGCCATGTATACGGGCGATTATATTTTCGGCAGGGCGCTCACGATAGCAACAGAGCTGGATGATCCGTTTATCCATCAGATGCTCTCGAAATCTCTTGTGCAGATGAGTATCGGGGAGATGGAGCAAATCCGGTATTTCTTTAATACCGAGCAAACGATTCGCGATTATTTGCTGCGCATCCGCCGCAAGACGGCACTTCTTATCGCGATCAGCTGCCAGCTTGGCGCTGCCGCGGCAGGGGCGGACCGCGTTACGGTCAACCGGCTGTACCGTTACGGTTATAATGTCGGAATGACCTTCCAGATTCGTGACGACATGCTGGATTTGTTCGGCACGGAAAAGCAGATCGGCAAGCCTCCGGGTTCGGATATCCGGCAAGGAAACATTACGCTGCCTGTCATTCTCGCCTTGAAGGATGACAAAGTTCGTGAGCCTTTGCTGGAGCAAATACGGATTATCCGCGAGCATAACGGGAATGTTGATACCAAACCGGCCATTTCGCTGATCAAAAGCAGCAAGGGCATTCAGCTGGCTGATCAGCTGGCAAATGATTATACGAAAAAAGCTTTGGCCGCTTTAGAGGGATTGCCGGGTATCGGAGCGAAGAAGAATCTGATTGACATTGCGCATTTCGTAGGAAAGCGCAACTACTAGGGAATGCAATGCTTACGAAGTAAGAATTGCTTCACAATTCTTTTAGGAGGTAGCGTTATGGAAAGAACATTTTTGATGATTAAGCCAGATGGCGTTCAACGCGGCCTTATAGGCGAGATTGTGACGCGGTTTGAACGCAAAGGCCTGAAGCTGGTTGCTGCCAAGTTTATGGTTGTCAGCAGAGAACTTGCAGAAACCCATTATGCCGAACATCAAGGCAAACCCTTTTACGAGCCGCTGTTGAACTTTATTACAGCCGGCCCGGTCTTTGCGATGGTATGGCAAGGGGATAATGTTATCGCCCTCACGCGTGCCATGATTGGCAAGACGGATGCGGTCGACGCGCTGCCTGGCACGATTCGTTCGGATTTTGCCGTACATACGAATTTGAATTTGATTCATGGCTCGGATTCTCCGGAAAGCGCGGCAAGGGAAATCGCGAATTTCTTCTCGCCTGAGCAGCTGGTGGAATACGAACATACCGTACAGCGCTGGATCTAAGCCATACATAACGCTGTAGTTACAACAGGAGGCGTCCATGTCGGAGGATTTGGATTTCGATCATTTTATCCAAAGAATGAAGGCTAAGACCAATATCGATTTGTCGCAGTATAAAGAAGCCCAGATGAAGCGCCGTCTGACGACGCTTCGCCAGAAGCACGGGTATCAGACGTTTGAGGCCTACTGGAAAGCTATTGAACAGGACCGGAGCCTGCTGAACGAATTTTTGGACCGCATGACCATTAACGTGTCCGAATTCTGGAGGAACCCGAACCGGTGGGAAGTGCTGCAAAGCCGCTTCCTGCCGGAGATGCTTCAGCGGGGAGAGAGGCTTAAGGTATGGAGTGCCGCTTGTTCGACGGGAGAAGAGCCGTACACGATTGCAATGATTCTGTCGGAGCTTGACGCTCTTCATAAAACATCTTTGCTGGCGACCGACCTGGATTCCGTTGTACTGGAAAAAGCGAAAGAAGGGCAGTATTTGGAGCGCTCCTTGCGGGATGTCCCGGCTGCCTACAAGCAGAAGTATTTCCAGCCGGATCATGGGATGTACGCCGTATCGGATAAGCTTAAGAACGCGATCACGTTTAAGCAGCAGAATCTGCTTCATGATGCTTTCGAGCAGTCCTTTGATCTGATCGTCTGCCGTAATGTGATGATTTATTTCACGGAAGAAGCCAAGCACTTATTATATCAAAAATTCGCAAGCGCGCTTCGGCCCGGAGGACTCCTGTTCGTCGGAAGCACGGAGCAGATTTTCTCTCCTTCCCAATATGGCTTTGAGTCGGCCGACACGTTCTTCTACAGAAGAATTACCGGCTAATGTATACCGATTTCCGTCCGCTCCAATACTAAAGGCAACCGATCTTTTATTGGAGGATGAAGATGGACAAGCGACAAGTGATTCATGCTTACCGAAGCGGGATCATATCCATTCAAGAATGCGCTCAAATTCTCGGTCTCGACAGCCGTCAGCTTCCTAATCTGATGAGTCAGATGGCTGTGAAGGCAGACCGGGAAACAAGCAAGCGCTTTGTGAACAGCTAACGCTTTTCCATAGCCGCCCGAAAGGCGGATGCTGGGGCCAGAAATGGCTTTGGCATCCGCCTTTTTACGTATTTAAGAGCTGCCGCATTTCTTGTCAAAGCCTGAAGCCTGTACTATAATGAGCAAAGATGTTTACATAACAAAAGCCCGGAATATGAACAGTTAGGATGGTACAGATCATGCGCGAACTGAAAGTTGAGCTAGGCGAACGCTCTTATCCCATTTATATCGGTGAAGGTCTTTTGCAGGAGGCGGCAGCGTATTTCAAGAAGCATCAGATCAGCTTGAAATCGCCTCTGCTTATTATTACGGACGAACATGTTGCGCCTCAATATTTGGAACCGCTTGAGAGCAATCTCCGCGAAGGCGGTTTCTCCGTCGCAAGTGCGGTTATTCCTGCGGGCGAAAGCTCCAAATCGTTGTCGATGCTGGAAAGCCTGGTTACAAAAGCGCTTGAAGCAGGCCTTGACCGCAAATCGACGATTGTTGCGCTTGGAGGCGGCGTTGTTGGGGATCTGGCCGGATTCGTGGCGGCATCCTATATGCGCGGAGTTAAGTTCGTACAGATCCCTACAACGATTCTTGCCCACGACTCAAGCGTTGGCGGCAAGGTTGCGGTTAATCATCCGCTTGCGAAGAACATTATCGGCGCATTCCATCAGCCCGAAATGGTGCTGTACGATCTAAATACGCTGCAATCGCTGCCTCCGAGGGATGTCAGCGCCGGCTTATCGGAAGTTGTGAAGCACGGACTAATCTGGGATGCGGAATTTACGGCATGGTGCGAAGAAAATGCAGACCGTCTGCTCGCGCTTGAACCGGATGCGCTTGGATATGCCCTCTATAAAGGCTGCAGCGTAAAGGCAGCCGTAGTATCTAAAGACGAGCGCGAGAATGACCTTCGCGCGATTCTGAACCTGGGCCATACGATCGGGCACGCGCTTGAAGCGGTGGCCGGCTATGGCGAGCTTTTGCATGGGGAAGCCATTTCCATCGGCATGATCGGCTCGGCAAGACTGGGATTGCGTTACGGTGCGTCTGAAGAGGTTTACACCACCACAAAGCGCGTATTGTCCAAGGTTGGACTGCCGGTGAAGCTTCCGGCGCATTTCGACGTCGATGCCATTATGGATGCGATGATGCATGACAAGAAGTTCAGCGAGAGCACGATGGTATTTGTTGTGCCTACCGAGATCGGCAAAGTGGAAATCAAGAAGGATGTTCAGTCCGCATGGGTACGGGACATCGTTGAGCAATTGAAACTGGAGGCGTAAAAGGGATGACAGTTAGAGGGATTCGCGGTGCCATCACCGTTGACGTTAATGAAAAAGAGCCGATTCTGCAGGCGACGCTGGAGCTCTTGCAAGAGGTTGTGAAACAAAACGATATCGTGCCGGATGATATCGCGAGCGTGTTTATTACCGTAACGCAAGATTTGGACGCTACATTCCCGGCTATTGCGATCCGTCAGATGAGCGGGTGGGATCTTGTGCCTTTAATGTGCGCGCTGGAAGTGCCGGTGAAGGGAAGTCTTGAGCGCTGCGTCCGATTTATGATTCATCTGAATACGGACAAAAGCCAAGCGGAAATTAACCATGTCTATCTTGGAGGCGCGCGCGTGCTTCGTCCGGATTTGTCAAAATCCTGATTGACGCGGTCCCCAATCGGTAGTATATTGAGAACTAACAATAGTTAGGCAAGAGAAGAGCAGCAAATGAAGAGACAGGTTTTAGAGGAAACGCGAACGTCATCACAGGATGGCGCTGCCGTTTCAAATTAGGTAGCAGGCTTTGAGTTGAGTAGAGATGAGTTAAGCAGAGACGAGTGCAGGACAGTTGAGAATAGAAGGCTTGTTCACCGCAGCCAAGCGCAGGAGATAGCATCGCTAACGTGCGCCGTAGGTCTATTCTTTATTTTGTTCGCAATCTTATTTGTCATCATCCATACATTCAACGCCCCTGCTCCCGGCAGGGGCTTTTTTAATGCCCTTCTAACCAAGTAGCGAGTACCAAGAGGAGGAACCCCCCATGACAAATGAATTGCAGCAAGTAACGAAGCTGGCCGACCAATACAATATTATTCCGATCGTACGCTATATGCTTGCGGATACGGAAACACCAATCAGGCTGTTCCAGCATTTTGCGAAGGAGCAGCACGCGTTCCTGCTTGAGAGCGTGGAGGGCGGAGTGAAATGGGCGAGATATTCATTCATCGGGACGGATCCTTTCATGATGCTCTACGGGAAGAACGGCAAGATGGTGCTGGAGCATAACGGCGAGAAGCAAGTGTTCGACGAGAAGCCGATTGAGCTTTTGAAGGCTCAGCTTCGCGGCTTCCGCAGCCCGTCGCTGCCGGAGCTCCCGCCGTTTACGGGCGGCGCGATCGGATATTTCGGATATGATCTGCTCCAATATTACGAGAACCTCCCGGCACACCGCATTGACGACTTGCAAATGAATGATTTGCAATTCATGTTCTGCGACCAGGTTATCGTCTTTGATCACTTCAAGCAGCAGCTGCAAATTATCGGGAATGTTCATATCCCTCAGTCGGCAACCAACGCGGAAATCGAAAAGGCTTATAACCGTGCGGTAGCCAAGATCGAAGCTACGATCGAGCGCGTGCAGCAGCCGATTACGGTTCCGGTAATGTCGGGTTCGTCGATCCCGGTTGATCCCGAGCTTGGCGATGTACAGTCCAACCTGACGAAGGAACAGTTTATCTCGAACGTTGACCAGGCGAAGGAATATATCCGCGCCGGCGATATTTTCCAAGTTGTCTTGTCTCAGCGCTTCAGCATCGAAACCGAGGTGGATCCGCTTCATGTGTACCGCGTGCTTCGGACGATGAACCCGTCTCCTTATATGTACTATTTGAAAATGGGAGACGAAGTAATCGTAGGCACATCGCCTGAAGCGCTCGTAAAGGTTAACGGAGACCGCAAAGTCGAGACCCGCCCGATTGCCGGAACAAGACCGCGCGGCAAGACGCCGGAGGAAGATAAGGCGCTTGAGCTGGAATTGCTTGCCGACGAGAAGGAACGCGCGGAGCATCTGATGCTGGTTGACCTTGGGCGCAACGATATCGGGCGCGTATCAGAATTCGGTTCGGTACGCTGCGATGCTTATATGGAGATTGAGCGTTACTCGCATGTTATGCACATCGTGTCCAACGTATCCGGCAAGCTTCGCGAGGACAAAGACTTCTTCGACGCTTTCCTGTCCTGTCTGCCGGCCGGTACGGTATCCGGCGCTCCCAAGCTTCGGGCGATGGAGATTATCGCCGAGCTCGAGAACGAAGCACGAGGCGCTTATGCAGGGGCAATCGGTTATCTCGGATTCGGCGGATCGCTGGATACATGCATTACGATTCGGACCATTGTGTTCAAGAACGGCAAAGCTTATGTTCAGAGCGGAGCAGGGATCGTATGGGATTCCGTTCCGGAGAGCGAATATATGGAGACGGTTAATAAAGCAAAAGCAAGCCTTAAGGCGATCCGCGCTGCGGAAGCGATTTTTGGCAAACGGAAGAGTTCGGCTGAACAGGCGGTTAACGCGGACTACTATGTAACAAGCGGAGAGGTGTTGTAAAATGAGTTTGGTGACAGAACAGGTAACGATGCAAGGAGCTTTAAACAAGCTGATGGGCAGCACCGATCTGACTCGCGAAGAAGCTAGGTCCGTGATGGATATTATTATGAGCGGCAATGCGACGCCTTCGCAAATTGCTGGCGTAGCCACAGCTCTGCGCATGAAGGGCGAGACGAAGGACGAGATTACGGGATTTGCGGAAGCGATGCGCAAGCATTCGAGCCATGTGCAGACGAAGCAGGAAGGCCTGCTCGATACTTGCGGAACGGGCGGCTCCGGTATTCATAAGTTCAATATTTCCACGGCTTCCGCTATTATCGCTTCGGCGGCCGGCATTCGCGTAGCGAAGCACGGGAACCGGGCGATGTCCGGCAAAGCGGGCAGCGCGGATGTGCTCGAAGCACTAGGCGTCAACATTTCGTTAACTCCGGAGCAAGCATCCGAATGCCTGAATCAGATCGGCATCTGCTTCATGTTCGCTCAGCTGTATCATCCATCTCTCCGCCATGCGGCTGCACCGCGCCGCGAGCTTGGCGTCCGCACGATCTTTAATATGCTTGGTCCTTTAACGAATCCGGCTGGCGCCGACCGTCAGCTGATCGGTTTGTATGACCGTACCAAAACGTCTACCATCGCAGCCGTATTAAACGAACTGGGCGTGAAGCGGGCGATGGTTGTCAGCAGCGTGGACGGATTGGATGAGATCAGCATTTCGGCGCCAACCCAAATTTCCGAGCTGCGCGGCGGCGAAGTGGCGACCTATGAACTGACTCCGGAAGAGCTGGGACTCTCCCGCTATCCGATCTCCGAAGTGATTGGCGGAGATCCGGAGACCAATGCGGCGTTGATCCGCGGGATCTTCAGCGGCGAACAACGCGGGGCGTACCGCGATATCGTGCTTGCTAACGCAGGGGCATGCATTTATGTAGGCGGCTATGCGGATTCTCTCCGCGAGGGTGTTGCGCTGGCTGCCGAAATGATTGATTCGGGCATGGCAAATCGGCAATTGCAAAAGCTTATTCAGACGACAGGAGAGTTGACTCATGTTTCTTGATAAAATCGTAGTAACGAAGCGGGAAGAGGTTGCTCATCTCGCTTCGGGCTTCCAGCTATCCGAGTATGAACGCAAAATCGCTTCGCTTCCCGAATGCCGCGGCTTTGAGCGTGCGCTAACGGCGGGCCGCAAACGGGATATCGGTCTGATTGCGGAAGTGAAGAAGGCATCTCCTTCCAAAGGACTTATCCGTCCGGATTTTCATCCTTCCGAACTTGCGGCCGCTTATGAGCGCGCGGGCGCGGATTGTATTTCGGTTCTGACGGACCGCGATTATTTCCAAGGCTCCAATGATTACTTGACCCTGATCAAGGAGAAGGTCAGCAATCCGCTGCTCCGCAAAGATTTTATTATCGATTACCGCCAGGTATACGAGGCTCGTGTTATCGGAGCGGATGCGGTACTATTAATAGCAGCAATTCTAACATCTTCCGAGCTGTCGGAGCTGTATGACACGGCAAAATCGCTTGGCATGGACGTTCTTGTGGAGGTTCATGACCGCGAGGAGCTGGAACGGGTTCTGGAGCTTGATAAAGCGACCCTGATTGGCGTTAATAACCGTGACCTGAAGTCCTTCGTAACGGATCTTCGCACGACGGAAGCTCTTATCGATCTCATGCCAAAAGGGGTTACGGTAATAAGCGAAAGCGGCATTGCGGGACGAAACGACATGGATTATCTTCAATCCGTGGGTGCGCAAGGCGTCTTGATCGGCGAGCATTTCATGCGCCAGCCGGATGCCGGACAGGCTGTTATCGACCTTATGGGGCCGGTGACCCGGGCATGACGGCATCGCCAAGAATCAAAATTTG
This sequence comes from Paenibacillus sp. MMO-177, assembly GCF_037147795.1. Lineage (NCBI taxonomy): Bacteria > Bacillati > Bacillota > Bacilli > Caryophanales > Paenibacillaceae > Paenibacillus > Paenibacillus sp. MMO-177. The sequence goes on along the minus strand of NZ_JBBCUR010000003.1, from coordinate 320,133 downwards.
CGGCTTGAGGGATACCGCGACCATTGCGGAAATGAACGGGCTTCCTTTTCATGAGATCGGATTCGTGTTTGCGCCAAGCAAACGGCAGGTCGATGCGGAAACGGCTGCAGCTCTGATCGAAACGGCCAAGCGGCTGCAGGCAGCCGAGGGTGAACCGCCCCAAACGGTAGGCGTCTTCGTAAATCCCGGAATAGAGGAACTAACGGCAATTGTGGAAAAAGCGCCTCTTGATGTCGTGCAGCTGCATGGACAGGAGACACCCGAGTTTTGCCGACTGGTTAAGAACCGCTTGGTTAAGAAGGTATGGAAAGTACTCTCTATCGGAAAAGACGGCGCAGATGCACAGGATCTGGTGTCCGCTTATGAGGGAGTCGTAGACGCTATTCTGATTGATACGGCCGGAGGCGGTACGGGTCAAACCTTCGACTGGCAGCTCATAACGGACTATCAGAATGCGGCAGCTGCCATACATGTTCCGCTATACGTAGCCGGAGGACTTCATCCCGGCAATGTGGGAGAGCTTCTGGCAGGCAACACGGTTGACGGTATTGACGTATCGAGCGGAGTTGAAACGGACGGGCGCAAAGACATCGACAAGATTAGACTATTCGTTAGAAAGGTGATAGAACGATGAACCAAGTACCAGACGAGAACGGGCGCTTTGGCAAATTCGGCGGCCGGTATGTACCGGAGACGCTGATGAACGCTTTGCTGGAGCTCGAAGAAGCCTATAAGCATTATTCGCAGGATGAATCCTTCAAGCAGGAGGTTCATGATCTTCTGCATAAATATTCGGGACGTCCGACGCCGCTTTATTACGCGGAACGGTTAAGCCAGCACCTTGGCGGCGCAAAGATCTACCTGAAGCGGGAAGATTTGAACCATACCGGCGCTCACAAAATCAACAATACGATCGGGCAGGCCGTACTTGCCAAACGCATGGGCAAAACAAAAATCATTGCCGAAACCGGCGCAGGCCAGCACGGCGTTGCTTCGGCTACCGTTGCCGCTTTGCTTGGACTGGAATGCAAAGTATTCATGGGCGAAGAAGACATGAAGCGCCAGCAGCTGAACGTATTCCGCATGCAGCTGCTTGGAGCGGAGGTTGTTCCCGTTATGTCGGGCACACGCACGCTTAAGGATGCCTGCAACGAGACGCTCCGCTACTGGGTCAGCCATGTAGACGATACGTTCTACATTCTGGGTTCCGCAACGGGTCCGCATCCTTATCCGATGATGGTCCGCGACTTCCAGCGTATTATCGGGGACGAATCCCGCAAGCAGATCGTCGAAGCGGAAGAGCGCCTTCCGGACTATGTGGTTGCGGCGGTTGGCGGCGGCAGCAATGCCATCGGTATTTTCTATCCGTTTATTAAAGACGATTCCGTCCGTCTTGTTGGGGTTGAAGCAGCGGGACGCGGCATTGATACGGAAGAGCACGCAGCGACGATGACGATGGGCAGCCACGGCGTATTCCAAGGCTCGATGAGCTACTTGCTGCAGGATAAATACGGCCAGGTTCAGCCTGCGCATTCCATCTCGGCGGGACTTGATTATCCGGGCATCGGTCCGGAGCATGCCTATTTGAAGGATTCCGGACGCGCGGAATACTTCCCGATTACCGATGCGGAAGCTCTTGACGCGCTTCAACTGCTGTCCCGCACGGAAGGCATTATTCCGGCATTGGAATCCGCCCACGCGATTGCTCAGACGATTAAGCTGGCTCCAACGCTTGATAAAGACAAAATTGTCGTAGTCAGCCTGTCGGGACGCGGAGATAAAGACGTGGAAGCGATCATGGGTTACCTGGGAGGTGCAGAGGCATGAATTTGATTGATGCTGCTTTTGCCAAATTGAAGCAAGAAGGAAAGACGGCACTTATTCCGTTTCTGACGATTGGGGATCCGGATATCCCTACATCAATCGCCATTATTAAAGAGCTTGAACACGCAGGCGCGGATCTCGTGGAGCTTGGCGTTCCTTATTCCGATCCGCTAGCGGACGGTCCCGTTATTCAACGCGCATCCGAACGAGCGCTTAAGAACCGCATCTCGATTCTGGATTGCATCGAGACAGCTGCGCAAGCCCGCGAAGCCGGCGTCAAGCTCCCGTTTATTTTGTTTACTTATTTCAATCCGGTGCTGCAATTCGGCCTGGAGGAGTTTATGAATCTAGTTGTGGAGAAGGGCATAAGCGGTCTTATTATTCCGGATCTTCCGATTGAAGAAGATGAGGAAGTGCGTAAGCTGGCCGAAGCGAAAGGCGTTCACCTTATTCCGCTGGTCGCTCCTACCTCGAAGGATCGCGTTGTCCGCATTTCCAAGAAAGCACGCGGCTTTGTCTACTGCGTATCCTCACTAGGCGTAACGGGAGTCCGTGCCGAATTCCACAGCGGAATTGACGACTTTCTTGCAACGGTTCGCGAAGCAACGGATCTGCCGATTGCCGTTGGGTTTGGCATTTCCAGCCGCGAGCAGGTGGAGCGCTTCGAGAAAACCTGCGACGGCGTAGTCGTAGGCAGCGCGATCGTGCGCAAAATCGAAGAAACGCTTCCTTTATTGGGCGACTCTTCGAAGCGTGAAGAGGGACTTGCCGATATCCGCAGCTTTGTTGCCGGATTGAAGGGCTGATTTGAAGGACAGAGCTTGCCGGCTCTGTCCTTTTTATATTCAAAGCGGTTGCGCCCCCTGCCAAAGGACGGCAAGGCGGTTTCCCTTGTGCGCTCCAAGTACTTCAATATAAGTTTTTCTCATAAGACGACTCTTTAAAACCTTGACAAGATGTGAGACAATAGAAAACATGCGGTTAGCCAATAAGGCCAATATGACAAAGAGGTGAATGGCGATGCAGCCAAAAAGCAATATCGTGCATCTCCCTGTTTATCAGCCGGGAAAACCGGTTGAAGACGTTAAGAGAGAGCTCGGCTTAGACGAGGTTATCAAGCTTGCTTCCAACGAGAACCCGTTTGGTTATTCGGAACAGGCGAAAGCAGCTATCATAAATGAATTAGGTCAAATTGCAACCTATCCGGACGGCGCCAGCTTTGAGCTTAATGCCGCTGTGGCGAAAAAATACGGAGTAGAGTCCAATCAGATTATTTTTGGCACAGGCTCAAGCGACATTATTCTTATGCTGGCAAGAACCTATCTTGCTCCGGGAGACGAAACGGTTATGGCCGACGAAACGTTCTCCCAATACAAACATAACGCCGAAATCGAAAATGCCCGCATTATCGAAGTGCCATTGAAGAACGGTAAACATGATCTTCCGGCGATGCTGGCCAAGATTACGGACCGTACCAAGCTGGTTTGGGTATGCAATCCGAATAACCCGACCGGCACAATCGTCACAGAAGAAGAGCTTACCGCCTTCCTTGATCAAGTACCTAAGGATGTTCTGGTCGTATTGGATGAAGCGTATTGCGAATTTGTGGACGAGCCTGGTTTCCCGGACGGCATCAAGCTGCTGAAGAAATACCGGAATCTGATCGTGCTCCGCACCTTCTCGAAAATTTACGGTCTGGCTTCGCTGCGTATCGGCTACGGAATCGGCCACGCGGATGTTATTCAATACATGAATCAAATTCGCGAGCCGTTTAATACGACCCGTCTTGGACAAACAGCAGCAAAAGCAGCTCTGGCGGACGATGATTTTATTGCGTTCTGCCGCGAGCAGAACCGTGCTGGGATTGAATACCTGTCGGGCCATTTCGACCGTCTTGGCTTAAGCTACTTCCCGGCGTACGGCAACTTCGTCATGGTGGATACGAAGCTGCCTTCGGCTGACGTATTCCAGTCGCTGCTTCGCAAAGGAGTTATCGTTAGACCGCGCTGGACGTACTATCCGACTCACATCCGCGTCTCGGTGGGTACTCCGGAGCAAAACGAAAAGTTCATCGCGGCTCTTGAGCTAGTACTGCAGGAAGCGGCGGTGCGCGGATAGCCTTATGACGAAGATCGCGATATTTGGGGTAGGATTGATTGGCGGATCTTTGGCGCTTTGCTTCAAGGGCAAGCCGGAGCTTACCGTTGTAGGCTACTCGAACCGTCAGTCCTCCGTTGAAAAATATATGAAGCGGGGAGTTGTCGATTATGCGACAACTTCCTTGCGGGAAGCAGCCGAAGGGGCCGATTTTATTTTCCTGTGCGTGCCGGTCGGCAAGCTTGAGGAATACGTATCGGAGCTCGGCAAGCTTGATTTGAAGCCAGGCTGCATCGTAACGGATGTAGGCAGTACAAAAGCCTCGGTGGCCGAGTGCGGCAGAAGACTGGAACGGCATGGCGTGTCGTTTATCGGCGGGCATCCCATGGCAGGCTCCGAACGCTCGGGCGTTGAAGCGGCCTCCACGAATCTGTTCGAGAACGCGTTCTACGTATTAACGCCGGAAGAGACTACACCGCCGGAAGCATTGGAACGGTTGAAAAACCTCCTTGTCCATACAAGAGCGCATCTTGTCAGCGTTGATGCCAATTCGCATGACGAGATTGTAGGCGCAATCAGCCATCTACCGCATATGATTGCCGTAGCTCTCGTTAATCAGGTCCGCGGCTACAATGAGAATAACGGCTTGTACGAATTGTTGGCTGCAGGCGGCTTCCGGGACATTACGAGAATCGCGGCAAGCGACCCGATCGTATGGCGGGATATTCTGATCAACAACCGCGATGTTCTGCTGAAGCTTCTGAAGGACTGGAACGAGGAAGTGGAGAAGTTTGCGGTGATGCTGGAGTCTTTGAATGGCGATGCGATTGAGGAAGCGTTCCAGACAGCCGGAGAATTCCGCAACAAACTGCCGGAGCGCCGTAAAGGCATGATTCATTCCTTATACGATTGTTATGTGGATGTACCCGATCATCCCGGCATTATCGGCAATATTGCCAGCGAGCTGGGCAGTGCCCGGATTAATCTTAGCAACATTAATATTATCGAGAGCAGGGAAGATGTTCCCGGCGTGCTTCGTTTATCGTTCCGTACCCAGGAAGATCTGGATCAAGCGATGGAATTGCTCGGCAAAACCGGATATACCGTTCGCCAATAAAACCTCGAAAGAGGTTTTTTTGTTTATTAAGGCTTTACAAGCTTATATAGCCGTAGAAATCCACAAAAAAGTTTAAGCGTTTTCAAAAAAACCATTGACATTGTGGAAGCGTATACATATAATAAAAGTACAGTATGGTTTCTCTCCACTCCTATCCAAAACTATAGCGTTCAATATGAATGCTGACCACTCTTCGGAGTGGTTTTTTTTTGTTCTTTTTTATTGGACAAGCGGATTACTCTAATTCCGACAAATTCCTGCATGCTGGAAATTAGAGTTTACTTATTTTTTGAGACTAATGCATGGAGGTATGTTACAATACGGAAGGACAGTTCCTATTGTTAAAATTTGGGTAAAAATCCTTTTTGTCGAAACAAGCAGGATTTTGCATATTGAGAACCGAATTACATACATCGTATTTATTGAAATTTTTTATGATAATGACCGCAACTTTTCGCTTCCGGTTCGGTATAAGGATACATAATCGAACTGGGAAGAAGAATTCGCAGGTGAGGAGGTTCGCCTGTCATGACTGATTCCCAATTAATACGTGAGATCAAAGACGGTAACATCGAGCTCTATTCGGAGCTGATGCGCCGTTACCAACGCAAGATACTAGCCTTTATCTACCATATGTTGAAGAGTGCCAAGCTGGAGCTGCTCGCTGAGGATTTGTGCTCGGAGACGTTTTATAAAGCATACCGCAGCCTCCATTCCTTCCGCGAAGTGGATGCTTCTTTTTCGACGTGGCTATATACGATTGCACGAAATACAGTACTTAGTGAACTGCGCAAGCAGAAGTCTGCGCATGTCCCGCTCGATGAGACGAATATGATGCCGGCCGCTCCTCCTGATCAGGTGCCGGAGCAGCATGTGCTGCGCAATGAGCGGATGGCGATGGTTCGCGAAGCGATTAACAATTTACCTGAGAAACAACGCTCAGCACTCATTCTGCGGGAGTATGATCAGTTAGATTACCAGGAGATTGCCAACATTCTGGGGCAAACGGTCAGCTCCGTAAAATCGTTGTTATTCCGGGCACGAGCCAGCGTAAAGTCGCAGCTTGAGCCTTACTTTGGCGATACGCCGATGATGGAAGAATACGAAGGGATGAACACACGATGAAATGCGATGACGTACAAGACAAGTTCGATGTCTTCGGATATTTATCTGAGGAAGACGCCGAACGGGAAGCGATGGAGGCCCATTTGCTCGACTGTGAGCATTGTGCGGAACAATACCGTCTATGGGAAGAAAGCGAAGAGATGATCATCAAGCTTTCGGAAGAGGATGAAGTTGTTACCGCCCAGATGGAGCATGTCAATCGCAGCGTTATGGATCGCATTTATGCAGAACAATCGTGGCTGATGCCGGTTTCCCAGAAAAATTATTATTTTTCGCCTGCTTTCAGGCGTAATCTTGCTATTGTGCTGTCCGCTTGTCTGGCAATATTCGCGTGTTCCCTTATTTTCTTCATTAAAGGAAACGAACACGGCACACCGGAAGAAAAGATGGCTCAACTGACCGGATTAATGGATACCGCAAATGCATCCGGCAGCGATTTTGTCATCAGCGCTGAGTTTGAAGTCCCCGTGGCCAGCGTCAGTGATCCTTTTGTTCTGCAGGTCGTCCCAACCTTCCCGCAATATTGGGTAGCCCTTTCCCTTCTTGGGGTTGTGATGACGTTGTTGATATTGAACTGGTTGTCTAGAACGCGAAGCTAATGCGCAAGCTTAACAAAGGTGTTGTTCAGTTATCCAGCCTCTAGCCGCTGCCGTTGATATTCGGGAGCCGCAATAGAGGTTTTCTCATTTTATTCGGAAAGGCAGGAATCACAATTGATTATTGGCATGGTACGGCACGGCAATACCGATTGGAATGCGCTGGGAAAGATTCAAGGCCAAACAGATATTCCGTTAAATGAGCTAGGAAAAAAGCAAGCGAATGCGCTTGCCGAACGATTAAGTCAAGACGAAAAGCTGTGGGATGCCGTTATATCGAGTGATTTGCAGCGCGCTCGCCAGACGGCTGCCGTTATTGCAGACAAGCTGGATATTCCGCTGCTGGACGGCGACCCGCGTTTGCGGGAACGTAATTTCGGCGAGGTCGAAGGACTGACCTTGCCCGAGAGAGTGGAACGGTGGGGCGAGAACTGGCGTGAGGTTGCGCGAGGCTTGGAAACGGACGAGGAGGTCCGCGCCAGAGGACTGGCATTCCTGGAGGAATGGCAGAAAAAGCGGCCGGAAGGCAGACTGCTTGTTGTATCCCATGGCGGATTTCTGGCACAAATGTTTGATACGCTTTGCGTCGACCTTGAGAAGCAGCATCTGGGCAATCTTTCTTACTCGATTCTGCAGTTGAAGGATGAACAATGGGCTCCGCTTCTATATAATTGTACTCGTCACCTAGAGGAGGCGAATTCGAGAGTTTGACGAAATAGGTCACTCTCGGGAATGTATCTCTTTCCGGCCGCTGTTGTCATTCTGAATATGGATTAGATTTTATAAGGTGTATTCAGAAGTGACAAAGGCGAACGCTTCGCTCCTCCAAGAGATACATTCGCCGCTCGCTCCTCGTCAATTTATTTTTTTTTTTTAACAACAGTTTAGGCTGCCGTTTACATGGCAGCCTTTTTTATGAAGAACAAGGGCTGCCAAGAACAGTGGCAGCCCTATTTGCCGTTCCCGCTTTTGGATTTTAAAGGCTTTTTGTGTGGAAAACCGAGCGAGCGGAAGCGGAGCAAGCAAATGTTCATTGAGAAGCGCAGCGTTCGCTTTTGATTGCCGGATTCCCCTCCATACAATTTCGAATCGAAGGGAATCCGGTATCAATGGCGATCGAAAGAACATTTGCTTGCGCTGCGGTAAGTACGAAAAACTTAGGGCTGCTAAGATCTATGGCAGCCCTATTTGCTGTTCCCGTCTTTGAATTTTATTTGGTTTTTTGTGTGGAAAAACGAGCGAGCGGAAGCGGAGCAAGCAAATGTTCATTGAGAAGCGCAGCGGTAAGTACTTAATAGCCTAGGGCTGCCAAGATCAATGGCAGCCCTATTTGCTGTTCCCGTCTTTGAATTTTTCAGGGCTTTTTGTGTGGAAAACCGAGCGAGCGGAAGCGGAGCAAGCAAATGTTCATTGAGAAGCGCAGCGTTCGCTTTTGATATCCGGATTCCCCTCAATACAACTTCGAATCGAAGGGAATCCGGTATCAACGGCGATCGAAAGAACATTTGCTTGCGCAGCGTGCATTACCGAAGCTTTTTAATGCAATGTGAAGCTTTTTCACACAACTAGTTTTAAAATTCAAAATTCTTCCCATAATGGTACTAATTATTGCTAGCGAATCAAATAAGCTCGCGATCGAGACACAAACGGCGGGCAGTTGCGGAAAGGAGAGATACCATGAATTTGTCGGATATGTTGGGCTATGCGGATATTCAGCAGTTGAGCCGGATCGCCTCCGTGTATCAATGTGAGTGCAATGGCCACTCAAAAAATGATTTGATTCAGTCGATTCTCTCAACCGTCAGCCGGAAAGATGTATTTGAGGCGCAGATCAGCAGTATGAAACTGGACGAAATGCGGTTCTTGAATTCTCTCCTATTTGAATCAAGAGATTCCTTCAGCCTGGAAGAGCTGATTGCAAGGGTTCAGCAAAGCAAGTTTGGCGAACCCGAGCCGCCAGCGGAAGAACCGCCGCAGAAGAAAACGAAACGTACAAAGAAAAAGCAAGTCGAGGCCGAAGCGCCCAAAGAATCCGGTCCCCGCGAGATGATCTCCAGGTTTAAGCAACAAGGATGGCTGTTCAACGGAGTAACCGGAACGAATCGTTATATGTTCCAAGTGCCGCAGGATCTGAGAACGAGATTCCGCGAGACGCTTCGCAAAAAGTTTACAGCTGAGCTCCACTATACGGATGAGCCGCATATGTACCGGGACGAGCAGCTGCTCGTGCAGGAGGATATTTACCAGCTGCTTCATTATATTTACCACAACGAGGTGCAGCTGTCGGCAGACGGTTCGATGTACAAACGGTTCAGCGGGCAGATTTTAGAAAAGCTGGCCATTACGGAAGAGCTGCCCGGCAAAGGCGAATGGCGATTCGGATACGGCAGGCATTTTCACCATTATCCGAACCGGATGTCACTCCTATTCGACTATTGCAGCTATATGAAGTATTTCGCGGACGATAATCTAGTATTGGCTTTATCGTCCGTCGGGGAGGAACGGTTGCGCGGCAAGCCGGCCAATGAGATGGAGCAGATCTATAAATTCTGGCTGAAGCTGTACAAAGGGGCAATCCCGAATATCCATGCGCTAGTGCATTGGATGAACAATCTGGCCGAGCAATGGGTTACGGTTGATTCGCTGCGCAAAGTGCTCATTCCCTTCGTCAAGCCGTTCTATTATGATTCAGCGGACAAGGTGCTGGATATCCGGTTGATTGGAATGATGGTTCATCTCGGCATGCTTCGGATCGGAGAGCATCAGGAGCATGGGACGGTTGTGCGGATGACCAAACTCGGAAGGGCGCTTGTCGCGGGAGTAAATCTCGAAGATCAGGATCGGATGTTTCTCTATTAGTTTTTCTATCAAACCAACTAGGCGATGGCATATTAATTGGAATGGGGGCAATCGTACTTATCGGCGCGCAGAATGGTGAATATGCTTAAAGTAGGAGCCGGTTCGATTGTGACTGAGAATGACGAGTTGACCTATACTCTTTCACTTGAATCACCGCGTGACGATAGTCAAAGACGATAGGATCTCTTTAACGCCGGTTTGGAGGTGTATCCTATGGACAAAATGAAAGTTGCTTATGAAGCAATGCTAGGATTAGCAGCGGAAATGGTATTAGACGAAGCCGTTCACAAGTTTCGCTCGGATCAGATCTACAAAGCGATCGATCAAGCGTTGGCCGTTGGAGACGAGGATACGTTCTACCGTTTAGCCGCTCAATTAAATCAATTAAAGAGCTAATTTGCGCGAATAGAAACTTCCGCCCTATGATGGAGGACTTAAGGATCCGTCATAGCAGCGGGAGTTTTTTTGTTGTTTGGATTGGCAAAAACCCCCTTTATGGGTAACATAGAGATTATGGACGAATCTCAACAGGAAAGGGAGCAGGAAATGAAATTTAGCGACATCACTGAGCAGCAATGGGACGAGCTTAAGCCTTACCTCGACACATGCTTGCTGCCGGTCACCGGAATGACGGGATTGGAGCAACCGTTTGAAGCAACACTTGCGCTTGAGCGGTTAAGGGACGTAATGGATCTCGTTGAAATTCCTTTTAAAGGAAGAATCGTAACTTATCCTGCGATGCATTACATGAATGAAGACTCTGCGGGGGCACTCGTTTCGAAAACCTGCCGATCGTTAAAGGAATCCGGATTCCGGTTCGTCATCGTCATCTCCGCTAAGGATCTGGAGAGTATGAAGTGCCCGGATGCAGATCTTGTAATCTGTCCGGAAGGGGACGGGGAAGCGCCAACTGCCGCAAATGTGTCGAAAGCCGTTCAGGCTTTGTGGAACCGCGGCGACTCCTAAACGACAATAAAGCGCTGTCATCTTCCAAACGGGGGTATTTTTGAATAAAAAAAATGGGTTTTGGGGAAACAAAAGTTAAGGCAAGGTTAAATGTGACAAATTGCCAACAAATTTGTGAATGGCATTTTATAGGTAAATAAATCGCGAGCCATATTCTTGACGCTCCCAAGCGCCTAGGCTATTATAGTTTATGTCCTAGTTCGTCAAGCGTTTTGCCGTGTGGCTGAACGCGAGAAATGGTTGGCAAAGGGGGTTAGAACAGAAGATGAGTAACCACGAACATCAAGAAACCGCGCATCGTCCGGTTCAACGCAAAGAGATGTCCCGGCGTCAATTTTTGTCGTATACACTCGGCGGTACGACTGCATTCATGGTTGGTGGCGCGGTTTTGCCTATGGTCCGTTTTGCGGTTGATCCTCTCTTGGCAAAAAAAGCTAAGGGAACATGGGTTAAAGTAGTTGAAGAGAGCAAAATAACAACTGAGCCTCAAGAATTCAAGTTCCAAATTCATCAGGTCGATGGCTGGTATGTAAGCGATCCCGAACTTTCTGCCTGGATTACGAAGGACGCAAATAATCAGATTTTTGCGCTTTCTCCGGTATGTAAGCACCTCGGTTGTACAATCGGTTGGAATACGCTCGGCCATCACGAGTATGATTGTCCTTGCCACGGTGCAAGATATACCGTTGACGGGAAAAACCTTGCAGTTGCCCCAAATCCATTAGATGAATATGAAGTGAAAGTTGAAAACGGTTTTGTGTATTTAGGTCCGATTAAAGCAAACTCTCGCGTGTAGGAGGCTAATAGCAGATGTTTAAATCGATGTATAACTGGATTGACGAACGTCTTGATATTACGCCGCTTTGGCGGGATGTAGCGGACCATGAAGTACCGGAGCACGTTAACCCTGCTCACCACTTCTCGGCATTCGTTTACTGCTTCGGCGGTTTGACGTTCTTTATCACCGTAATTCAAATTTTGTCCGGCATGTTCCTTACCATGTACTATGTACCGGACATCATCAATGCTTATGCGAGCGTTGACTACTTGAACCATAAGGTTGCGTTTGGCGGCATTGTTCGCGGCATGCATCACTTTGGCGCAAGTTTGGTTATCGTAATGATGTTTTTACATACCTTGCGTGTATTTTTCACGGGTTCCTACAAAGCTCCGCGTGAAATGAACTGGGTCGTAGGGATGCTGATCTTCTTTATCATGTTAGGCCTTGGCTTCACGGGCTACCTGCTGCCATGGGATAACAAAGCTTACTTTGCAACGAAGGTAGGCGTACAGATCGCGGAATCCGTTCCGTATATCGGACCTTACATCGGTGAGTTCCTGTACGGCGGCGACATTGTAGGCGCGCAAACGCTAACACGCTTCTTCGCAATTCACGTATTCTTCCTGCCTGGCGCTCTGATTGCAATGCTTGCAGCGCACTTCCTGATGATTCGGAAGCAAGGCATTTCGGGACCACTTTAAGCGAAGGGAGGATTTATTATGGCGCACGGTCATAAATCGAACGAGAAGGTCGTTTACGTTGGCGACTCGCGGGTGAAGAAAAGCAATCATCCAAACATTCCGCCAGATTATACGTCCTACCCCGGTAAATCGGAAGCGTTCATACCGAACTTCCTGCTTAAGGAATGGATGGTGGGCTGCGTAGTCCTGGTTGGTTTCCTGACTTGGACCATTGCAGAAGGCGCACCGCTCGGTTATCCGGCGGACCCTACGAATGCATCCTTTATTCCGATGCCGGACTGGTACTTCTTGTTCCTGTATCAGTTTTTGAAATATCCATGGGTTTCTGGCGATTACATCGTGCTTGGCACGATGGGGGTTCCGGCTATTATGTTTGGGGGACTGCTGCTTGCTCCGTTCCTGGATACAGGCAAAGAGCGCAGGTTCTACCGCCGTCCAATTGCTTCGTCGCTCATGTTCTTGTCCTTGATCGCCTGTGTGTATTTGACGGTTATCTCCTGGAGTCACTACACGCATGAGATGGAAGCTACGAATTCGATTCCGGAACATAAGGTCCGTGAAGAGAAAGCTCGTGAAGCTGCAGAGAAAGGTCAAGAGCCTCCTAGCGCTACGAAGCCGACAAAAACGGTTGCACTGGTTGACGCCAATGACCCGGCAATGGACATTGTCAAGAAAGCGCAATGCGTTGCTTGTCATGCTAACGATCTGAAGGGCAATCCGCCGAAGATACCGGCTTTGACTGGCGTAGGCGACCGGTTGTCGAAGGAAGAACTGGTTAACACCGTGACCAATGGCCGCGGCGGCATGCCAGCTTTCAAAGATCAGTTATCGGCTGCAGAGATTGACCAATTAACAACTTGGCTTGCGAAGCAAAAAGCGCCGGCTGAATAATAGCACCATTTAAAAACCTGATCGTATTTATGCGGTCAGGTTTTTTCAAATCTAACCGAAAGAGGGGCGTATATTTCAATGGGCATACCTATATCTTGGTTCTGGAGCCGATCTTTCTTATTAAACCGCCTCTTTTTATGGGTAATGTTTATCTGTAATTTCCTCGGCACCGTATACGGTTACATCTGGTATGGCAATCAGATCGAAGATACGGTGAGCCATCATCCGTTGTGGCAGGTTGTCTTTGTACCGGATAGTCCAACGGCAAGCTTGTTCTTTACTCTTACGTTACTGTATTGGCTGTTTCCACCGCAGGGCAACTCCCGCTTTGTAAACGGAGCGCGAATGATTATTGAAGGTCTCGCGGTCGTTACTTCTATTAAATATGGCATTTGGGCGGTTTCTATGATTGTAGCGGGAAGCGTGCAGGGGGATCCGCTTCAATGGGAGCATTGGATGCTTATGATTTCGCATACGGCAATGGCCGTAGAAGTGCTGTTATATGCCCGTTTTATGAGAGCTGGTGTAGGGGCAGCCGTGATCGGTACGTTATGGCTGCTGTTAAATGACACCGTAGACTATACGTATGATGTGTTTCCATGGCTTTCGGACAGGCTTATGGATGATTTGACGGCGGTCAAATGGTTTACATACAGCTTAACGATCTTCAGCTTTATTGTCGGCGGGCTTGCATTAAGGGCAAGAAAAGAGACATAAGTACGGACATCCCTTCATAAAGTGGTCATAGCAGATGCTTATGATGTATATCACCGCATGGGCCCAAGCAAGGACAAGCCTATTAAGCGGTTTTTTAGGAGGGATGTCCATGAAGATACGAATTGTGCTGCCATTATTCTTATGTATCGTCATGACCGTCTGTTCGGTTACGGCTGCCAAGGCCTTTCCTGCGGACCTGCTCAGGACAGGCAATGCAAACGAATCTAGGAACGAGCTGCTTCGCCTAGACGAGACGGCAGCAGCGCTATACGAAGCTGCTTATATGAATAATCGCCAAGCCGGCTATAAATACGTCCAGCAGCTGGATAAGCTTGTGAACAAGAGCGAAATCAGACAAGCAGGACAAGTTGCCGGATGGAAGCTGATGGAGGAGAGCATTGCTTCGATTACCTACACGCTTAAAAACGGAAAGGTAACCTCCGATTGGCTGACGGCAGCGGCACGCATTCATTTGACGACGGATGCATTGCTGCGTCCGGATCATGCTTTATGGCTGCAGTATGAGAAAGTGATGCTGGAGGATTTGGAGAGGGTGAATCGCTCCTGGAACAGGCAGACGGACGATGGAGCGATAGCGGCTAGAGCTGCGATGAATAGCTTTAATCAACATTTATCGCGTATTGAAGCCGCTGCTTCGATGCAGCGGCCAACGGAACGGATAAATGAATTGCGGGATCGGATGCATTACACGAACGTACTGCTTGAAGCGGGAATGAAAGGGCAGACCAAGCAGGACTGGACGGATAATTCGATATCGGACCTTGAGTTCTCGGTAAACCGGTTATTCGACAACGGTCATTCGCAGGACGAAGAGCCGGTAGTGGCACCGGTTGGAGATGCGCATCCCATTAGTTGGATTTTGCTTCTTGGTGCTATCATCATGGCGGTTCTTACTTATACCGGCTGGAGGAAGTACAAGCAGCAGCCTTATGGCGTGAAGCCATTGTCTTAAGCTTATTCTTCTTTGAATCCTTCGCCAAGCACATCGTGAACTTCGCTAATAACGGTAAACGCTTTGGGGTCGATACGGCGTATGATGTTCTTAAGACGGCGCATTTCTTGCCGCTGAACAACGCAGTAGACGACCTCTTTTGATTGTCCGGAAAAAGCTCCTCTTGCCGGCATTAAAGTGACGCCGCGGTCCAGCTCGGAAGTGATCTGGGCAGCCATTTCCTTGCCTTGCTCGGTAATAATGGAGAAGGATTTGGCTGCATAAGCGCCATCCTGTATGAAATCAATCAGCTTGGAAGCAACAAACACCGTAACGAGCGTGTACAAAACCTTTTCGATCGGAATGTACAGTAAAGAAATCCCGATGATAACGGCGTCCGTGAGCAAAATAAATTGTCCCATGCTGAACGCCTTGCGCCTTGAGGCAATTCTCGCGATAATGTCCACTCCGCCGGTGGTTCCGCCTGCTCGGAATACGATGCCTAATCCGCCTCCCAGGGTAACGCCTGCATAAAGCGCGGCAAGCAGGTAATCATGGGAATTATGAAAGGTGACAATCCAGCCCTTGTCGATCATCCATTCCATAAGGGCGAGGAAGCCGGATAAGGATACGACACCAACCAAGGTATAGGCCATTTCGCGAAGGCCTAATTTCCTCCAGCCGATCAGGAAAAGCGGTATGTTCAGAATCAGCGTGGAAAGGGACAAAGGAATATTGGCTGCGTAGTTGAGCAAGACGCCAATACCGGTTACGCCGCCTTCCATTAACTGATTCGGAATAACGAAATAATGAAGTCCAAAAGCATAGATGGCCGTACCAACCAAAATGGGCAATACGGTTTGAAGCTGAAGCATGAATTTCCGTGACATAAAGTAAACTCCTTTTAAGTTCTTGGACAGGCTATTTATGTATTATAGCTTAATAGACGGTTCAAAAAACATTGTTTTCAGCGCTTCTTTACGTTAACATAGGTGATATTAGCGTTATACATAAGTGAGAAAGGGTCATTCACACATGCCAGAGAAATCTTTAGCCGATATCCAACGCGAAGTGGATGCTTATATCGGTCAATTTAAGGAGGGCTACTTCAGCCCGTTAGCGCTTATGGCGCGAATGAGCGAAGAAGTTGGCGAGCTCGCTAGAGAAGTGAATCACTATTACGGCGAGAAACCAAAAAAGCCGAATGAAGAAGAAAACTCCATTGAGATGGAGCTTGGCGATATTTTGTTTATCTTGTCCTGTTTTGCAAATTCGCTCAACATTGACTTGACCGAAGCGCATAACAAAGTCATGAATAAATTCAATACCCGTGACGCTAACCGCTGGACTAGAAAAAACGGCGAACAGTAGAACGCACCTTTACATATGCTGTACCATCAACCTGTGTACAAGGAGGATGGGCAGATGGACGGGGAAAGCTGCGTGAAGAAGGCGTATGAGTTTATTCTTAACAGTGATTTTGAACAGGCGATTTACTGGTTCGAGCAAGCGATTGCGGCCGAACCTCTAAATGCGGGCTATCAACATATATGCGCGGTTTCATGCGCCAGGAGCGGTAAATGGACCAAGGCGCATCAATATGCGAAGCAAGCAGTAGAGCTTGACGGAAATCATCCCGAATATCAATACCATTTACAAACCATTGAATCGAGACTACTGGTGGCTGCAGCGGAGCAGAAGCTTGCCGAAGAGCCATCGCAATATATGGAGGCCATACCTTTGCTGCAGCAGGCGGCAGAGCTGGATCCGCTTAGCTTCGAGGCGTTTTATTTGCTTGCGTTAACCTACTCGGAGATGGGGCGGTTGGAGGATTCCGTCATAAACGCCAAGGAAGCAATTAGATTAGATCCCGGTCATTCCGCGGCGCGCCGTTTATTCGCTGATGTGAATCGGAAGCGCAGAATGCTGCGCAAACGGGTGATGGGCAAACAACAACAGAAGGAATAGGTGATCTTGGTGGCTATAAAGGTAGCAGTAATCGGAGCAAGCGGCCGAATGGGCCGTGAAGTTGTGAAAATGGTGCTGGAGGACGAGGCGCTCGAGCTCGTTGCTGCCGTCGCTCCTTCAGCAGGTCCTGTGGACGCAGGCGTATTTGCGGGCAAAGCGAATACGGGAGTTACCGTTAGCGCAACAATTGAGGAAGCATTAAGCCATGCTAAGGCAGACGTTATGGTCGATTTCACCGTGCCGGCGCTTGCCTATCATCATACTAAGGTCGCAATTGAGCATGGCGTCCGTCCGATTATGGGCACAACCGGGTTTACGCCGGAACAAATCGAAGAGTTGGACAAGCTTTGCCAGGAAAAAGGGATTGGCGCGCTTATTGCCCCAAACTTCTCGATCGGTGCCATTCTGATGATGAAATTTGCAGCGGAAGCTTCCAAATATATGCCCCATGTTGAGATTATCGAATATCACGGCGATCAAAAGCTGGATGCCCCTTCGGGTACTTCAATCAAAACCGCCGAATTAATCTCCCAGGTTCGCCAAGAGCTTCGACAAGGCAACCCGAATGAAGAAGAAGTCATTGAAGGCGCGCGCGGCGGATATTATAACGGCTTCCGTATACATAGTGTCAGACTCCCAGGCGTATTTGCGCAGCAAGAAGTTGTATTTGGCGGTTATGGCCAAACGTTGAAGATCCGCCATGATTCCTATGACCGCGCCGGTTATATGCCTGGCGTTAACGTAGCGGTTAAGAAAGTGATGAACTACAGCGGATTGATTTATGGCTTTGAGCATTTGATGGACTAATCTATATACAGCCTAGAAAGAGTGGGGATTATAGAATGTTGAAAATTTCTTTTATCGCGCATGACCGTAAAAAAGAAGAGATGGTTAATTTCGTGACCGCTTATGAGAGCGTCTTTGCGCCGCATGAATTGTATTCTACCGGTACAACGGGTACCCGTATTATGGAGAAAACAAATCTGCAGATCCAACGTTTTATGTCCGGTCCGCTTGGCGGGGATCAACAGATCGGCGCTTTGGTTGCCCAAAACGAGATGGATCTGATTATTTTCCTGCGGGATCCGCTCATGGCACAGCCTCACGAGCCGGATATTATCGCGCTGCTCCGTCTTTGCGACGTACAAGGCATTCCGGTTGCAACAAACGTAGCGACCGCAGAGCTGCTTGTCCGTGCGCTGGCACGCGGCGATTTCGCATGGCGCGAGCTTGTTCACAAATATAAGCCGGGTGTGGATGCGCCATGAGCGAACCGCTGGATATTCTCGTCTTTGGGGCGCATGCGGATGATGCGGAGATCGGGATGGGCGGTACGATAGCGAAGTACACGGCTGCCGGGAAACGGGTAGGTATCTGTGATTTAACCGAAGCGGAAATGTCTTCAAACGGCACCGTGGAGCTCAGGAAGCAGGAAGCTTCCGCGGCTTCCTCGGTGCTTGGTTTGTATACCCGTACCAATCTGGGATTGCCGGACCGCGGACTCGAAATCAACAAGCCTCACATCGATGCTATCGTTGCCGAAATTCGCCGTGCCCGTCCGCGTATTGTGTTCGCTCCTTATTGGGTGGACCGTCATCCGGACCATATCGCCTGCAGCAAGCTGGTTGAAGAGGCCGTGTTTAATGCAAAGCTTCGCCGCTATATGCCGGAGCTGCCGGCCGTTCAGGTTGAACAATTCATCTATTATTACATAAACGATGTCGATAACGTCTCTCTGATGGTTAACGTATCTGATTTTTACGACAAGAAGAGACAATCTTTAATGGCTTACCAATCTCAATTTCAAACGGCTGCCCCCGGTGAAGACCGTGTGGCTACTCCGCTTACGGACCGTTATATAGAGCGCGTAGAAGCTCGGGATAGCCTGCTTGGCCAGACCCGAGGCTGGAATTATGCGGAGGGCTTTGCCATTAAGCGTCCGCATGCCGTTGAATGGTTTTAACAAAAGAAAAAACCGCATAATCAAAATGATGTCGAATATATAGAATATCAGCATGTTACACGAGAGGGTGGACTTAACGATATGGCACGTAAACTAAAAATCGGAATCACGTGTTATCCTACCCTGGGCGGTTCCGGCGTTGTAGCTACGGAGCTTGGCAAGTTAATGGCCGAACGCGGCCATGAAATTCATTTTATTACCCATAGCATACCGTTCCGTCTCGGGAAATTTAATAAAAACATCTTTTTCCATGAAGTTGAAGTTAATGATTATTACGTTTTCCGTTATCCGCCATATGATTTATCGTTAGCAAGCAAAATGGCGCAAGTCGCCAAAATGGAGAAGCTGGATCTTCTTCACGTACATTACGCTGTCCCTCACGCCGTATGCGCGCATCTGGCCAAACAAATGATTGGCGACGGCTTCAAAACCGTTACAACGCTGCATGGCACGGACATTACCGTGCTTGCTCAGGATGAATCGCTGAAGGATTTGATTCGTCTGGCCATTAACGAAAGTGATGCCGTGACGGCTGTATCGCAGGACCTGATTAATGAAACGAGACAGCTTCTGGATATAACGCGTCCAATAGATCTAACTTACAACTTTGTTGACAAACGCGTTTATTATCCGCGCGACGCAGCATCGCTACGGGCTGATTATGCACAGCCGCATGAAAAAATACTTATGCATATTTCGAATTTCCGTCCCGTGAAGAGAGTTAGCGACGTTGTGGATGTCTTCGAACGCGTGTCCTCGCAAATTCCAGCCAAACTGCTGCTTGTCGGCGAGGGTCCGGAATTGTCCAAAATCCAATGCAAGATCCGCCAAATGGGGCTGGAAGACCGCGTTCATTTCCTTGGCAAGCAAGAGGACGTCGCACAGGTTATATCCATGGCTGATTTATTGCTCCTGCCTTCGGAGAAGGAGAGTTTTGGTCTTGTTGCGCTGGAAGCGATGGCTTGCGGAGTACCGACCGTTGGTTCAAATGCCGGAGGGATCCCTGAGCTCGTGACCCACGGCGAGACCGGTTATTTATGCCCAATCGGAGATGTTGAGGGAATGGCCGCTTATGCCACTCATCTGCTCAAGGACGAGAAGCTTCATCAGTCGTTTAAGGAAGCCTGCTTGTTCCGTGCGCGCAACGAGTTCTGCAATGATGTCATTACCACGCAATATGAACAAATCTATTATCGGGTTCTAGGAATGGAAGCCGATTTGCCGATGCCGGTATGCGAGGCTTAATAACGGAAGGAAGTGCTTAAGTCCAATGGAAGTACGCTTCGCTTTGCCAAACCTCATGCTGCAGGCATTACCCTTGCTTGAAGCGCTTGTGCAGCAGGGCTTTGAAGCGGTATTTGTCGGAGGCTGCGTAAGAGATACCGCAATGGGACTGCCGATTAAGGATGTTGACATTGCAACATCGGCCAGACCCGAGCAGGTGATGTCGATTTTTCCGCGCTGCATTCCGACAGGGCTTCAGCACGGAACGGTGACGGTTCTTCATCAAGGCGGTTCTTATGAAGTGACGACCTTCCGTACGGAATCGGAATACGAGAAGCATCGCCGCCCATTGCAGGTCGAGTTCATCGACCGCTTGGACGGCGATTTGCTGCGCCGTGATTTAACCATAAACGCAATGGCGATGAATGCAGCTGGAGAGTTGTACGATCCTTTTCACGGTTTGATTGATCTCAAGAAAAGAACCGTTCGCTGCGTAGGCGATGCCGACGCCAGATTCCAAGAGGATGCGCTGAGAATGCTGCGGACAATCAGATTCGCCTCGCAGTTTGAGTTCACTGTTGCTCACTCGACCTGGAGAGCGCTTAACAAGCATCGGGAGCTGCTTCGATATATTGCCATGGAGCGGGTTCAAGCCGAGCTTGACCGCATGATCGGAGGAGCTCATCCCGGGCGGGCATTGCATCTGCTTGCAGCCAGCAATCTGCTAAGTTATACGGGTACGGCTCTGCCTGCAGCAGAAAAGCTTGCAAAAGGCCATGCTTCCCTTTACAGCGTATTAGACAAGGTTGCCGATCCGGATGCGCGTTATGCCGCGCTTCTAATGGCAGAAGGGATTACGCTTCCGGATGCAGAAGATACTCTAAAGGCGCTTCGCCTTCCTACGCAGAGGACGAATGCAATAATGTCCGTTCTATCCGTGAATTACGCCATGGAGGAGCAAGATCAGATAACCGATTTGCGGCTCGTCTGGACAAGTACGGTTCTTCGATTTGGGGAGGAAGCATCCCGCAGGTGGCTTTCGGTAGTCAAGTGGGATCAGAAGCATCATCTTCATGACCAGACTAATTTGTTCAATAAATGGCTGAACGGAATGCCCGCAATGACGTTAAAGCAGCTGAAGCTGAACGGCAAGCAACTCGAGGAAGGACTGCGGAGGGTGCCTGGAGCTTGGACAGGCGAGCTGCTTAAGCGACTCCTGCTTGAGGTTGCGCTGGACAAGCTGCCAAATGAAAAAGATTTATTGCTTAAGCAAGCTCAAATATGGAATACCGAGGATCGATAACGATGTCAACTAACCGATTGCTTGAATTGTTTGAACAAAATCCCGGAACATACGTGTCGGGAGAAATGATCAGCCAAGAGCTGGGCGTCAGCCGGACGGCCGTCTGGAAGCAGATCAAGAAACTGGAATCGCTTGGCTACGTCTTTGAAGCGTCCAGACGTCTTGGCTATAAGCTGGTGTCGCCGCCGGATACCTTGTCTGTACCCAAGCTGATAAGCGAACTGAAATCGAACGTATTCGGCAGCTCGATTGAGTGGCATGAAGCGGTTGACTCTACGCAAAATCTGGCACAGAGGCTGGCGGAAGAAGGAGCTCCCGAAGGGACGCTGGTTATCGCGGAGCAGCAGCATAACGGGCGCGGCCGGATGGGGCGCGGATGGGTATCGCCGCAGGGAAAGGGCGTTTGGATGAGCATGGTGCTCCGTCCGTCCGTGCCGATCCATTTCGCTCCGCAGCTGACGCTTCTTACAGCGGTAGCCTTATGCCGCAGCTTGCGACGGATTACAACGCTGCCGATCGGAATCAAGTGGCCAAATGACCTGCTGATCGAAGGGAAGAAGATTAGCGGCATTTTGCTCGAATCCACGGCAGAAGAAGAACGTCTCCGCTATGTCATTGCCGGAATCGGCATCAGCGTAAATTTGGAGAAAACGGATTATCCGGAGGAAATGCTGGAGAAGGTTACTTCCCTTCGAATTGCAAACGGAGGAGACGGCTTTGACCGCATCACGGTTATATCCGATTTCTTGCAGGAGTGGGAGCAGTTGTATTTCCTCTATCTGGACAAAGGGTTTGCGCCGATCATTACGCTTTGGGAAGCGTTATCGGTATCCCTGAACCAGCCGGCGCGATTGATCACTCCGCAAGGAACCATCGACGGCGTGCCGATTGGCCTTGACGCAAGCGGCGCATTAACCGTTCGCAAAGACGATGGCAGCACCGTTGTCGTATTCTCCGCCGAAATGGGCGAGCCCGTACGCTAAAGGCGTTTACGGGCACGCCTTTTTTTGCTACTATAAAGGAAGCAGGCGGTATCTGGTAAGAGCTGCACTGCGAAGGGTAATAGATGTTGTAAGCAAGCAAGGCACACTCTGCTCTGAGCCGTAGGGACCGAGACAGAAGGAAGCAATTATTTAGCATACGTTTCCTTTTTCGTTCGGGAACCTTTTTAGCAGCGGCTAAAAGGTTTTTTTGTGTTTATCCTAAAACTTAAAAGGGGATGAAGCGTAATGAGGAAACGTCTGACGATCACCAACCTCAAGAAGATGAAGCAGGACAAAAATCCAATCTCGATGCTGACCGCTTACGATTATCCGTCTGCCGTGCTGGCAGAGGAAGCCGGTCTGGATGTAATTCTGGTCGGCGATTCGCTTGGTAACGTCGTACTTGGATATGACACCACGATACCGGTCACGCTCGATGACATGATTTATCATACACGCGCCGTTGCGCGCGGTGCGAAGAACACCTTTATCGTAACCGATATGCCGTTTATGACTTATGGTATCGGCCGAGAAACCACTCTCCGCAATGCCGCGAGGTTGATGCAGGAGGGCGGAGCCCAGGCGCTTAAGCTTGAAGGCGGAACGGAGATTGCTCCTGAAGTCGCAGCTCTCGTGAAAGCCGGCATTCCGGTTATGGGGCATATCGGACTGACGCCGCAATCCGTGCACCAGCTTGGCGGCTATAAAGTGCAGGGCAAGCTGGACAAGGAAGCGGAAAAGCTGATGGAGGATGCCAAAGCGCTGGAGGCTGCGGGAGCATTTGCGGTTGTCCTAGAGCTTGTGACAGAGCCTATTGCGGAAGCGATCAGCAGAGAATTGTCGATTCCGACGATAGGAATCGGAGCGGGACGCGGTTGTGACGGCCAGGTTCTCGTGTATCATGATATTTTGCAATATTCTTCTCCTTATATCGAGAAAAAAATGGTCAAAACCTATGCGGATATCGGCTCCACGATCCGCAGCGCCATCAGCAGCTATGTCAATGAAGTGAAAGCGGGCGCTTTCCCGGCTGAAGAGCATACGTTTGGCGCCAAGCCGGCAGCGATCAGTCACCTGTACGGCGCAGGACCAGCAACAAATACAACCAGCAGTCAGGCAAGCAGAGAGGAGTCTCCCAAGCGTGATTTTGTGTCGAACCATAGCTGAACTTAAAAACGAACTTATACAAATCAAAAAATCAAACGACAATGCGACAATCGGCTTAGTGCCGACAATGGGATTCCTGCATGAAGGCCATGCCAGCCTGATGCGCCAATCGGTGTCGGAGAACACCGCTTCGGTCTTATCTATTTTCGTTAACCCGATGCAGTTCGGTCCTAACGAGGACTTTGAGCGTTATCCCCGCGATGAAGCGAGAGATCTCGCGATTGCGAAGGAGAACGGCATCGATATCGTTTTTATGCCGGATGTAGAGGAAATGTACCCTTCAAAGCCGCGCACATCGGTTATTGTAAGCCAGCTTACCGACCGTCTGTGCGGCGCTTCCAGACCGGGACATTTCGACGGAGTAGGATTGGTTGTCAGCAAGCTGTTCCATCTGGTTCAGCCGGACCGGGCTTATTTCGGAATGAAGGATGCCCAGCAGCTGGCCGTTATTCAGCAAATGACCGACGATCTGAACATTCCGGTTGAGATCGTGCCATGTCCGATTGTACGGGAGCCGGACGGTCTAGCGCTTAGCTCGCGCAATGTCTACTTGTCGGCGGAGCAGCGCCAGCAGGCCGTTGTATTATCCCAATCTCTGACTCTTTCCAAAGATTGGGTTAAAGAGAAAGACATTACTCCCCAAGAACTGCTTGCAAGAGTAAAAGCGAAAATTAACGAAGCAAGCCAGGCTGACATTGACTACGTGGAATGGCTGACTTATCCTTCTCTGGAGCTCCCGGCCTTGAATGAGCCAATTGCTGTACAGAGCGGTAAATTTATATTGGCGCTTGCCGTCAAATTTGGTTCAACGCGCCTGATTGACAATGCCTTATTCGTACCAACTACCGAGGTGAATGATCATGTATAGAACGATGATGAAATCGAAGCTGCACCGGGCTACCGTTACGGAAGCAAACCTGAACTATGTCGGAAGCATTACCATTGACGAGGATTTGATGGATGCGGCCGATATCTGGGAAAATGAAAAAGTGCAAATCGTAAACAACAACAACGGCGCGCGTTTTGAAACGTACGTCATTACCGGCAAACGCGGCTCCGGCGTTATTTGCCTGAACGGCGCGGCAGCGCGTCAGGTTCAGCCGGGCGACCAGGTCATCATAATTTCTTATGCTTCCATGTCCAACGAAGAAGCGCGCGCTCACAAGCCGATCGTTACGATTTTGGACAGCGATAACCGTCCGCTGAAGAGCTTGTCCGAGGAAATTCACGCAACCGTTCTGTAATGCTCCGGTTCCAGCGCTATGTAACGAATGGCATGGGGTATGAAAAGCATCCCCGAAACAAAGAATGAGCATAACACTCCTCAATTCTTTGGTGAAGGCGGGATGCGTAATGTTTCAACAAATGTTCGAAGCCATGAACGAAATGCTGGATCACCTGATTGAAGCTTATCCGGCTGCAACCGGCGAGCAAAAAGCCCAATTCGATGAGCAGCTTGTCATGCTCAAGAAAATGAGCGATTCCCTCGTTGAGCATTGGATTGATTTCGAAGAAAAGTTTTCTTGCTTTGTGGAACAGCATGCAGCTGCTTTGGAAGGCCCAGTGACGCAAATGATTTCGCCGCCTCTGCTGGCGATGGAGAGCAGCTCGGAGCTTGGCGAGCCGCCTGCTCAGCCGTCGCCGGCGGCAGAATCGGCTGCTCCTGTGCCGTCGCCAACCAAAAAGCCAACTGCGCCGCCGCAGGCTATGCATTCTGCCAAGCAGGCGGAAAATCATGAACCAGTATCAGCCGAGGAAGCTTACAATGCGGAACTTGATATGGAAGTGCCTTACGAATACGCGATGATGATCTCGAAGGGGCAGGGGTATTATAAATTATTTATGTTTTCCGACGCTGCCATTCATTTTCATTCTGCGGTTTCCTATCTTCCGGAATGCAATCTGGCCCGGCTTTATCTGGCAATGACGCATATGCATCTGCAAAATTGGAGTGAGGCGCAGCGGCATTTCCAATTGCTGGTTTCATTAACGGACTATCCGAAGTGGCGTGCTTTAGGCTATAATGCCCTTGGGTGCATTCAAGCGATTTATATGAATTTGGAACAGGCGGAGCAATTTTTTCTCAAGGCATACGAAACCTGCCCAAGCTTCAAGGACCCGTTAAACAATTTGAAAAGTTGTAAAGAAACGCCGCAGCAATTATCCTTATTTTTCGGCAGTACCGAGCTTTGCTGCTTATGAGGGGATAGAAACGTAATGAAATTTGCAGTATTGGATCTGGAAACGACAGGGCATAGCGTCAGCGACGATATTTTGCAGGTAGGTCTCGCCGTACTGAACGACAACCTCGAAATCGTTGAAACCTATAGCTCCTTTGTACGCCCTACAATAGAAATTCCGGCATTTATTACGCAGCTGACCGGAATCGACGCCGATATGGTGGCGGATGCTCCGGAATTGGATGAGGTGCTCATGCAGCTTATCCCTTATCTGGAGGATGCCGTTCTGGTCGCTCATAACGTGAATTTCGATGCCGGCTTTTTGAACCAGGCGCTTGACCGTTGCGGCTATCATCCGTTTATCGGACGGCGGCTGGATACGATTGAGCTGCTAAGAATTTTGTATCCGTCGATTACGACGTATCAGCTTGGAGCTGTAACCGAGCTGTTTGGCATTGCCCATGACCAGCATCACCGGGCCGACAGCGACGCGATAGCAACCGCCGAATTATTCGCTCAATCCGTACAAAAGCTCAGACAGTTGCCGCTGCTCACTTTGCAGCGGCTATCCTTTCTTATAGACAACGGGAGCGATCTAAGCTGGTTTATGGCCGAGACGTTGAAATATGCCGAGCTCCATACCTCTATCGATATGAATGCTTACCAATATTTCAACCAATTCGCGCTCAAAGCCGGAGAATGGACGGACGAACAGCCGGCGCGCGCCGATCAGGAGGAGGAACCGCTTAAAGACGTTTCCTTCGAGCAGTATCTGGACGGAATCCGTCAGCGCTTTATGGAGAAGTATCCGAATTACGAAGAGCGCGAAGCGCAAACAACGATGTTCCGCGAGGTTTACGATTCCTTGTGCAATGACCGCCATCTGCTTATCGAAGCGGGAACGGGCACAGGCAAATCGCTTGGTTATCTGATTCCTGCGCTTTATTACGGCATTCAACAGGAAAGCAAAATCGTGGTCAGCACTCATACGATCAATCTGCAGGAACAGCTTCGTCAGCGGGATGTACCGCTGCTTCGCGAGATTTTACCTTTTGATTTCCGTGCTTCGATCTTCAAAGGCAGGGGCAATTATTTGTGTCTGCGGAAATTTGAAAGTAAAATCAATGCGAAGGATCTAGTTGCTCCCATTGATGACGCCATTACGGCATCGCAGATGGTCGTTTGGCTGAGCGAAACGGAAACCGGCGACCAGGAAGAGCTGAACTTCGGCAATAAAGGCGCTGATTTCTGGTCAACCGTAGCAAGCGATGCGGATTCTTGCCTTAATCGTCAATGTCCGTGGTTCAAGCGCTGCTATTACCATCGCGCCAAGCATGAGTCTAATATTGCCGACGTATGCATTACGAATCATTCGATGCTGTTCACCGATGTTCAAGCGGATCACCGTCTGCTGCCAAGCTACAGCCACCTGATCATTGATGAAGCGCATCATGTGGAAGAAGTAGCGGGCAAGCATCTCGGCATGCAATTAAATTATTTCTCCTTGACCCATCAGACAACAAGATTATTCAAGGATGCCCGATCCGGTCTGCTTCCGGCGCTTAGGCTTCGTCTTCAGCAGGAAGATGACGAACGGGTTCAGGCATGGACGGAAACGATCGATACGGTTATTCCCGTGTTCCAGGACGTGAAGGAGCATTGGGATAAGCTGTTTGAGCTTCTGTATGCCTTTGTGGGTGAGTCGGGAGAGGCCGGCAACGATAACGGTCAGGCCGTCTGCCGTTTGCGCAGCGATACGCCGCCGAAGGGCTGGGACGACGTTCTGACGATTGAGAACAACGTGCATACCGAGCTTAGCCGCGTTGTAAAGACCGTTGATAAAATGGCTTCGGATATCAAGGACCGGCTTGACGATCAATCGATACAAGGCCTGATTACGGATTTGAACGGCGTAGTCCGCGATTTAACCCGGGTGAAGGATGATCTCCGTACGTTCCTCAAGATGGAGCAGAACTCGGAAGTGTATTGGATCGAGGCAAGCACGACATATCGTTACCGTTCCGTTCACTTGTACGCGGTGCCGGTTGACGTAAGCAAGCAGCTTCAACAATATTTCTTCGACGTGAAGGATAGCATTATTCTTACCTCCGCCACCTTGTCCGTCCATAAATCGTTCCAATATGCGGAAGAGCAGCTTGGACTTGAAGGCTTTGAAGAGAATAACCGGCTGAAAACCGTACAGCTTCCTTCGCCGTTTAATTATCGGGAGCAGGCTCTGGTCATTATCCCGCGTAATTTCCCGACCCTGAAGGGCTCGGCGGGCGATCCGCAGTTTATTTCCATGCTGGTAAGCTCGCTTGCCGATTCGGCTGTGGAGACGAAAGGCCGCATGCTTGTGCTGTTCACCTCTTACCGGATGCTGAAGCAGGTCTACGAACCGCTTAAGGAAGCTTTGGCGGGCTCCGGCATTCAAGTGCTGGGCCAAGGCATCGACAGCGGCAACCGGACGAAACTGACTAGACGGTTCACCCAGCAGCCGGAGACGGTGCTGCTCGGCACAAGCAGCTTCTGGGAAGGAGTGGACATTCCGGGCGAGGCTTTAACCTGTCTGGCAATTGTCCGTCTGCCGTTCCAGCCGCCCAATCATCCGCTTGTTGAAGCGAAGTCGGAGCTCTTGCAGAAGCAAAAGCAGAATCCTTTCATGAAGCTGTCGATTCCGCAGGCGGTCATCCGCTTCAAGCAAGGCTTCGGAAGACTTGTGCGCACGGCGAAGGACAAAGGAATTGTTATTATCTACGACACTCGCGTCATCGATACGTATTACGGCAAGCACTTCCTCTATTCGCTGCCCGGTCCAAAGATTGAAACGATGCATATCGACCAGATGGTACCGCGGATGCGGGAATGGCTGCAAACGGAAGAGGAGGAAATCGGGTGAAGCAGGCGAAAATTTCGGAGGCCGTTGTCAGACGGCTTCCTATCTACCTGCAGGTGCTGAACGAATTGTATAACCGTGAAGTGCAGACGGTTTCATCGCAGGAACTCGGGCTTAAGCTGGATCTCAATCCGGCTCAAATCCGGAAGGATCTTGCTTATTTCGGCGACTTCGGGCGCAAGGGCATAGGGTACGACGTCTCTTATCTCATTGAGAAAATTCAGCAGATTCTAAAGCTCGACCAGCGGATTAACGTTGCGCTTGTTGGCGCCGGCAATCTTGGACATGCCTTGTGCAATTACAATAAGTACTCCAAGGACAATATGAAAATTGTCGCGGTGTTCGATGATCATCAAAGCAAGATCGGCACGATGATCAACAACCTGACTATTCAGCCAATGGACAAGTTGAAAGAGACCGTGCAGGAGAACAATATCCGCATTGGCATCATTACCGTACCCGGTCCCGAAGCGCAAAACGTGGCCAATCAATTCGTGGAGGCAGGGATCGAGGGCATCCTGAATTTCGCGCCGGCGATTTTGCGTTTACCCGACCATATTCGCATTCATCATGCGGATTTTACGAGAGAGTTGCTCAGCTTGGCTTATTATTTGGAGAAGGAAAGGAATGAGCAGGAAAATGGCGCAGTTGTGGATTGAGAACGGCTTGTTCGTAACTATGAACGATGCTAATGCGGTTTTCCGCGGCCATATGGTCGTCACGGACAACCAAATTACATATATCGGAGCGGAGGCTCCGTCCGGACTGGACGAGCATGTTGAGCGTCTTGACGGCAGCAAGCTGGCTTTTATGCCGGGGATTATTAATACTCATGGCCATGCTGCCATGTCGCTGCTTCGCGGTTATTCCGATGACCAGAATCTGCAGGTCTGGCTGGAGCAGAAGATGTGGCCGATGGAAGCAAAATACGTCGATCAGGATACGCGTGCGGGAAGCGCGCTTGCGATCGTGGAAATGTTAAAGACCGGAACGACAGCTTTTGTCGATATGTATGACCGGATGGATCAGGTTGCGCAGATGGTACAGCAATCGGGAATCCGCGGCGCTCTGACGCGCGGCGTTATCGGATTGTGCCCGGAGGAAATCCAGCAGGCGAAGCTCAAGGAAGCTATCGCTTTTGCCCGGGATTGGAACGGTAAAGCCGATGGCCGCATCACAACGATGATCTCCCCGCATGCCCCATATACTTGCCCGCCGGATTATATCGAGAAATTTGTGCAGGCTGCGCATGATTACGACCTGCCGGTTCATACTCATATGTCCGAGACGCTTGCCGAAGTAGAGCAAAATGTCCGCGACTACGGTTCCCGTCCGGTGGAGCATCTGGACAAGCTTGGTTTCTTCTCGCGTCCGGCGCTTGTGGCGCATGCCGTGCATCTGAACGATGACGAGATTGCCTTGCTCGCTGAACGCAACGTTGCCATATCCCATAACCCTGTCAGCAACCTCAAGCTGGCGAGCGGCGTAGCCCGCGTTCCCGAGCTTCTCCGCGCGGGAGTCACGGTATCGCTGGGCACGGACAGCGTAGCAAGCAACAACAACCTGGACTTGTTTAAGGAGATCAAATTCGCGGCGCTGCTGCATAAAGGCATCTCCGGAGACCCGACGGTCATTCCGGCTATGGAAGCCTTGCGCATGGGAACCGTCTACGGGGCCCGTTCGATCTGGCAGGAAGACAGCATCGGACAGCTCGCGGCAGGGATGAAGGCTGATTTTATCGCGATTGATCTGGATCAGCCGCATTACTATCCGATGACGGATATCGTATCCCATCTTGTCTACTCCGGATCCGGCCGGGACGTCAAGCATGTATGGGTAGACGGCAGGAAGGTTGTTCATAATGGCGAATGCACGATGATGGACGAGGAAAAAATCCGTTACGAGGCGCAGGCCAGCTTCGAACGGCTGCTTAACGCGTAATGAGAACGACAACGAGAAAACGTCAGCCGGTGATGAATCCGAAGCGCTGGCTGGCTGTTATCCTTGTTGCGTTGGTTGCTGTAATTGCGGTAATTATCATGTACTATAACGCGATTCAGCAACCGTTCTGGAATTCGGAGAATCCGATCCGGAAGCAGGCGAAGGAAGCAGCCGGCCTCACCGAGGTATCGTCCGTCACGAAGCAGGTTTGGGATACGACATCGTGGATCGTGAAGGGCAAGAATGACGCGAATGAAGAAATTTACGTATGGCTGATTGGTCCTGACAAGACCGTTCAAACGGTTAAAGCCGCCGAAGCAACAGATAAGGCTGCTATTAAACAAGCTCTCTTGCAGAAGAAACCGGATGCGGCGATTAAACGCATTCAACCCGGAACTTTAAACGGTCAGCTGGTTTGGGAAGTATTCTATTCGCAAGGCAACAATCCCGAGAAATACAGTTACGATTTCTATGATTTCCGCAGCGGTACGTACGTGACCGAATATCATCTCCCTGCCAAAACAGCGAGCTAGCCGCAATTACGCGGCTGGCTCCGCTTCCTGTTTTTACACCGCCTCTTTGATGTCGTTATATGATATACTTTCGTATGGCAGAGTTGATATACGTTAGTGTTGCTATATAACAGATATAGAGGAGGAAATCAACTTATGAAACTTCGTATTGTCCCTTTCGTGCTTTCCGCTGTGGCGACAGCCTTGCTGCTTTTTGGCGGATGGATGTTATATAAACAGTTTGCCGTTGTTTCCCCTTTTCAGAAGTCTATTGGACAAATTGAAGGCGTCGCTTCGGCGAATGCCCCTGCTATAGATCAAAACCGAGTTTCGGTTCAAGTTACACTGAAGCCGGACGCCAATCTGAAAGACGTGTATGAATCCATTGCAAAAGAAGGCAAAGACGCGATTGGCAGCCGTGAATTATCGCTGGATATTACAAATCAGGCGCCAAGCGATAAATTAGAGAAGGTCTGGTCTTCGGTATTGTTTGATGTCGCCGAAGCGATGGAAAAGAAAAATTACTCGGAAATTCCGAATGCACTTCAGAAAGCAACAGCAGTTCAAGCGGGCATTCAATATGAAACCGCGCTCGACGATAACAATGTCTATATTACGCTGAAGGATGGTAACTCGACGAAGTATGTAGTGCTTCCACGCACTCCTGCTATGTTGGAGGTGTCGGCTAATGCGTAAGTATTGGATTGAGATTACGGCCGGTTTTGTCCTGATGGTTGTCGTTTTCCTTGCTTTTAGAGGAATTAATATTTTTCCCGTTCTGCTGCTTGCCGGTTTGGCCGCAGGAGTCTGGTTTGCATCGCGCGGAGGCAAAGGACGTATGACCGCTCTGCCAGGGTCGAAACGCAGCAAGCAGATTCACACGGTCTCGATCAGCTTTGATCAGATCGGCGGTCAGGAAAGAGCTAAGCAGGAGCTTACCGAAGCATTGGACTTCCTGGTTAAACAAGACGAGATCGCTAAGCTTGGCATCCGCCCGATGAAAGGGATTCTGCTTACGGGCCCTCCGGGAACCGGTAAAACGCTGCTCGCTAAGGCAGCCGCCCATTATACGGATTCCATCTACTTGGCCGCATCCGGCAGTGAATTCGTCGAGATGTACGTTGGCGTAGGTGCGGGACGCATTCGCGATTTGTTCAAAGAAGCTCGCGAGAAAGCAAGAAAAGCAGGCAAGAAAAGCGCCGTTATCTTTATCGACGAGATCGATGTTATCGGCGGCAAGCGGGACGGCGGCCAGCATCGGGAATACGATCAGACGCTGAACCAGCTTCTTACCGAAATGGACGGCATTCATTCCGACGAGGCGCCGCGTATCCTTATTATTGCGGCGACGAACCGCAAGGAGATGCTGGACAGCGCGTTGCTCCGTCCGGGCCGTTTCGACCGCCATATTGGCGTAGACCTGCCGGACAAAAAAGGACGCCTTCATATTTTGCGTCTGCATGCGGCAAACAAACCGCTTGATGAGTCGGTTGATCTGGAACGAATCGCATCCGAATCGTTTGGCTTCTCCGGCGCCCAGCTGGAGAGCGTCATGAATGAAGGAGCGATCTACGCGATGCGCGAGCAGAGCGTAACTATTCTGGAGCAGCATCTGGCGATGGCTATCGATAAAGTCATGATGGGCGAGAAAACGGACCGCGAGGCAACGGCAGAAGAGCGCGAGCGTGTTGCGCTCCACGAACTTGGCCATGCTATAGCGGCAGAGCTTGTTCGGCCGGGCAGCGTGTCGCAGGTTGCTTTGTCGCCGCGCGGCGAAGCGCTTGGTTATGTTCGTCATAATCCGCAGCAGGACCGCTATCTGTACACGAAAGAATTTTTGGAAAGCCAAATTATGATCGCGCTTGGCGGCGCTGCAGCCGAGGAGATTTTCTACGGCGGACGGAGCACCGGCTCCCGGGGCGATTTCGATCAAGCGATGAACATCGTTCGCACGATGGTGGAATCGGGACTTACCGAGCTTGGCATCATTGACGCGAACATGATGACGCCGGATAAATGGGCGAACATTACCCGTTCCATTCTGGATGAGCTGATGAGCAAGACAAAAGCGATGCTGGAAGCCAAACGCGACGTATTTGTTCAGTCCCTGGATGTGCTAATCAAGGAAGAAACGCTTGGCGGCGATGATTTCCGTGCTCTTCTAAGCCGGTTGTCCCAAAGCGCATAAAAAGAGGTCTACCACAATGAACGGCAGTTCATGCTAACTGCCGTTCATTTTTTGGTGTAAAGATAACAAAATCGAAAAGCATACAAAATCGTTCATGGGTTGTTCATGAGGCGTTCAAGATCCGTTCATCTTCCTGCCTTCATTCTTTGTCTAAAAAAGGGTATAATGGATGCGAGGAAGAGAGAACTATTCTCAATAACACTCAAAAAAAGAGAAAAACATACGAGGAGAGAATCGACAGAATTATGGCAATCAAAAAAGTTGGCGTCATCGGCGCCGGTACAATGGGGCAAGGAATCGCGGAAATGCTCGCTTCTAAAGGGCTGGATGTGTATGTAATCGAAAGCTCGGAGGAACGCTTAACATACGGTATGCAGATGATCGAACTCAACCTGGATAAACAGATTGAGAAGTGGGCTCTGACGCAGGCTGAGAAAAAACTGATTTTGAATCGTATCCATAGATGCAAGAACTATGAAGACATGAATTCCTGCGAGCTTGTTATTGAATCCATCACCGAGGATTTGGAGAGCAAAAAACAGGTATTCCAGAAGCTGGACGAGATTTGCGACGATAACGTCATTATCGCAAGCAATACCTCCACGCTTAGCTTGACCGAGCTGGCAAGCGTAACCACCCACCCGGAGCGCGTCATTGGCCTCCACTTTATTTATCCGGTATCCAAAATCGATCTGGTTGAAATTGTCCGCGGTTTGAAAACCTCCGATGCTACGTTTGACGCAACGAAAGAATTTGTGGATGAGGTTATCCAGAAAAAAGGGATCATGGTGTTCGAATCGCCAGGCTTCGTGACTACCCGTTTGATCTGCCTCTTCATTAATGAAGCTCTGCATGTTCTCGAGGAAGGCGTCGCTTCGGCTGAAGATATCGATAATGCGATGCGTATCGGCTATTCGTTCCAGAGCGGACCTTTCGAGATGGCCGACCGTTTTGGCCTGGACTCCGTCCTTGCTGCCCTTGACCGGATGTTCCGCGAATACGGGGAGTTAAAATACCGTCCGTCTATCGTTCTGAAGAAGATGGTGCGCGGAGGACATCTCGGCGTGAAGTCGGGTGTCGGATTTTTCAAATATGACAAGGATGGGGACCGTATCTAGATGAAAGTACTCGTAATTAATGCAGGAAGCTCTTCGCTGAAATATCAACTCTATAATATGGAGAACGAGGCGGTGCTTGCGAGCGGGCGAGTGGAGAGAATCGGCATGGATTCCTCGATCGTCACCCATGAACCTCCCGGCAAGCCGGACGTGACGCAAGTAAGCGAGATACTTGACCACGTCACCGCGGTTAAGAAGGTTATCGACATGCTGACGCATCCCGAGCACGGCGTAGTTTCCTCGATGGGAGAGATCGATGCGGTTGGGCACCGGATCGTGCACGGCGGCGAAGTGTTCAAGAGCTCGGCTCTTGTAACGGCCGACGTGAAGCAGGAAATTCGCAGGCTGTTTGATCTAGCTCCGCTTCATAACCCGGCGCATATGATGGGCATCAACGCGGTAGAGGCGAATATGCCTAATGTTCCGCAGGTTGTCGTATTCGATACGGCTTTCCATCAGACAATGCCTAATACATCTTACCTGTATCCTATTCCAAGAGTATTGTATCGCCGTCATAAAGTGCGCCGTTACGGTTTCCACGGAACTTCGCATCAATATGTCAGCCAGAAGGCTGCCAAGTACCTGGGCAAGCCGCTGGAGTCGCTGAAGATGATTTCGTGCCATATCGGCAACGGCGCAAGCGCAACCGCCATCCTGGAAGGCAAGTCTTTTGACACGAGCATGGGGATGACGCCGCTTGAAGGGCTGATGATGGGTACGCGCAGCGGTGACCTGGACCCGGCAATCGTGCCGTATGTTATGAACAAAGAAGATTTGACGTTAAGCGAAGTGAATTCGATGCTGAATAAGCACAGCGGTATGCTTGCGATCTCCGGCATCAGCAGCGATATGCGCGAAATCGTGGAAGCAATGGGCGAAGGCGACGCTAATGCCAAGCTGGCCTTTGATATGTACACGTACCGCGTCCGCAAATATATCGGCGCATATGCAGCCGCGATGAACGGCGTTGACGTTATTCTGTTCACGGCAGGGGTTGGCGAGAACTCGAACGTTCTGCGCAAAGCGGTATGCGAAGGCATCTCGTTCCTAGGCGTTGAGCTGGATGAGGAACGCAACAACATCCGCAGCAAGGACGTCCGCGAGATTTCGACGGATGCTTCCCGCGTGAAGGTGCTGGTTGTTCCTACGAACGAGGAGCTGCTTATTGCCCGCGATACGTACGCGATTGTGAAAGGCGAGTCGAAATAATCGAATAGCAGTAGTAGCGGAGGGATCGGTTACATGAGCAATGAGGACATGTGGAAGGCCTATTCGCGGGGAATGGCGGCCGTCATGAATGAAGGAGGCGTGCATGTGTCTGCACTTCTTCTACGGTCTTACCGGCAATTGAATTTATCCGACACGGAAGCGATGCTGATGCTGCAGCTGATGCAGTTCGGGGAATCGGAAGGGATCGAATTTCCGACGATGGAGCAGCTGGCCGAACGTACCGGCTCTACCACAAGAGCCATTGAGCAGACGATTGGCCGTCTGATGAAAGAAGGCTTCTTGACCATCGACGAGCGGATTGATCCGGTGACGGGAATTCAATCGGAGCAATATAATTGGAGCGGTTGGCTGCTTAAGGCCGCCGAGTGGGCGGCCGAAGAGAAGCGGGAGACACGGAGAGCGGAGCGCCGCACCGTGAAACGCGCAACGGATCCGGGCAACATTTTTTCGGTGTTCGAGCAGGAGTTTGGACGCCTGTTATCGCCGATGGAATGCGAGACGATCTCCGGATGGCTGGACCAGGACCGTTATGCGGATGAGCTGATCCGGTTTGCCTTGAAGGAAGCTGTCTTTGCAGGCAAGCTGAATTTCCGTTATATAGACCGGATTCTAATCGAGTGGAGCCGGAACCGGGTTACGAACGTGGATGAAGCAAGAGCCCATTCCCAGAAGTTCCGTGGACCGCGCGGGTAGCACTTATATGATTATATGGAAGCCTTGTATTTCCTGATGGGAGTACAAGGCTTCTTTTCATTCCGTTAAGGCGAGAATTGCTTGCGGTACTTCAGCGGAGAGGTGCCTGTGTAGGCTTTAAAGCAGTTGGAAAAGTATGGAGCATGGCGGAAGCCCGTCTTATCGGCTATAACCGCGACGGACCATTCGGTCTTTACGAGCAGCAGCTTGGCTTGCTCCAGCCGGTATTGATGCAAATAGTCCATCGGGGAGCAGTGATAGATTTCTTTCATGCATCTGACGATGTAATTGGGATGAAAATGAAGGGCCTCCGCCAGAGCCGCGTTCGTAAGCTCTGATTGATAATGCTGGCGGATATAGGCTTCCGTCTTGCTTGCCAGCTTCATGGCCGGAGAATCCGTGCTCGCACGGTCCCGCCGTTCCTCCAGCAAGCCAAGCAGCTCGATAAAAAGCTGGTGTTCCTGCCAGTAAACGCCTCTTTGATGTTCATTCGCAAAGGTTAGCAGCTGACTGAGATGCCGCTCGGCAAGGATAAATTCAGGCGGCGACGCATACTTGGGTATTTGGATGAAGTAAGGGTTTTCCCAAGCATGGCGCAAGGGTAGAGGCGGGGAAGCAGCATCCGAGGCATGCTGCTTCCATTCCCCATTGAAGTCGAAATGAATCCAATAAAAGGACGTATCGCTGTCGCAAGGCTTAGTCGAATAGTGATAACGGTCCGGCAGAAGCAGCAGCGTCTCTCCGGCTTTAACTTCCCATTGCTTGTCTTCTTCACCGATATATAAGGTGCCTTTGGTTACCCACAGGAGGTCAAACAAACCTAAGTTGCGGCGGTTGGGATGCTGTTCGCCGGGCTTGTACGCGGTCTGTCCGGTTGCGGTGTAATAAGGCATGGGAGGAAGCTGAAGGGATACGTAAGTCATGCGGTCAGTCCATCTCCAATCAGTGTTATATTTTATAAAAAAGAAGGTCGTTTTAGCTGTAGTTTCCTTGTCTTTTCGAGAATAAACTAGAAACTAGGAAGAATCAAATCTTTTATATTCGAGCAGGAGGAACTTTCATGGCGAAGCAGCTTAACGGACGGCTGGGAAGCAGTCAGGTACATATTGAGGATGCTTTTTGGAACCGCTTTACGGAGCTCGTGCGCGAGATCGTAATCCCTTACCAATGGGAAGCGTTAAACGACCGGATCGCGGATGCGGAGCCAAGCTATGCCATCCGTAATTTCCGTGTAGCGGCAGGACTTGAAAACCATCCTTACGGCGGCATGGTGTTCCAGGACAGCGACGTGGCGAAATGGCTGGAGGCGGTTGGTTATTCCTTGGCGAATCACCCCGATGCCGAGCTGGAGCGTACCGCAGATGAAGTTATTGATCTCATCGCGATGGCGCAGCATGAGAATGGTTATTTGAATACGTATTTCACGATAAAAGATCCGGGCAAGCAGTGGACCAATCTTTATGAGGCGCATGAGCTGTATTGCGCGGGCCACATGATGGAAGCGGCAGTTGCTTATTATGACGCGACGGGAAAACGCAAGCTGCTGGACGTCATGTGCCGGTTTGCCGATCATATCGATTCGGTTTTTGGCCGGGAGGAGGGCAAGCTGAAAGGCTATGACGGCCATCAGGAGATTGAGCTTGCATTGGTGAAGCTGCATCGGGCGACGGGTGAAGAACGTTATTTGAAGCTGGCTCAGTTCTTTATCGACGAACGCGGGGCGGAACCGAACTTCCTGGTGGAAGAAGGGAAGCAGCGGGACGGCTATAGTTTGTGGGCCGGAGGCAAACGCCCGATTCCAACCGTGCCGCAATTAGCGTACAACCAGGCGCATAAGCCGGTTCGCGAACAGGAAGCGGCGGTAGGTCACTCGGTTCGTGCGGTCTACATGTATACCGCAATGGCGGATTTGGCCAGATTGACCGGAGATAAGCAGCTTCTTGAAGCATGCGAACGGTTATGGAATAATATGACCGGAAAACAAATGTATATTACCGGCGGTATCGGCTCCACGCATCATGGCGAGGCATTCTCCTTCGACTATGATCTGCCGAACGATACGGTATACGCGGAGACTTGCGCTTCAATCGGCCTGATCTTTTTTGCGCAGCGGATGCTTAAGCTGGAAGCAAAAAGCGAATACGCCGATGTTCTGGAGCGGGCGTTGCATAACAATGTGGTAGGCAGCATGTCGCAGGACGGCAAGCATTACTTCTACGTCAACCCGCTTGAAGTATGGCCGCAAGCCTCAGAGAAAAATCCGGGCCGCCATCATGCGAAAGCCGAGCGTCAGAAATGGTTTGGCTGTTCCTGCTGCCCTCCAAACGTGGCGCGTCTGCTCAGCTCCTTGAACGACTATATTTACACGGTGTCCACCGCGAGCAATACAATCTATACGCATCTTTTTATCGGCAGTGAGGCCCGATTCGAACTCGCCGCAGGCTCCGTTGCATTAAAGCAGCAGTCACAGCTTCCTTGGAAAGGATATACCCGATTCGAATTTAGTGATGTTCCGGGTACGCCGTTTACGTTTGCCCTGCGGATTCCATCATGGAGCAGAGGCAAGGCCGTACTAAATATTAACGGCGTAACGGCGGAATACGCCGTTGAGAATGGATATGCGCTCGTTAACCGTAATTGGCAGCAAGGAGACGTTGCGGAATGGGAACCGGAGCTTAAAGCTCAACTAACGGCAGCTCATCCGCAAATTCGCGCAAATGCCGGCAAGGTTGCTATCGAGCGCGGGCCGCTTGTCTATTGCTTGGAGGAAATGGATAACGGAAGTCCACTTGCGGCGGTGTCGCTGGTTACATCGGGAGAGCTTCATTCTTATTATGACGATCAATTACTTGGAGGAGCGGTTGTCATCGATGCCGAAGGACAGCTGGATGAACAGGAGTCCTGGCAGGAAGATACGCCATATCGTCCGTACGCGCAGCATCGCGCCTCAAAGAGGGTTCAGTTGAAGGCTGTTCCGTACTATCTCTGGGGCAACCGCGGGAAAGGCGAAATGATGGTTTGGATACGTGCTTTGGGATAAGAACCGTAAGGAGAGCATGCATTTTTTACTGCATGCTTTCTTTTTTATATTGGGAAATAATTGGATGTTAATGGTATGATAGAAGGGAAGCTTCATTATCGTTCAGGAGGGATTAGGTTGAGGAGCAACCACGAAATCGATTATTACATTCATGGCGACGATATGCAATTTGTAGAAATTGAGCTGGACCCTTCCGAGACGGTTATTGCCGAAGCGGGAAGCCTTATGATGATGGATGACGGCATTCATATGGAAGCGATTTTCGGAGACGGCAGCGGCCAAACCTCAGGCGGGCTAATGGGTAAGCTGATGAGCGCGGGCAAACGGATTCTGACGGGCGAGAGCTTGTTTATGACAGCCTTCACGAATGAAGGAATCGGCAAGAAAAAAGCCAGCTTTGCCGCGCCGTATCCGGGCAAAATCATTCCGATTGACCTGCATGCCGCAGGCGGAAAAATGATCTGCCAGAAGGATGCGTTTCTTGCAGCCGCAAAAGGCGTGTCGGTCGGAATCGAGTTCCAGCGCAAGATCGGAACGGGTTTTTTTGGCGGAGAAGGATTTATTATGCAAAAGCTTGAAGGCGACGGTCTTGCCTTTATGCATGCGGGCGGCACGATTATCCGCAAAGACCTGAATCCGGGGGAGAAGCTTCGCATTGATACGGGCTGCCTGGTGGCTTTTACGCCAAGCGTGCATTACAGCATTGAAATGGTAAAAGGGGTGAAGACCTTCCTCTTTGGCGGTGAAGGTCTATTCTTCGCAACGCTGGAGGGACCAGGAACCGTCTACATTCAATCGCTGCCGTTCAGCAGGCTGGCGAGCCGCGTATTCGCTGCAGCGCCTCGAGGATTCGGAACGGGCGGCAAGGACGAAGGAAGCGCGGCAGGCGCTATCTTCAATATGCTGAAAGGCGACTGACAGCCTGTTCAGTTATACTCCGTCCCTTAGCGGGATGGAGTTTTTTTAGGGAGGTAATCGACAATGAGTTATGAGTTTAATCGAGTGTGGTTAGCCAGGAAATTCGAAGAAATTCAGAAGCGAATTTTGAAAGCGCTTCATCAGTTGGATGATGAGCAGGTCAATTGGAGTCCGGGAGCAAATAGCCACTCCATATCGACGATAATCAGGCATATTGAAGGTAATATTCTCGAGAGGGTTAATAAAGGGGTTCTTCGCCAGAATATTATAAGAGACCGGGAGGCTGAATTAAAGCCGACATTTGTTGCAAAGGAAGAGCTGTCAAGGATCATACAAGAGCGCCTTCAATTTGTTATAGACACCACTCGCTCCTTATCGGATGAACAGCTGGAACAGACACAGCCGGTTCGCGGCAAGGAACGCTGCAATCTGGATATGCTGCATCAATGCGCGGCGCATTACTCGGAGCATATGGGCCAAATTTTTTATATCGCCAAGCAATTATTGAAGGAAGAATATCAATCGACTTCGATTTAAAAAACTCTCCATAGCCGCATAGACAATTCCTTTGAGATTTGCTAAACTTTCAAACGGCGCATTTTTAGGGTAATCGACTTTTTAGGGAGAAGGGGACTGTAGATGAACAAAACAGAGCTTGCAAGAGAAATTATGCAAACGTCACGACTGACGGGAGAATTCAAGCTTCGTTCAGGTAAAACCTCGAATCATTATTTCGATAAATACTTGTTCGAATCCAATCCCGTGCTTCTAGCTGCGATCGCAGAACAGCTTGCACCCCTTGTTCCGGAAGGAACGGAAGTTTTAGCCGGGCTTGAGATGGGCGGTATTCCGATTGCGACCGCACTTTCCCTCAGAACAGGCATTCCGGTTGTCTTCGTCCGCAAGAGAGCGAAGGATTACGGAACAAGCAAATTGGCGGAAGGGATCGATATAACGGGCAAGAAGGTCTGCATTATCGAGGATGTCATCACGACGGGCGGACAGGTGCTCTTAAGCGCAGCAGACCTGCTGAACCACGATGCGGAGCTGAAAGAGGTGCTTTGCGTCATCGAGAATGAAAAGGCTGGCAGAGCCAACCTCGAAGAGGCGGAATTCGAAGTCCGCTCCTTGTTCAAGATGGAAGAATTACTGGCCGCAGTCGAAGAAAGCGTATAAGAATAAAAACCGGAATCTATTAATTCTATATCGGTAATAAAAAAGCTGGCCAATCTCGCTACCAACGAGTTGACCAGCTTTTTTGCTTCATTTGCGGCCGTTCAGCATTTCCCAGCGGTACACGTACTCGAACAGGAACTCAAACGCTTCGATATGGCGCTTCGCTTCGAAGGCGTTCGCACCCCATGCGTAAATGCCGTGCTTGCGGAGAATAATGCCCGGTATCCGCTTGTCTAGCCGCTCCGTTACTTCCGGTACGATACGAGGAATCTCAGCGAAGTTGGAAACGATCGGAATGTCGATATGCGCTTCCTCATCCCAGATGTTCAGGCCCTTGATCAGCTCTACCCCGTCTACGGGGACCGCTCTGCGCTCCCAGAACCATTCGGACAAAACGGCGCTGTAAACGGAGTGAACGTGGAAAATAGCGCCTGCACCCGTTAAACGGTAGATTTCGTTGTGAATAAGCGTTTCGGCGGAAGGCTTCAGGTTAGTCGCTTCGCAAGCTTTCCCGTCCTTGTCGACAAACAGGTAATCCTCCGGCGTATGTACCGTTTTGTCCTTACCGCTTGCCGTAATGGCGAAGTAGAATTCATCCGGGTTGAAATCCCCTACGCGAACCGAGAGATTGCCGCTTGTTCCGGCAAACCAGCCGCGGGAGGCGAACAGCTCTTTAACGCTGCGCAGCTCGGCGAGCGCCTGCTGCTTTTGTTCCAGCTTAATATCGGTAAAAGCCATGTTAAACGATCCTTTCTTTCTTCAGCTCATGCACAATGTCATGGAAGGTAGTAAATTCGGAATGCGGGAGACCAAGCTCCTTGCATTTATCCGTCAGATGATGGCGGGAGAAGACCGTATCGGCCAGCTTGGCGCCTTCAAAGTCGGTTACGCTGTCGCCGATAATAATCCGCTCGTATTCGCTTGCCGGGAAACGGCGCATAATCGTTGTTTTGCACATGCCGCAGTCATTGGTGCAATGCTCATCGCATGGATGCGGCCATGTAATTTCGATCTGCTCGCCGCTGAAGTCGCTGCCGTTGCAGTAAATATGATCCTCTGGAATGCCAAAGCGGGCAAGCACCGGATACACAAAGAAATCGATGCCGCCGCTTGTCACGTAGAACTCGATCTGCTCGTCCTTGCAGTATTGGAGCAGTTCGGCAAAGCCGTCACGGATTTGCACGTTGTTAATGCCATACTCTACAACTTCCTTCCGAATGGAAGTCGGGAGGAGGCGGAACATCCGGCCAACGCCGTCGCGGATCGAAATTTTCTGGGACAGAACCGCATTCGCAATGTCTTCCCATCCCGGCGGGTTGAAATGCTTGATGATAGCTACAATGTTATCGTTAACGGTGATGGTTCCGTCAAAGTCGCAGAAAATGATGCGTTTCTTGGCTGTAGTCATTCCTTGATCCCCCATGCGTCAATAGCCGCCTGAAGCGGTTCGTTACCCGGCTGCGCCGCTGCTTCCCGAAGCGGTACGCCGTTCATTGCTGCCGTAATCGCGCTGCGGAATGCTTTGCCGCCAGCCGCAGTGCCCATTGGATGGCCGTGGATGCCGCCGCCGGCATTCACGACCACGTCCGTGCCAAAATCGCGCAAAATAAGAGGGACAAGTCCGGGATGGATGCCGGCCGATGGGACGGGGAAGCTCGTCCGGAGCGTATCGGAAGGCGCAAGAAGCGCGTCTTTTACGGCCAGGTTCTCTTCCTTCGGCATGACAACCGAACCGTAAGGGGAAGGGAACAGTACCAGATCCGCGCCAGCCAGACGCATCAGCTTGCCAAGCAGCACGGCTGCGCTGATTCCGTAATGCGGCGATGGATAAAAGGCGCCTGCCATTGCCGGATGAGCCGCGATTGGCACGTTAATCTCCGGATCTTTGCTAAGCTCATGCAGCACGTCATAGCCGTAAGACAATACGTTGAACAGCAATGCGTTGGCACCCGCTGCGATAGCTTTTCTCGCCTGGCTTGCCAGCTGCGAGGTTGGACCTGTCAGGTTAACCGCGTAAAGCAGCTTTTGACCGGTTTCCTGCTGGGCTTTGCGGGCAGCCTCCATGCATACTTCCACGCGCTTCTCCAGCGGAGTAAGCGGGTTCTCGAACAGAATCTCGTCATCCTTGATCAGGTCAACGCCGCCAAGCGCCTGCTTGTAGAACTGCTCTTGCAGGTTCGGAAGATCATGGCCGACAACCGATTTGAAAATACTCATCAGAAGCGGGCGGTCGTGAACGCCAAGAAGCTGACGTACTCCTTCCAGGCCGTACTTAGGACCAGGGAAGGCCGATTGGAATTGCTCCGAGACATCCAGATCAATCAGCTTGATTTTGCCGTCCATGGACAGCTTGCCGAAAATCGTCACGAGCAGGGCAGGGATATCCCGGCTGAAGTTGATATCCGGATATGCGATCCGGATATCGGCATAACGTTCTCTGCCCGCCTCTTCATGCACGTCAACGGACAATACTTTGCCAAGATGCTTCTCCATCTCGGCTTTGCGCGCTTCAGGGAGCTCCGTCCAGCTGCCAACCGTTAAGCCAACAGCGATGGACAGCGCTTTTTTATCAAAATCCGCTTTTTCGTCAAAGCAGCGGTAAGTCGCAACACACATCTGATTCATT
Source organism: Paenibacillus sp. MMO-177 (assembly GCF_037147795.1). Classification (NCBI taxonomy): domain Bacteria; kingdom Bacillati; phylum Bacillota; class Bacilli; order Caryophanales; family Paenibacillaceae; genus Paenibacillus; species Paenibacillus sp. MMO-177. The sequence goes on along the minus strand of NZ_JBBCUR010000003.1, from coordinate 276,381 downwards.
AGGACAACGTGCTCCTTTCAATATCCGCTCCGATTTCGCCGGCGCGCTCGGCCGAACGCAGCATGCCGCGAACGACGGCTTCCGTTAATCCGCTAGCTGCCATCGATTCGATTGCAGCCTGGGTCGTACCGTTAGGGGAAGTCACCTTACGGCGGAGCTCAGCCGGCTCCTCGCCGGTTGTTCTGACCATCTCGGCAGCGCCAAGCACGGTCTGAACGATCAGCTCCTTCGCTTGGTCAGCAGGGAGGCCAAGCTTCTCCGCGGCTTCCATCATCGCTTCCATGAAGAAATAGACATAAGCCGGGCCGCTGCCCGACACACCCACGATCGAATCCTGCAGCGACTCCTCAACAACCGCATTAATGCCGATCGAAGCGAACATCGTTTCCGCAAGCTTTCGCTGCTCTTCGGTCACGCTGCCCGAGTAGCTGATTCCCGTTACGCCAAGACCGATGGTGCTCGAAGTATTGGGCATCGTCCGCACGATCGCGGCGGACCTTCCCAGCACGCGTTCGATAGAAGAGATCGACAGACCGGCAATAACCGAGACAATCAGCTGCTTCTCCGAGAGAAGATGCTTGATGGTCGAAATCGCGCTGACTGCGTCCTTAGGCTTCATTGCCAGGAAAACAATATCCGCGTCCTGAATAAACTGCTCGTTCGTAGAGCCGTTTAATACCGTCTGAACGCCGTATTTCTCGCTCAGCTCATTTAAACGGTCCGCGTTCTGACGGTTCAGCATCGAGATTTGCTCCGGCTTAGTCAGCCTTTGATTAATAAGTCCGCGTACGATGGCTTCCGCCATCGAGCCTGCGCCGTAGAAGCTGATTCTCAAAGCTTCGATATTAACGCCTGCGTTTGTTTGTTCCATTGATAACATATCGTTTACCCTCCAAACTCTATCTTAACCGCGGATTTGGCCGTTGCCGTAAACCCGGAATTTTGTTGACGTAAGAGCCGGCAGACCCATAGGTCCGCGCGCGTGAAGCTTTTGCGTGCTGATGCCGATTTCCGCTCCGAAGCCGAATTCGAAGCCGTCCGTGAAGCGCGTGGAAGCGTTATGGTAAACCGCTGCCGCGTCAACCTCGTTAAGGAAACGCTCGGCATGTCCGGCATTTTCCGTTACGATGCATTCCGAATGCTTTGTGCTGTACTGGCGGATATGCTCAAGTGCCTCATCTAAGTTTGCTACAATACGAATATTTAAAACGTAATCGTTATATTCCGTTGCAAAATCCTGTTCGGTCGCAAGTTTGGCCTGCGCAATGCGTTCCGCCGTTTGTTTATCGCCGCGCAGCTCGACATTGGCTGCAAGGAAGCGGCCGGTGATTTGCTCAAGATGTTTGTCAGCAAATGCTTCGTGCAGAATCAGGGTTTCCATCGAATTGCAGACGGAAGGGCGCTGCACCTTCGCATTGAAGGCGATCTGTTCCGCCATGCCGTAATCCGCGCTTTCGTCCACGAAGGTATGGCAGATGCCGGCGCCTGTCTCGATAACAGGCACGGTTGCGTTTTCGACTACATTGCGGATCAGTGCCGCGCCGCCGCGCGGGATAACCACATCCAGCAGTCCGTTTAACTTAAGCATTTCGTTGACGGACGCACGGTCGGAATCTTCAATAAGCTGAATCGCATCCTTAGGCAAAGCGGTCGAAGCCAGAGCTTTCCGCAGCACCTCCACGATCCGGCGGTTAGAGTCCAGGGCAGCGGAGCCGCCGCGCAGCACAACGCAGTTGCCGGTTTTGAGGCAAAGGCCAACGGCGTCAACGGTAACGTTGGGACGCGCTTCGTAAATCATGCCGATAACGCCAAGCGGCACGCGAGTTTTCTCCACGCGGAGACCGTTAGGACGGTCGAATTGCTCAAGAAGCTCGCCTACAGGGTCCGGAAGCTCCACAACTTGACGAAGACCTTCCGCAATGTCCGCAACGCGGGCTTCGTTCAAAGCGAGGCGGTCCAGCAGGGAAGGGCTTGTGCCATTCTCGCTGCCGCGTTCCAGATCTTTTTTATTGGCTTCGATAATAGATGCCTGATTCTCGATCAGGGCATTCGCCATTGCGGCAAGAGCGGTATTTTTCTGCTCGGTCGTCATTTTGTTCATGATGCTGGCGGCGGCCTGAGCAAGCGTTGCTTTTTGTCTAACTTCACTAACCATCTCGATTCCTCCTAAAATGAATTGCGAAGCAATTCATGCTTCGAAAGCATAAACTTAATGAATTGCTACATACTCTATCGCAGGGAAACCCACTCGTCGCGGTGAATGACCTCGATTCTGTTAACATCCACCCGGCGCTTGACTTCTTCCGTGCTGAGACCGGCTACGGCTTGAATCTGCCAAGCTTCATAGTTCACGACACCGCGGCCGATCGTATCGCCCGTCAGATTTGTTACCTCTACAACATCCCCCGAATGAAAATCGCCTTGGATTTCGCGGATGCCGGCCGGCAGCAGGCTTTTTCCGCGTACAAGCAAGGCATGCTCGGCGCCGTCGTCGACAACAATGCGGCCGTGGGGGTTGGAGTGGAAGCCCAGCCATTGCTTCTTCATTGGCAGGCTATGTAACCGGGTATCGAAATAAGTGCCTTTGCCCGTGCCGTCTACCGCTAATTGCAGATCGCCAGGCTGTTGAACTTTTCCGATAAAAGCTCTGACGCCGCCGCGCATGGAGATACGCGCTGCTTCGATTTTGGAACGCATACCGCCGGTTCCGACCGCAGAGCCTGCTCCGCCTGCCAGCTGCATAATCTCTTCCGAAATTTGATCAACCCGCTCGATCTTGACGGCTTCCGGATTTTTTCGCGGATCCTCCGTATATAGGCCGTCCATATCGGTAATCATGATCAGACTGCTTGCTTTGGTCATCGCCGCAACCAGCGCGGACAGCTTATCGTTATCTCCGAACTTGAGCTCAAGCTCGTCGGTAGCTACCGTATCGTTTTCATTAATAATAGGTATGATGCGAAGGCGAAGCAATTCCTCAATCGTCTTGAGCGCATTCTGGATCCGTTTGCGGTTGGAGAAGTCTGCCCGAGTCAGCAGGATTTGTGCAACTCCGATGCCAAACTCTCCGAAAGCTTCCTGATATGCCTGCATGAGCAGCGCCTGGCCAACCGCGGCAGCGGCCTGCTTCTCATGGACCGCTTTTGGCCGTGCCGCGTAACCGATCTGGCGGAAGCCCGCAGCCACCGCGCCGGAGGTTACCAGAATAAGAGGGCAGCCTTGCTTGTGCAAAGCCGCGAGTTCAGAAGCAAAATAGGTGATACGTTCACGGTTTAGGCCGCCTTCTTCCGAAGTTAAGGAGCTGCTACCGATTTTGACAACAATTCTCTCCGACATCTTCTCATCCCATTTCCTGACAAAAATAAAAAGACCTCCGTCCATAAAGGACGAAAGTCTATAGCTTCCGCGGTACCACCTTTGTTGACCAAATGGCAAATACACATTCAGGTCCATCTCAAGCCTCATAACAGGAGGCGCTGTCCGGCTCTCGCCGGCCGCTCGGGGGTTGGATTCAGCAAGGAACCGAGGCAAATCTTGCAGCGATGAATTTGCTCTCTGGGCACGGCCACTCTAGCTTACTAGTCCCGTCATCACGTTACGTGTTCAGTTAATGTTAGCATATCATGATCATTCCTTACTGTAAAGCAAGGCAACCGCCATAAAAACAGTCGGCAGACCGGGATTAGCCGGTCTGCCGTCAGGTTAAAAGATGCCAAGCTTGCCAATCCGCTCGATGGCTTCTACCAGCCGTTCCTCGCTAGTCAAGAGACCTAGGCGGACATAGCCTTCGCCATGCGTGCCAAAACCGTTGCCCGGCGCAACAACGACGTCGGCTTGCTCAAGGACAAGATCTGCGAAGGATTCCGACGTATACCCCTTGGGCACCGGGAGCCAGCAGAAGAACGAACCGCCGGGACGATCCGCTTTCCAGCCGATTTTCGCAAGTGCGCCGAATACCGCTTCGCGGCGGCTCTCGTAACGGGCGGTAAGCTCGGTTACGCAATCCTGCGGACCCGTCAGGGCAAGCGCTGCCGCTTCCTGAATGCCGCCAAACAGGCTGCAGTAGTAATGGTCCTGGATCAGATTGATCAGGGATACGATTTGGGCATTGCCGATGGCAAAGCCAACCCGCCAGCCGGCCATGTTATACGTTTTGGAGAGCGTATAGAATTCTACGCCAACTTCTTTGGCACCGGGCGTTTGAAGGAAGCTGACCGGCTTTTTGCCGTCAAAGCCAATGGCGCCGTATGCAAAGTCGCTTGCAACCACGACTCCCGTACGGCGGGCAAAGACAACCGTTTCCTCATAAAAAGCGGAATCCGCAACGGCGCCTGTCGGATTGTTCGGGTAATTGATGAACATCAGCTTGGCGCGTTTCAAAGCTTCCGGATCAATAGCGTTATAATCAGGAAGGAAGCGGTTATCCGCCGTCAGCGGCATAAAGCTCATCTCCGCGCCGGAAAGCGCAACGCCCGACCAGTAGTCCGGATAACCCGGATCCGGAACAAGACATACGTCGCCGGGATTAAGCAGGCACTGGCTGATTTCAACGAGGCCTGTTTTTCCTCCGAACAAGATGGCAACTTCGGTTGCAGGGTCAACCTCAACGCCATAATCTTCTTTATAGCGCGCGGCTACCGCTTCCTTCAGGAACGAATAGCCGCTGAAAGGCGGATAACGGTGGTACATCGGATTCGCCGATGCCTCCTGCATCTTAGCTACGATATGGGGAGGGGTAGGCTGGTCCGGATTGCCTTGCCCCAGATTGATGACATCCCGGCCTTTGGCCGCTTGGGCATTCGCCTTGCCGACAAGCTTGGCGAAAAACTGCGTTGGCAGCGCCGTCATGCGGTCTGCCGGTTTTATTGCATGCTTGCTCACTTGAGTTTCCATTTGCTCACGCTCCACCATAAATGCTCTCTAATCGCCTGAACGACATTAGCTTTAATGTAGCATGTCAAAACCACTTATGTCGAGTAAATTAGTCGGCATGGAGCGGGCTTTAGATTGTTGTCAACGTGCGGGAATCCCGATCTTCTTAATAAACGGTTTGATGTCCTCTTTGAAGAGCAGAAGGTAAGGTCTGCGTTGTTCGTCGAATACGAGAAGAAGCGGAGGCTTGCCGTCGCAATAAAATAAGAACACATCGTCAGCCAGCAGCTTCGTGCCGTTCACGGAAATCGTCACAGGCTTCTCAAGCGGCACGCGGTAAACGTAATTGCAGCTGTCGTCATTCGTAAGCTGCGGGGCCATACCGGTAATGGATGAAATCCATTTGTTCGCAAACTCCTGGTATTCTTTATCGTTTGGCGTTGTAAGCACGACTTTTCCGGCTTTTACGTCAAATACCTGAACAGGCTTAAAAGGCTGATCGTCCGGTGCTGCCGCAAAAGCGGAGGCCGACGCGAACGTAAGCATGAAGCATAAGGCGAGCAGCAGGGCTGCTAATCGTTTCTGGCGCATTTTGTTTCTCTCCTTGTCCGGGAATGAATAACTCTTCTCCATTAATCTGTCCATCTTGACACAGAACCATGAGAAGGTATCATTAGGGAAAAGTAATCGATGAAGGGAATAAGACCTATGACACAGCCATTGCGTATTGCGCTTTTGCAAATGAATATAGAGGTAGGACAGCCGGAGGCGAATTTCGCCAAGCTGTCCGGCATGCTCGAGGAGGCGGTTTCCCAGCCTAACAAACCGGATGTCATTGTGTTTCCGGAGATGTGGAATACGGGCTATGCTTTAACCGAAATTACGACGATTGCGGACCCGAATGGCGAACGCACAAAAGCTTACTTATCGGATTTCAGCCGCAAGCACGGCATTCATATCATTGCCGGTTCGATCGCGGAAGGCCGCGAAGACGGCGTGTACAATACGATTTTCGCTTTTGACCGTGAAGGAAACCAGATCGGGGATTACTCCAAAATTCATTTGTTCCGCCTGATGGACGAAGAGAAATACCTGACAGCGGGGGATAAGCTTGGCAAGCTGAAGATTGATGGCGCGGGAGCGGGCATGATGATCTGCTATGACATCCGGTTCCCGGAGCTGGCCAGAAAGCTTGCGCTGGATGGAGCGAAGCTGCTCTTTGTCCCGGCTGAATGGCCGCATCCAAGGCTGCATCACTGGCGTACCCTACTGACGGCCCGCGCAATCGAAAACCAAATGTTTGTGATTGCCTGTAACCGCGTAGGCATTAGCGGAGAGACGCATTTCTTCGGCCATTCGATGGTTCTTGATCCTTGGGGCGAGACAATCGCCGAAGCCGGGGAAGAGGAGACCATTCTTTACGCCGAGATCGATTTGTCTCTCGTCGATGCCGTACGCGGGAAAATTCCGGTATTCGAGGATCGCAGACCTTCTTTATATTAAGGAACTATTTGTACTGGCTTATCGTTTTATTCATCGTTTCAATAAACGCCACGGCCGCTTTGGACAAATACCGTCCTTTGCGGCTGGCGATGATCAGAGTACGCGACGGACGGCCTTCAAGAGCAAGGTATACGGGTACAAACTCGCCGCCCGCGGCACGCGTCAGCATTTTGGGAACAAAGGTGATGCCCATCCCGCCTGCAATGAGAGACTGTACCGTTTCAATGTTGCTGCTTTCGAACACGATATTCGGCGTAAAGCCGGCTTGCTGACACAGGTTGACGAGAATCTGGCGGAAGCCCTGGCCTTTCTTCAGGCCGACAAAAGGCTCGTCCCGCAGCTCGCCGATTGAAATCTCGTCGGTGCGTCCGGCAAGACGGTGGGTGGGCGGAACGGCCAGACAAATCTCTTCCTCCATAAGCGGCTCCCACTCAAGCGTCTGATCGACGAGAGGGAGGGTGAGAAGGCTGATATCCGTTCCCCCGTTAGCCGTAAGCTGCTCCAGCTTGACGGTTGTGTCTTCCACTAATATAACCTCGATCTGCGGATACAGCTCGCCGAATACCGGTAGAACAATAGGCAGAATGTGCGATCCCGTAATAGGCAGCGTTCCTACGACGAGACGGCCTCGCTTCATTTGGGCCATATCGTCCATCTCTTGCTTTAATTGTTCGATGGCGTCCAGAATCGTCTGTGATTTCTCCACGAATACCTGGCCCGCCTGCGTCAGCTCAACCGAATTCGTCGTGCGGCGGAATAGCAGCACGCCCAGCTCCTGCTCCAGCTTGGACAGCTGCTGGCTGAGCGAAGGCTGCGCGATATGCAGCTTCTCGGCAGCGCGAGAGAAATTTTTCTCTATTGCGATTTGAATGACGTATTGAAGTTGTCTAAGTTCCATTTGAGCATTCCCCTTATAGTCTAAATGAGAAAAGTTATCGATCTTTTATAGTTATTGCCTATAATCATTATAGATATTATATCTTTGTTGAATCAAGCAGGAGATGCTATGCTAGTAACATCTAATAGAGCAAAGCGATTATTCGCTTGAACGATGGGGTGAACATAATGACGAAAAGAACACTGTTTGAGAAAATCTGGGATAAGCACGTCATTTATCAAGAAGAAGGCAAACCAAGCATCATTTACATCGACCTTCATCTGGTGCACGAGGTAACTTCGCCGCAAGCATTCGAAGGACTCCGCTTGTCGAACCGCAAAGTTCGCCGTCCTGACCTGACTTTCGCGACAATGGACCACAACGTTCCTACTAAGGACCGCTTCAATATTAAAGACCCGATCTCCAAACAACAGATCGATACGCTGACGCAAAACTGCGCGGACTTCGGCGTAAAATTGTTCGACCTGAACAACCTCGACCAAGGCGTCGTGCACGTTATGGGTCCTGAGATCGGCCTGACTTACCCGGGCAAAACGATCGTCTGCGGCGACAGCCACACTTCGACGCACGGCGCGTTTGGCGCTCTTGCGTTCGGTATCGGTACTTCCGAGGTTGAGCACGTTATGGCTACGCAATGCTTGCAGCAAGCAAAGCCTAAAACAATGGAAGTTCGCTTCAACGGTTCCCGCAAACCTGGCGTAACCGCGAAGGACTTGATCCTCGGCGTTATCGCGAAATACGGCACAGACTTCGCTACCGGCTATGTTATCGAGTACACAGGCGAAGCTATCCGCTCCCTGACAATGGAAGAGCGTATGACGGTCTGCAACATGTCGATCGAAGGCGGCGCGCGCGCCGGTCTGATCGCGCCGGACCAAACAACGTTCGATTATCTGAGAGGCCGCGAGTATGCTCCTGCCAACTACGACGAAGCCGTCGAAGACTGGAAGCAGCTCACTACAGACGAAGGCGCAACTTACGATACAGTGGTTGAATTCGACGTTGACTCCCTCATTCCTCAAGTAACTTGGGGCACTAGCCCGGGCATGGGTACAGACATCACTTCTTCCGTACCGTTCCCGAAAGATCTGCCAACCGAAAATGAGCGCAAAGCAGCGGAAAAAGCGCTTGAGTATATGGACCTGAAACCGGGTACGCCAATGTCCGAAATCGAAATCGACTATGTCTTTATCGGTTCCTGCACAAACGGCCGTATCGAAGACCTTCGCGCTGCGGCTGAAATCGCACGCGGCTACAAAGTAAGCGACAAGGTAACGGCTATCGTCGTTCCGGGTTCCGGACGCGTTAAGCTGCAAGCCGAAAAAGAAGGCCTCGACAAAGTATTTACCGAAGCCGGTTTTGAATGGCGCGAAGCAGGCTGCTCGATGTGCCTTGCGATGAACCCTGACGTATTGCAGCCGGGCCAACGCTGCGCATCGACTTCCAACCGTAACTTCGAAGGCCGTCAAGGCCGCGGCGGACGTACGCATCTCGTATCGCCGGCAATGGCTGCGGCAGCTGCAATCAAAGGTCGCTTCACTGACGTACGCGACTGGAATATCAAATCCGAAGTGTTGAACTAATTGAACGTGTGAGAGAGGGGTATTACCGACATGGAAGCTTTTAAACAACTTACGGGCATCGTTGCCCCGGTCGACCGCGTGAATGTCGACACGGACGCTATCATTCCTAAACAATTCCTGAAACGCATCGAGCGCAGCGGCTTTGGCCAATTCCTGTTCTTCGAATGGCGCTTCCACGAAAACGGCGAGGTAAACGCTGATTTCGAACCAAACAAACCGCGCTATCAAGGCGCTTCGATTCTGATCTCCCGCGCGAACTTTGGCTGCGGCTCCTCCCGCGAGCATGCTCCTTGGGCGATTCTGGACTACGGCTTCAAAGTCGTTATCGCACCTTCGTATGCGGACATTTTCTACAACAACTGCTTCAAGAACGGCATTCTGCCGATCAAGCTCAGCGAAGAGCAAGTCGAAGACCTGTTCCAACGCACGGCCAAGCATGACGGCTACAAGCTGTCGGTTGATCTCGAGAACAAAAAGCTGACTGACGAATACGGTCTTGATCTTTCCTTCGATCTTGACGAACACCGCCGCCAGTTCCTGCTTCTCGGTCTGGACGATATCGGCCTGACATTGCAGCATGAAGACAAAATTACAGCTTACGAGCAAAAGCGTCCTGCCTATCTGGGTTAATAGATAGCATTGAAAAGAGGGCAGCTCTTCGGATAAAGAAGAGTTGTCCTCTTTTTTCCTCTGCACGCAACTTTTTCTGACAAAATGCGTCTATTAATTCGTCTAGCAAAGTCGAATGATCTCACATTCGATGCAGGCAATTTCAGTCATCGAGGTGGAAAATGAAGAAGAAGTTTGTACCTATTTTGTTGTTTATGGCGGTTCTGTTTACTTTGTTCACCGGAGTGGGACAAGCTGCAACAACGCCAGTTGTCCCGAAGCTTTATCTGAACGACCAATTGCTTAAGCCTTTAGATGATCCGCAGATCGTGAACAATTTTACGCTTGTTCCGATCAGGGTCGTGTCCGAGAACATGGGCTATAAGGTGAATTGGGCGGCAGCCACAAAGACAGTCACCATACATAACGATCAGAACGAAATTGTACTTACCATTGACAACAACATCGCACTCGTCAACAACAACAAGGTGCAAATGGACATGTCTGCCAAGCTGCAGAAGGGCAGAACAACCCTGATTCCTATCCGTTTCGTAAGCGAACAGCTAGGATTAACGGTGAAATGGGATCAAGCGTCGCAGTCCGTCTATTTGTACAAAGCAGCGGATCCTGAAGAGCCTTCGACTACGCCGGATCCCGGCCAAACGGGTTCGATCACTTCCGTTCAATACGACAGCAGCTTCGGCATTATCATCGGTTACGATGGTAAAGTAACGGCAAATAAACCGTTCAAGCTCGACAGTCCAAAGCGCATCGTCATTGATTTCCCGAATACCACTTATTCGGACAATATGTCGTCGCAATTCATGGGAGCGGAAACACGGATTCCCGTCGCGGATAATCCGTATATCTCCATGTTCCGTTATTCTGTATTTTCTACGAATCCGGCTACTGCTAGACTAGTGCTCGATTTGAATACGGACAAAGACGCTGATGCTGTGGTCCAGGATAACGGGGCCGGGGTAATAACCATTGGTCTCACGGATCCGGCGACAACAACCCCGGTTGATCCGACTCCTCCGCCGGTTACAACCGATCCGGGCACGAAAGTCTATAACGTAGTTATTGATGCCGGACATGGCGGAACCGATCCAGGCGCGCAAAGCATCAACGGACGCTGGGAGAAGGAAGCCAATCTTATTTTGTCGCTTAAGGTAAAAGCTTTGCTGGACAAAGAAAAAAATATTAAGCCGCTGCTCAGCAGACCAGAGGATAAATTCGTAACGCTTGCAGACCGGGTAACGTTCGCCAAGAACAACAAAGCGGATATTTTTATTTCCTTTCATGCAAACAGTAACCCTAATTCTAGTGTGTCGGGTACGGAAACCTACTACACACGTGACAACAGCAAGGCTCTTGCCAATGTGATTCACAAGCATCTTGTTAAAGGTACCGGTCTTAAGGACCGCGGAGTTAAATACGGAAACTTGCATGTGACGAGAGAAACAACGATGCCTGCCATTTTGCTCGAGACCGGATTTTTATCCAATAAAGGCGACTCCGATATCTTGTATAACGATGCAGCGCAAAACAAAATGGCCGCAGAAATCGTAGCGGGAATTAAGGAGTACCTGAAACTTTCCTAAATTCTAAGAAGTTATTCTTTTGTCTTAAAAAAGGGCTTAGAATTCACCGGAATGAAACACGCTTGCCGTCTTATTACGGCGAAAGCTGTTTCACCTAGAGAAAGCGAGGAATTCGATCGTGCGCAAACCGGCATTCATCCTAATGTTATTTGTCATCATTCTTACTGCAGCGGCATGCGGAAATACAAATAAACCACTCGGGCAGTCCGGGAATGAGGTAAGCGGCAATGCACCTTCGCCAAGCCCTACGGTAGAAGCGTCTGCAACAACGGAGCCTGCGGCGACTCCCGATCCATCAGTAGAACCGACCGTACAGGCAGAACAAGAAACCTCGGTTAAAATCTATTATTCGGATACAGAGCTAGACAAGATGGTTTCAAAGGATGTTCCAATGAAATCGAGCTCGAATGAAGACCTGATCAAGCAGGCATTGGCTGCCTTGCAGCAAGACGGTCCCGAAGGCACGGTAAATTTGTGGAAGCCTATTCCAATCAAATCCGTGACGCTTAAGGATCATGCGGTAACGATCGATATTGAGCTGCCCGATACCGCCCGTCTTGGGGCACCCGGAGAGGGAATGCTGCTTGATACCCTGGGCAAGACGTTGTTCCAGTTCGATTTTGTGCAGTCTTACGATCTTCTGGTAGATGGCAAAGCGCTGGAGAGCCTGATGGGTCACTTTGATCTCGATCATCCAACGGTTCGTCATCCCTAGAAAATGAATTGAGGAGGATTATCCAACCATGCCAATGCATTCATCCCGTTCCAAACTTATTGCCGGCGCTTTAGCGTTCTCCTTGCTTGCCGGTGGCACCTCCATTGCCGTTCCGGCTCCATCTGCCTTTGCGGCTGTGTCGAACAGCATGTTTGTCGACACTATTCCTGCTTGGGCGCAGAAGCATGTTTCGAAGCTGGCTCTTCAAGGAATAATCAACGGTTATAAAACATCCAGCAACACGACGGAATTTCGTCCTCTGAAAAGCGTAACCCAAGAAGAAGCCGTTGTCATGGCGCTTCGATTCGCCGGGCTGGAGGGAGAAGTGAAACCGGATGATATTGTTGCATACCCGGATTCCTTCAAGGTGAGCACTTATGCAAAGCCATATATTATCGTAGCTTTCAAGCATGGCTTGCTGGACCAGAACGATGAGTACGCCAACGCGGCTGCTAACCCTAAGGCGGCATGGGGAACGACTCCAGCGACTCGCGAATGGGTAACCAAGCTGATGGTGAGAGCCATAGATAAGAAGGCTTTGGCGGATGATTTAAGCAAGACCGCTTCAACGTTTGCCGACGGCAATCAGATTACGGCCAAATATTTGGGTTACGTCAATGCGGCCGTATCGCTTGATCTGGTAAAAGGCGTGTCCGCAACGAAGTTCGACCCGAAAGCTCCGGTTAACCGGGCGAGCCTTGCGACCTTGTTCAGCCGGGCAGAGAAGCAATACAAGGTGCCTTATGCCGGACAAGTAAGCGGCATCGTTACCGCTCAAACGGCTGCATCGATCACGCTGTACAGCGAAGGAAAAGAAACGACCTACACGCTGGACTCCAATACTTTGTTCTATGCGGCAGATAGCGATAACGCCATTGCGGCGGGGGATATTAAGCCGTACACGGACGTTACGTTGATTGGCAATTCCGGCAAAGCGCTGTATGTGGAAACGCAAGGCACGGAGCAGCATGTCAAAACGACAATCGCCAAGCTGGACCGCATTAATACAACGGACCGTTACTTCTATGCTTGGGTGAACGATGAGCCTGTGAAGTTCACTTATAGCAGCGCGGTTACCGTAAAAGACAGTACCGGCAAAACGCTACAAATTTCCGACTTGAAGCGGGATACCAATCTGACCATCGTACAGGATACTTTCCGTACGGCTCCTCAGGTCGTATCCATAACGGCAGAAGTTCAGACAGGCGCTAACACCGTAAACGGACAATTTTATTCCGCAGGCAGCGGCCTGATCAATTATCTGGTAGACGGCACTCTGCAATCCAAGTTCCTGGCCGATAACGTGGCTGTCGTGATCAACGGCATCGATTCGCCTACGGTTAGCGACTTGCTCAAAGACGTTGATAATATCAAGCTTACACTGAATGATAATCAGCAAGTGACGCGCATTGAAGTGGTAAACCGGAACGTCTCGACGATTGAGTCCGCCACGGTTGTCAATTACAGCGGCGACAACAAGCTGCTTACGGTATACGATCCTGCGACTTCAAACGCAAATGCCTTGTTCCTGACGGATTCCACCAAGATTGATTACAGCGGATCGTCCATCACGGTAAGCCAGGCCAGATCTTATCTGGTTGCGAACCGCAAAGTAAAAATTACGTATTCCGGCAAAAACATTATTTCGCTCAGCTTTATTTACAAGCAGACCGGCAGCTTGGTGTCGGTTAATACAACGGATAAATTATTGTCCGTTAAACTCGATTCCGGCGAGAAGGTATCCATTCCTTATGTATCGCCGCTTCTCCAAATTCCCGGCGTTTCGGTACCGACAATCGGAAGCCTGCAGGCAGGGGATACGGTAACCGTGCTGCTGGATGCCAACCAGGAGAAAGCAGCTACGATTCAGGTTCATAAAACCTTGCAATACCAGGTTGTGTCCGCAAACGCGTCTACAAAGCTTGTTACGGTGAAAGCGGCGGATAATACGCAAAGAGACATTTCGCTCGTTAACGTTCCGATCACGGACGAGAACGGAAATGCTCTGACGGTTGGCGCTCTGACAAGCGGTACCATCATTAATGTCCCTTACATCGGCAGCAACATCCAGTCGGTGAAGACGATTACGATGAAATACGGCACGGTTTCATCCGTAGCGGCGAGCAGCCTGACCGTCACCGAACCTAACGGTACATCGTCAACGGTTTCATTCTCGAAAGGGATTAAAGTGATCAAAGGCACACAGACGACTTATTCGTCTTCCGCGGTAGCTGCAGGAGATATCATCCAAGTCTACAAGGACGAGAACGAACAGACGATTGTTACTGTAGCAATCGGCGAGAAGCGTACTTACTGGAAGTATGATGCTCCAAACGCAACCCTGTGGACTTACAAAAACACTTCGGAGGATAACGGCAACTTTGCCTATCTTACTTCGAATACCAAAATCCTGTATAACAATGCGTCCATCCAAGTGAGCGCATTAAAAGACGGGGATACGATTACGATTTATGCCTTCAATAATACGGCTCTCAAAATCGTAAAATCGTAGGCTTCTGTAAAATATTAGCCGGATTCAAAGAAGATATCGGTCTAAATTCTTATATTTTGTGAAAATACCGTCCAAATGGGCGGTTTTTTCTTTATTTACGGCCGAATAAGGTTGCTTCTCGTGACAAATTTCGCTACACTTTGAACGATAGTGTTTGGGATTAGGAGAGAGACGATGAATGCGAAGCAGAAGATGCGACATATATTGGATACGTTGGCGGAGATGTTCCCGGATGCACATTGTGAATTGCATCACAGTAATCCGTTCGAACTGACCATTGCCGTCCTGCTGTCGGCGCAATGTACGGATGAGACGGTGAACAAAGTAACCGTAAATCTGTTTCAGAAATACAAACGGCCGGAGGATTATTTGGCTGTGCCGCTGGAAGAGCTGGAGCAGGATATTCGCCGTATCGGACTATTCCGCAGTAAGGCATCTAATATTCAAAAGCTATGCCGCATCCTAATCGATAAATACGAAGGGGAAGTTCCCGAGAGGCATGAGCAGCTGACGGAGCTGCCCGGCGTTGGGCGGAAGACAGCCAATGTTGTTGTCTCAAACGCGTTTGGCGTTCCCGCAATCGCCGTAGATACGCATGTGGAGCGGGTATCGAAACGGCTTGGCGTGGCTAAGCTGGATGATACCGTGCTGGAAGTTGAAAAGAAGCTGATGAAGCTTGTGCCCCGCGAGGAATGGACGCTCACCCATCACCGGCTCATTTTTTTCGGCCGCTATCATTGCAAAGCACAAAACCCGCAATGTCCGATATGCCCGCTGCTGGATATGTGCAAGGAAGGCAAACAGCGCATGAAGCCGGGTGGACAAACGAAAACTAAAATTAAGGCAACTAAACCGAAAAAAGCCAATGAAGGATGATGACTAATGAAATGCATTTCCGTGTATACAAACAATTTTGAGCTGTTCTCCGATATTTTTGAGCAGGTTCTCGAAGCACCTCCGCAAGAAAACGAGGATATTCTGGTAGAAGGCGTTACCGTAAGCGGCTCCGGCGATGTGCCGGATCAGTACATCGAGCGTATGCGCCAAAAGCCTGAAGTTGTTGTGATGAAGGAAAAAGAGCGCAACATTATGATTTTGCAGCACGGCAACGTATTTGAAATCTGCCTGCCTGGGGAAGAGGAAGCTGTATAGACCATGATGGAAACGACAGTACGAAGCATGACAGAGGCACTGTCCCATGCCGCTGCGGAAATGCAGTCGGCCGGCGACAGTCTACACGCAAAGCAAGTACTGGAGTTGAACAGTAAGCTGGCCGAAGGCCGGCTTACTGTTGCATTTTGCGGACATTTTTCAGCCGGCAAATCAACTCTGGTCAACCGATTATGCGGAGCACAGCTGCTTCCGTCCAGCCCGATTCCTACGAGCGCAAACGTCGTAGCCATCCGAGGCGGCGAGACGGCAAAGGCAAGCGTCGTAAGCGTAAAGAACGGAGAACGCGTCAGCGTGGATATTCCGCTCGAGCAGCTGGACGCGTATTGCAAAGACGGAGAGAACATTGAATCCGTCTCGATTTATTATCCTACCGATCGTCTTGGCGATCATACGGTTCTTCTTGATACTCCGGGTATCGATTCCACGGATGACGCTCACAGAATGTCGACCGAATCCGCTCTTCATTTGGCGGATGTCGTCTTTTATGTCATGGATTATAACCATGTCCAATCCGAGATTAACTTTGCGTTCGCGAAGCAATTGAAGGACTGGGGCAAGCCCTTATACTTTATCGTAAATCAGATTGATAAGCACCGTGACCGTGAATTGTCGTTCGAGCAGTACCGGAAGAGTGTGGAAGAAGCGTTTCAAGCTTGGCATCTGGAGCCGGCGGGAATCGTTTATTTGTCGTTGCGGCAGCCGGATCATCCTCATCAGGAATGGGAGCAGCTCGAGCTTTTGCTATCCCAGCTGGCTGCGGAGAGAGTACCTCTTGCGGCTTACAGCGTAGATGCTTCGCTGCATCATCTGGTGGCCGAGCACAAGAAATGGTGGGACCTGCGGGATGAACCGGAGCGTGAACGCCTTATTGCCGAAGCTGGCGGCGAGGAAGCGGCAGCCAAGGTGAAGGCGGAGATGGCTCAGCTTGAAGCCGAGAAGAACAGGCTTGCCGAAGAGCCGGAGCGCCTGCGCGTTGAGCTCCGCCGCAGCGTCCAATCGCTTCTGGATAATGCGATCATTACTCCGGCGCCCTTGCGGGACAAAGCGCATGTTTTCCTGGAAAGCCGGAAGCCCGGCTTCAAGACGGGCCTGCTGTTTGCCGGGGCGAAAACGGCAGCTGAGCAGGAACGGAGACTGGAGACGTTCCGGACGGAATTTGCTTCCCAGGTGAATGCCGCCATTGATTGGCATGTGAAGGATCTGCTTCGCCGTGCGGCGGAGAAGGCAGGCTATCCGGCTGACCGGATGGAGCAGGAGTTGATCTCCGGCTTGTCCTGGCAGCCTGAGCCGAACTGGCTTATCGAGAAAGTAAATACCGGGGCAACCTTCGGCAATGAATATACGATGGTCTACAGCCGCGAGCTTGCCGCGGAAGTGAAGCTCATCTACCGCAAGCACGCGTTCGATATTATCGACGTGCTTGCGCAGCATGTTGCCGCCGCGAGCACAGCCGCAGCGGATGAGGTTGCCGCGCAGCTAGCGGCGCTTGGCGAGCAGGCCGGCGCGCTCGCGCAGTTCGCAGCGCTGGCGCAGCGCGCGTCCGCGCATGCGGCGCAGCTTGCCGCCGCGCTGCCGCCGCGCGCGCCGCGCCCGGCGCTGCCGGCGCCACGCGCCGCGCACGCGGCTGCGCCAGCGGCAAGCGGCAGCGCCGCAAGCGCCGGCGCGCCAGCGCAGCCGCGTATGGCCGCGCGCGCAGCGGCGCCGCAGGCAGGCGCCGCATTGGCCGGCGGCGCAGCGCTCGCGCAGCAGCATAGCGCCGCGGCGCGCCTTACGCGCGCGGCTGCGCTGCTCGCGCCTTACGCGCCGCTGACCGCCAGCGCGGACGCTATGCGCGACAAAGCGAACCGGCTGCGGGACAGCCGGTTCACCATCGCGCTGTTCGGAGCCTTCAGCGCGGGCAAATCCTCGCTCGCAAACGCGCTGCTTGGCGAGCCCGTGCTGCCGGTGTCGCCGAACCCGACAACCGCAGCGATCAACCGTCTCGTGCCGCCAACGGCCGAGCACGAGCATGGCACGGCCCTTGTCGTCATGAAGTCCCATGACGCCATTATCGAAGATCTGCGCTACTCGCTGGCGCTGCTTGGCGAGGACGCTTCCGAATCGGCTTTGCCTAACGCATCGGCTATTATGCTTGCCATTGATATGCTGACCCCGGATGTCATCCATGCCGGCGGACGTCCGCATTACAGCTTCCTTCGCGCAGCCCGCAAAGGCTGGGAAGCGCATGAAGCGCTGCTTGGCACCCAAATTTCGGTCTCGCAGGACGAATACGAGAAGTTTGTTGCCGAGGAGTCCCGTTCCTGCTTCGTCAGCGAAATCGAGCTTCATTACGATTGCCCGCTGACGCGCCAAGGGATCGTGCTTGTGGATACGCCGGGGGCAGACTCCGTAAATGCCCGGCATACGGGCGTAGCCTTCAATTACATCAAGAACGCGGACGCCGTACTGTTCGTTACTTACTATAACCATGCCTTTTCGCAAGCGGACCGTCAGTTCCTGATGCAGCTTGGACGCGTGAAGGATCAATTCGAGCTTGATAAAATGTTCTTCTTGGTTAACGCAGCCGATCTGGCAGCCGATGATGAAGAGCTTGAGGGCGTGCTTAGCCACGTCGAGACCAACCTGCTTCAGCATGGCATCCGGAACCCGCGCTTGTTCCCGGTATCCAGTCTGCAAGGCCTGGATGCCAAGATGGACGGCAATATGGAGCTGCTCTCGCAGTCTGGCATTGGTGCCTTTGAACAGTCGTTCCTTGGCTTTGTGCAGAATGATCTCGGCAAGCTGGCTATTGATGCGGCAGAGCAGGAGATTGCAAGAGCCGCTTCCACGGTGGCAGGCTGGCTGAAGAGCGCCGCGGGCGATGCTGCCTCCCGACTGGCGGAAAGCGAACGCCTGGGCAAGCTGCAGGTTGAAGCGAATGCCTCGATCCGGACCTTCCAGGAAAACGATCCTCCGGCGCAAATGCTTCAAGAGCTGAATGAGCTGCTGTATTACGTGGTGCAGCGGATTCAGCTTCGCTTCGGAGAATTTTACAATTACGCGTTTAACCCTTCCACGCTGCAGGATGACGGCCGCGATCTGCGCAAAATGATCTGGACCGCATGGCTGGAGCTTCAGCGTCAGGTGCAGACCGAGCTGTCCCAGGAGCTTCAGGCGACAACGCTGCGGATGGACCGCAAGGTGAACAGCCTGCTCAAGAAGCTGTACGCGAATCTGACCGAGCAGCTGGAATCGCTGATTGCCGGTTACAGCAGCGCAGCTTATGCGGCGAAGGATCTTCCTACCCCGGACGCCGTAGTAGAATGGAAAATGTCCGGCGTGGATGCCAAATGGCTGTGGAGCCGCTTCAAATCCCCCCGCCAATTTTTCGAGGGTGAAGGGAAGGCCGCTCTCCGCAAAGAGCTGGAGGAGGCTATCTCTCCGGCCTTGCAAGCGTGGATGAATGAGCATATCGACAGCTGGTCCGGCCTGTATACCGGCCTGTGGAGACAATGTGCGGAAGAGACTGGCGCTGCCCTTGCAGACGATTTATCCCGTTATGTGCAAGGTATGCAGACCTCCTTGTCCGACGAAGCGGATACCGAGCAGCTTGGAAGACTGCATCAGCAGATTGCGGAGCTTCAATCCTCGGCTGAGGCTTAAACGATTATTGCATTTATCGCATTTATGCCCGCAACGGCTTTATGAGCCGTTGCGGGCTTTTTTTACGACTAAGGGTGGACCAGCGCTATGAATCCTACGGACTAGATCTTCGGAAAGCGATCCTCAGGATGCAGGGTACCGGGATGATCGTGGCTAGGTTAGTTAAAGTTGTCGCCCACAAAGTCGGTTTTTTGGGAGAAATACACTGTTTTTTAGATGGGAAATGTTTGCACCGCAACTATAATGAAGGGGTGATTTTCCAATATTTATCTGGTATAGGAAGAAAGGAGGGTAATCCTGGCAACTGCTTTTGTAAGCGCATCCAAATCTATTTTTCTTCGGGAGGAACGAGTAAATGGCAAAGCGTGCAACTAGCGGGAAAACAATTCGTACAATGATGGCCGGCGTTCTCGCCTTATCTCTTACGACGACGGGTTCTGCATGGGCAGCTCCTGCGGATCAAGGTACTGTAAGCCAACAAGGGGGCATAGGGCGCGTGCAATTAGAATATTTGGACCGGGGACTTGCGGCAGCTACAACCTCTGAAGGCGTGTTTATCAGCTGGAGGCTCTTATCCTACGAGGTAACGGGCAGCACGGAAAAAGGTTTAAAGGGACCGGCATTTAACGTCTACCGGGAAGGGGTTAAGATTGCTACCGTTACGGACAGCACCAATTATCTGGATCGGTCGGGAACATCATCTTCGAAATATTACGTGTCGGCGGTAACCGGCGGGAAAGAAACCGATCAGAGCGCTGCCGTTCAGCCATGGGCGCAGGCTTATTATGACTTGAAGCTGAACAAGCCCGCGGATGCGGTTACGCCAAAAGGCGAGGCTTACACGTATTCCGCCAACGATATGAGCGTGGGAGACGTAGACGGCGACGGTCGTTACGAATTTTTCGTCAAATGGGAGCCTTCCAATTCCAAGGATGTCTCGCAACGGGGCTATACGGGCAAAACTTATATCGATTGTTATACGTTCGAAGGCAAGCTGCTGTACCGGGTTGATCTTGGCGTTAACATTCGTTCCGGAGCGCATTACACGCAATTCCTGGTTTACGATTTTGACGGGGACGGCAAGTCGGAGATGATGTTCAAGACCGCCCCGGGTACTAAAGTGCTGAAATACGGTGCAGACGGCAAGGTCGAATCGGAAAAATATATTACCATGCCAAAATCGGATCTGGATGCCGGCTACAGCAATGAAGACGATTACCGCCTCAGCGCGCAAGGCTATTACGATCATGTGGTGAACATGTTTATGGGCTGGAGCGACCGGGAAGAGGTGAAGAACGGCAGCTGGCCCAAGACGCTGGAGGAAGCTTTCGGCATTGCGCCGAAATACAGCTATCCGCTGTCGCTTGAGGATGCGCGCAGCCTGACGGATTATTTCATGGACGTCTACGCGCCAAGCCGGAGCGTAAACAACAAGCTGCGCGAATTCGAGGGCTTTATTGTGGACGGGCCGGAGTACTTAACCGTATTCGAGGGAGAGACCGGCAAAGAGCTGGAGACCATTCCGTTCAAGACGCCTCGGGAGGATGACGGATTGTTGTGGGGCGACTATGCGATGAGCCGGATCGAGCCGGCTAACCGGGTAGACCGGTTCCTTGCCGGAGTTGCTTATCTGGACGGTCAAAATCCGTATGCCGTTTTTGCGAGAGGTTATTACACAAGATCAACTCTCGTCTCTTATGGTTGGGATGGCCATCATCTGAAGGAGAACTGGTACGTGGACAGCGGCTGGACGCCGATGACGAACCCGTTTAATGACGGGCCGCATGGCCGGGACGGCACGGATCCGGAGTTTGGTACGCTTACTACCCAAGGCGCGCACTCGCTAAGCGCGGCGGACGTAGACGGCGACGGCAAGCAGGAGATTGTTTACGGCTCCGCAACGATTGACCATGACGGCAGTCTGCTCTACAGCTCGATGGATGTGATGCCTCCTCAAAGCGCAACGCCCGGCGCGGTAGCAAGACTTGGCCACGGTGATGCTTTGCATGTGACGGACATCGATCCGAACCGTCCGGGCCTTGAAATCTTTATGGTTCATGAGGGGGGAGCTTATGCTCCATACGGTTATTCGCTGCGCGATGCAAAGACTGGGGAAGTGTTGTATGGCGGATATACCGGCAAGGATACGGGACGCGGCATGATTGGGGATGTGGATCCAGCAAGACCCGGTCTGGAAACGTGGGCAGTTGGTCTCTGGAGCGCTGACGGTCAGAAGCTGGGGAATACGGCGCCGGGAACGAATATGAGCATCAAATGGGCGGGGGATATGACGACGCAAATCGTGAATGGCGCAATCGACGCAACGCCAACCATTGATGACTGGAAGCGGGGGAGACTGCTTACGGCAACCGGAACCTTGACCAACAACTATACGAAGGGCAATCCTTCGCTTGTGGCCGATATTTTTGGCGACTGGCGAGAGGAGCTGCTTGTACGTACAACGGACAGCAGCGCCATCCGGATTTATATGAGTACGGAGCTGACCGACCGGAAGCTGTATACTTTGATGCATGATCCGCAGTACAGAGCCGAGGTTGCCCGTCAGAATACGGCATACAACCAGCCTTCGTATACAAGTTTCTATTTTGCATCGGACACGAACTTTAACAACGTACCGGTTCCGAACGCATCGCTTCCGGGTCTCTTAAGCAGCCTGCAAAATAAGCTGGACGGCTATATCGCGGACGGCAGCGTAAAAGGGGCAATTGTCAGCCAGCTGACCAATTCCCTGAAGCAAGCACAGCATCAATACGAGAAGGGAGACAAGGACAAAGCCGCTGATTTTGCCGGCAAATTCCTGTCACAGCTGGAGAAGCGTTCCGGTATAGGTCAAGTATCGGATGCGGCCGTCAAAAATCTGACCTCTCAAGCCCAGCTGCTGCTCTCGCAATGGACTAAATAATCGGAATAGGAAATTTGCAAGGTCACGGTGAAAGGATCCGCTTAAGCTCATTCGAATGCTAAACTACAGTTAAAAACGCGAATGAGGGAATAGAAAGTTAATCTTCATGCGAAAGTGCAGGTAAATATCGCAAGTTGCACGTTAAATGCCGAAATTATGGTGATTTACCTGCACTTTTGCATTAGTTAAGTTGGAGAAACAGTTATAAGATTAAATAACCTGTACTTTTGCAGGCTGATCGACAAATAACAGGGGCTATCCCATTTGTCATGTTGATGACTTATGGGATGCCCCGTTTAATCATATCCGCCTTCGGCAGCGGGCAAGGCTTTATAAGCGTCTTTTTCTTCCACAATCTGCTGGATATAACTCCTTAGCTCGAGTAAATCCTTCGCATCTATAGTCATGTCGCAGTACTCATTTGTCCATGACAAGGTCTTCGTCTCGCCGCTAACGGTAATTTTCCAGCTGTCGGTGCTGCTTGGCGTCTGAGAACAGTTACCCTTCTGCGGAAACTGTTTCTCGTCCAGGATGCCGATGTCTTTCATTTTGCCGTAAATCGACTGCAACTCCTCCTTGCTGAAAGACAAAGCGGCCGTAGCCGTCCCCTTCGTGATGAGATCTTTTGTAACGGTGCCGTTATACGTGTTGATTTCGTTTTTATTGACTTCCCCGTAACCAAAGCTGACGGAGAATCGGAAGTCCTCCGGCATATCCTCGGGCATCTGAATCTTCTGCGACTCCTTGCTGCATCCCGCGAGAAACGCAAAAGCAACGCTTAGGATAATAAGAATACGGATCATGTTCTCCCCCCTTGCAAAGATAACGCAAAAAGAGGAGGAATGGTTGCGCTTGTTTATGCCGTTTGCGTAGTCTTTGCTTGATTTCTGACTAGAGGAGGCAGCACGACAAAGTAATAAATGCTTACGCCAAGCATGCAGATGGCGAGGATGTAATGCAGCCAGGCGATGGAGATCCAGGTAGGAAACGCCAAGGCTACAAAGCCAAGAGCCAATGAATGGCCCAGCATCATAACAGGATCGGTCAAAGCATTGACTTTCCCCATGAATTGCGGCGCAACAAGCTCGGGCATCCATCCGCCGATGACGATATTAGCCGGTGCTAGAATAACCCCGGTCAGAAGAATGAGGCCAAGATACGCGTAGATTGACGATATCGAGCCAATTGTAAACGCAAGAAGGCTGGCGAGGAAAAAACCGGCTATCATGACATTGGTTTTTGAGGATTTTTTTATGAGGACAGGTGCAATCATGCTTCCGATCAAGAATCCGATGCCGAGAAAAATCATAATGAGGGAAGAATAAAGCAAATAATTTTCCGGACTTAGTTTATATTTCATGACGAAAATCGGAAGAACGGCAAACACGCCATTCACGATCCCGAAAAAGAAGAAGCCGTGTATCAGGTTCAACAGCAGTTTGTCGCGATAGATATATTGAATTCCTTGCGCGAAATCTTTCCATATAAGTGAAGTACTAATGTCGCGCACCCGGCTTTTCCCGTTAGGAAATCGGGAAGCTTCCGGATATCGTCCCCAAGCTATAAGCAGGCCTGAGACAATAAAGCTGATCGCATCGATTAGAATGGCACCTTCAATCCCGAGCCAGTGATAGGCTGCCGCGCCAAGGCTTAAACCAAACAACATGAACAAAGCGCTAACGATCTGGTTTAATCCCGCTGCTTGAACATATTGTTCTTGCGCGAGACATCCTTGCACGAGTCCCATCTCGGCAGGACCGAAAAATCGGGCTATTGCGCTGCGAAGGAACAATACCAGGAAACAAAGAAAGAGCCAATCGGAATGAACGCAGACAAGCAGGACGAATGTAAGCATAGTACGGATCCAGTCACTGTAAGCCGCTATGAACTTTCGGTCGAAGCGGTCGGCGACAACTCCGACAATCCAGAATACGGCGAGAGTCGGGACCGAATACATAAGCTCAGCCGTTGAGGCGAGCGAAGGTCGGGAAGCGAATCTGTCAACCAGATAATAAGCGAATGCCATATTGCCGATGACCGTTCCAAGCTGAGAAGCGATAGAAGCCATAAATAGCTTGTTAAACGCGGGATTGCGAAACAATGTGATCACGGCTCACCCTCCTATTGGTTTTATCCGTCAAGGGACGGGTTTAATAAACGATAAAAGTATTGGCTCATCTCCTCAAGCTGAACGGTTGTGCGCGCCATTTCAGCGCCAACGGCAAAGGTAAGGGTAATGATGCCTTCCTGATAGGAGGAGATCATTCTGGCGATGTCCGTTACCGGCTTTGCCGGATTAAATTCACCTTTGTCAATGCCAATCTGAAGTAGGCCCGATAAACGATTTATTCCATTTTCGTAACGTTGAAGCAGCAATGCTCTTATTTCCTTGTCCCTCCAGCCGGTAAGGAAATATTCATAGAAGGCGGGAAGCAAGCTTTCGTTTCCGGGTAAACACAGCTCTTCTTTCAACTGATTAATCTGATTGTTGATGATTGGCCAGATGCGGGGGTTCATGGCTAGAGCTTCCACTAGCTGCTTGTCGTATTCCTCGTCTTGATGATCCATTAAAGCTTCAAAAATCTCTTCTTTGGTTTGAAAATATAAGTAAATCCACCCTCGACTCATGCCCGTCTCGATGACAATGTCCTTTAACGTTGCCGCACCATAACCTTTTACCGTAAACACTTGTTTTGCGGCTTCGAGAATTTGAAGCCTGCGTTGTTCCTTTTGATCGTTTGAAATTTTAGGAGACATTTCCTTCATACCAACCTTCCAATAAAAATGAACCGTGTGTCATTTTTATTATAATGACACGCGGTTCATTTTTCAATCGTGATGATCCATGATTTCCGTTTTTTTCTCTCTATTGCCTGTTACTCCGGGTACCTGTATAACCGCCAACTGGCTGCCTCCCTTTGTTTTTCTCATAATGGGATAGAACTTACAAGAACAAGGAGGCGCTTGATATGCGTGCAATGATGATTCCACAGTTTGGTGATGCCAAAGTATTGACCGTGACCCGTTTGGAGGTTCCCGCACCGGGACCTGCAGAAGTTACGATAGATGTTGCTTATGCCGGAGTTAACTATGCGGAGGTGTTGTTCCGGAAAGGCGGCGTGCCGAATTTGCCTCTTCCTTTCGTACCTGGCATCGAAGTTTCCGGTACGATTCGGGAGGTTGGGGAGAAGGTAACGGGGCTTAGTCCCGGCCAACGCGTTGCAGCCTTAACGATTGTTGGCGGCGGCGGTTACGCGGAAGTTGTCAAAGTGCCGGCAGAGCTGGTATTCCCGCTTGATGAAGCGGGAAGCCAAGTCAGCATGGAGAGCGCGGCAGCTTTCCCGTCGAATGTAACGACTGCGTACATGATTGTTTCGCAGGTGTCCCGCATGCACCATGGAGAGACGGTGCTGGTCCACGCGGCTGCGGGAGGCGTAGGCAGCGCGATCGGGCAGGTCGCGAAGGCGCTTGGGGCCGGACTAGTTATAGGAACGGTCGGAAGTCCCGATAAAGTGGATTATGCGAAAGGCTTAGGTTATGACGAGGTCTATCTTCGGGAGGATTTCGAGAAGCTGGTATCAGAGAGGACGGGCGCACAGGGTGTGGACGTTGTGGTTGACCCGGTTGGCGGATTGATGAGGGAAGCGTCGATGCGACTGCTTAAGCCACTCGGAAGATTAGTCGCGATGGGGAATGCCAGCGATGCAAAAGACGTGAAGCAATCCATCAATGAATTATGGTTTACCAGTAAAACGGTATCCGGCTTTAATCTGCAGCTGTTGAGTATGACGGCACCGCAGCTGGTGGCCGAATCCGCACGGAAAGCCTTGGCCCTGGTGGCGAGCGGAAAGGTAAAAGTAGATGTAACAGGCATTATGCCGCTTCATGAAGCCGGAGAAGCCCATAGACAAATCGAGGATAGAAAATCTACGGGCAAGTTGGTATTGGAAGTGGGATCCCGGCAATCGGATCGCTAGCTGTCAAGCAGCAGCAGCATTTTTTCTTGCGTACCGGTTCCTTCCTTCGGCATGTACACGCAGCAATGCGTGCTGCTGTCCCCGTTGATATGGGAGAAGGTATTGATATTGAAGGTGAGCAGTCCTGCCTCCGGATGAAGAAGACGAATGGTCTTGATTGTCTTATCCATAATGTCGTGGGTTGACCATAGTTCGAGAAATTCCGGACTTGCCGCCGTCAGCCGATCAATCAACTTGCGGAAGGAAAGGTCGTTTAAATTTTTTTCGTAGCGTCCGCGAAGCACGCCGGCCGTATATTGGGCGTATTCCTCCCAATCCGGTATCGAATGGCGCAAGTTGTTATCCGTGAACGTCAGCCAGGCCATGCAGCGGTCTTCCGCGGAAACCGAAGGAAAGTCGAAAATGATCCGGCAAGCGGCATTGTTCCAGCACAGAACCTCCGTACGTTCAGTTGCAACGAAAGCAGGGTAAGGGAGCTGATCGATAAGCTTTTCGATATCCGGAGACAGCTGTTTTATAGCTGGTGCAGCATTCGGAAGCTCCAGGTTCGCCAGGTGAAGCATATGCAGATGCTCGTTCGCGCTTAGCTTTAGTGCCTGGGCGACACTGTCCAGCACTTGTCTCGACGGGGTGGATGCCCGCCCTTGCTCGAGCCAGGTATACCAGGTGGTGCTGACATGGGCAAGTTGGGCGACCTCTTCGCGGCGGAGACCGGGCGTTCTTCGTTTGCCGTAACCCGAAGGAAGACCGGCTTCGGAAGGATTCATTTTCTCCCTTCGCGATTTCAGAAATTGTCCGAGCAGGACGGCTTTTTGCTTATCCATTGGCATGCTCCTCCTCGTTCCTTTATACCCCTCATTATACTCGGGGATGATGATGGAACAAGAGCTGGTCATTGTCCTGTTGACTCCTACGAAGAAGCGTCCTTTCCTTATGGAAGGGCGCTTCTTATTTTTTTAAAAAAACTTTCCCAGGCTCATTTACATATCTCTGTGTGCTTCTGTGCAAAAATGGAGGAATTGCCACACATCTGGGATGATTATGGATTATTTAGGAGGATACCCCGTTAATGTTTCCCGATTCGCCACAATCGGCTGTTTCAGCTAAATATACGTGATTATCTACTGTTTGCGCGGGTCTCGCCGTTACTGCTAATATTCATTGCATAATTATACTTACAAATAAAGAACGGGGAGATGGATTTACTTGGACGTCTTTAGGCAATTGAAACGGTTTTATTGGGTTGAGCGAAGGTACTTGCTGTCATCCATTATTTGTTTGATGTTTGCGACCGCGCTTGGCCTGGTGTACCCGAATTTGCTGCGTTACTTGATTGACGATGTTATCAAGCCGAAAGACTTTGACAAAGTGCCGATGCTAGCTCTTTCCGTCGTAGGGGTCGTTACCTTAAAGGGCTTCATGCAGTTCTTGCACGGATTTTTTGGAGGCAGGCTCGGCAACCGGGTAGTCTTCCGCATGCGCAACGCCTGTTACGACAAACTTCAAACGCTTTCATTCCAATATTACGATAAAGCGAAAACCGGCGATTTGATGTCCAGGCTAACGGCCGATCTTGAAGCCATTCGCCAGTTTATCGGCTTTGGCTTTGCCCAGATTCTGAACGTGGCGCTGATGATTCTGTTCGGCGGAGCGATGATGCTGTCGATTGACTGGAAGCTGACATTGATCACGCTGGTCACGATCCCGTTCCTCGCGATTACAGCGATCCGCTTCGAGAACCGGATTCATCCGGCCTTCCGCGAAATGCGCAAAGCGATGAGCAATCTGACAACGGCGGTTCAGGAAAATATTACGGGCGTGCGGACGGTCAAATCCTTTGCCCGCGAGCCTCATGAAGTAGATAAATTCTCGAAGCGCAACGAGCAATACCAGTCGAACCAGATTGGCGCTTCCTCGATCTGGGCGAAGTTTTTCCCTTCGATGGAGCTTCTCGCCAACTTAAGCGTCGTTATCCTGCTCTTGGCAGGCGGCACGATGGTAATCCGCGGTTCCTTGACGCTTGGCGAGCTGGTTGCCTTCTTCAGCTTGATCTGGTACATCATCGGTCCGATGTGGGGGATCGGCTTCCATATCAATAACTATACCCAGTCCAAAGCCTCCGGCGAACGGATTATGGAGCTGCTGAATACCCATGTCCATGTCCAAAGCATCGAAAACGCCGTTGAAGTGGATAAGGAAGTCGTTAGAGGCCATGTCCGCTTTGAGAACGTGACGTTTAATTATCCGGACAAAACGCCTGCGGTTACGACCATAAGCATTGACGCGCCGGCGGGCAAGGTTGTTGGTTTGCTTGGGGCAACGGGCTCGGGTAAATCCACCATTATTCAACTTCTGATGAGGGCTTATAACGTAAAAACGGGCCGGATTACCCTCGACGGCATCGACATTCAGAATCTGGATGTCCAAAGCCTGCGCAGCCAGATCGCGCCGGTATTCCAGGAGACCTTCCTGTTCTCGGCTTCGATCCGCACCAACATTGCCTATGGGGAGAAAAATGTAACGGACGAACAGATTATCCGCGCAGCCAAGCTTGCGAAAGCGCATGATTTCATTATGGAGCTGCCGCTTGGTTATGAAACGATCGTAGGCGAGAGAGGGATGGGCTTATCCGGCGGTCAGAAGCAGCGTATTGCCATCGCACGCGCGTTGATCCGCAATCCCCGCATTCTTATTCTCGACGATGCGACCAGCGCCGTCGATATGGAGACGGAACACGAGATCCAGGCCGGCTTTAAAGAGCTGATGGCCGGACGGACTACGTTTATCATTGCGCACCGGATTTCCTCGCTTCGCCATGCGGACGAAATTATCGTATTGGACAAAGGACATATCGTGCAGCGCGGTACGCATGACGAGCTGGTTGCCCAGCACGGTCCATACCGCGAAACCTATAATATTCAATATGCCGATCGGCCGCTAGCGAACCTCGATTTTTCGGTACAGGAGCGGAAAAGGAGCGTTGTTCAATGAGCAGTTCGAATAAGGAACTGAAGGATAGAATCAAGAATGCAAGCGAGAACGGCAAGAAGGAACGGTTTATTTACCAGGATGACGACGCGATCGAAAAACCGTTTAACTGGGCGCAGATGCGTCGCTTGTTCATCTACATGAAACCGTATACGCGCCAGCTGATTCCGGTTATCGTCGCCATGATCGTCGGCACGGTTACGAGGCTCACCATTCCGGCCTTAACCATTGTGGCGATAGACCAGGCTATTCAGCCGGAAAATGGTCAAACGAGCTACGGCAAGCTTTATCTGGTTGCAGGCATTATGGTGGCTCTTTTCATTATCCAGTGGGCTTCCAACCAGTATCGGATCAAGTATACGAACATTATCGGCCAGAAGGTTATCTACGACCTCCGCCATCACCTATTCCAGCATATTCAGAAGCTTTCGTTCCGTTTCTACGACAAGCGTCCCGCGGGCTCCGTGCTTGTGCGGGTAACCAACGACGTTAACGCCCTGCAGGATTTGTTCACGAACGGCGTCGTCAACTCGCTGATGGACTGCGTGCAGCTTGCGGGTATCGTGATCATTCTTCTGATCTGGAACTTCAAGCTTGGCCTTGCGGTCATGATTACGGTTCCGATTATGTTCCTTGTCTCCTCCGCGCTCCGCAAACGGATCCGCTTCGCCTGGCAGGACGTGCGCAAGAAGCAGTCGCGGATCAACTCCCACTTGAACGAAAGCATTCAAGGAATGAAGATTACGCAGGCCTACGTTCAGGAAAAAGAAAACATGCGTTTCTTCGATAACATGAATGCGGTCAACGTAAAAGCATGGAATAAGGCTTCGGCGCTTAACCAGACGTTTGGCCCGGTTATTGAAGTGACCTCGGCAATCGGCACGTTTATTTTGTTCTGGTACGGCGCGTATCTGATTGAGCATCAGGAGATTACCGTTGGTCTGCTCGTCGGCTTTGCCAACTATGTCGGCAACTTTTGGGATCCGATTAACCGTCTCGGCCAGGTATATAACCAGCTGCTTGTCGCGATGGCTTCGTCCGAGCGAATCTTCGAGTTTATCGACGAAGAGCCTACGGTTGGCGAGCTGGAATACGCGAAGCCGCTTCCCAGCATCCGGGGCGACGTGCATTTCGACAATATCGTATTCGAATACGAGAAAGGACGCCCTGCGCTGCATGGCATCAGCATAAATGTAAAAGCAGGACAGTCCATTGCGCTTGTTGGCCATACCGGCTCCGGCAAAAGCACGATTATTAACTTGCTCTGCCGTTTCTATGATCCGGTTTCCGGCGTTGTCCGGATTGACGGTCAAGACATTCGCAACATTACGCTCGACAGCCTGCGTTCCCAAGTAGGTCTGGTTATGCAGGATACCTTTATCTTCTCGGGCACTATCCGAGACAATATCCGTTACGGCCGCTTGGATGCAACGGACAATGAGATTGTAGAGGCCGCCAAAGCCGTGAACGCGCATGATTTCATCATGTCGCTGCCCGACGGCTACGATACGGAAGTCGAGGAGCGCGGGAACGTTCTGTCGATGGGGCAGCGCCAGCTGCTTTCCTTCGCCCGCGCTTTGCTGGCCGATCCGCGCGTGCTTATTCTGGACGAAGCGACCGCAAGCATCGATACCGAGACGGAGCTGAAGATCCAGGAGGCGCTTAAGACGCTGCTGAAGGGACGCACGTCGTTTATGATCGCCCACCGTCTGTCAACGATCCGCAATGCGGACGAAATTATCGTTCTGGACCATGGCCGGATCGTAGAGCAGGGCAATCACGAAGCTCTTATCAAGAAAAATGGCGTTTATAACGGACTTATCGAGGCCCAATATCGATTCTTGTCGGCATAGTATTGATTTTTAGTTAAAGAACCTCCACAATGGAAGAAAATAAACCAGACTTCGAGGAATACAAGGATATTCCGTTCGCTCGACGCTGGGTTCTTCCGGGAGGTTCTTTTTTATTATGTATGGATCACCATTGACAACGAATGCACGCAAGCTTCTTCTGCTCGGCTCGGGCGAGCTTGGCAAGGAGGTTGCGCTGGAGGCGCAGCGCCTTGGCGTAGAGACTATCGCGGTTGACCGCTATGCGAACGCGCCGGCGATGCAGGTTGCCCATCGTTGCCATGTTACGGATATGCTTGACGGTGCCGCAATTAGACGTATTATCGAGGACGAGAAGCCGGATTTTATCGTTCCGGAGATTGAAGCGATTGCTACCGAGACCTTGCTGGAGCTTGAGCAAGAAGGCTTTAATGTCATTCCGACGGCGCGCGCGGCTCGTCTGACGATGGACCGCGAGGGCATTCGCCGTCTGGCGGCAGAGACGCTTGGCCTGCCAACGGCTCCTTATCGGTTCGCGGATTCGCTTGACGAGCTTAAAGCTGCTGTCAAAGAAATAGGTCTGCCTTGCGTGATCAAGCCGATTATGAGCTCTTCGGGCAAAGGGCAAAGCGTCTGCAAGACGGAAGCCGACATCGAAAGCTGCTGGAATTATGCCATGGAAGGCGGCCGTGCGAAAAAAGCGCGGATTATCGTGGAAGGCTTTGTTACGTTCGAATCCGAAATTACGCTTCTTACAATCCGTTCGGTATCCGGGACAAGCTTCTGCGCGCCAATCGGCCATGTTCAGAAGGATGGAGACTATATCGAGTCCTGGCAGCCTCATCATATGACTCCGGAGCAAATCAAGCAAGCGGAAGATATTGCACTCCGCATTACGGACGAGCTTGGAGGCTATGGGCTGTACGGGGTAGAACTGTTTATTACCCGGGACGGCGTTCTGTTCAGCGAAGTATCCCCTCGTCCTCACGATACGGGCATGGTTACCATGGCGACGCAGGATCTGTCGGAGTTCGCTCTGCATGTACGCGCTATTCTTGGCTTCCCGATCCCTACGATCAGACTGCTTACGCCAGGGGCAACCCATACGCTGAAGGCCGACCGGGAATCATTTTCCTTCCGTATTGGCGGCGTTGAACAAGCGCTTGCTCTGCCGAATACGCAGGTGCGCGTCTTTGGCAAGCCGGAGACAAAGGTCGGCCGCCGGATGGCCGTTGCTTTGAGCTCCGCGGGCAGCGTGGACGAGGCACGCGATTTGGCCCGTAAAGCGGCGGAATCTCTCCACATTCAGTACGATTAATCAGACATCTTAGCGGCGGCTTCCCTTGTGCGAGAACAAGGAGGAGCCGCTCCTTTTTTGAACTCTGAGCGGCAGTTATTTTAATCGTATTTTGTTGGATCATGAATGGAACTTGGCGATAACGAGCATGAATAATTTAGCGTGGGACGCGAATTTATGTTATTCTGTTAATCCATCGAGCGCTTCTGACCGATATTGATAAGGGCACAAACTTGATAACAGTCGTTATACTCGTATCTTTACTAATCGGGATAAGTTGAATTAAAATAGCTTGAAGATATGGAAACGTGAAGCTTCGCAAAATTTAGGAGGCATACCCATGGCAGAGCAAGTAGATCTTTTCGCAAAAACAGCGGCCCCGGAACGGAATTACGAGGCCGATGATATACAAGTGCTCGAAGGCTTGACCGCTGTCAGAAAGCGGCCGGGCATGTACATTGGCAGCACGAGCAGCTCCGGCCTGCATCATCTGGTCTGGGAAATCGTCGATAATGCCGTGGACGAGCATTTAGCGAAATTTTGTACGGCGATCGACGTAACGCTGCACAAGAATGGCGCGGTTACCGTCCAGGATAACGGGCGCGGCATTCCGACAGGGATGCATAAGACAGGAATTCCGACGCCGCAGGTCGTTTTCACCATCCTGCACGCAGGAGGCAAGTTCGGCGGAGGAGGCTACAAGAAATCCGGCGGTCTGCACGGCGTAGGCGCTTCGGTAACAAACGCATTGTCCGAGTGGCTTGAAGTGGAAATTTTCCGTGACGGGAAAATACATAAGATGCGCTTCGAATACTGGGTAGACGATAAAGGCAAGGAGCATGTCGGCGAGCCGATAACGGGGCTTGAGATTACGGGAAACACGAACCGGACGGGCACCAAGGTTACGTTCAAGCCGGACGCCCGCGTCTTCCAGGGCGGCATCTCGCTGAACTATGATACATTGGCCGAGCGCCTGCAGGAGATCGCGTTCCTAAACTCGGGCCTTAAAGTTACGATCAAGGATGACCGCAGCGGCAAAGAGGATATTTTCCACTACGAAGGCGGCGCACGCCAGTTCGTGCAATATTTGAACGACGACAAGACCGTCCTGCATGATGTCGTTCATTTCACTGGGGAGAAAGACGAGATTGAAGTGGAAGTTGCCCTTCAGTACAACGATGGATATACCGAGACGATCGCATCCTTCGTGAACTCGATCCCGACACGCGGAGGCGGTACGCATGAGACCGGTTTCAAAACCGCTTATACGCGGGTCATGAACGAGTATGCCCGCAAGGCAGGTCTCCTGAAGGAGAAGGAGAAGAATCTCGAAGGCAATGACCTTCGCGAAGGCATGATGTCGGTCATCAACATCAAGATGTCCGAGGTCGAATTCGTCGGCCAGACGAAGGATCAGCTCGGCAGCGCGTCGGCTCGAAGCGCGGTGGATGCCGTAGTCTCCGACAAAATGCAGGTATTCCTGGAAGAGAATCCGCAAGTAGCGCAAATGCTGCTGAAGAAGGCGGTACAAGCCTCCAAGGCAAGGGAAGCGGCGCGCAAAGCGCGAGAAGAGATCCGCAGCGGCAAGAAGAAGAGCGAAAGCTCCAATCTGAACGGCAAGCTGACGCCGGCGCAGTCGAAGGATTTCTCGCGCAACGAGCTGTTTATCGTCGAAGGGGATTCAGCGGGCGGTTCGGCGAAGCAGGGCCGGGATTCCAAGCATCAGGCTATACTGCCGCTGAAGGGCAAGCCGATGAACCCGGAAAAGGCGAAGTTGCTGGATATTCTTAAAAATGAAGAATACAAAGCGATTATAAGCGCGATCGGAGCGGGTGTTGGTCCGGAGTTTGACGCGGATGAATGCAATTACAACAAAATTATCATTATGACCGACGCGGATACGGACGGCGCTCACATTCAGGTGCTGCTGCTTACGTTCTTCTACCGGTACATGAAGCCGTTGATCGACACCGGCCGGGTCTATATCGCTCAGCCGCCTTTATACAAAATTACCCGCAAATCGGGCAAGCTGGAGACGGTCCGGTATGCTTGGACGGATGACCAGCTGCAAAATTATTTGAAGGAATTCGGCAAGAACTTTGAGCTTCAGCGCTATAAAGGACTTGGCGAGATGAACCCCGATCAGCTGTGGGAGACCACGATGGATCCGGAGACGCGTACGCTTCTGCAGGTACAGATCGAGGATGCGGCTAAAGCAGAACGCCGCGTGTCCGCGCTTATGGGCGATAAGGTCGACCCTCGCAAGCGTTGGATTATCGAGAACGTGGACTTCACAGAATACGTAGAATAGGAGGTAACGGCATGGGCATGCTGGAACAGTTTTTACCGGCGTATTTGGAAGAGGTCGTTGGAGACCGATTCGGCCGTTATTCGAAATATATTATTCAGGACCGCGCTATTCCTGACGTAAGGGACGGGCTTAAGCCCGTTCAGCGCCGCATTCTGTACGCGATGTACGATTCGAACAATACCCCGGACAAGCCATACCGCAAATCGGCGAAAACCGTCGGTGACGTTATGGGTAATTACCATCCTCACGGTGATTCTTCGATCTATGAAGGCATGGTGCGGATGGCGCAGCCTTGGAAGATGGGACACGTTCTGATTGACGGACACGGCAACTGGGGCTCGATGGACGACGATCCTGCAGCGGCAATGCGCTACACCGAAGCGCGCTTGTCGCCAATCGCCATGGAAATTTTGCGCGATATCGACAAACGAACCGTCCAATTCAAGGACAATTTCGATAATACGACAAAAGAGCCTGTTGTATTGCCGTCCCGCTATCCGAACCTGCTGGTGAATGGCACAAGCGGGATTTCGGCAGGTTTCGCAACGGAAATTCCGCCGCACAGCCTGCGCGAGACCATCGACGCCTGCATTGCGGTTATGGCTCGTCCGGAGATTACCGTAGAAGAGCTGATGGGCATCGTGAAAGGCCCGGATTTCCCGACCGGCGGCATCATCATGGGCGAAGAAGGAATCCGCGAGGCCTATACGACAGGCAAAGGCCGAATCTATATTCGTTCGAAGGTCGAGATTGAGGATGTCCGAGGCGGACGACAGCAGATCACGATTACGGAAATTCCGTACCAGGTCGTGAAATCCCGTCTTGTCAGCGCGATGGAAAACATCCGTCTCGAGAAGAAGGTAGAAGGGATCTCCGAGGTTCGCGACGAGAGCGGACGCAACGGTCTTCGTATCGTTGTTGAACTGAAGAAGGATGCGGATGCGAACGGCATTTTGGCTTATTTGCTAAAGAAAACCGATCTTCAAGTTACTTATAACTTCAACATGGTCGCGATTGTGAATAAAGCGCCGCAGCAGCTTGGCATTAAGCAGATTCTGAGCGCGTATATCGACCATCAGAAGGAAGTCGTGACTCACCGCACCAAATACGAGCTTGAGAAAGCCGAAGAGCGTGCACACGTCGTGGAAGGCCTCGTAAAGGCGCTGAATATCCTCGACGAAGTGATAGCGACCATCAAGGCTTCCAAGAACCGTGCTGACGCGCAAAACAACCTCGTAGCGAAATACGGGTTCAGCGAGCGGCAAGCGGATGCCATTCTGACACTCCAATTGTACCGTTTGACGAACCTCGAGATTACGTCGCTGGAGAAGGAATTGAAAGAAACGCAGAAGAAGATCGCTTACCTGCGTTCGATTCTCGAAAGCGAGAAGAAGCTGCTTGGCGTAATCAAGGATGAGTTGACGGAAATCCGCGAGAAATACGGCATCGACCGCCGCTCGTCAATCCGAGGCGAAGTGGAAGAGCTCAAGGTGAATCTGGAGGTTATGGTTCAATCCGAAGACGTCATTGTTACGCTTAGCGAAGAAGGCTACATGAAGCGGACAAGCATGCTGTCGTTCACGCGTTCAGGCGGCGATCTGCAGACGGCTGGGGTGAAGGAAGGCGACGCCATCAGCAGCGTTTACGAAGTAAATACGATTGACAACCTGCTTCTGTTCACCCGCAAGGGCCAATACTACATGCTGCCCGTGCATCAAATTCCGGAGTTTAAATGGAAAGATACGGGTACGGCAGTCGTTAATATCGTACCGATCCCCAAAGACGATTCCATTGTAGCCATTATTCCGGTCAAAGATTTCAATCTGCCTGGAGCATCGCTTGTATTTGTAACGAAACGCGCCCAAGTGAAACGGACGGAGCTTAAAGAATACATGACAACCCGTTCCACCGCTATCGCAGCCGCCAAAGTTGCTGACGGAGACGAGGTTATCCGCGTCATGCTAAGCGACGGAACGAAGCAGCTGCTGCTGGTGAGCAAGCTTGGCATGAGCATTCGATTTAGCGAGCAGGAAGTAAATGCAATGGGACGCGTAGCGGCTGGCGTACGCGGCATGCAGCTGAGAGAAGACGACGAGCTGATTGCGGCGGAATGGGTCGCGGATGACGAAGGCGAAGTGCTGGTCGTGACGGATATGGGTTATGCCAAACGCACGCTGCTGCTTGACTATCCGCTTCAAGG
Source organism: Paenibacillus sp. MMO-177 (assembly GCF_037147795.1). Classification (NCBI taxonomy): domain Bacteria; kingdom Bacillati; phylum Bacillota; class Bacilli; order Caryophanales; family Paenibacillaceae; genus Paenibacillus; species Paenibacillus sp. MMO-177. The sequence goes on along the minus strand of NZ_JBBCUR010000003.1, from coordinate 239,745 downwards.
CAGAGGCGGAAAAGGCGTTCAAACTTTCGAATTCAAGGAAGGCAAGCGCGTGAAGCCAAACGGTTCTGCGCTCGTCACGGCTTTATATTGCAAGGAAGAGTTGGGCATTATAGCGCTTACATCCCAAGGCGCCCAGCTTGCGGCGTCATCGGAAAAAGCTCCGATTGAAGACCGGAAATCGATTGGACGCATCCTGCTTCCAATCGAGAAAAACGATGTTATTACGACGGTCTTTGTTAGACCTGAAATATCTCCTCAGTCATAAGGGCGGTTAGGCGGATCAAACCGTTCGATCAACCGAATGATCGCATCAAACATGACCCACATTGGCACCAGCTCATCCGGGCGGTCAAGCCATTGTGGGTCTTTTATGATGCCGTAGGCTTTTATCTTGCGAATGATTTCTGCTTTTTGGTCATCCATAGGGATCACTCCTTCATGCATCAATTCGACGAATTGGCCAGATGCCTATGCCCATTGTATGTCTACTGTTGTCAGAATGTTCGACTTTATCGCGATTAATGACTCAAATTATTAATCGGGTTAACCTTTTATTCGACATTAGCGAATGTTATAATTGGTATAAATGAGAAAATTGGACAGGAAGCGGGTGCTGATATGGTTTCTGAAGAATTTACTCGTCTATGGATGAAGATGACAAGAGATTGGAAGGATAGTTTGGAAGAGGGGCTTGCGCCTCTGACGGAAGGCCAATTGAATGTACTTGATATTTTGCTGCGGCATGAACCGATGAAGCCTTCTGAACTGCTGCAATATTTGGCGACGACTCCTGCTGCCATTACCACTTTGCTCGACAGGATGGAGCGCAACGAGTTAATTGTACGTACAAGAGATAATCAAGATCGCAGGATTGTGTGGGTCTCTGTATCGGAGAAGGGAAAAAGCGAGGCCCAGCGCGGAGCGGAAGTCCGCTCCAAGCTTATCGGCGATTCGCTGGACCGTATTTCTTCCCATAACCAGCAGCTCCTTGTGTATCTGCTGGGCAAGGTTGCAAATGCTTAATTAGCTTTACTCTGAATCCGTGTTTAACATAGCTCGCAGACGATTGCGAAGAACCTTAAGCGTTTGTTTCATGGAGCTGTAGTCGTCCGCCGTTAGCAAGCTGTCGCTAGCGGCCGTAATCGTCTGCTCAACCGGCAGGATGCGGTATTTGTAATAGCTGCCCGACAAATAACGGTGTACCCATGTAGGGGTTACTTCAATATCCGATAGCTCGATGGAGCCGTCGGATTTATTTTTTCGTACGGTTACTTTATAGATCACGCCATAATCCTTTGTGTCGCCGCGCTGCGCGGAAATGAAATTGCCCATGGAATAAATAATAAGTCCGTGTCTGTCGTGTCCGTTGGCGTCGGTCGTATCAAGCACCTCGTACGGCTGCAACACATGGGGATGGGAGCCGGCAATAATATCAGCCCCTTCGGCAACCAGCTTGCGGGCCAGCTGCTTCTGCTCATCGTTAGGCGTTGTCTGATATTCGATGCCGAAGTGCAAAGCGATCGTTACGAAATCCGCTCCAAGCTCCTTCAGGTGATGAATATCGTTTACCATCTTTTGCTCGTCGATCAAGGAGACGGCGTACGGTTTGCCCTCGGGAAGGGGGATTCCGTTTGTTCCGTATGTGTAGGCGAGCAGTCCCATCTTGATGCCGTTATGCTCGACGATTACAGGAGTATCGGCTTCTTCCTGGGATTCGGCCGTGCCTTTTATAACAAAAGGATATTCCTTGAGATGCTGCAAGGTGAGCATGAGTGCCTTGTCGCCTTTATCTAGCGAATGATTGTTGGCATTGGTCAAGATGTTGAAGCCGGCATACTGCAGCGCGTCCAGCAGCTCTACCGGAGCGTTAAAGCTGGGATAACCCGTATAGCCGTAAGCAGGGCCGGCAACCGGCGTCTCCAGATTGGCCATGACCCAATCGCCTTGTTTCAGGATTGGCCTCACTTCGTCGAAGAAATAATTGAAGTTGTACTTTTTCGTCTTAGTGTTATACGCGCCCGGCAGCTCCGGCTTGTGCATCATAATGTCGCCGACGGCCATCCATACGGCCTCCTCGTACTCCGGGGTTGGAACTGGCGTCGGCGTCGGCTCCGGTGTTGCAGTTGGAACAACCGTAGGTTCCGGAGTGGCTGTAGGCTCTGCGGAAGGTTCCGGACTATTGGAGACGATCGTTGGTTTGACGGAGTCCTGCTTCAAGGTTGCGGTAACGATAATCAAGATTCCTGCTGCCGATAGCAGCAGGAGAAAGAAATGAATGGTCAAGCGCTTCTTGCTTCGCATTCTGCGCATGAAGGGCGGATCCCTCCTTAGAGATAGATGCTGGATGCTTCCTCGAGCTGATCCTTTGTCCACCAGGACCATGCGGGGGAGCCGTATGGAAGGGAACGGAAGCATTGAAGCTCTTTCGTAACCGGATGAGGCGCCTCAACGGAAGTAGACCACAGAGCGATATCGGCTACGGACGCCGTGTTAGGAGCGCCGTATTTGCGGTCTGCGACAAGCGGACAGCCGATATAAGCCATTTGCGCCCGGATTTGATGCGGTCTGCCCGTATGCAGCTTAACGGCGATCAGGGAGTAACCTCCGGCTTGTGCGCATACTCTGTACTCCAGAACGGCTTCCTTCGCGTCCGCTGCCGGTTCTTTGTATACGGTTACTTGATTGCGCTTGGCGTCTTTGCGTATGTAATGGCGAAGACGGTCCTGCTGCTTCGCCGGTTTGCCGTGCACAACGCAGACATACGTCTTGCCGAAGGTGCGGGTTCTTACGGCTTCGGACAAGCGGGAGGCCGCCTTGGAGGTTTTTGCGAACAGCATCGCTCCTCCAACCGGCCGGTCCAGTCTGTGAACAAGGCCGAGGAAGACATTCCCCGGCTTGTTATGGCGGATTTTCAAATCCTGTTTGATTAGCGTCAGCATGTCTGGATCCCCAGTCTCATCCTCTTGGGACGGGATGCCAGGGAGCTTGACTACGGCAATGATATGATTGTCTTCATACAAAACCGGTATTTGAATCGCATCGTTTCCGGCAGCCATTATTCCGACTCCCAGCGTCCAAGAATACCGCAAGGCAGATGCAGGCCGGACTGCGTGATCGGCAGCCCGATCTCGCCGCAGTTGATCATGCCGCCAAATTTGCCCTTCATCGTCGTATGGAGCAAATTGTGAAGCACGGTCGGAGACAAGCCGGTCGTATAGGAGTTGATCAGCAGGAACAGCGGGTTATCCGACAGAATGGTTGTGCAGAATTCCAGGAACGGATACAGGTTTTCCTCCAGCTTCCAGGTTTCGCCGTTAGGTCCGCGTCCATAAGAAGGCGGATCCATGATGATCGCGTCGTATTGGCGGCCGCGGCGCTGCTCGCGCTGCACGAATTTGAAGACATCATCCGTAATATAACGGATTGGGGCGCTTTCAAGGCCAGACAGCTGGGCATTTTCCTTAGCCCATTGCACCATGCCTTTCGAAGCGTCCACGTGCACAACCTCCGCGCCGGCTGCCGCTGCGGCAACCGTAGCTCCGCCTGAATAGGCGAACAGGTTCAGCACGCGGATAGGACGGCCTGCGGAACGGATTTTGTCCATCATCCAGCTCCAGTTCACCGCTTGCTCGGGGAACAGGCCGGTATGCTTGAAGCTGGTCGGCTTAATGTGGAATTTCAGCTCGCCGTAAGCGATGGTCCAGCGCTCCGGCAGGCTGGATTTGAACTGCCATTGCCCGCCTCCGGAAGAGCTGCGGTGATAATGTCCGTCCGCCTTTTTCCAAGCTCCGGATTCATCCGCGATCGGCCAAATAATCTGAGGATCCGGACGGCGGAGAATGTATTGGCCCCAGCGTTCAAGCTTGTCTCCTGCCCCCGTATCGATTACCTCATAATCAACCCATTTATCTGCTACGTACATGTTATAGTGATCCTTCCTTGGTGTATAATTTTCGTTGTATTATAATGAAGTCTTCGACTATTATAACGAAGCGCACAAGATGAAGCAATTAGGTTGATGCTTGCGAAGCAAGAATCGCGACAAAAAGGCGTGTCAATTCTTTAGGTTGATGCTTACGAAGCAAGAATTGCCACAAAAAGCGCGTGTCAATTCTTTTTAGGAGGGACTTATTATTCGAAAACAAGGGTGGTTAATCGGTTTAACGGTAAGCTTAATCGTCTTTATCGCAGCTGCGATGCTGGCTTCGCGCCATGATGCCTCGCAGCTTGATGAATTGGTTGCGGATTGGTTTGCAAGCATACATAGCGGCATCTTAACCGATTTGTTCAAAGCGATCACAGCATTGGGATCAACCGCAGGGATTATTATTATTACGCTTTTGCTTGCGGTATGGTTTGCCTGGAAGCAAGGGTGGAAGAGCGCGGTTCTGCTAATTGCGGGGGTAGCGGTGGCTTATGTGGTGAATACGCTCGTGAAATCCGGCTTTGACCGGGCGAGACCGGCAATGGCCTGGGGAATTGAAGCTGACGGCTCAAGCTTTCCTAGCGGCAATGCCATGCTGGCTATCGTTATGTATAGTCTGGCGGCGGTCTGGATCATAACGGATAGAAGGATAAACCGTACGGTCAAGTGGATTTCGGCTATAATCGCCATCCTATTGATCATACTAATGGGAGCGTCGCGTTTATATTTCAGCGTGCATTATGCCACAGACATTATAGGCGGTTATGCGGCCGGATTCGTAATTGTATGCCTGGTGATGGCGCTTGCAAAGGGTAAGAGGCTTAGTAGCCGCTAGTCAAAGTGGACAGCGGCTAATTAAGACTCCCTAATAGCGTCCAACATTTTGTCGATGGATTCCTTGCGTTTGTCGTCATCCATGCTATTGAGCAGCCGGATGATCTCAGCCGTATCTTCTGCGACTTGAGGCTCTGCACCGCGGTTATCACCATCGATAATAAAATCCGTAGTGACTTCGAAAAATGACGCAAGCTTAATTAGAGTCTCGTACACGGGTTGCCGGTTGTTGATCTCGTAGTGGCTGTAAGCGGATCGCGTTATGCCGATGGATTGTGCAACTATTTCTTGCGATAAGCTTCGCTCTCGGCGCAGCTCCTTCAGGCGATCTCCCATCGTCAAGGTCATTCGCTCCTCACATTGGTATTCAATCAATCGATATGTTACACTCACTAATAGTAATTTATGATACGAATCGTATCATTGTCAAGCTTTATATGAGAAAGCTGCTAATATAATAGAAATATTTAGGAAAGGTGATAGAAAGCAATGGTTTTGACCTTTGAATGCGAATGCGGCAATAAAACAGGGCTGTTTGCAACCGGTGACCGCGACGAGACAGGAAGAGAATTTATCGAGCTGGAAGACGATGACCGCCTGACTTATATCGTTGGGGAAGACGGGGTTTTATTTAAATGCAAGTTTTGCGGTTACACCTACCGCATGGACAAGCTGTAAACAAAAAAATATAAATTGCATATTGAAATCCGGCTATGTTCGGAGTAGTATAGAGGATAAGTTGTACGTACAACTTATCCTCTATTTTAGTTTCGTTTCAAGCCCATGTACGTACAAATCTATTCCAGCTAGGAGGAATCATGGTGTTATCCATTAAACCTTATCAATTTTGGTTTGTAACAGGCAGTCAGCATTTGTACGGTCCAGAGACTCTGGAAGAGGTTGCCGTGCATTCGCAAAGCATTACTGCAGGATTAAACGAATCTTCTAACTTTCCATTCGAGATTGTATACAAACCGGTAGTGACAACTCCGGAGGAAATCTACAAAGTTTGCGTTGAAGCGAAAGCGGATTCAAATTGTGCGGGCGTCATCGCTTGGATGCATACCTTCTCGCCGGCGAAAATGTGGATCAGAGGGCTTTCCGAGCTCCGTAAGCCGCTTCTTCATCTGCATACGCAATATAACCGCGATATTCCTTGGGATTCCATCGACATGGATTTTATGAACACGAACCAGTCGGCTCACGGCGACCGCGAGTTCGGCCATATTTTTGCCCGTCTTGGTCTTGACCGCAAAGTGGTAACCGGACATTGGCAGGATGGCGAGGTTCAATCCCGCATCGGCGCATGGATGAACTCCGCTGCAGCTTCCATGGAGAGCAAGACTCTGAAGATCGCAAGATTCGGCGATAACATGCGTCAAGTAGCCGTTACCGAAGGCGATAAAGTTGAAGCGCAAATTCAGCTTGGCTGGCAGATTGACGGCTACGGCATCGGTGATTTGGTAGCCAGCATGAACGAAGTCAGCGATGCAGAGGTACAAGAGCTGCTGAACGAGTATACCGAGCGTTATGAGATTGCAAGCAGCGTCCGTGACAACGCCGCATCTTGGGCAGCTATTGAAGAGCAGGCAAAAATCGAGCTTGGCTTGAAGCGTTTCCTGCAAGCAGGCGGTTATACGGCTTTCACAACAACCTTTGAAGATCTGCATGGCATGAAGCAGCTTCCGGGTCTGGCTGTGCAACGTCTGATGGAGCAAGGCTATGGCTTCGGCGGCGAAGGCGACTGGAAGACTGCAGCGCTTACCCGCATTATGAAGCTGATGGCCGGCAATGTCGGAACTTCCTTCATGGAGGACTATACTTACCATCTGGAAAACGGCAACGAAATGATTCTTGGCGCTCATATGCTTGAGGTGTGTCCAACCATTGCGGAGAGCAAGCCTCGCATTGAAGTTCATCCGCTGGGAATCGGCGGAAAAGCCGATCCTGCGCGTATTATTTTTGACGGAAAAGCAGGCGAAGCCGTTAATGCATCCTTGGTTGACCTCGGAAACCGCTTCCGTCTGATCATCAACGAAGTTGATGCTGTTAAGGTGGAGAAGGATATGCCTAAACTGCCGGTTGCCCGCGTACTGTGGAAGCCGCGCCCATCTCTTCGCGATTCCGCAGAAGCATGGATCTATGCAGGCGGCGCGCACCATACGGTACTGTCGTATGTAGTAACGACTGATCAGCTTGTTGACTGGGCAGATATGCTCGGCATCGAAGTTGTCGTTATCGACAACAACACAACAATCCGCCAGTTCCGCCAAGAGCTGCGTTGGAACGAACAAAGCTACGGCCGCCGTTAATTTGTAAGCCAGGCAATAAGGGGCGAACCCATATGTCATTAATTGACAATGGGTTCGTCCCTTTGCATTTGGGTAGAAACGGCAACGTATCGTTCTTTGATACCAATGAATCAACGAGATAAATATCGGATTTCATGAGTTACACCGGGGGCAGCGAATTCCAGCAGCTTTTCGCCTTCTTGAATGAGATCATGCCGCTCGTCTTTCGCGAGAGGGCGGAATGGCTCGATTAGAAGTGCGGCTTGTTCGGAATTACGTTCGATGGACCATAAACCTTCAATATATCCATTCAAAAGAATCGTTGAGCGGAGGATGCCGTTAACCGTGAAGATGCGTTTGCCATATATACGATCCATAACGCGCGAGCGGTCTGCAATACCGAGCAGCATGGGATCAAATTCTCCTAGGAAGCGTGCCGGGGGAATGATGCCGGGATCGGGACGAGGAGCATCGGGCAAATCAAATAATTCATTACCTAGTTCGTCTTGGAAAACAAGAAGACTTGATCTTAGCCTCTCGAAATAATCCTTAAGGCGGGTGAGCCCTGACCAAGCTTGCATATCCTTTACGGACGCAGGGCCATAGGCAGCCAGATATCGCAATACAAGCCGTTCAACGTCAGGCTGCTCAAACAAAGACTGTTCCAGCCAAATTTCAGCGGAAGAGTGTATAGCTTGGCCGCTTTCTCCCCACAATCCGCGCGGCGGGACCTGGATGAGAGGCACAAATGTACGGACAGCAGCTGCAAGTGCCTCCGGATCAGTTTCTGTCCAATTTGCGGCCAGCAGCTTTCCGATTTCGCTCAAGGTAAGGGGCTTGTCCTCTACAAGTTTTCTTCCTTCCGAAGCGAGGGCATTGAAATCAACGGAGGCTAGTCGTTTGCCAAAGCTGCCCTTGAGCGCGCGCTCTTGCACAGGCTGGACCCAAGGTCTTAGGGTCAGACAGTCGTTCGCCGATACTAGATGAAGAGTGGACCGCATCAGCGCGATTCTAACGGCCTGGCGGTCCGAGATAAGAGAGGATAACTCGAATGGTTTAAACCCCTCAAGCCTTGTCCAAAGCGAGTAGTAAGGCGCATTGGGGGCTTGAGCCTGCAAACCGATAAACCATTCCAAGGTTTGGAGTACGGACGTATTCGAACGTGAAAGCAGCATTTGTCTTGCTAAAAGAGCCCGGTTCAGCTCCAATGAACTTATGGGCATTGCTTCGCGAGTCATGATCACCAACGCCTTTTATCCAGAATATATTTCCAATTAGATTAGCTCTATTCGGCGCAAGTTACAAGTCTTATAAAAAACAAGAGGGGATTCCTCCATACATATAGTATTGTTACAATTAGAAAATATTGTATGAAAGGGGTACGTTGTGTCATCCATTCTTGAGTTAAAGAGGACGAATCAATTCTCAAATTGGCTGAGGAATTTCAAAGTTTTCTTGAACGGCATCGAGTATGAAAAAATCGCTAACGACGAAACCATCCGCTATGAGCTGGAGCCAGGGGAATCAAATATTTATATATCAAATAGAAATAAAGCCGGCAACAGAAGCGGGCGTCAGCCAACCATTGGCGTGCCCCGGACTTTTGTGCCGGCTTTTTTAGCGTTATCGGGAGGATACTGCAGCTTTCTCTCGGGCGGCCGCAGCAGGTGAAGCTGCCCGGTTCTTTCTTTCGATCATCAGGCTGACTAGGTAAACAAGCATAAAGATGACCATGGCTACCGCAGCCCAGCGGTACATAACGGAATAGCTGGAGGCCGAAGCGACGATGCCCAGCAGCATAGAGCCTACGGCTACGCCGAAATCAATTGTATTGTAATACAAGCTGTTCGCGAAGCTGACTTGATGCGGTGCGGCCTCGCGCAGCATCCAAGCTTGCGTTGTCGGCTGAATTGCGCCAAAACCAAAGCCGTAGAGCAACGCGGAAACAATGATCAACGGAAGCGAGTCCGCATAGGACAAGATGATCAAGCTGGCAATTACAACAAGCGCGCCAGGGATAACGATGGGCATCGGTCCGCGGCGGTCAAACAGCTTGCCGGAGATCGGACGGATAATTAAGACGGTAAATACAATAAATAAGAAGAACAGGCCAATCTGTTCAATATGTTTTTGCGCGCCATAGAGCGCAATGAATCCAAGGATACCGCCGTAAGTAACGGACATTAATACATTAAGAATAGCGGGTACCATCATGCGGCCGGTTGAGGAACCGGAAGCCGGTTCGCCGGATGCGGCTTTGTTTGCAGGTGGAGCAGCTTTCTCCGGCTGCTTCGGAATACTGCGCATAACAATGAGCAACGGAATAATTAGAACGAGGGCAATCGTGCCAATCATGGCAAGAGTCGTAAATCCAAATTGTTTAATGACGGACAATCCAATCATCGGACCAAGCGACATGGCGATACTAGTCGACAATCCGAAGTAACCAATGCCTTCGCCGGTTCTTTTCCTCGGAATAATCTGCGACACCAGGGTTGGGATAATGGTACTCGTCATCCCAAAGCCGATGCCAAACAGAGCGCGAAGAATAAGAAGCGAAGTCATCGAGTTCGCGAACGGGTAGAGCACAGTTGCCAATGCAGCTAACGCAAGTCCGGCAAACAAGATAACGTTGCGATGGACCTTGCGAAGCAGTGCGGCGGTGGCAAAGCGAGTCACGATTGCGGCTAGGGCGAACAGGCTAGTTACAAGACTAAGGGCAAAGTTATTCGGATGAAATTGTTCTTTCGCATAAGTAGGAAATGGAGACAACAGCATCTGCAAGCTTAAGAACAGCAGCAAATAGCTGACCGTTAAGGTTACAAAAGACCGGCTCCATAGTTTATCTGGTTGTATGTTCATGTTGGCTCATTACTCCTTTTCTTGCTCAACTAAGCTTTTTGCATGTTCGTTTAATCTCTTCAGCAGACTTGTCATTTGGTCATATTCCTCCGTGGACAAGACTTGCGCGATTTCAACCATCGTACTGTATTCAATCGGCTCGATGGCATCCGCGGTCGCGCGTCCTTGCTCGGTGATATAGACCTGGAAGGAACGGCGGTCATGCTCGCTTGCACGCTTCGTAACAAATCCTTTTGCTTCCAAGGAATCGAGAATTCGGGTCGTTGTAGGCTTATCTTTGCCAGCGCGGTCGGCAATCTCTTTCTGAATCAGGCCGTCTTCCTCGCGGACTCGGTAGAGAACGGACCACTGTTCCGGTGTCAGGCCAAATTCCTTAATGCGGGCGCTAAAGAAATTGGTAAGCTTCCGGTAAGTCGCTCCGAGCAGGAAGCCTATCGAATGATCCAATCCTTTCTGATGCATCGTTAATCACGCTCCAAATTAGTTGTCATAACAACTATATGCCTGACAACTAATTTTGTCAAATCGAAAATAATGGATTGGAAACAGAGAATGAGGGGAAAATAAGCGGACTACACATGGAGGAGCAGAACTAGAAAATGAGAAAAACATCAGCATGGATCCATACGTTATGGATTGCGGCCGTTTTGTCCTTGCTGGTTGCGCAGCATCCGGCTGAAGCACAGCAAGGCCCGTTTCATTTTGGATTCAAGAAAAGCGTAGGCGGGCAGCTGCCGTCCATCAATGAAGAGGGCTTCAAGGATATTGTCATGAAGCATGGGGCGATTTTTCTCGGAGATACAACCAAGAAAGAGCTGTACATGACCTTCGATAACGGGTATGAGAACGGCTATACCTCGAAGGTGCTTGACGTACTTAAGGAGAAACAGGTGCCCGCGATCTTTTTTGTGACGGGGCATTATGTGAAAGACCAGCCAGAGCTGGTGAAACGAATGGTTAATGAGGGCCATCTGGTTGGCAATCATTCCTGGACGCATCCGGATATGACGCAAATCTCGTCAAATCAAATCCGTACGGAGCTCGAAAAGGTACGTGAACAGGTTCAAGCGCTGACCGGTCAGCAAGCCATGACCTATTTGCGTCCTCCAAGAGGGATCTTCAGCGATAATGTTCTTGCCGTCAGCAAGGAATCCGGCTACACGAACGTATTCTGGTCCGTCGCTTATAAGGATTGGGACGTCAATCAGCAAAAAGGAGCGGGCTTCGCCTTTAATCAAGTCGTCGCACAGCTTCATCCCGGAGCGGTAATCCTTCTTCATACCGTGTCCAAAGACAATGCCGCCGCGCTCGGCTCAATTATTGACGAAGCCCGCAAGCAAGGTTATGAATTCAAAAGTCTTGATCAAATGGCCGTCAAGACGTATGGCAATTAATTCGAGATAAGATGCTCGGAAGGTTCAAGAACGACGGACCAGCCGAACGGATCTTCTACCGTACCTCTTTGAATACCGGTCAGCGTGTCGTAGAGCTTTTGCGACAGCTCGCCGGTATTTCCTTCGTTAATGACATAACGCGTACCTTCCCAAGTCAATTCTCCGATTGGAGAAATAACGGCGGCAGTACCTGTACCAAACGCTTCAACAAGACGGCCTTCCCGATGGGCGTTAATAACCTCTTCAACGGACAGCTGTCTTTCTTCAACCGGCACGTTCATATGCTTGAGCAGACGGATGATCGAATCGCGGGTAATACCGTCCAGAATGCTTCCGTTCAGCGCAGGGGTTACAACCGTACCGTCAATGTTGAAGAAGACGTTCATGCTGCCGACTTCCTCGATATATTTGCGGTGAACGCCGTCCAGCCACAGAACCTGCGAGGCGCCTTGCGCGTAAGCTTCTTCTTGAGCCTTCAAGCTTGCCGCATAGTTGCCGGCAGTCTTCGCGTTGCCCACGCCGCCTCGTACCGCGCGAACGTACTGGGATTCCACGTGAATTTTAACCGGATGAATGCCTTCCGCGTAGTAAGAGCCTACCGGGGACATGATGATCATGAACATGTATTGCGTCGAAGCGTTAACGCCAAGCTGTGCTTCCGTTGCGATAACGAATGGACGTACATACAGGGAGGTTTCCGCATCGGCAGGGATCCAGTCGCGATCTGTCAGAATAAGCTGCTTCAGAGCTTCAAGAGCGAGTTCCTCGTCGACAGCGGGGATGCTAAGACGCGCGTTGGAACGATTTAGTCGCGCCATGTTCTGTTCCGGACGGAACAGACGGATTTTGCCATCGCCGGTCAGGTAAGCTTTAAGGCCTTCAAAGATCGTTTGGCCATAATGGAACACTTTGGCTGCCGGATCAAGAGTAATAGGCTGATAAGGGACGATACGCGGGTTATACCAGCCGCCCTTAGCCGCATCATAGTCCAAAATGAACATATGGTCCGTGTAATACTTGCCAAATCCAAGCTCGGATGCTTTAGGTTTTTGCTTTTTGTTCGTAGAAAGTTCTATTGTTATGGCCTTGTTCATCGTCTTTGATCTCTCCTTGTTGCTAGTTATAGTTGAATCGTACCATGTCAGCCGATATATTTAAAGTATCTGTTTTATCGCGAACACATACCGAAAAGGTATATTGGGGGCAGGCTATGGATATTCGACAGTTAAGGTATTTTTTGGCGATTGCCAAAGAAGGACAAATTACCCGGGCAGCGAAAGCGCTTAATATGGAGCAGCCGCCCCTCAGCCGTCAATTGAAGCTGATGGAGGATGAATTAGGCGTAACTTTGTTCGACCGGAGCGGGAAGGGACTTAGTCTCACGCATGCCGGCGAGCTTCTGCGGGACAAGGCGGAGAAGCTGCTGCAGGAATTCAACGAGACCATTCACGAAGTGAAGGAGCTCGATGCCGGCTTACACGGGATGCTGGCTATCGGTTCCGTTGTGTCCTGCATTTCTCTTTTGCCTCCGCCAATTGAGCAATTTCGCAGACTCTATCCGAATGTCACGTTCAAAATTTGGGAAGGCGACCACTTCATTCTCGGCAATCTGCTGGAGAAGCGGGATATCGAGCTGATTGTGGCGAGGCTTCCCTTTGAATCGACGCTGCATACGCAGCCCTACTCGATCCTGCCGCTTCCTTCCGATCCGTACGTAGCCGTTCTTCCGGCCAGCTGGGTGAGTGACCCGGATAAAAATACGATGTTGATGAGCGAGCTGGCGGATATGCCTTTTCTTACCCTCAAGACGGACAAAACGATTGGGATGCATCACCGCGTGATGATCGAAGCGAGAGCGCATGGCTTTGAACCAAAGGTCATCTGCGAATGCTCCAGCGTTGCGATCATTGTAGCCCTCGTCGCAGCCGGTATCGGCGCGACGGTATTCCCGAAATCGGTAATGGCTTCATTTCCTCTTCCTACAATAAAGATGCTTACGATCTCGGATGCGGATTTTCAATCGGAGGTCGGCATTATCTGGCTAAAGGACCGGTATCTGTCGAAGAGTGCCCGGAACTTCATCCGTTTGTTCGAAGAATGAAAAAAAGGATGCAGCATCGTATGCTGCATCCTATTCTTTATCCGTTCGCTTTGATCTCGAGAAGTTCATATTTGATGACGCCGATTGGCGCGTCCACGCTAATGACGTCCCCAACGGATTTACCCATAAGCGCCTGGCCCATCGGGCTCTCATAGGAGATCTTGTTCTCGAATACGTCCGCTTCCGCAGGTCCGACAAGGCGGTATTCGATTTTCTCCGAAACCTCAATATCGTTCAGAACAACAATGGAGCCTACGCCAACTTTCGTTGTATCTTTCGAATTGGATACCCGGGCCGTCTTAAGCATTTTCTCCAGCTGCGCGATGCGGGTCTCCATGAAGGCCTGGTCGTCTTTCGCCGAATGGTATTCGCTGTTTTCCTTCAGGTCTCCATAGCTGATGGCTACTTTCAGGCGATGCGCCAGCTCGGAGCGCTTGACCGTCTTCAGCTCCTCCAGCTCATCCTCCAATTTTTTAAGTCCTTCAGGGGTTAAAATGATTTCGTTTTGTGCCAAGCTCGACAACTCCTACCATTGATTATCGTGTGATTCGCTTCCTACATCTTACACTATTCATTAGGGAAAAGAAACTTGGGCGAGGCTCCCAGCAGGAACATTAAACTAACACATATCTAACTAAAAAGAAACGGAAAACTCAAATTTATAGTGTAGGATATGTCGTGCTGGCATCACGTATATCCGAACTTACAGAGAGGGAGTCAATGTAGAAATGCTGAAGAAGAGGTTCGAACTACCCAGATTATTTCAAACGCGGAAAATTGCCCACCGCGTATTGATCACTACCCTAATTATTGCGATCGCCATTGTAGCGTCCATGTCCACGGCTTTATTTCTCGCGAACTCCTCGTTATTCAAAAAACAGATTAAGAACGAACTTGCCAAGCAGGCGGATGTCATTACCGCGAGGCTCGATGAAGAGCTGCAGTCGAAGGTGTCCAAGATCAATGCCCTGGCCGGCGTAGGGCAATACTTTGGCCAGGATGCCGGGAAACACCAGGAACTGATCGAGCATTTTATTAAAGAAAATCCGGAGCTGATGTCCCCTGGCTATTCGCTTGACATGTCGGGCAAGAACTTTGTCGTCGCGCAATCCGGCGGCAAGATTGACGTATCCGAACGGCCGTATTTCAAATCTTTGTCGGAAGGCAAATTGACGGTCAGCGACCCGCTTGTCAATAAAGTTGATCCATCCAAGGTATCCATTGTGATTGCGGCTCCGCTTAAACAGGATGGAAAGGCATATGGCTTCTACATATTCGGTTATGAAATTAAAGCTGCGGCAGCGATTGTTAGCGAAACGAAAATCGGAAAAACCGGCTACGCCATTCTGCTGGACAGCAACGGGCTTATTGTCAGCCATCCGAAAGCAGATTTGGTGATGAAAAAAACGGTCTACGACATGAACATGCCGGAAACGGTGAAAGCATTCGAAATGGCCAAGCAGGGCAAGGATACGAATTATTCTTATACCTTTAACGGGGATAAAAAGATCGGCTATGCCGAAGCAACGCGCAACGGCTATGTCATTCAATTATCGATATCGGAACAAGAAGCGATGCAGCCGGTTACGAACATGCTCTGGAAAACAATCGGAGTTGCGCTCGCGGTAACTCTGCTGGCACTGATCGCTACTTATTTTTCAGCCAATCAGATGGCGAGGCCGATTGTTTACCTATCAAACGTCATTAAAACCCTCGCTAGCGGGGATTTACGGCCAAGACTGGAAGTCAAGGCGAAAAACGAGCTTGGCCAGCTTGCGGATAATATGAACGAGATGCTCGATTCGTTCTCCGAAACGATCGGCAAGGTAAGCTTCGCGGCGGAGCAGTTGGCCGCATCCTCCGAGGAGCTGACTGCCTCGTCCGTTGATTCCGTCGATATTTCGAGCCGGATCGGCGAAGCGATTCATAATGTGGCATCAGCCGGCGAGAATCAAATGATCTCTGCCGAGCAAACCTCGACCGCAATGGAAGAGATGGCTTCCGGCGTACAGAGGATTGCGGAATCCTCCTCGGTAGTTGCCGAAGCGTCGCAGACCTCTCTCGAAGCCGTCCAGCTTGGCCAGGTTGCCGTTACCCATGCCGTCGAGCAGATGAAGCTTATTCACGCCTCTACAATTAAGTCCGCCGATGAGGTTCGGGAACTGGAGCAAAAGTCTAACCAGATCGGCAGCATTGTATCGGTTATCCAGGAAATTACGAATCAAACGCAGCTGTTGTCGCTTAATGCGTCTATCGAAGCTGCACGGGCAGGAGAGCATGGCAGGGGGTTTGCCGTAGTTGCCAATGAAGTGAAAAAGCTGGCGGAGCAATCGGCGCAATCCGCGTCCGAAATTACAGCATTGATCCAGGAAGTGCAAGGAACGACGATACGTGCCGCGCATGCGATGAATCAAGGCGTTAATGACGTAGAGATTGGATCGGAGCTTATGAATGAAGCTGGCGAAGTCTTTGGCCGCATGACCGCGACGTTCCAGGAGATCTCCAGTCAAATTCAAGAAGTGTCGGCTGCATCGGAGCAAATGTCCGCGGGCACGGAAGAGGTTACAGCTTCCATGACCGAGATCGTATCGATGACGCAAACCACGCATAATCATTCTCAAAATATTTCGCAAGGCGCACAGAAGCAGTTGGCATCCATGAAAGATATTTCGGCGTCTGCCGAGGATTTAAGCCACATGGCTCAGCATTTGCAGGAAGTGCTGTCGAAATTCAAAACGAATTAATCGTTTTTGATTATTTAAATCGAAAATGGTACAGTATGGAAGGGTAGCCATCCAACGATTTTATAATAATCGTACAAGGAGAGATCGAAATGTCAG
This sequence comes from Paenibacillus sp. MMO-177, assembly GCF_037147795.1. Taxonomy (NCBI): domain Bacteria; kingdom Bacillati; phylum Bacillota; class Bacilli; order Caryophanales; family Paenibacillaceae; genus Paenibacillus; species Paenibacillus sp. MMO-177. The sequence goes on along the minus strand of NZ_JBBCUR010000003.1, from coordinate 223,498 downwards.
TTGACGCTTATTTGAACTTTGACGGAAATTGCCGTGAAGCGGCGGAGTTTTATGCGGAAGTATTCGGACTGGACAAGCCAAAGCTGATGACGTTTGGCGACATGCCTCCGCATCCGGACCATCCATTGCCTGAGGAAGCGAAAAACCTGATTATGCACACTCGCCTTAACATTGGCGGAAGCAACGTAATGTTTTCCGACGTATTCCCGGGCATGCCGTTTACTGTAGGCAACAACATCACCTTGGCATACGTTGAGGAAGACGAAGCCAAACTTCGTTCTGCCTTTGACCGTCTGAATGTTGGCGGCAACATTGTAATGGAGCTGCAGGAGACGTTTTGGAGCAAGCTGTACGGTCAGGTTACCGACAAATTCGGGATTCAATGGCAATTCAATCTTGGAATTGGCGAATACTAATATTTAACTAACAAAAATAGAAGGAACCAGTTGTCTGTTAAAGCAGGTACTGGTTCTTTTTTTGTACCGGGAAGGAGAATTTATTGAGGCATGATTAAAAAAATGACGCATTCTAATATAAGCGATTATAACAACTCGAACGAAAGTTTCCTTGTAACCGGACGAATAGTCCCCAAGTTTGAAAAGGATTGTTGGACCTATACGGAAGAGATCTTTTCTGAACCCTACATGAAGCAATACGAAAACGATGATATAGACGACTCTTATATAAAAGATTCCGAAAAGGCTGTTTTCTTCTATTACGCAGACGATAAATGCATAGGACGGATTAAACTCCGTTCCAATTGGAACGGCTTTGCGCTTGTCGAAGATATCGGGATATCCGGCAGCTGGCGTCAGCAAGGCATCGGAACTCGATTGCTTGAAAAAGCAGTCGAGTGGGCGAAGCAGCATCATCAGATTGGTCTTATGCTCGAGACGCAAGACATCAATTTATCTGCTTGCCGTTTCTATGCCAGCAACCATTTTATCATTGGCGGGTTGGACACGATGCTCTACTCCAAATTTTCTACAGCTCATGAAAAGGCTGTTTTTTGGTATCGCAAATTTTAAACACGGTTTAGAAAGAGTATATGTATGTGTCATGCTACTTTGCAAAACAAGAACAAATGTTCTATAATGGGCGTATGACGACGACAAAGAGATTATCGAAGAGAGGTACTCCATTGGCTGAGCCGTTAAAAGATATGTATGATGAAGCTTTCCTGCGGCAATTCGCGGATAAAGTGCTTGCCGCTTATCCAGCATTTGCGAAAGAGGCTTTTGTATCCGATGTTATGAATGATGAGTGGAACGAACTGGCGCTGAAAGGGAGGATCAGACAAATCTCAACCGTGCTGGGCAGGCATTTGCCGGCAGATTACGGGGACGCGCTAGCAATCTTGTATACGATCTGCGAAGAATGCAGCGGATTTCCGTATTTGTTCTTCCCGGATTTCGTTGAGGTGCACGGCGCAGCAGAGGAGCATTGGGAGCTGTCCATGCAAGCTCTGGAGAGATTTACGCCGAAATCCTCGGCGGAATTCGCCGTCCGCGTGTTTTTGCTGCGTGATCCGGAGCGCATGATGAAACAAATGCTAGCCTGGGCAAGCGACACGAATGAACATGTGCGAAGACTGGCAAGCGAAGGCTGCAGGCCTCGTCTTCCATGGGGCCAAGCCCTTCCCATCTTTAAGAAAGACCCTTCGCCGCTGCTTCCGGTACTTGAAATGCTGAAGGCAGATTCTTCGCTTTATGTGCGCAAGAGCGTTGCCAACAACCTGAACGATATTGCCAAGGATCACCCGGATGTTGTACTGGACATAGCCCGGCGTTGGCAGGGACAGCATCCGTATACGGATTGGATTATCCGTCATGCTTGCCGGAACTTGGTTCGCCAAGCACATCCGGAGGCTCTGGCCCTTTTCGGTTATGCGATGTCCGAGGACACGGCTCCTATTGTTACTTCCGCACATATTCAAGCGCGGCCTTCAATCCTGGAGATCGGTGACAGCTGCAGATTGGAATACGATTTGCAAGTTCAAGAGGGAGAGCCGCTGCATCTTAGGATTGAATACGGGATAGATTTCGTGAAATCAGGCGGCAAAACTTCACGCAAATTGTTCTTGTTATCAGACAAGACGGTGCCCGGCGGTTCAAAGCTGTCAGGGAGCAGGGTTCACCGCTTCGCGGATTTATCCACCCGGCGCCATTATGCGGGAGAGCATCGCATCGTGCTGATGGTTAATGGCGTTGAAACAGCGTCTACAGTAATAGATTTGCGACCGCAAGCAGATTAGAGAGAAGAAGAGCTATGCCTTGGCATAGCTCTTTATTTCTAATTGGTAAAAGGCCGTCGGATACATCTCCATTACAAGTCTCTCTTCAACAAGCGTGAAGCCATGCTGTTCGTAAAATTGCCTTAGAGCAGCACGGTCAGCGGCACAGTCCAGCTTCAGGAATTTTTTGCGAGAGACTTCGGCAAGATTTCTCGCATATCGGATCATGCTGCCAGATAATCCGGTCTTCGCATATTTTCGTTTAATACACAGCTTGTGGAGGTATAAAGCTTCCCCCTCCGGGTCTTCCGGCCAGAAAAAGCTGTCCTCATCCTGCAAAATCATAACCCCGGCAATCTCACCGTCAATAAAGGCCGCAAAAAAGTTGTTTATCGTTAATCCATCCATCAGACTTTGCGCATGAAGATCGGATTCATCCCACATTCGTTTTTTGTTAGCGGCTATCCATTTTGCGCCTTCCAATAAAACCTCGATAAACAGGTTAATCTCGGACTCGCGAATGTTTCGGATTTCCACAATTAAACAACCTCTTCCTCAATGATGTTAGTACGAGATCATTGCTCCACGCTCGTCAAATACGGCAGTGGGATTCCAGGCCACTTCCCACAGGTTGTTCTCCGGATCGGCGAAATACGCCGTACGGCCTCCCCAGAACGCATCGCTTGGCTCCCTTAAAATCGTTCCGCCAATCTCTCGAATTTGTTCAATGACCGAATCAACTTGCGAAGGCTCGTCCAAGTTAATGGCAAATGAGACCGCACGGTAGCTATTTCTGTCTTGGGTAAAGGTTACTCCGGCATCTTTGGCTAGTTCTTGAATCGGGAATAGGGTCAAAATGACGCCTGCAGTCGTAAACGCAGCGTAGTTATCCGAACTGTGCTCGGTTTCCTCCCAGCCAAGCTTCTGGTAGAAAGCACGTAGCAAAGGCAAATCGTAAGCACCAATCGTAATCAAGCTGACACGCTGAGGGATCATATCGTTTGTCCTCCTAAAAAATATTAATTTCTGGAATATGGATCCAATTATACCGTTTTGGAATTTGGAGTGGCAATAGAGAAATGCGGCGTCGTAAAAGAATACGGGCTACATCCAAGGCTATGAGAAGGCGAATTTAGGGATGTTGTAATTTCCTCTCCTGTGCTATTCTCACTTTATCCTATAAATGAGGGTGAAGCGGATGACGGTGCCTGATCAAGTCCAGGCAATGTTGGATCAATACTTTGCCAGGTTAAACAAGGATCTGCCGGACCTATTGGAAGCCTTCTACCTGTTCGGATCTATCTCGCTCGCCTCCTTTCAGGAAGGGGTCAGCGATTTGGATTTTGCGGCGGTTACTCATCGGCCGTTTACGGAGCAGGAAGTGAAGAACTTAGAGCAGATCCATCTCGATCTGGAGAAAAGCCGTCCGAAGATCAGCTTGGACGGCAGGTACATATGGAAGGCAGATCTGGAAAGGCTCGGTGACCAGGCTTGCCCTTATTATTATTTCAATAGCGGCAGGCTGGTCGGATTAGAGCGGTTGTGCAAAGACTCGGTTGATGCGTTCCAGCTTAAGCATTACGGGATTGCGATATTTGGACCGGATCCCCGCACCTACGGCTATACGATTGATTGGGATGTTTTAACCCGTAACATGAAGTTGAATCTAGAGCACTATTGGCTGAACTGGAGACGAAAGGTGGAAAAATTTCCTTCCTTGCCTTACTTCGGCATGTTCGTTAAAGGCGGGATGATTGAGTGGGGAGTGCTTGGCGTTTCCCGCATTTATTACTCGATTAAGGAACAGGATCTGATCTCAAAATCCGGGGCAGGTCAATATGCCATGCAACATGTTCCGGCAAGATGGCACCGCATTTTACAGGAATCCATTCGTTTACGAGAGGGCAGCTCCAGATCCTTGTATCGTTCCGTGTTCAAACGCAGACAAGATGCCTTAACCTATATGGACTATATGATTAAGGAGTGCTTGAATGAAATCTAATCAATAGTTTTATTCAAACAAAAACCGGGTAACACTTCGTGTTCCCGGTTTTTCCATCACTTTTTATTAGCGGCCAAAAACTTATCCATCTCGTCCCGGTTCGCATTGTCGCCGGAAGGAGCGGTATTCGTTACTCCCCAGTAATCGCGCTGGACGGTATCTTTATTAGGGAATGCGTATAAGTCCAAATCATGCAAAATACGGTGCATGAAACGCAAAGCATCCGGATCATGCTTCTTGCGGGCAATATCGGCAAGCTCGATCAGGTTGTTCATATCAATCTGCAGGCCTTCGACGCTTGACAGGGCTTTGCCGATGTCTTCGTAATTTTTCGTGTTGAAGACTTCCGACGCGAGAAACTCTTCCCAAGCCGTATCGTTGTCAGGCTTGAAATTATCCAGCCCGCCGCCCGTTACCTTGAGATCAAATGTTGAATGATATTCCTTAATCTTCGTAATCGCTTTTGTTTCCGCCGAATTCGCTGCAAAGTCAACCTGCGGAACATGAAGCGGCTTTTCTTTGTCCGTCGTTTCTGTTTTATCGGTTGCTTCAGTCTTATCCCCATTACCCATGGCTTTAAGAACGTAATTCGCGCCGATGGCTCCTGCACCGCAGATGAGTACAAAAGCGATAGCAGCGCCAATCAGATTCTCTTTTACTCGCAATGTATAAATCCTCCCTTAGCTGACTGTGACAATTGTAACGTTTAGTGTACCAAAATATGAACCCGTATGGAAATCTTCGAAAGTACCAAAGTGTTCCCTTCAATCCTTCTAAAGTCTTTATTTCGAATATACATTTTCGTAAAAGAGGGCCAGAATAAGGCGGCAGCTCTTATGGTATTAATATTGCCATCTTCCTGATTTATACAATTGTACGTCAATATATTCGTTAAAGTTGCGGTGGAAGGGAGAAGAAAAAGAGGAACCTCAGCTGTCCGCTGAGGTCCCTGCGTGATGTTTATTACTCCGGGAAAAATTGAAACGATTTAAAGTTGAATTGGCTGCCCGGCAGGAAAAGGAAGGTGACCGTCTGAAGGCCGGTAATCCGGTCGAGAACGTATTCTTTCTCGCCATAATCTTCAGAGTACGCAAACTCCACCAGCTGATTGGTCTCGCCTTCAGCACCGCTAAACAGGATATGAATCGTATTGTTGTCGATAGGCGATTGACCGCGGATCGCAAGCTTTCTTGTGCCTGCATCTCCAAAATCCATGTCCCGGAACACAAGCGAGACGTTGTTGCCGATGTTCTCGATCGCCTGATCCGTGAGCGTATACGTATCTCCGTAAATCTGGTTGTTCTCCAGCGACTCCAGGCGTTCAAATGCTTTGATCGCCTTCTTGAACTGGAAGCCCTTCAGGTGAATCTTGCGCTGCAGAACAAAGCTGAGGGACGTAATGCCTTTAAGCCGGCGAGGCAAACGATACGTCTCTTCCTGGTACACGTTCCATTTGGTCGGCTTTTGATACGAGATTTGGGTAATCAGGGAAGCCGATGGCTCGCCAGGTATGCCTTCCCACAGATCGATAGCGAACCGTTCGCTATCCAGCGAGAAGATCGGAAGCGTAATTTCGTCCGCGCCATAGCTTCCGAAGTCGATGCTGTCAAAGCATATCCAGCTTTCGCCGTCCCGGCTTGTCGCGACGCCGCGTTCATTCCCGTTTGTCAAATTGCGGCTCGATTCCCCATGGTAGCCTGCGGATACGAATTCATAAGGATTAATAAAAGCTTGTCCGACACCGTCAGTCCGGAACTCCATTAAGGAATAAAGCCGGATGTTGTCCGATCCGTTTTTTGTTGCGCAGCGAATATAGAATTGGCCGTCGCTAAGGGCATGAACGTAAGCATGATGTCCGTCTGCCTCCAGTCTCGCAATGTTAGCATCAACGCCGGCAGCGTTCGTAACCCGCCATTCCACATCCCGATACGTGGCTTGGCTTGGATGAATCACTACTTGTACCGGCAAAGACCGATTCTCCGGAGAAAGCGCATTTCCCTGCGGGCAAATCATTTCCAGCTTGCGTACGGGAATCTCGTCGGTATCGGCGGATCCGCTTGAAGTCTCTGCAGCTTGTCCAGGAGCATAGGCATACAGAGTATATTCTATATCCTGTGTTGCCGGTTCAGGAGCAACGGCGGTCAGAGTTATTTCACCGGTTTTCAATCCGTTGGATTCTGCTCGTACCGTAATAGTTCCACTTTCCAACGTAGGCGCAATGACAGCCAGAAGCTTACCGCTGAACATCCGGCGGTTCGTTCCTTTGTACGAATCGTAATCGGTGCTGTCTCCATTATCGAGCCCAACGAGACGGCCGGGACCTTCAACGCTCACATGAATGCGGTTATTGGCATTGGCTACCGGCAAGCCATCCCGGTCGAGTGTTGAGATCTCGATAAAGACCAGATCCGAGCCGTCTGCGGCCATAGCTGTTTTGTCCGGTGTCAGAAGGATGGTCTCCGCGTCTCCGAAGGAGGATTGAATATCGGCTGCAATCGCATGGCCGGACTCGTCATAAGCAACAGCCCGGAGGACACCTTTTGTATAAGGAATCTGCCATTCTCCCAGCAGCTTGTGACCGCGGACATGATCGATGTCATACGTTCCTAGCGAGTTATCGTTGAAGAAGAGTTCGATCTTTGGCGCATTCGAGCAGACGCGTACATCGATAAGCTGTCCTTCGGAGAAATCCCAGTAAGGGAAAATATGAACCATCGGCTTTATGCGATAATCGGTCCATTCCGCCTGATAAATATAGAAGGCATCCTTCTTGAATCCGGCGGTATCAATCTGTCCGAAGTAGGAGTTCTTCGTATGGTAAGGGGTCGGCTCTCCGATGTAATCAAAACCGGTCCACAGAAATTGCCCAAGGGAGAAGGAGGCGTCACGGTCAGCGATGATGCAGGCTTCCGTGCTTTTTGCCCCCCAGCTGGTTGAACTGTTGCCGAGCGAGGAGCATTGCTCGTCGTCGTCCGCCAGAACGGATTGGGCAAGCGGGAAATGATAGATCCCCCGGCTTTGCACCGTCGAGCAGGTCTCGCTGCCGTAAATGTACCAGTCCGGATGCTCCTCATGATGTTGTTGATAATATTTATCCCCGTAATTATAGCCGGCGAATTGGACCAGATCGGCGCATTTCTGAGCATTCTCCCAAGGCATATAGTTTGAACCGATCGTGACAACCGCATTGCCTTTCGGATCATGGAAATGCACTTTGTCCCGCAGCTCTACCGTCAGCGTCTGCCCGCGTTCGTCGGCATGGGTATCGTAGATTTCATTGCCGATGCTCCACATCAGCATGCTTGGATGGTTCCGGTCTCTCCGTACCCAGCTGGCGATATCTTTTTCCCACCAGTCCTTGTAAAATCTCGCAAAGTCATACGGCGTCTTCGCCCGTTCCCACATGTCGTACGCTTCGGAGACGATAAGCACGCCCATCTCATCGGCTAATTCCATCAGCTCAACCGCCGGCATATCATGGGCTGTCCGGATCGCGTTAACGCCCATTTCCTGGAGGAGTGCGATTTGTCTTCTCAGAGCCGTCTTGTTTACGGCAGCACCAAGAGAACCGAGGTCATGATGCTGACAAACCCCTTGAAGCTTGACATGCCGGCCATTCAGGAAGAAGCCTTTCTCGGTATCGAAATCGAAGGTGCGAAATCCGAAGGTTTGCTCTTCCGAATCCGTTACGTTACCCTCAACGATTAATTCCGTTTGGAGCTTATAAAGGTTCGGCTCTTCTATATCCCACAGCAGCGGCTGGTGAACCGCAAGTACCCGGTTGAAGGCTGCCGTCGAGCCTGCCTCCGGTTGAATAAGGGCTTCCGACTGGCTAATTATTGTCGCTGCGGCATCCAGAATCGTATGGCGAAGCTTTAATTCGGAGGAATCGATGACATTCGCGAATACAATCTCGGTATCGATGTCAACAGACCAGGTGTCGCCCGTATTCTTTTTAGCGGAAATATAAATGCCGTCAGAGGCAATGCGGGTATCCGGTGAAGTAACGAGCCAAACCGGCCGGTAAATCCCCGCTCCGGAATACCATCGGGAGTTCGGAGATTCATGAATAACCTGCACGAGAATTTCATTATCGCCTGTTGTAAGCAAAGAGGTAATATCGAATTCAAAGGTCGAGTAACCATTCTTCCACGTACCGGCAACATGACCGTTCACATACACCGTCGAATTCATGTAAACGCCTTCAAAGCGAAGCGCAAGCCTCTTGTTTGCGGGTAGGTCTGCGAAGCTGATCATTTTGCGGTACCAGCCCACGCTATTCTCATACAGGTTGTGAGAGTCATAGATTAACCAGTCATGCGGGAGGGTAATGGGGGACCAGTCGATACCGCCATGCAGGATGAAATCCAGCTCTGTACCAAGCGGGTGCTTGGAGAAAAACCAGTCATTATTCAGCTTTTGTTTCTGGCTCATGAGAGAACTCCTTTCGTTCTGAGGATCCTATTTCGATAGTGGCATCAGGCGTGCGGGAGTGCAATGAAAATAGAGAAGAAGTAATATTATTCAAGTATTTTATTTAATTTTCCAAGCGAGCAATTATACAATTGTACAATTACGTTCGATCCTATAGAATGAAGAAATAAGTCCCAGTTATGTAATTACGGAGGAGCTCCGGTAACAGAAGGGGAGATGATACCAATCTCAACCATTCGATTGCACTTATTGCATGCGCAGATCGCACAGCAATCTGTAGCCGTAAGAACCAGCAAGGGAAAAGTGTGGAGCGGGAAAATCGAAAAGGTAGAGGAACAGTTCGTGCAGCTGCGTTACCAGTCCAACGTGCTTGTGCATGTTCCCATCTCTGTCATTGAGGAAGTAAGGCAAACTTAGGCCAGGAAGAGGCAAGCCTGCATAGGTTTGCCTTTTTTAATTCTAAGAGTTAATAAGTTACCGGCCGTCAATCTTGTGCAGGAAAAGTCGGATAGGAAGAATCCCCTTTTGCTAATCTAATGATGAAGAAAGGAGGGGAAACTGATGAATACGCTGGAGCATATGAATCAAGCCTTGAAATATATCGAGGACCATTTGGCTGAGGAGATCGATCTCAAGGAAGCGGCCAGACGGGCGCACTGCTCGGAATACCATTTCTCGCGGATGTTCTCGTTCCTGGCCGGGGTTACTTTGACGGAATATATCCGCCGTAGAAGGCTGACGCTGGCAGCCTTTGATCTGATGAACTCATCATCCAGAGTAATCGACGTGGCGATTAATTACGGTTATTCCTCTGCGGATTCGTTTACCAAGGCATTCCAAGCCGTCCACGGGCTTACACCGTCCGAGGCGAGACAACAAGGGCAATCTTTGAAGGCTTTTCCCCGCATGTCCTTTCAATTAACGATAACGGGGGGAGACGAAATGAATTACCGGATTGAAGACAAGGAAGCCTTCCGCATTGTTGGATTAATGAAGCGGGTACCTATTGTATTCGAAGGCGTGAACCCGGAAATTGCCGCGATGTGGCAAAGCTTGACCGAGGAGCGGATCCGCGAGCTTAAAGCATTGTCGAACGTGACGCCAACAGGCATGATCAGCGCTTCCCTTAATTTCTCCGAGGGCCGAATGGAGGAAAAAGGCGGGCTGGACCATTATATCGGAGTTGCAACAACTTCCGCATGTCCGGAGCATTACAGCGAGCTGCTGGTTGAAGCCGGAACATGGGCTGTATTCGAAGCGGTAGGGCCATTCCCGGCAACGCTGCAGAATGTATGGGGGCGCATCTACTCGGAATGGTTCCCGTCCTCCAATTATGAAGCGGCGCAAGGTCCGGAGATTTTATGGAACGAGCATAAGGATACCGGCTCGCCGACATTCCGGAGCGAAATATGGGTACCGGTCATTCGGAAAGGATAGATCAGGGCAGAAGAAGGGGAGAGGTCCCCTTCTTTTTTCTTTACATGGGAACGTACGTTTGCTATTATACAAGATGTGAATGTACTTTCCAATAATTGGAGGATAAATGAGATGAAGAAGGCGAGAATCGAGAATTCTCTGACGGTCTTATTAGTATCCGACTTGGCAAGATCGCAGAAATATTATGCGGAAGCTTTAGGCTGCGAAGTGAGTGACTATTGGGTTGTTCGGGATAACTTTGGCCTGGGCTTCAAGCTTATTCAGGCGGAAGACAGCAACGATGTGCGTCCAAACAAAGGGATATGGAATACGTATGCTTACGTACATACGATTCAAGATTTGGATCTTTTGTATGCGGAATTGAAGGCTAACGGGGCAATCTTTGAAGCTGAGCCTGTCCTATCCGAGCATGATTGGGGAGTATGGAAGGAGTTTTCGGTGAAGGATCCGGACGGTTATGTCATCGGATTTGGATCCGGGAAGAAGGATGCGCGATAACAAGTTTACATTCTAATTGATCATGTGGCTGTTCAGGGACCGAACCTGTGCAGCCTTTTTTTGTTGGCAATAAAAATTCATTCCAAGAGTTTTTGCTAAATGCCAAACGATTTTCTATCCAAAATCAGTCATAACTCTTACTTGGCCTATTGATTGTCTCCTGTAACATAAGAAGTAATTTGCGGGTTTATCGAGGTGACCTGCCAGGGGGAGTAAGAATCTTTAATCGCAGAAAGCGATAAAAAAGGAGCTTGCGAAATGAACATTTCCTATGAGCCCGTAACGTCATGCCAGGTAGCTCTTTACGATCGCTATGAAATAGCTATACGTATTGATTCTCCGGGGTTTCGCAATCCTTTCACCGAAGTGGAGATCATTGGACAGTTCGGGCGTGAAGAGGAGTTATTTACCTTTTCGCACGGCTTGCCGGACGGCGAGCTGGGAACGGCATCTAACCGGGACAGCTTGATTCCGGTAAACGGTTTTTGCGATTCGGAGGACGGAAGCTTGTTCCGGATCCGATTTATGCCTCAGTCGCCGGGAATACACATGTATACGATCTCTTTCCTATTCAATGGACAGGTGTGGACGAATGAAGGACGATTCGAAGCCGTTGATGCGGGGAACCGTGGATTGCTCCGGGTGGATGAGAAACATCCTTTTCACTTTGTATGGGAAGGAACGGGGGAGCATTACTTCTACAACGGCATGACGGCTTACCATCTACCCGGCATCCGGGAAGACGATGAAATCAAACGTACGCTCGACCGCTTCCATAAGCACAAAGTCAACCGGCTTCGGATTAGCCTCAGCTCCAGCCGGGTTCGCAATGCAATGGCATGGTTTGAACCGGTATATGAATCGGAAGCATTCACCTTCTGCTATGGCCCATGGGTCGCGGAGCGTCCGGATGATGCCGAGAATCCGGGATGGGATATAACCCGATTCGACTTGGCTTATTGGCATAAGCTGGAGCGGATAATGGAGTACGCCCGCCAGAGAGATATCGTAATATCTCTCATCATGTACGTGGATGCGTACCGCCGAGGAGCGGATCCCTACGGCAAGCCGCTAATGGGCGGGCAAGACGAGCAAAGGTATTTTCGTTATGCGGCTGCCCGGCTGTCGGCTTTCCCGAACATAATGTGGGATTTAACGAACGAATATCGGTTGATCCGGCCGCATGAATGGGTAGAGCGGATGGGTTATTATCTCAAAGCCTGCGATCCTTACCGTCACCTGATGACCTGCCACGGACACGGAACCTTTGAATTCCGCAAGTCAGGCTGGGCGGATTTTGCCGTATACCAGAGCTGGGATGAGGCCGGCGGTTACTTCTACATGCTGAATAACAGGGAGGAGCAGAAGAGAGCCGGTCGAATCATGCCTCAGGTAAATGAAGAGTTCGGCTACGAAGATCATTATCCGACCGCATGGGGCGAAGGGAAGGCGTATCCGATGCGAAGCGGGGATACCCTGCGCCGTAGAGCGTGGGAAATTTATATGGCTGGCTGCTATCAGACAAGCGGCGAGTATGCAGGCAATGGTCTCGGAGGCTGGGTTAACGGGCGAGGAGATGATTCCATGCAAATGCTTGAAGGTTTCTCTCATATCGTAACCTTCTTCGAAAGCTGTGATTGGTGGAGGACAAAACCTTCCATTAACCTTTTGAACCAGGAGAATGCTTACTGCCTGGCTGATGAAGGTGAACTGTACATTTTATATACGACGATTGCCCAAGATTTGGAGCTAAAGCTCCAACCGGGAAGTTACGATGCGAACTGGTATAATCCCCGTACGGGTCAATTCCATGAGGAGCTAACCGTGCAATCTAAAGGGCAATCCGTTCTCTTAAGATGTCCGGAAGGAACTAACGCTTCCAATCATGATTTTGCGCTTCGCTTGCGACAACGCGCAACCTCTTGAACATCGTTTTACCGGCAGGCAGAGGAGTTACCTTAAATAGAAGGAGCTCTTCCGGCCTGCCGTTTTTCATTATCCGGATCAATTCACCCGATCTTCTTACCTGCTGCAATCTATTGTCCCTCTCTACTTTAGGAAGCGGCCTCTATAATGAGGAGGATATACGAGCAGAAAGAAGGGACAGGCATGAGCAAGATGTACGTAATCGTCATTCACCGCGCTGACCGGGGGGCGTCTATGCTGGAAGGAAAAATATAAACTTTATAACGTCACGTACTAGGAGAGGATCCTTTGTGAATTATAAAAATCTCTATTTGCATAATGTCGCCCAGCTTAAGCCGGTTCGAGGCGGAGATGCGGTGCAACTGTGCCGTATTCCGGATGCTCTGCGGCTGCAGCTGCACGAGATCGCGCATGATTCGGCGCTCAAGTCAGGCTCGGTGGAAATCCGTTTTCATATGAAAACGGATCGCGTGAAGCTGAAGTTCGCCGTGCTGAATGAGGATCAACTGACAGGAGGACATACGGTTGCGGAGGTGTATCACGGCACCTTCCAAGAGAATGCTCCCCGGATTCTGGGGACCCATGTAACGGAGATCGAGGTTGAACGGCCGAAGGAAATGGAGCTTATGCAGATGATTGCGGGCAAGGAACAGCTCCGATTTCCGCCGGATCTTGTTCGCGTCATACTCCCTTATGAGAGCCATATCGCTCTTGTTAGCGTGGAAGGAGAGACGGAGCTGCCGAGAGAAGGCAGCATGCCGGAGCGCAAAATGCTCCTGTACGGTTCGTCCATCTCCAGCGGCGCATCTGCCGTTCGTCCAACCGGAGCTTACGGCATGCGCACGGCCGAGAAGCTTGGCGTGGATCTATGGAGCTTGTCCATGGCAGGCGCGGCTATGGTTGACGCGGAGATGGCAGATTATATCGCTCAGCTGCCTGGCTGGGAGTTTGCTTTTATCGAGCTTGGCATCAACATGATCTGGGATGTCAAGAACGGAGTTCCGGGTTTGCCCGAGGAATTCCGGAAGCGCGTTGATTATTTTATATCGACCATCGCGGATGCTCATCCGGATAAGTGGATATTCGTAACCGATCTGTTCACCTACATGGGCGACGTTAGAAACGGAGAGCTCGGACAGCAATTCCGCAGCATCGTCGAGGAAAAAGTGAAGCAAATGAACAGACCGAGGCTGATTCATATTCCCGGCATCCAGCTGCTCACCAAGACTTCGCTGCTCACTTACGATATCATTCATCCTTCCGAGGAAGGACTTCTGGAGATTTCGGATCGTTTAGCGGAGCAGATCAGCCGTTATTTGACGGTGACGGTATGAAACGGTTCTTGCTTCGGGGCGATGATTTCGGAGGCAGCCTGTCGGCGAATCAAGCGATTGCGGAAGCATGCGAGCACGGCTTGTTGAAAAACGTCAGCGTGATGGCTCCGGGGCCTTATTTGGAGGAGGGCGCATTGCTGCTCGCCGATTGCAAAGAGATTTGCTTCGGCATGCATATTACGATGAATGCCGAATGGGACCGCGTGAAATGGAAGCCTGTGCTTCCTTGCGAAAAAGTGCCGAGTCTTGTTGACAAACAGGGCTACTTCTTGCCGCATCCGTCCGACATGGGAAAGGTGAATCTGGAAGAAGCCATCGCGGAGACGCTTTCGCAATACGATCGGCTCCGCGAGGCGGGATTCCGGATCTCGTATGTCGACGAGCATATGTTTTTCGGCTACTCCGTAAAGGGTTATGCGGAATGGCTGAATGCCTGGTGCAGACAGGAAGGACTCGTTAATTTCCATCGCTGCTTCCGGCCGCTTCCAAGGGCAATCGAAGCCGCGGCAGGGGGCCCGGCAGCGGCGGGTGATCTGGCGCAGATCTACTTATCCCATCATAGGCAAGATATTCAGTCAGCGCCGGAAGGACTTTATACGGTCATTTTGCATCCAGGCTTGGATAGTGAAGAGATGCGTCAATTCGGCAATGCCGAGATAAGCGGAGAGCAGATTGCCGCAGAGCGGGATGCCGAACGAAGGATGCTGCTGGAGCCGGATCTTGCCTCATTTTACAGCCAATACGGCGTGACCTCCGTTCGTTACGACGAACTGGAAGAAAGGAAATAACCTATGAATATTCATCATCATTACCCGAAGTCTTATCCGCGCGCCCAAGAGGTGACGGTTAAAGTAAACGGCCGAGAGGTGGATGTGCTTCGCACAAACGTTGCTTATTTCGCTCCGGCTTCCTATTCCGGTTCTGCCGTAGTCGAGATCGAGGCAGCTTCGCCGATCCGTTCCGTGGCGATAAGCCCTCTAAAGCTGAATATTCCGGTGGAAATCTCGGGCAATACCGCGCGTTTTACGTTGACTGACAATCGGTATCTTCATCTAAAGATTGAAGGTATCTCGCTGCCCTTGTTCTTCTATGGAAATGAGGAGCAGGCGTATGACGGCAAAGCGACGTTTTACTTCAAGGGCGGACAGGTCTATGAGGTTGGCGAGCTTGTCCTTCGCGACAATGAATCCATCTATATTGAAGGCGGTGCCGTAGTCAAAGGCAGCGTCCGCGCAAGCGGCGCGTCGAATATTAAAATCTACGGCAATGGCGTGTTGGACGGCTCTTATTTCCGCGGCACGAGAGATTACCGGACAATCCTGCTGTATGACTGCTCCAACGTGAAAATTCAGGACATTATTATGGTTGAACCGCCATGCTGGATGATTATGCTGGCGAACTGCCGTCACGTGCATATCGACCGAATCAAGCAGATTGGCGAGGTAGTCAGCTCCGACGGGATTGATATTGTCGGCTGCCAGCATGTCTTAATCGAGAACTGCATTCTCCGCAACAATGATGACTGCGTGGTTATTAAAGCGTTTGACTGGTCGGAGAATCCGGACAGTCCCATGCTGTATGCGGCTAAAGACGTGCATGGCATTGAAGTACGCTCCTGCGTCTTCGTCAACGGACCATCAGGCAACGCGATTGAAATCGGCCATGAGTTGACGATTGACGAAGTAAGAGAGGTTAAATTTCACGACATCGATATCGTCTCCGTTAACGGTTACGGCGCGGCGCTCAGCATTCATGTAGGCGATAGGGCAACCGTGCGGGATATTGTATTCGAGAATATCCGCATCGAGCATTATTACGATAAGCTGATCGACTTCCGGGTCATGCGCTCCATGTATAACACCGATAAAGAAAGAGGACATATCCAAGATATCTTGCTGAAGGATATTGAAGTGACCTCGTCGGTGTACAACCCGGGGTATTCCATCTCCGTGATAGGCGGATACGACGCCGACCATCTTGTTGAGCGCGTCACCTTCGACAACTTCAAGCTAGGCGGTTTCAAAATCATGAATGGCAACGAGCTTGACCTCTTCGTGAAAGAAGCAAAAGACATCTGGTTTAAATAACAGCCGATTATCCACCTTTTTCGAACGATTTTCCTACCGTATCGGGAAATTGGCTTTTTATACTTACATTAGGAGGGCATCTCGTTTATGCGGGTAGATGTATCCAAAATACCTTTTAGTTATCCCGGCTCTTATTTCGCCATTAATCGGATGGGGACCTACGAAGATGAGCCGGAAGGCCTTTATATAAGATCTCTTCATAAGGACGTTTATCGGCAGCGGGTGGCAAGACTGGTACTGCTTCATGAGGGGAAGCCCGTTCCGTTCGCGGAAGAAGCGTCCGCCGCAAGCATCACCTTGCGGTCGGAATTTGGCAGCGCCGTTATTTGCTTCGAGGACCCGATAACCTTCCAGGTTCGAGCGGAGCGGGCAACCGTCCGGTTTGAATTTATGAAAGCTTCTCATGTCGTTCCTTACGGGGAGAAGCAATGCGAAGTGAATTCGGACGGTTCGCGCGAGCATATCCGGCTGACCTCCGTTTCGGGAGATTTGCTCGTCAATACGAGCTGGAACGGCGATAATGCGGATTACGTCAACATCGACTTTACACCAGCAGCAGATTCCGAAACGGCTGAAGGCATTCTGGAACTGTACCGGGATAGTATTACTTGGAAGGAACGAACGTACTCCTCCTTTCAAGACAGCCTGCAGGCAGCAGCGGATAAGTTCGCGGCGTATGAACAAGCTTCGCTTCAGCTCCCCGAACGTTATTCGGAAGCGAGGCAGCTGGCCGTCTATTTAAACTGGATGGTACAGGTTCGGCCTTACGAGAATATTACGCGGCCAACGATGTATGCTTCCAAGAGCGGCATGTGCGGCATCTGGAGCTGGGACCATTGCTTCCATGCGATGGCGGTTGCGAAGCAGGATCCGGAGCTGGCTTGGCATCAGTGGATGCTTGTTTTTGATCACCAGGACCGGTTCGGGGCTTTACCGGATACGATCACGGACAACTACCTGGTAAGGGGTTATGTAAAGCCTCCAATCCATGGCTTCGCGCTGAGATGGATGATGGAGCAAACGGATTGGGTGACGAACGACCATCTGCTTGAAGCTTATCCATCGCTCGTAAAATGGACGGAATGGTGGTTCAATCACAGGGACAGCGACAAGGACGGCATGCCGGAATATCATAACGGTAACGACTGCGGATGGGATAACAGCACCATCTTTGCGGATGGCATGCCGCTTGAAAGTCCCGATCTCGCAACTTATTTGATTCTTCAAATGGACACGCTTGAGATCATCGCGAGAAAGCTTGGTATGCTAGCCGAAGCAAGCAGCTGGAAAGCCAGGTCGCAGAAGCTGCTGGGCAACATGCTCGAGCATTTTGTCCATGACGGCAGGCTTAAGGCTAGACGCGCCGGCAATCATGAGTTTGTGGAGAGCAAATCGTTAATTCTGTATCTCCCTTTATTGCTCGGCGAGAAATTGCCCAAGGAGCTCCGGGACCGTATGATAGAAGAGCTCAAAGTCGAAGGAGCTTTCCTTACCGAGTATGGACTCGCAAGCGAGCGTCTGGACAGCAGCTCGTTCGAAGAGGACGGATACTGGAGAGGACCGATCTGGGCACCTCCTATGTTCCTATTGTCCCATGCTTTGCGAGAACTAGGCGAAGAGGCATTTTCCAAGGATCTTGCGGGAAGGTTCTGCAATCTGGTCGCGAAGAGCGGGATGGCCGAGAACTTCCATGCCAAGACCGGACGGGCTTTGCGCGATCCGGGAATCACGTGGACGTCGAGCATTTTCTTGATGCTTGGCAGCAAATATGTATAACTTATAGAGGTAACGCAAATATGGGATGTCTTCCGCCAGCGGGGGCGTCCTTTTCCTATACAGAGCAGCGGGGGATCAGGATGGTAAAAGGATTAGCGAGAATTGTACGAACCAATACATTGATGTTTAAATTAGGCAGCGTCATGACGCTTAATCTTCTAATCCCGATTCTTCTGATCGGCAGCATATCCTATTACTCGATTTATTCCATTCTTCAAAATAACATCGAGAAAGGCGTACAGAGCCGGATGAAGGAGATTGAGCATTCGATACAATCTTCCCTTGATAATCTGGGCTATGCATCCAGGCAGCTTACCTTAGACGGGGATATTGGCAAGCGTCTGGAGCAATATATGAATCCGACCATCCCGAACAACCTGAAGTCTGAAATCCAGAGCGATATTGAATCGCGGCTGATGTTAATCAGCTATGCGAACCAAGGCCTTGGCCCGATGTATTATTTTATCCCGGAGCAGCAGATGAATCTGTTCCAGACGATGCTGCTTAAGAAAAACGTAGATCCCATGCAGTATCCAACCCTGTTTACGGATCCGCTAACCTTGTACCAAGGGCCTCATCCGAGTATTTATTTGTACAGCGACAATATTGTGTTCTCGATTGTTCAGGAAATGACGGGCAACAAGAACCTGCCCAAAACCTATGTCTATATCGAAACCAACTTCAAAGTCTTTCAGGATCTATTCCCGAAAGACGCCTTTGGCTTTAACGTGAATTACCTTATTCTCGATTCATCGAATAAAATTTTATACAGCGATTTGACCGATTCATATCCGATTAACTCCGAAATGTCATTATCCGGCTCGCAAAGCCAGGTAATTAACGATAAAGGGAAAAAACTGTTTGTCGAGCGCGGCGAAGGCAACTGGTCCATCGTTGCGGTGGTAAACAAGAGAGATTTGTCTGACGAGATTATATCCTGGTCCATCCGCTATGGGGCCATTGCAATCGGATCATTAATCATTTCCCTGCTGCTTGCCTGGATGACCTGGAGGTTCATTAACCAGAAGCTGAGTCTGCTCAAGGAAGAGATTAAACAGACGACCGATCTTCAGTTCGACCGTCCTTATGTTCCGATGAATATTATCGAATTCGACGAAGTCGTGGACCGATTCTATCTGATGAGGACGCGGATCCGGGATCTTATCGTCGAGGTGGAAGAGAAGGAGAAGAATAAACGAAAGCTGGAAGTACAGAAGCTGAAGTATCAAATCAATCCGCATTTCATTCATAACACGCTGAACACCATACAATGGATCGCAAGAATGCATAAACAGGAGGAAATCGTCAATCTGGTCTCTATATTCTCCAGGATTTTGCACTATAACCTGGGGAAAGAAGGGGAGATCGTCCATCTGCGCGAGGAAATATCCGCTCTGAAGGATTACGTAGCGTTGCAGAAGATTCGTTACAATCACCACTTCCATGTGCTCTTCGAGATTGAAGCGGATACGGAGGAGCTGCCGATTATACGGTTCCTGATTCAGCCCTTGGTTGAAAATGCGATGTATCATGCTTTTACCGATGATAACGGGCAAATAACGGTTCGCGTGTTCAAGGAAAACGAAGCGTACTTCATTATTGAAGTGGAAGATAACGGGCAGGGAATGGATCCCGAAACGATCCAAAGACTCCTATACTCGGATAACGAGAAGCGGAAGAGCGGCATGGGAATTGGCCTAAAATTCGTCAATCATATGATTCGGGAATATTTCGGCGAGGAGCATCAGTTCGAAATATCCAGCGAGCTTGGCAAAGGGACTAGGATAAGAATACGTCTTCCCATTCTGGACAAGGAGGCTGTGCAATGAAGACATTAATCGTAGACGACGAGCATTTTGTGAGAAAAGGACTGATCCTGACGGTCCCGTGGAAGGAATACGGATTTGATATTGTCGGAGAAGCAGAGAACGGGCAAAAAGCGCTGGAACAGCTGTCCGCGCAGCCTATTGATGTACTGATTACGGATTTGACCATGCCCAAAATGTCGGGCTTTGAACTAATGAAGGAGGTCCAACAGCAGTATCCCCATATCTGGATTGTCGTGCTTACCTGCCATCAGGATTTCGGTTATGTGGTGGATGCCATGCATGCCGGAGCCATCGATTACCTAGTCAAGACGCAAATTGAAGAAGGCAAGATGGAAGAAGCGCTCGCCAGAATCGAGAAGCGGATCAGCGATGGAACCAGGCACCGGCAGCTGGCGGTTGTTCAGAAGGCTTCATGCCCAGAGCTTATTCTTGTGCCCACGAGAGCAAACGGGAGGCCGGACGCTATTCCTTGGCCGGTCTCGCCAACGATTATTCCGATTGAACAAGGCTGCTTCCGGATTGCCGACTACGGTTTTTACGACGTAAAGCCGCTTCATAAGTTTTGGGAGGATGAACAGTTGTACGAAAGCTGGATTCCCGTCGTATGCGAATCGGCCCCGGAGAAGGATTTCATGACCACCAAGGAATGGGTTGCGCAAGTGAAGGAAAGCGTCTTTTACCGTTTTCGGAGAGATCTTCCTTCTCCGGTGCGATTCCAACCCGTGGTTAACCGTTCCTTGAAAGGAACGGAGCAGCTTGAGAAGATTGACCGATTGTTTCATTCCTTGCATTGGATATTCGACACCGGATTGTTTCAGACCTGGATTCAGCTGGTGGAGGAAACAGAACCAAATTCAACGTACGTTAGCGATAAAGTAGGCAAGTTCCTGAAAGCGTTGTCCGCTATTAACGGCGCTCCTGGGGGGCTTGACGAGAATAAATCAGTGATGGAGCAGCGGAACTGGCATGAGCTGCTGCAGAGCTTAATCGAATTGAGACTATACCTGCAGCAGCGCAATTTCCCGGAAGAGACGGCAATCGGCATTTATAAAGCGATTCTGCTCATCCATGACGAATTGTCGGAAAACCTGAATCAGGAAAATGTCGCGCAAAGAGTAGCCCTAAGCCGAAGCTATTTCGGCCAATGCTTCCGTCCGATTGCAGGCATGTCGTTCCACGAGCTGTTAACGGAAATGCGAATCCGCAAAGCGGAGGAGCTTCTTGTCGCAACCAATGATTATATTTATTCCGTCGCCGAGCAGTCCGGTTTCCAGGACGAGAAATATTTCAGCAAGGTATTCAAGCAGCATCGTTATTTGCTTCCAAAGGAATACCGGGAGAAGTACCGCAAATGATCGATAGAAAAATGAGTGAACGCAGTAGGAAAAATGAACGAAGAGTTCGCGGGCAAGCATGATTTTGCAACTAAACTGCAATCTGTTATCTACCGGACCCCGACCATAACTACGAGTAGAATTTCGGGCTCGCTTGTTAAAATAAGAGAAGAAAAGGGCGCGAACGGCAGTTAGCGCCCTTTTCTAAAAATGACAGGGAAATGAGGGGGATTCATGCCATTATCCAAAAACAGTTATCACTATTTGCTCATGCTGATTCCCGGACTGGCTTTGCTTGGCTTATTCAGCATTGCGCCCATGTTCGGCATTATTATGGCGTTTCAACATTTTAATCCGGGTAAAGGAATGTGGCATTCTCCTTTAGTCGGTTTTGAAAACTTCAGCTATATGTTCCATAACCAGGCAAGCTGGCAAGCGATTCGCAACACCTTGATTATTTCCGTTTCCAAGATGGTAACGGGCCTGATCGTTCCCGTCGTATTCGCTCTCTTCCTGAACGAAGTGAGACAAATGTTCTTCAAGCGAGTGGTGCAGACGATTGTTTATCTCCCGCATTTTCTATCCTGGGTTATTATCGCGGGGATCATTAAAGATATTTTGGGTTCCAACGGTTTGATCAATGTAATTCTCGGCCATCTTGGCGTACACGATCCCATTCTGTTCCTCGGCAGCAATTCGTGGTTCCGTCCGATCCTTGTCGTGACCGACGTGTGGAAAGAGTTCGGTTTCTCGGCCATCGTTTATTTGGCTGCGCTAACCAATATTAATCCGTCTCTTTACGAAGCCGCGGATATCGATGGGGCTACCCGCATACAGAAAATCAGGTATATCAGTCTTCCAGGCATTACGACAACCGTCATTCTGCTCGCGACATTAAGCCTTCAAGGCGTACTGAATGCCGGATTTGACCAAGTATTTAACTTGTATAACCCGGTTGTAGAGCCTACAGGCGATATCATCGATACGTACGTCTACCGCATCGGCTTTGAACAGGTCAATTACGAATTAGGTACTGCGGTCGGTTTGTTTAAGTCAGTCATCAGCTTGCTCTTAATTGCCACGGCGTACAAACTGGCATCGAAATTTGCGGGCTATCGCATCTTTTAGAGGGAGGGACAACCAATGATCGCCTCAATTCGGAAGAAGAAATCGGGCTTTGATTATATGGTCTATTTGCTTATGCTTCTCATTATGCTGTTATCCATTGCGCCTATGCTTCATACGTTATCCGTCTCGCTGAGCGCGCAGGCCAAGGCGGAAGCGGGACTAGTCTCCATCTTTCCAAGGGACATCACGTTTCAATCCTATGTAAGCATTTTCAAGGACGCAGCGTTTTTCAAAGCGGCTTGGGTTTCGGTTCAACGGGTTGTCTATACAACGGCCGGGAGCTTCCTTGTAACGCTGCTGCTCGCGTTCCCGTTATCGCGTGATCCGAGACAATTTCCATTGCGTAATCCTTTTATGTGGCTCCTTATCTTCTGCATGCTGTTCAGCGGAGGTCTTGTTCCTTTCTATATGATCGTGAATGATCTGGGATTGTTCGACAAGATGGCCGCGCTCGTCTTGCCGGGGATCGTTAATGTCTACAATACGATTCTTGTCATCAACTTCTTCAGGAGCATTCCTAAAGAATTGGAGGAATCAGCCGGTATTGACGGGGCGAATCCTTGGCAAATGCTGTTCCGGATTTTTCTGCCCTTATCGATGCCGGTGCTTGCAACCGTTTCCCTGTTTACCATCGTGGGGACATGGAATGAATATTTGAACGGCTTGCTCTTTATCCGAGATCCAGCAATGATGCCGCTTCAAACGTACCTGCAGTCGATCTTTATCCAGATTGACCCGTCCCGCATGACGAGCCAGGAAATTATCGAAGCAAGCCTAGTATCCAACAAGACGCTGAACGCAGCAAAAATCATTTTGTCTCTCGTTCCGATTATTGCGATTTATCCGTTTTTGCAGCGCTATTTCATTCACGGCATTATGATGGGTTCCGTCAAAGAGTAGATATACGATAGAGGAGAAATTAGGATGAATCAAAAATTGAAAGTCGGTATTATAGGAGCCGGCACAATCGGCAAAGTACATGCATCATACTTCCAGCAGCAGCAAGATACCGAGGTTGCGGCTATTGCGGACGTGCAGCTTGCGGCAGCCCGTCAAGTGGCAGAACAATTCGATATTCCGACCGTGCACGAGAGTATCGACGCCTTGCTGCAAGACAAGCAGATCGATGCGGTTGTTATCGCGGTACCCAATCTCTTTCATGAAGCATTGGTCATTCAGGCTCTGAAGGAAGGAAAACACGTCCTGATCGAGAAGCCGCTGGCCATTGATCTGAAGAGCGCAAGAAACATCGTAAGAGCACAGAAGGAATCCGGCAAAGTGGTTATGATCCCGCATCAACTACGCTGGGATGCTGTTTCCTTGGCGATTAAGGAGCAGGCGGCAAAAGGAGCGCTTGGTCAGATCTATTACGCAAAAACGGGATGGTTCCGCAGAAAAAACATACCGGGCTGGGGCTCCTGGTTCACCCAGCAGAAGCTGTCGGGGGGCGGGCCGCTGATCGATGTTGGCGTTCATATGCTGGACCTCGCCATCTACTTGATGGGCAGCCCGAAGCCGGTATCCGTCTTCGCGGCCGCTTATTCCGAATTTGGCGGGAAGAAGAAAGGAATCGGTACTTGGGGAACGCCGAATTGGAATGGCAGCTTTGATGTAGAGGATCTGGCATCTGCCATGATCCGTTTCGATAACGGCGCTACCCTGCAGCTTGAAGTGAGCTGGGCAGCCCATACCATCGCTGAGAATAATGGTTCGTTCCTTCATCTGATGGGCTCTGAGGGAGGGGCAGCCATTCAAGGCGATACCGGCAAATTTCTTTTGGAACAATTCAATCGTACGGGCGACATTGACATTACTTCTTCGTCAGCGGCAGAAGATCCGCGTTCGCTCATGATTCGCCATTTTACCGATTGCATTCAGCAGAAGGCAGAGCCTGTCACAAATGCTTACAGCGGTTTCGTAAACATGGCGATAATTGAAGCTATATATGAGTCCGCCCGCGAAGGCAAGCTTGTCGAAGTAGACATGGGAGGACTAGAAGAATGAAGCTGGCATTCATGACAGCCAACTATGTGGCTGAAGCTCTTCAATATCGTCCCGGCCTAGAATGGGGAGCATACCAGGAGGAGACCTTCCGCAAGTTTCACAGCGCTTCATTCGGCTATGAATTCGAACGGCTGGTGGATCGAATCAAGCAATTAGGCTTTGATGCGTTGGAGCTATGGGTGGCCCATCTTGATCCCGTTCAAGCCACGCCGGAAATGATTCGTACGGCTGTAAGCATGCTGGAGCGTTACGAGCTGCAAGTTGTTTCCTATACGCCGTCCTTCCGCACGCCGCATACCGGGAAGGACGAAATAAAGAAGATCTACGAGACAGCCAAAGCGATTGGCGCACCCGTGCTAGCCAATGGTTTTCACCCATCGAATGCCTCAGCCATCTTTGAACTAGGCAGACAGTTTCGCATCAAATACGGTATCGAGAATCATCCGGAGAAAAATGCGCAGGAAGTACTAAGCCAGATTGACGGCTTCGTCCCTTGGATAGGCTCGACGCTAGATACGGGCTGGTTCGCCACGCAAGGATTCGACCCCGTTCGAGCCGTACAAGAGCTGAAGGAACATCTTGTCCACGTTCATCTCAAGGATGTCGTAGCAGCGGGATCACATGATTCCTGTGCGCTAGGGCAAGGCATCGTTCCGGTCGCGGATGTGATAAGCGAGCTTAAAGCTATAAACTATCAAGGCGCGCTTACCATTGAGCACGAACCGATGGATCATGATCCTTCGGATGAAGTAAGGGAAAGCTTAGTCTATGTAAAGAAGCTGCTTAACGGCGACCTCTGATTATTCAGGGGTCATTTTTTTGTTGACGGTTGACGTTTTTCCCCGATAATCTTAGTAGGACAGGAATTTTGAGCGATTTGGGTGGAAGAATGAATGAAAATGCTTACATTAAACAGAAGAACATCCGCCTTTTCTCTACCAAGCTGCGTCCAGTATTCTGACGGCTATTTCCCTATGGATTGGTACAATGAACTTGTTTGAAAGACATTTAATAAGGGGGAAATAAGAAATGAAGCGCAGCAAAAAAGCATTATCCGTTATTTTTGCATCTTGCTTGATGTTCTCCATGGCAGCCTGCTCCAACAACTCGAATGAAAACGCTGCAAAAAATTCAAACACCGCAGACGCAACCGCAAGCGCGAGTGCGGAGGCCAGCGCAAGTCCAAGCCCGGATGCGGCTTTTAATCCGATGGCACCATACAAGGACGTTGTGAATTACACGGCAATCAAAAGCATTAATCAGGATCCAAAGTTTCCGGCAGGCCAAAGCTATGAGAAAAACGCTTTTCAGGATTATGTGGAGAAAACCTTAAACGTCAAAGGAAAGCTGCTGTGGACAGCGCCTTCCGATGGCGATCAATACGCGAAGAAGCTGTCGCTGGACATTGCGAGCAACCGCATTCCGGATATTTTCCCGCTTGAAGGACAGACAACCGTCAGCATGTTAAATACGTTGGTTCAGGGCGATATGATTGAAGACTTGACGCCTTACTTCGAGAAATACGCCTCACAGAAAGTGAAGGACCGCTATGCAGCGAATAAATACGCGTTTGATACCGTATACTTTGGCGGTAAAATGATGGCCATCCCTTACGGGATGGAAAAAGAACAGCCAATGCTCGTATGGGTGCGCGAAGACTGGCGCAAGAAGCTGAACCTGCCCGAGCCGAAGACCATCGATGATATCCGCACCATCTCGAAAGCGTTCACAACCCAGGATCCGGATGGCAACGGCAAGAACGATACGTTGGGTCTCGTGGCGCAAAGCAACAGCATGTACAGCTCCCAATTCGACCTTCATACGCTTGATGCGATCTATTGGGCAATGAATGCTTTCCCGGCAACCTGGATGCAAGGAGAAGACGGTACCGTGAAATATGGCGGTATCCAACCGGAGGCAAAAGCCGCTCTTTCCGTATTGCGCGATATGTACAAAGAAGGCTCGCTCGACAAGGAATACGGTCTGAAAGACGGCGGCAAAACAACGGAAGACGTAAGCTCCGGCCGTGCGGGCATGGTGTTCGAAGCTTGGTATGCTCCTTATTACCCGCTCGGCAATACGATTCACAATAATCCGAACGCGGATTGGAAGGCTTATGCACTGCTTAGTTCCGATGGCAAATTGAATGTTGGTTCGAACCCAAGCCCAGGCGGCTACATGGTTGTGAAAAAAGGCTTTGCGCATCCAGAGCTTCTCATTCAATTGATCAATTTGTCGACCGAATTCCAAGACAAAACGATCCCTGAACTGGTTCCGGTTAGCGAAGAATATCAAAAAGCAGGCACGGTATCGGTTGCAGCGCATGCGCAATACGTGGATTTGAGCGTTAATGATCCTGCGCTGATTTATAACCAACAGAAGAAATATAACGATATTCTGGCGGGCAAAGCCGATGAGAGCATTCTTCTGCCTACGGAAGTTGACGGTCTGAAGCAGCTTCAGGCGGAGATCAGCAATCCGCTCGAGAACATCTTGAAGGGCAAGCCTACGGAAGAGGAACTGAACACGGCGATTGCCAATCGGATCGGTTACCTCGCTTACAATAACGCGATGAAGGTTGTAACCGACAATGAGAAAAACATCGTTGTGACTCCAAACGTATATGGCGGTCAAACCGAAACGATGACGAAATCATGGGCAGACTTGCAATCCCTGCAGAAACAAACGTACCTGAAAATTATTTTGGGCTCGCAGCCGCTTGATACGTTCGATACCTTCGTATCGCAATGGAAAGCGCAAGGCGGCGACAAGATTACGCAAGAGATTCAAGCTGAAGTGGATAAGAGAAAATAAGCAACGTGTCGACAAAGACGCAAGCCGGCTACAGAGGGTTTGCGTCTTTTTTTGCTACCTTGCGCAATCAGTTGTCCCTCTCTTCCGGAATCCGTACCTACTTATAATAGGAATTATTATTGTACGAAGGTGGAGTAACTGGCTGTTATGCGCGCTTGTCTATGCGGAGAAGACACAAGACCACAAGACCGCTCATGGCTGGCGGATAAAATGGTGATCATCAAGAGCTGCTTCTCCAGCATGCTGAACCGGGATCATCATAATGCCGGACAAAGAGACGGGATAATGGATATGGAGAGCAGCAGGACAAATGGCGGCGCGGAAATTACGACCTATGACAGCCTGGATGTCTCGCTTGGACAATCCCGTCGGAATATCTATATCGCGAGCAAATGCTGGGCGGTCTATGTGATGCTGGCGGAATGGTTTGAGCGCGAAGGGGAGACAGAGCTTGCCTGCCAAGCGGCAGAGCAGGCTGCCCGCTGTGCGTCAACGGTGATGTCAGGGGTGGAGGAGGACGGTACGATACCGGCGATATTGGATGGGGAGAGCGTATCCCGCATCATTCCTGCCATTGAAGGGCTTGTTTATCCGTACGCAGCAGGTTTGTTTGATGTTTATGGCAAGGAAAGCCCGTATGCGGGTTATATAAGCGCCTTGAAGGAGCATTTGGAGAAAGTCCTTGTCCCCGGCGTATGTCTTTTTGCGGGGCGGGTGGCGGTTATCGTCGACAAGCATCAACTCTTGGTCCAGCAAAATCTATTTGAATCAGTATGTCGCTAGAGAGGTGCTTGGAGTCCATCAGCCAGAGCAGCAAAGAGCAGCCGATTACGCTCATGCCTCATGGCTCAAGGATGCGCAGAATGCCTATTGGGCATGGAGCGACCAGACTCATGCGGGACTCGTAAAAGGAAGCCGGTATTATCCGCGCGGCGTAACCTCGATTCTATGGCTGGAAGAACAACGGGGTAAATAAAAACAAAATAGCAGGAACAGTTAGGACACCTTCATTGCATTGTTTGGAGGTGTCTTTTCTATACGCGGCCTGCAGCCTGGTAAGAGAATGGGATTCATGTAGTGGGAAAGAACGCTGATTCGATGGCATCCAAAGCAAACGCTCCGGCCAAGCTCCGGCATTCCTTCCTACCCCGATCATTCTCTTCTCTCACTCTATTTTTCAGCCGCATCGTATACACTCTTACACGAAAGGAAAATATCCAAAAAAAGGAGTGGGGAAGTCGTAATTGCATCATTTTGCAACCGCTTACAGAGAAAGTTGAACGTTGATGACCAAGAAGGGGGAGGAACGCGTGGCAAGACGTAAGAAGAGAACGTTTTTTATCATGCTTATCGTAACTTCAGCACTATTCGTTCAATGTTTAGGAAGCGTTTCCAACAAAGCTATGGCTCAAGAAAACGGAGAGATCATCCATAACGGGGATTTCTCGCAAGGGCTTTCGGAATGGTGGCTGGATACGGGGAAGACATCTTTTGAGACAACAGACGGATGGTCCACCTTTACGCCATTAATAAATGACGATAGGTGGGCGCAATCGTTAGGACAAACAACAGGCGCTCTTTCCAAGGACGTAGAATATACGTTTTCCTTTGATGCGAAAGCTCCGGCGGAGCGGGTAATCGAAGTATGGCTCCGGGCGGCGGGAAGCGACGGCAATACGGTTGTTCTGTCACAGCAGACGCTGACGCTCGGACAGGAGAAGCACTACTCGGTGACCTTTACGCCTGCAGAGGATTTGGAAAGCGCTACGCTGCAAATTCCGTTCGGCGGCGATATGACGGCCTTTTCCTTAAAACAAATCTCCATCCGTCCGACCACAAGTGGAGCGCCGGGAGGCGAAGAACCCGGAGATGGAAACAGCGGCGGCACTACTCCGAAGCCACCGGCTAATACCCTGCTGCTTAATCCTGGCTTCGAGGATGGTATAAATAATTGGCAGGCATGGGGGGAAGGCTTCACGGCTGCAAGCGATGCCACGCATATGGGCGGCGCCAGTCTGAAAGTGATGCTGAACAATGGAGGCCGTCAAGTAGTCACTCTTCAACCAGGGAAGTCCTACAAACTTGGCGTATGGGGCAAAACAGCGGGGACGGGGGAAGGCACGCAAACGGCAACGGTCATGATCAATTACAAGAAGCCAGGGGATGCTTCTTCCCAGACTTACGGTTCCTTCCAGTTTGGCCCCGAGAACACGGAATTCACTTACAAGGAGATAACGTTTGAGACACCGGATGACATGGCCCGAGAATGGGGGACGCAGTTCGTATCCATCTGGAGCGAAGGCGCCGACCAGGTCTACCTGGATGATTTCACATTGAGCGAGGTTTCGGACGGGAGTTCTGGAGAGGTTCCTGAAACTCCAGCTTCACCGCACTCCTTAACCGGGCTTAAAGTTGACGGTACGGCTATTCCTGATTTTTATCCCGATACTCACACTTATTATTATGATCTTCCAGTCGGAACCACGGCCGTACCGGCAGTCACGGCAACGGCGCAAGAAGGCAATCGGGTAACGATTGAACAAGCTGAAGGATTGCCTGGACAAGCGGTTATTACCGTATCCGATAGTGAAGGAACGAACCTCTATATCGTACACCTCCGGCTCGTTCAGCCTGCGGCGATTAACGAGAGCTTTGAGACAACGGAGGTTGGTGGACTTCCGGAAGGCTGGACCAAGAATGGCAGCAATCCCGACGAAGGTACTTATGAGGTCGTTTCGCAGGATGGAGGCAAGCTGCTGAAGGTGAAGCATGACCTGCAAAACTCCCCTAACGGTCTTACGAAATCGTTTGACCCGCAGACGGGAAACTTTACTTTTGAATACCGCATGAAAAACACGGACCAAGGAGCCGTATCGATCGTCCGTCTATGGGACAGCGCATCCGGCCGGGATGCCTTGTCGCTTGTTGAGGCTTGGGGTCTGCGCTTCAATATGGCCGGCGAAAACTTTGACAGTACGGAAGCTCCGGGGCACCGGATCGTGGATGGCGATTTCAATACGAGCGAATGGCGCGATTATAAACTGATCGTTCACGTTCCTACGCATACCTATGATATTTACTTAAACGGCGAATTGAAGCAGCAGAACATTCCGTTCCTCGGGGATGTGGACAAGATTGACCGCATGTCTATCGGACATATCTTCTGGTCCACGGCTACAACGACCTTAATCGATGACGTAAGATTGCAGCCGCTTCCGTTCGTGAACAATCATGTCAGGAATGGCGATTTCAATAACGGTTTAGAACATTGGTCCGTATCGGGAAGCGGCGCTGAATTGTCTAATGATCACGGGCGCGGAAAAATCGGCATCGAAGCTGGCAAAGGTCCGGCTGTTGTAAAGCTGGATGGCGCTGATGTGGCTCTTGGACAAAGCTATACGCTGCGGTTTTCCATGAGAGGGAATAAGCCGGCCGATGTAAACGTGAAGATCTCCGGGAACGAAGGCGAGGATTTGATCAAGTCCGCCGTAATCGGGACTGATGAAGCTCCCGGTCAATACGAAGTAACCTTTACGCCAGGGGCTGACGTCAATGCTCCGCAGATAACGTCGATAACCTGGACGATTAACGGAGATTCGTCGGCGAACTGGACCGGCTATCTCGATCATGTCCAGCTTCTCACTTCCGATGCCGTCGTCCCGCTGCCGGAACCGTCGGAATCGGTGGCGGTTGATTGGATCAAGGTTGCCGATGGTGAGACGGAGCTTCCATACCCGGGAGTCGGTTTTAAAGAAGCGTCTGTTCAATTCGTCAACGAATCGTTTACGACTCTTCTAACGACCTATGTAATAGAATTACGCGACGCTTCAGGCGAGGTTTTGGACCGGTCAACGGTACGGTCGGAAGCTTCCGTATCCGAATCTTCCATTATTCATGCCGGATTTATCATTCCGGGCAATGCAGCCGGATACCGCATTTATGCTTACGCAATTAATCCCGAGCAATCGGCTGCTTATTCCCCGGTTATTGCGGCTGATGTGTCTTAACGGGAAAGGATGGAGGGAACTACCATGAGAAGAAACAGGAAATGGCTCAGCACCGTGTTTGCGTTTGTTTTGCTCATCCAGGGTTTTAGTTTTATAGCAACGCCAAGCATTCAAGCCTCGCCGGCCGAAGAGACGGTGCAGCCCTGGGAATGGAACAGCGTTAATCTTCAGGGAATGGGCTGGGTTACCGGTCTTGTCGCGCAGAAGACGGCTCCGTATCTGATGTATGCAAAGACGGACGTTGGCGGCGTATACCGTTACGTGCGCGAGGAAGACCGCTGGGAACCCTTATCGGACTGGCTCAGCTTGGATAATCGCCATGGCTACGCCGTAGAGAGCATAGCAATTGATCCGGGTGCTGCTGATGATGTTTATATGGCCGTTAACGGTTCTTATAGCGAAGGCGGAGAAATCTATGCCTCCCATAATCGCGGCGAGACGTGGGCAGCTACCGGCATGGGAGCTAAAGATATTTACATGGGAGGAAACGATGCGCTTCGCTCCGAGACGGGAGAGAGGCTTGTGGTTGACCCGAACCGTTCCGGCAGTCTGTACTTCGCCTCGCGCGCAGACGGATTATGGACGAAGAAAGGCAATGCTGCTTGGTCCAAGTTGACCGGCGGTCTCCCGAATACGCCAACCTGTCAGGATAAAGCGGGCTGCGGCGGGTTTTCGTTTGTTGCCTTCGATAAGAATTCGGGTACGACGGCATCGGGGGATACGAAAATATTTTATGTCGGCGTCTATGAGGACGGCGTCTATAAAACGACTGACGGCGGCGCAAGCTTCGCGAAGCTCGGCGGCACAACGGGCAGCGAGTTCAATCATTTCTTCCGCGCCGCGGTGAATGAGAACGGTACCTTGTTTGTAACAAGCGGACAAACGATTCTGCGCGCGGAGCGCACAGACTCGGCGCTTGCCAAGGTGTTTGACTCCAATGATCACGGCGAAATCGTGCAGAAGACGGTTGTAGGGATCGATATCGATCCGTCCAACGCTTCGCTTATCTACGCGCAGGCCGGTGATTCCGATGCGGGCAATGCCTGGATGTACGTGAGCTCGGATGAGGGCCTGACCTGGAGTCTTAAGCAGGAGCGCAAAGGAATCGAACCGGAGTATTATCCGGAATGGTGGTCGAACCATGAGCGCGCGCCGCTTGTAGTCGATCCGATCGATCCTACGATTGCATGGACTTCAACGGGCTTTGGCATCTTGAAAATCCGGGGAATCAACACCGATACGCCAATTGCCGATGCCAATATGCACGGCATCGAGGAGCTGGTAGGCTATATCGCCAAGGTACCGCCGCTTGCGGGCGGCTTCGACGTGCATGTCGGGTCGGCCGACTCCGCGGGCTTCTCGGTACGGGATCGCAATACGGTGCCTGACACGAGACTGATGGGCCAGAAATACGACGGCCCGCCGATGTGGGGCATTAATTTGACCCAGATGTCGGGGCTTGATTACAGCTACCAGAATCCGAACGAAATGGCTTATATGGGCTATCATCAGTTCGCGCTCTGGAACGGTGCGCCGTTCCATTTCTACGGGACAACGCATGACGGCGGACGTCATTGGGAGGAATCCGCCATTCCGTCAACCATGGAGACTACGGGCGGAATGATTGCTATGTCTTCCACAACGCCGAGTCGTCTGATCTGGTCTCCTTATAACGGCTATATGAAGTACAGCGAGGATGGCGGGAGGACGTGGAAGGATGCGAGCGGGATTGAAAGTCAGGTATTTGGCCATCTGTATGAGCGTAACAGCTACTGGTGGAGCTCCACGCAGAATCTGGCATCCGACAAAGTGAATGGCAGCAAATTCTATATGTTCACGGAAAAGGATTCAAAGATTGCGCAATTTTATATGAGCGAGGACAGCGGCAAGACGTGGAAGAAGACGTATACCGGCTACGAGGCGCAAGGCGATGAGGATTACACCGCAATCAATCCGGAGCATAAGGTAAACTTTGCGGCTCTTCCATTCGTGAAGGTCAAAGTTAACCCAGCCAAGGAAGGGGATGTATTCCTGGCCTCCAAGCAAGGAGATTTCGGCGATGACCACGCGGGCAAATATTCGAAGCTGTACCGCTCCACGGATGCTTCGATGTCCGACTTTATGGAAGTACCTAACGTTCAAGCAGCCGTAGACGTTGCTTTCGGCAAAGGCGACAGTCCCGACCAGCCTTATATTTACCTGTACGGTATCGCGAACGGCGACAGCACTTCCGGCGTGTATGTATCCAAGGACAATGCGAAGAGCTGGCAGAAAATCACGGATAACCGCCATTCCTTTGGCGTGGCGAACAGCATCGAAGCCGACATGCGTTATAAGGACCGCGTATATTTGTCGCTTGAAGGCCGCGGATTCGTGTACGGCCAGCCTGCCGGACTACCGGAAGTAAGCATTTCCGGCATTCAGTCCGATGATGAGCTGCCAAATGCGGTTCAAGCCGGACGAGTCTACAAGGCAGGGGCTAGCGTTGCCATTCAGGCAGATGCAGCCGCGGCATCCGGAAGCTCGATCTCTAAGGTTGAATTTTTTGAAGGCGATAAGAAGCTGGGCGAAGATACAACGGCTCCATATTCGTTGCAAATAGATAGCGTTACGCCGGGAGACTATTACATGGTTGCCAAAGCAACGGATAGTCAGGGCCGAGTGCAATACTCGTCACCGCAGGATTTCAGTGTACGTGAGTTGACCGAGGTGACCGGCATCAGCTACAAGAACGGATCCGGGCAACCGCTTACCGCTCTTGCCGGCGGTCAGACCATTAAGGTAGAGACGTCCGTTCAGAACAACACCGGCATTGAGCAGCAAGTGAATCTGGTTGCTGCGCTCGAGGATGGTCAAGCGAATCCCGTCAAGCTGGTCAAGACAACGGCAAGCTTGAAAGCAGACGGCAAGGCTGTTCTTGGAGCGGAATTAAAACTGCCGGAAGCCGTAGACGGCCATATCGTGAAAGTATATGTCTGGGATAACGGCCAATCTGCCAGCCAACCTGCGATATCGACGATCCCGGATACAGCGGCGCCTACTTGGCCGAAGACCGCGAAGCTCTATTATACGGAACGCGGAGATACTAGCGTGAAGTTGTACTGGGCGAATGCAGCCGATGATTTCGGCGTCTCGCGTTACGAGGTTTATCAAGACGGCGTAGCGGCTCCAATCGCAACCGTTGACGGGAATGCCGTGCGTCAGTTCACGGTTACGGGTCTTGATCCGAACACGGAATATACGTATCGCATTGTTGCAGTGGATGGGGAAGGTACAGCTTCCGAACCGCTTGGACCTGTTCAATTACGAACGTTAGCGGCGGATACGGAAGCGCCATCCGGGACAGGAACAACGACTCCTTCAAGCGCGTCCGATCCAACCGTGAAAGGCGCGATAATTCAAGCAGTTCCGAGCATAAACGGAACGAATGCCGCCTTGCATCTTAAGGCGCAAACCATAAGTGATGCTATCCAAGGTGCTTTGAAAGACAAGATGGATGCTATCTCTATAGAGATAGCTGCCTCAACGGGGAAGTTCGATTCGCTAGATCTTGATATTCCGGCTGCATCCGTATTGGAAGCCAAGAAGCAGGGGATTAACCGGATTGGAATTGTAACGCCATTCTTTACGTTGACGTTGTCGACAGAAGCAATTGCCGGACTTCATGCCGATGATCAGACGATTAAGCTGCAAGTCAGCAAGATTGCCGCTTCGGACAGCGCAGGCAAGCTTGTCTATGTCTTCAACCTGTTGGTAGACGGAACAGCCGTTCATACGTTTAACGGTTATCATCCTGTGAAAGTCGAAATTCCTTACAGCCTGCAGTCCGGTCAAAAACCGGGCACGACTATTGCTTCTTATGTAGGCGAAGGCGGCAAATTGGAGCCGGTGAAAAACTCGCGTTATGACGGCCTGTCCGGCATGCTGGTCTTTTATCCGCCGCATTTCAGCCAATATGCCATCACGTCATCATCGCCATCCTTTACGGATGTAGGCTCGGTCAAATGGGCACAAGAGGCGATCAACGGATTGGCCGCACGACAAATTGTCAATGGCGTGCAAGAGGGACATTTCTCCCCTCAGAACAAGGTCACCCGAGCTGAATTTATCACGATGCTGATCCGTACTTTTGATTTGCAGCAGCCGAGTGCCGTGTCTTCCTTTACAGACGTGAAGCAGGGGGCTTGGTATGAGCATGAAGTGGCCTCTGCCGAGAAGCTGGGAATGGTGAAAGGTTATACGGACGGCAGCTTTGGCGTGAACCGTACGATTACCAGGGAAGAGATGGCTGCTATGATCTGGAATGCGGCTAATGCCTTTGATTTGAAGCCAAGTACCGGCAGTCCGGCAGCCGGGTATGCCGATGAGGCTTCCATCTCCTCTTATGCCAAGGAAGCCGTTCATCAATTAAGCGGAGCGGGATTATTAAAAGGCTGCGGAAACGGAAGCTTTATGCCAGGCGAAAGCGCAACGCGCGCTGAAGCGGCCGTGCTGATTTATCGTATTTTGCAAGCCGCTGACTAATCTGTTTTTTCAGCGGGAAAAGGTGGAACGAATAGGCTTGCGATAAGCGTATTCGTTCCGTTAATACACGGCAGCAAACAACTAGAGGTGATAATTAATTATTTTGAAAACGCTTTAAAGATGCGGGTCTAACCGGGTCTTAAAATAACCGCCTTGTCGGCTTAATCCCGGGAAGACCGATAAGCGGATGACATAGATTCGTTTTCTGTCAAAGAATCAAAATTTCTTCAGTACAAGGAGGAACAAGTTATGTTTAAGAAAGGCACTGCCATTATCGCGGTTGTAGCGCTGCTTGCGCAAATTTCTATTCTATCATTCAAGCCTGCAACCGCCGAGGCGGCAACAAGCGATATTTCCGCGTCTTATGATTGGCAGCAATTAAAAACGGGTGGAGGCGGTTTCGTAACCGGAATCGATATTCACCCTAACGGGAATGTGATTTACGCACGTACGGATGTAGGCGGGGCCTATCGTTTAAATGATGCGAAGACGGGCTGGATCCAATTAGTAACCGCGGGTAGCATGCCGGATGAATCGCCCGGGGGACATAAAGGAGTCGTTAGCATTGTTTCGGCACCAAGTAATGCGAATACAGCTTACATGGCGTTTGGGGACAGCGTCTACAAAAGCAGCAACAAAGGGGATACCTGGAGCAAGACAAATGTATCGGGACTAGATAATAATGCGAATGGTGACGCCCGTACGACAGGCGAAAGGCTTGCGGTTGACCCGGCAAACGAGAATGTTGTTTACTATGGCACTATTGGAAACGGCCTGTATGTAACACGCAATGGAGGCGGCAATTGGTCGGGCGATTCGGGGATTCCAAGCACAGGGGAAAGCGTTCATGGCGTGCAGGACGTGGCAATTGACCCTGGCAGCGGCACAGTGAGCGACGGCGGCATTACCCGGACCAAAACGGTATATGCGTCCGTATATGGCAAAGGCATTTACCGGACGGATAACGGTGGCAACAGCTGGTATAAAATTACGGGCTCATGGCCAGCGGACAATGGGAACTACACCGATATGGAGATCGTCTCCGGCGTATTGTACGTGTCTGGAGGCGGTGTATGGAAATATGCCGGAGGAAACTGGACGCAAATCAATAACAATTCGGATATTTGGAGCATTGCGGTATCGCCATCCAACCCAAGTAAAATTTTTGCTTTTAACGGCGGCGGTACACCTTATCGTACGACGGACGGCGGGGGACAATGGACGCAACTCGATAAGAACCGGACAGCCGGTTCCGGCGACGTTCCATGGCTGTCCTGGACGGATGAAGGCTGGATGTCGGTCGGCAACGTCGCTTTTGACCCTGTAGTTCCAGATAAGCTGTGGTTTGCGCAAGGCATCGGCGTTTGGACCTCTACGGATATTAACGATAGTCAATTAACATGGACGTCCTTAAGCGCGGGCATTGAGGAGATGGTGTCGAACGATATCGTTGTTCCGCAAGGCGGCAAGCCCGTGACGGCGTTCTGGGATCGGCCTTTATTCTATCATGCGAACAATGACCAATATCCTTCTCAGCATCAACCAAGCTCCAGGTTCAATTCCGCTTGGGATCTGGACTATTCGTACAACAATCCGAATTTCCTAGTTGCCAGCATCTCGGATCACCGCTTCTGCTGCGAGAGCGACGGACAAGCCTATCCGAGTGGTTATTCGACCGATGGAGGTCAGACTTGGACTCCGTTCGCATCGGTACCGTCCGACATGCATTTCGGAGATATTGCCGTAGCAGCCTCGGACACGAATAATATCGTTTACTTACCGACCAGCAACCGGACGCCGTATTACACGACAAATCGCGGACAGTCGTGGAATCCTATCCTTTTACCGGGAACCGAGAATTCATATGACAATGGACAATATGTTGGCGGATCGCATTTTGCCTACTACTTGAACCGTCATGCTCTGGCAGCCGATACGGTTAACGATCATACCTTCTATCTGTATCATAGTGATAAAGGCTTGTACCGTACGACAAACGGCGGTCAATCATGGAGTCTTGTCAATACCACGCTTCCAAAAGGCTGGGCAGTAGGCTGGTTTAACCTGACCCTGAAATCGGTACCCGGCAAAGCGGGTCATCTTTTCCTTACTTTTGGTCAACTCGACGGGGCATCGTATTCGCTATACCATTCCATTGACGGCGGTACGACATGGACAGAGATCAGCGCGGTAAAAGATGCAACGTCTATCGGATTTGGCAAAGCGGAAACAAGCGGCGGATATCCCGCTATCTATCTTGCTGGGAAGGTAGAAGGAGATTACGGTGTATGGCGATCCACGGATGAAGGAGCGAACTGGAGCAAGATTGCAACCTATCCGAAAGGCATCTACGATAATGTCTCTGCCATTGACGGAGATAAGGATGTTTTCGGCAAAGTGTATGTAGGGTTTAAAGGAAACAGCTTTGTATACGGAACGCTTAGCGGCAGCAACCCGCAGCCCGGAGATTCCGGCATAGGCAGCGGAACGGGATTAAACGGTACTTACTGGAACGGACTTAACTTCGAGCAATGGGTAGCGAACCGGACCGAAAATATTGATTTCGACTGGGGCGAAGGAGCTCCCGTGCCCGGCATGAACACCGACAACTTCCTCGCCCGATGGACAGGTTTCGTCCAGCCGAGATATAGCGAGACCTATACGTTCTACGCCACATCGGACGACGGTGTCCGTGTATGGGTGAATGATCAGCTTATTATCGACAAGTGGATCGACCAGGCGGCGACGGAGTGGAGCGGTACCATCTCCCTTCAGTCCGGGCAGAAATACAGCATTCGCGTGGATTATTACGAGAAAACAGGCGGCGCATCAGCGAAGCTGGGCTGGTCGAGCGCAACCCAGGCGAAGCAGATTATTCCGGCGTCTCAGCTTTATACGCAGTAAGCGGAAAGCATGAAGAAGACCAAGGCAGCCTAAAGCTGCCTTGGTCTTCTTGTCATTTCCACTACGAATTAAGAAGTGAGAAAACGTTAAGATGAAATTATTGTTTTTATAATCAATTAGTTATATAAATAATGTTTAACGTATATTATAATCCGAAATATAAAGCGCTTTCATAAATTAGTGAAGTCTGCAGCTTCCTAAAAGGTGCTTACCCTCAGCCATACAACTCCATGCAGCGCCTGCCATCCTTGTAAGATCCGACTCGTAATGCAGTTTTGAATCCCTGACGGAAGTCCGGATTTCCGCTGCTTATACATGACCGTTCCCGGCTTCCGATCTCCTATCGAAAAGAGGAAAGATAATGGGAAAAAAGTTAAAAAGGATGTGGGTAAAAACAATAGGCTTGGCTTTATTAGCCTGTTTGATGATCATTGGGGAAGCGAATGCGTTTGGCCCTTCCACCATGTACACTTCACCTTCCACGGATCCGGGTCCGGGTACGCTGTACCCAAGGGCCATCCGGTTACAGTACAACGGAACCTCAAACGGCACCATGCTGGCGACTTTTGAGCATTACGTCAACGGAACGCCAACGTTCCCGATTTATCGCAGTACGGACGGCGGCGTATCCTGGACGAAGATTTCGGAAGTAGCCGATACCGTGAACGGATGGGGACTGCGGTACCAGCCTTTCCTGTACGAGCTTCCTCAAGCAATCGGCAATATGCCTGCGGGAACCCTTCTTTGCGCGGGCAACTCGATTCCGTCCGATTTGTCGCAAACGAAGCTTGATTTATACAAAAGCACGGATAAAGGCTTGACATGGACTTTCGTGAGCTCGATCGCTACCGGCGGCCGCGCTGATCCTAACGGCTCTTACGATCCGGTATGGGAGCCGTTTCTTCTCGTCGCTAATAACAAGCTGATTATGTATTACTCGGATGAGCGTGATGCCGCTCATAACCAAAAGCTCGTGCACGTTACTTCGACGAACGGAACGGCTTGGAGCGCGCCGGTTGAGGATATTGCTCTTGCCGACTCGACCAAACGTCCGGGCATGACGACGGTAGCCAAGCTTGGAAACGGCAATTATATCATGACTTACGAATACGGTGGATCGCCAAACGGCAACTTCGCTGTCTATTACAAAATCTCTTCCGACCCCGAGAACTTCGGTGCGGCTACCGATCCCGGTACTCTGCTGAAAACGAGAGACGGACTTGTTCCTACCAGCTCTCCTTATGTCGTATGGGTGCCGGGTACGGGGCCAAACGGAACAATCGCCGTAACCTCTAATTCCAGTTCGGAGCTATTTTTGAATTCCGAGAATGGGGCATCGGATACATGGACGCGGGTAAGTACGGTCGTTCCGCAAGGCTACAGCCGCGCAATTCTGCCTCTGGCGGACAATCACAGCGTTTTGATTCTTTCGGGCGGTCCGCTTGGCAGCGGACACAACTCGGTGACTTACGGCAGCAAGGACTTGGGGGATGCGGCGCAGCTTCACCAAATCGAATCGAGCCGTTATGCCGGATACTATATCCGCCACTACAATTTCCTGGCCCGAATCGATACGAATCCTTCGCCGGTTAACGATTCCAAATTCAGAATGGTACCGGGACTTGCGGATTCGGGCGGCGTTTCCTTCGAGTCCGTCAATTTCCCTGGCTACTACTTGAGACATTACAACTATGTCATGCAATTAAGCCGCAACGACGGAACAACAACATTCCAACAGGATGCTACGTTCTATCAAACGGCGGGACTTGCGAACTCTTCGCAAGTATCGTTCCGTTCCTACAACTTCCCGACTTATTATCTCAGACAATCCAATTACACCAGTATGAGGATTGATCCGCTCAGTTCGTCCAGCTCCACGACGGATAAGCAGGATGCCACGTTTATCATCCATTAAATAAGAAAAGCTGCCGGGAGACCTTCATGTCATTTCGTTAATGCTAGGAATGACATGGCGGGGGACGGCAGCTTTTTTGCATGCAGGATCATGTGAGACTACTGATACATATGCTTGATAGAACTTCGATACAGATTGGGCGTTACCCCTTTATGTTTCTTAAACAGCTGGGAGAAATACGGCGCGCTAAAGCCGCCAATCATTCGTCCGATTTCGTTAACGGAATAGTCCGAATTCTCAAGAAGCGCACATGCTTCGCGAATCCGGCGTCCGGCCACATAATCGGAGATCGTCATTCCGGTCTGCTGCTTGAACAAGTGAGATATATGGTAAGAGGATAAATGGAGTTCCCGGGACAGTAATTCGAGAGAAATGGTATGACGGTAATGCGCTTCGATCCAGTCTACTATTTTCTCGACATGACCGGAGTTTTTATCCATAGCAGCTTGCGTATCGTCTAATTCGAATACGCGCAGCTGAAGATGCTTAAGCAGGGCTAGAAGAAAAAGCACCCGATCCTCAACGCTTGGTTCTCCTCCGGCAAGGGTTCGCATTCTATCATAGTCCGACAGCAAATTCGCTAAAGTCTTGTCTTCGCAAAACGTAAATACCTGGCGCCTCAGCGAACCGTGCATTAAACGTCGCAGAAACGCTTGCATTTTGGGATAGGGCTGCAGATAGGGATCCAGTATTCGGGCATCAAAAGTCAGGTTCGTTCTTATATAGGTAGCGTCGTCCTTTAACGGTACGTCTACTTTATGAAGCTGGTAGGGCTGAAAACAAAACAAGGTGTTAGCCTCAAGCTTATGCTGCTGGCTTTCCAGCGTTACCGTGCCTGATCCTTCATGAATGTACAGCAGCTCAATCCCCTGATGCGCATGAAGCATCAGCCAATTCTCATTGCGGGTTTCGTATCTATATGTAAAGGAAAAAGCGTTAGCTCCAAGATTCATAGGCTGAACGACAGTTGGCATAGCGCACCTCCCGGCAAGGCCAAAATCGCAATTTAGCTACATTATAGCACAACTTGCCTTAAGCCTATGGGATTTATAATGAGGCTATAAAACCTTATCGGGAGGGCATCGAAATGTGGAAGAACGCCATTGAAAATACGCTGCAAGTAACCAGAGCCAATATCGAGCGGTTTGGAAGCAAGTTCCCGCATGTCAGCGAAAATAGCAGCGGTCAGTACGTGCTTATTGAAAATGAAGGCTGGACGGAAGGCTTCTGGCCAGGAATTTTATGGCTTAGCTATGAGTATTCCGGAGACCAAGCGTACCGGGAAGCTGCTGTGCAGACGGTTCAAAGTCTAGGAAAGCGGCTCGAGAACAACTTGAGTTTGGATCATCACGACATCGGCTTCTTGTATTCCTTGTCTTCGAAGGCACAATGGATATTGGAGAAGGACGAAGCTGCCAAGCAAATAACGATAGATGCTGCCAAAGTATTGATGAAGCGCTGGCGCGAAAACATGAATATTTTGCAGGCATGGGGACCAAAGAATGATCCCGTAAACGGCGGCCGTATAATCATTGACTGTATGATGAACCTTCCGCTGCTGCATTGGGCTTATCTGCAGACCGGGAACATGTCGTTCAGGGAAGCCGCAGAGAAACATACGGAGATGAGCCGCCGCTTCCTTGTGCGCGGAGACGATTCCTCTTACCATACCTTCTGGTTTCATCCCGAGACCGGCGATTCCAACCGGGGAGGAACCCATCAAGGCTTTAAAGACGGCTCGACTTGGACTCGCGGACAAGCGTGGGGAATCTACGGATTTGCGCTAGCCTATCGTTATTTGCGGAAGCCGGAGTATCTGGAGACAGCCAAGCGGCTTGCCAACTATTTTGCGGACCGAATTCCGGAGGATGGCGTGGTGTATTGGGACTTTGACGCGCCTCAGGTGCCGGAAACCAAAAGAGACAGCTCAGCTTCGGCCATTGCGGCTTCCGGCATGCTGGAGATTTGCGGCTTCCTGCCGAACAACGATCCCGTGTACAAAAAGCTGATGCAAGCGGTGAACCGCTCCATGGAAGGACACGTCAGCCATTACTCAACGCATGGAGAGAGAGAAGCGGAAGGCTTCTTGAACCGCGGTTCATATTCCGTACGCACCCATACATCGCCGGACGATTATACGATTTGGGGCGATTATTTCTACCTCGAAGCGCTTATGCGCCTTGAAAAAGGCATCCCGGGTTACTGGTACGAACGTTAGATATCATTAGAATGGCAATGAAGACAAGACAGCAGGGGGCAAATACGATGGCTGAAGTAAAGAAGGATCGCGAGCAATGGATAGAGTGGATGCTTCGGATCGGAAGGCCGGTACTGGAGGCTTTAGCAGAACGCAAGCTGAAGGAACGAATGCCGGTTCAAGCGGTGATAGGTGACCGCAGCGAATATACATTCCTTGAAGCCATGGGACGCTTGCTTGCCGGAATGGCTCCTTGGTTCGAGCTGACAGGCTTAACGGGTGAAGAGGAGAAACTGCGTAGAGGGATGGCGCAATTGGCTAGAGAAGCCATTGATGCGGCAACGGATCCAGCTTCGCAGGATTTTATGAACTTCGCCAGCGGCTATCAGCCGATTGTGGATACCGCCTTTTTGTCCCATGCCCTAGTCCGGGCACCGCGAGAATTGCTGGGCAAGCTTGATGACCGGGTGAAGCAAAACGTAATCAGCGGCTTGAAGGCGACCCGGTCAAGAAAACCGGTCTATAACAATTGGCTGTTATTCGCTGCTATGACCGAAACCGCATTATATGCGCTTGGCGAGGATTGGGACCCGATGCGTATCGATTATGCCCTGAAAAAGCATCAAGAATGGTATTTGGGCGATGGGGTATATGGGGACGGACCGGAATTTCATTGGGACTACTACAATGGATTCGTTATTCAACCGATGCTGGTCGATATTCTCCGGACGGTAGGACCGGAATTGCCGGAATGGGAGCAATTAACGACTGTTGCCATGAACCGGGCGGCCCGTCATGCGGCTCAGCAGGAGCGTTTGATCTCTCCGGAAGGCACGTTCCCGCCGATCGGGCGCTCTCTTGCTTACCGGTT
This sequence comes from Paenibacillus sp. MMO-177, assembly GCF_037147795.1. Classification (NCBI taxonomy): domain Bacteria; kingdom Bacillati; phylum Bacillota; class Bacilli; order Caryophanales; family Paenibacillaceae; genus Paenibacillus; species Paenibacillus sp. MMO-177. The sequence goes on along the minus strand of NZ_JBBCUR010000003.1, from coordinate 180,244 downwards.
TGGCGCATTCCAACTGCTGTCGCAGTCCGTGCTTCAAGGCTGGCTTCCGGGAAACATCTCGCCTAATCAGGTAAGGTGTGCGCTGACGGCGGTTATCCGCCGAATGATTGAGCAGCCAGGCACCTTCGATGAGGAAGGCTGGCTGCGAATCGGATTTTGCGGCGACCAAGAGGATATTGGCGAAGGATACATCTCGACAGGCAGCTTGTATCTATGCGCTGCCGTATTCCTGCCCCTCGGGCTGCAGCCAGAGCATCCGTTCTGGCATGGCGAAGCCGATTGGACTTCCAAGAAGGCATGGTCCGGTAAGCCGTTCCCGATAGATGAGGTACTTAAGTGATAGATGTAAAAAAAACCCCGGTTCTCGCAATCCGCGAGAAACCGGGGGTTTTGTTTACCCTTGCTTCAAACGAAGCATCATCGTCCAGAGATCAGCAGACTCATAGCCGAGGCGCCAGGCGGCAACGCCGGCTAGGTCGTATTTGATCGCGAGGTTGATCCGCGCTTGCACGCTGCTTGCGGTCTCTGCCCAGAATACATAGGTGAAGCCGTCCTTCACGTATTTGTATTTGGTCTGGCCGGGAGTGGCAGGATCGGAGACGCCAACGGCATTCGTGTCCGCGATCAGCTGCGGAATGTCGCTCATCAGAACCGCGCGGTTGCTGACGAGATTGCCGGAGCCGTCAATCTTCCATTCCCGAACGTAGAACGGAATGCCCAGCATCAGCTTGCTGCGAGGTACGCCGTACGCGAGGAACTGCTGAACGCCCTTTTCCACCCAAGGGAGACTGGCTACGGAACCCGCGGATGAGCTTCCGCTCCAATGCTCGTCATACGCCATTATGATGATTGTATCTACCACTTGAGCAAGCGCCGCATGGTCGTAGGCGGTGAGATGATCCCAGCTGACATCGCCGCGCGGCAGGTCGATGGAAACCTTGAGCCCTTTGTCATGAGCCGCTTTCGTTAGAGCGGTTACGAAAGCGATGTATCCGGCCCGGTCCGTGCCGGCAACTTCTTCGAAGTCGATATTTACTCCGTATACGCCCAAGGTATCAAGCTTAGTTACCAGACTAGAGATGAATTGCTGCTGAGCATTCGAATTGGCCAGAAAGGCCGTTGTCATCTGCTTATCGAAGTCGTTCGACACAAGCGGCATCACTTGTATGCCTTGCGCCTTCAACGTCGTTACAATCGAAGGATCCGACAAATCGGTTAATGCGCCATTGCTATCCTTCAGCTCGAACCAGGATGGGGAGTCGATGGACAGGCCTTGCGTCTTCGACGTTTGATTCAGGATCGTCTGGCTGTTGGATGAACCGTTCCATGCCAGATAGACAAGGTTTTTCGTATTGCTCCACAATTTGCGGCCGTCTGCATTGATGACATAGCTGTTGGAATAACCTTTCGCATAAGCGACGGCCGATGTCCGGGTAAAGAACGTTTTTAATTTGTTATTGCCCTGATAAACCGAGAGATAAGGCACGCTGGTCCACCAGGTTGTTCCGTTATGTTTGACTTCGGAGTTTCCGAAATATTTGGCATATTGCAAGGCAGGCTGCAGAGCGACAAAGGATTTGATCGTTTTACCGCTTTGCTGAACATCGTAGGTCGGCACGTTGGAATGGACGACAAGTCCGGATACCTCGTTTACAACGGTACTGTTCGAAATGGCTGCCGCTGCTTTTATCGCATCGTACAGAAAAGCATACGTTTTTGTCCCATCCACCGGTACCTGATCTACCTTAATGGAGTAGACCGGGCTGCCGCTCCGTATTTTTTTCTCCGTAGCATCCGTTATGTTGTCCCAGATCCAGCTGTTTGAGCTGAGCTCCATAATATGCGCGTTTGTCCAGCGTTTAGCTTCCTGCTTGGCCGCGTCGAGGGTCGTGTAACCCCAGTTGGCATTTGTTTTGTCGCCTTGATAGAGCTGATATTTCGGATAGGATTGATAAATCCAGCCCGGGCTTTCCAGATCCCGGATATGTACGTCTTTCATCTTCCTGGCTGCGGCCATTGCCTCGTTGTACGTGCGGTATTCCCATTTGGTGCTGGAAATGCCGCCTTGATAGATTTTGTACCTGGGCAGATTGTCCCACACCCACTCACGGCCCGTAATCGCTTCCACATGACTGTACTCGAAACCTGACGCGTAAGCAATCGCCTGTTTATCGGTAGCAAATTCACGCAATGCACGATCGTTCTGATAGACGCGATACTTGGTCATTGTGCCGGAAACCGGGCTGGCTGCCATGCTGATCGCGGATGCCCCAATGGTTTGGGCAACGAACAGAAGCAGAACTGCCGCCGATAGTTTTTTGAACATGCTTATCTATCACTCTCCTCTCAAAGTCTACTAACTTAGACGCAATTAAGAGGGATAGGTTGCGATGATTTTCAGTCGTCGTTCAGGTGTAAATTATGGCAAATCACATGCAAACCTCATGGGGATGGATAAAAGAAGTGGAAAAGAATAACAATAATAGCGTGAAGGAAAAAGCTGGATGAGGTGATGGCATGGCACAGCTGTTCGAACGGCTGGACCTGAAGGAGTGGCTGGATGGGGATAGCGTAGAGCCGGTGGAGCTGGAAAAAAGCCTCCGGGAAGTGTGGGGCGTCAACCGGTATCTTGGCGGAAATCCGGCTTTGTTTGTTCATATCGGGAGGCTGATGCGCAAGCTGGCGCCAAACGAACCGGTGCGGGTATTGGATGTAGCGACGGGGCTCGCGGACCTTCCGGTTGCTTTTGTTGACTGGTGTAAAAAAAGAGGCAGGAGCGTCTCGCTTGTCGCCGTGGACAACCATCCGCAAATCGTGCAGCTGGCTGCCCGCCGAACGGATGCGTATCCAGCCATTGAAGTCCTGCATGCGGACGGAACCGATCTGCCTTTTGCAGACCGCAGTTTTGATCTGGCCTTTTGCAATCTTGCCCTGCACCATTTGGACGAGCCATCTGCTATTAAGCTGCTCGCCGAAATGGCCCGAGTGACCCGCGCAGGCTGGGTTGTCACGGATCTGGAGCGGCATCGCCTCGCTTATATGGCGGCCAAGCTGCTGGCCAAATTCGTATGGAAAAGCCCGGTAACGAGACATGATGGGCCGCTGTCGGTCATGCGCTCCTTCACTCCGCAGGAGGCAAGGCGGCTCGTTGAGCTCGCCGGCGTGAACGCAGCCGTACATAAACATTTTCCGTTCCGGTTAGCCGTAGTTGGCCATGAATAGGTATGACGTCATTGTTGTAGGCGCCGGCCCGTCCGGCAGCGCATCCGCCAATTTGCTGGCTGCCGGCGGGGTTCGCGTCTTGCTGCTGGATGCGGAAGCCTTCCCGCGGCGCAAGCCTTGCGGCGAATCCTTGAATCCGGGCGCGGTTGCCGCCCTTGGGAGAATAACGGGGCATTCTCATGCCCGGGAAGCCTTTGATTTCCCGTCCAGTCCGATACAAGGCTGGAGAGTAAGCAGCGGACGTGCTTCGCTGGAAGCCGCGTATCCGGAAGGGCAGTATGGTGCGGGATGCCGCAGGGAACAGGTTGATCTTTGGCTTGCGGAGCAGGCCAGCCGCGCTGGTGCCGTATTTGAACAGCGTACGAAGGTGGAGCGTCTGATCTGGGATGGAGATCATGTTGCTGGCGTAATTGCCCGTTCCCCGGAAGGGAGGCCGGTGCAGATACGCGCCTCGCTAGTGATCGGAAGTGACGGCTTGCGGTCGGTTGTGGCGAGAAACGCCAAGGTGAGCCGGTTCGGGCCGCTTCGCAAAGCTGCATTTACGGCTCGTTTGAACGGGGTGCGCGGATTAAATGGAAGGGTTGAGCTGTTTACGGCCGGTGAAGGAAAAGTCATTGGCCTCGCTCCTATTGGAGCCGGGCTGGCGAATATGACCGTAGTGCTTGGCAGCGCCAAGGCAGCTTTATTAGCTGACAAAGACCGTTCCGGGCTAGTTCTTCGTGAAGCGAGGGCTGTACCCGAGCTGACGGAACGGCTGCGGGATGCGGAGATCGAAGGCGGCGTGCTGACATGCGGCCCCTTCGACAGGCCGGTCATTCCGCATGACATGGCGGGTATGGTTCTGCTCGGCGATGCGGCGGGTTATTACGATCCGTTAACCGGACAAGGCATCTATCGGGCATTAAGAAGCGCGGAGCTCGCCGCACCCGCTATCGTACAGACGCTTCAGACAGGCGGCTCCGAGCCGCTCAGGCAGTATAGGATGGCCCTTCAAGCCGAGTTTGCAACCGCAACAAGACTGCAGCACATCATTGAACGGTTAAGCAGGCAGCCTTTCTTATGGCGTTCAGCCCTTAGAATCATTGGCAATTCCTCGCTGCTTACCAATAGGCTTGCCGAGATCATCGGAGATTGCCCGAAGGAGACGAATACATGTATACCCGTAATGAAATCACCATAAATTGCGATAAAAAAACGGCTTTCCGGTATGCTCGGGAGGTGGAGAATTGGCCGGTGCTGCTTCCGCATTACCGGGGCGTACAGTTCGAGCAGGGCGGCAGCGACCGGGGCGGGCTTGTCATGATGCGGGCGGTTAGACCGTTTAAGCCGTTTAAATGGCCGGTCTGGTGGGTTAGCGAAATGAATGTGGACGAGCAGCTATGCTCGGTATATTACAAGCATGTTCGCGGCGTTACTTCCGGAATGGAAGTCGAATGGCGGATAGAAGAGCCGCAGGGAGAGAGGGATCAGGTAAAAGTGACGATCATCCATCGTTGGCTGCAGCCGCCGCTTGGCAGAAGACTAGCAGCCGACATGATAGGCGAAGTATTCGTCTATGCGATCGCGGACCGGACTTTGCGGGGCCTGAAACAACAGATCGAAAAGCATGGGAACCAGCAGGACATACAGGAAGAGGTGGGCTAATATGAACGACATTAGAGCGGTGGTAACGGGCATCGGCTGCGTAACTCCGATTGGCATAGGAGTCGAAGCGTTATGGGCAGGTGTGCAGCGAGGAGAGAGCGCCGTCAAACCGATTGACCGATTTGTACCGGAAGGGCTTCGCAGCCGGATTGCCGCGCAAATTCCGCATTTCGACGCGACGGCTTTTATGGACAAGAAACGGGCGCACCGGATGGACCGTTATTCCCAGCTGGCGGTATCCGGCGGCATTATGGCGCTTCGCGATGCCGGACTGGATGCGGAGGATTTGGAAACCGAGCGGGCTGGCGTCTTTATGGGCTCGGCTTTAGGCGGAATTGCTTTCGCGGAGGAGCAATGCGGACAATATTTCCAAGGCGGCTTCCGTTCGGTATCTCCAACGCTTGGTTTCTCCGTATTTGGCGGGGCCGCCTCCTGCAATCTTGCAATGGAATTTGGATTTACCGGGCCAAACGAAACAAATGCGATGTCCTGCGGCTCCGGCGCGGTTGCCATCGGCAGGGCTTTGCAGGCCATCCGGCGCGGCGAAGCGGATGTCGTGCTGGCGGGCGGATCCGAAGCGCCGCTGGCTCCGTTGTCTTTTGGAGCTTTCGATATGCTTCGCGCGATGTCGACGCGCAATGAAGAACCGTCAAGCGCAAGCAGACCGTTTGACCGGAACCGGGACGGCTTTGTAATGGGAGAAGGCTCCGCCATTCTTGTTATTGAAGCCGAGCATCATGCCCGTGCCCGCGGCGCAAGGATTTACGGAGAGCTGGCTGGCTTTGGCTTAACGAACGACGCCCACCATATGAGCGCGCCGCTCCCCACGGGAGAGCAGGCTGCCCGGGCGCTTAAGCTTGCGCTCTCCAGCGCGGATATGTCGCCGGATGACGTCTCGTACGTCAATGCGCATGGTTCTTCAACGCTGCTTAATGATGTCACGGAATCGAAAGTGATCCGGAGCGTATTCGGCAGCCGTCCGGTAGCGGTCAGCGGAACAAAAGGCTTGTACGGTCATCCGCTTGGAGCGTCCGGGGCAATAGAGGCGGCAATTACGCTGCTTTCCTTGAATAAAGGCTGGCTGCCGCCAACAACGAATTTGAACGACCCGGATCCGGAGGCCGAGATTGATCTGGTCTCCCGGCAAGCCAGAGAAGTGAAGGCGGAGGCAGCCGTATCGAATTCCTATGGCTTCGGCGGGGTTAATGCGGTATTGGCGTTCCGCAAAGCATAATGAAAAGGCAGTTTCCGTTATCTCAACGGGAACTGCCTTTTTCTATTACATCTCTTGTACGAACGTTGCCAAACACATGTTCGGTTGTTGGTGCAAATTGTACGGCAAGGACACGGCATCACTTGCCCGCAAGCGAATATTGTAATAATAGGATGGGTGGAGTCGAAGCGGTAAATCCTGATCGGAAGGGCGGGAACCAGCATGGAAATACCCGTATATCGCCCGCAAAACCATGTGCGATTTATTACGGCAGCCGCTTTATTTGACGGGCATGACGCATCAATCAACATTATGAGGCGGATTCTGCAAGCTTCCGGGGTCGAGGTTATTCATCTTGGCCATAACCGGTCGGTTCATGAAGTGGCTAGCGCAGCGGTACAAGAGGATGTTCAGGGCATTGCGATAAGCTCCTATCAGGGCGGTCATATTGAATATTTAACCTACATGTTTGATGTGCTGAAGGAGGCCGGAGCGGGGCATATCAAAATTTTCGCGGGCGGAGGCGGCGTCATTATTCCTTCCGAGATTGAGGCGTTGGAGCGATACGGCATCGCGAAAGTGTTCTCCCCGGAGGATGGCCGCAGGATGGGGCTGCAGGGGATGATTAATGCCATGATTGAAGCTTGCGATCATCCGACGCCGAGACAGGCCGAACAGGATCTCAAGCTAGTGAAGCAGCGCAATTGGGGAGCGATTGCCAGGCTGATCTCCTCGGCCGAGAATCAGGCAGCGGGCGCTTCTGCCGATGACGGTGCCGCTATCGTCCTGCAGCAGCTGCGGGAGCAGGTCCCAGGAGTGCCGGTGCTAGGGATAACCGGAACGGGAGGCGCCGGCAAAAGCTCCTTGACGGATGAGCTAGTACGCCGGTTCCTGGACTATTTTCCGAACCGCTCGATTGCGGTAATATCGGTAGATCCGACCAAAATGAAGTCCGGCGGGGCTCTTCTTGGGGACAGGATCCGAATGAATGCCATTCATGATCCGAGGGCTTACATGCGCAGCATGGCGACAAGAAAATCAAAGTCGGAGATCAGCGAAGCGACAGGCGATGCGATCGCGGTCGTCAAGCAAGCGGGATACGACTTTGTTATCGTGGAGACCAGCGGGATTGGCCAAGGGGATGCAGCCATTGTAGAGCTGTGCGATATCGCGATGTATGTCATGACCAGCGAATACGGCGCACCTAGCCAGCTGGAGAAGATCGATATGATTGATTATGCCGACGTTATCGTTATTAACAAATTTGAACGCCAAGGATCAGAGGATGCCTTGAGGGATGTCCGCAAGCAGTACAAGCGAAGCAGACGGCTTGATAAGGCTCCCAACGAGCAGCTTCCCGTATTCGGAACGATGGCAAGTCAATTCAACGATTCCGGCGTAACGATGCTCTTCCGGCATGTGATGAAGTTAGCCCAGGATAAAATCGGCGGCAGTTGGCCGGTTAGGCTGGATGAGTCCGGTTTAAGGGCAACAAAGAGGAACCAGATTATCCCGCAAGACCGAATCGGATATTTGCGCGAGATTGTTCAGACGGTCCGGCAATATAAGAAGGATATCGAGGAGCAGGTTGCGATTGTCCGCACGCTTGCTCAGCTGAAGGGCACGAGGCAGCTGATTTACGCCAATCAGGAACGGCTTCTAACGAGAGAGGAAACGGCTCTTTTCGCGGATAAGCTTGATGCGATGGCGGCAGAGTGGGAAGAACGGCTGCATCCGGATTGCCGGAAGCTGCTGGCCGATTGGCCGACCATTCGCAATCTTTACCGGCCGGTGGTACTGGAATCGCTTTCGGGCAGCGCGGTGCCTAGAGTCAGCCTTCCTAAATTCCATGAGACTGGAGAGCTGCTCCGATGGTTATTGAAGGAGAATTTGCCGGGCTATTTCCCGTATACGGCTGGTGTATTTGCTTTCAAGCGAACCGACGAAGATCCTAAACGCCAATTTGCAGGAGAAGGCACGCCGGAACGGACGAACCGCCGGTTCCATTATTTATGCCGGAATGATGAGGCCAAGCGGCTGTCCACCGCCTTCGACAGCGTGACCTTGTATGGCCAGGATCCGAGCGACCGCCCCGATATTTACGGAAGAATCGGGAACAGCGGGGTCAATGTATGCACGCTTGAGGATATGAAGAAGCTGTACGAAGGCTTTGATCTATGCCATCCGTCCGTTAGCGTCTCAATGACGATTAACGGGCCGGCGCCTATCCTTCTAGCGATGTTCATGAATACGGCAATCGATCAGCAAGTGGATAAATTCGCTGCGGAAAACGGCCGGCAGCCCGATGAAGCGGAATTCCGGAAAATCAAGGCGCGAGCGCTGCGTTCCGTGCGCGGAACGGTGCAGGCCGATATTTTGAAGGAGGATCAGGGGCAGAATACGTGCATTTTCAGTACGGAGTTTTCGCTCAAAATGATGGGAGACATCCAGCAATATTTTATCGATCATGGGGTGCGCCATTATTATTCCGTCAGCATAAGCGGTTACCACATCGCGGAGGCCGGCGCCAATCCGGTCACGCAGCTGGCGTTTACGCTGGCGAACGGCTTCACCTATGTCGAGTATTATTTGGCCCGGGGCATGTCTATCGATGAATTCGCTCCGAATCTATCTTTCTTCTTCAGCAACGGTCTTGATCCCGAATATAGCGTAATGGGGCGCGTGGCGCGGCGCATCTGGGCAACCGTCATGAAATACAAATACGGGGCTAACGAACGAAGCCAAAAGCTGAAATATCATATCCAGACATCGGGCCGCTCGCTGCATGCGCAGGAAATGGATTTTAACGATATCCGGACAACGCTGCAAGCGTTAATGGCCACCTACGATAACTGCAACTCCTTGCATACCAATGCGTATGACGAGGCGGTCACGACCCCCACGGAGAACTCCGTGCGCCGCGCGATGGCGATCCAGCTTATCATCAACCGGGAGTTTGGACTGGCGAAGAACGAGAATCCGCTTCAGGGCTCGTTTATCGTTGAGGAACTTACCGACCTGATGGAGGAGGCTGTGCTGCAGGAGTTTTTGCGCATCCACGAGCGCGGCGGTGTGCTGGGCGCAATGGAAACCCAGTATCAACGGGGAAAAATCCAGGAGGAGTCGTTATTTTACGAGCAGAAAAAGCACGCCGGGGAGCTGCCGATTATCGGAGTAAACACGTTCCTCAATCCCAACCCCGAAGAATTACGCACAGATATCGAGCTGGCACGGTCAACGGAAGCGGAGAAGCTGGCTCAAATCCGCCAACTGCAGGCTTTTCAGAGGAAGCATCAGGAAGAGTGCTCGGGCGTGCTCGAGGAGCTGAAGAAAGCGGCGGTAACCGGCGGCAATCTGTTCGAAGCCTTAATGGAGGTTGTAAAAAGCGCTTCGATCGGCCAAATAACGGCTGCGTTATTTGAAGTTGGCGGCCAGTACAGGAGGAATATGTAAGGAAGGGGTGTTGCTCATTATTTACCTCAAGCTGCCGAAGCGGGATATTGCGCAAGAAGCCGTTGATCAGGCATGGGCGAATGACCGGAAGAGACAAGAAGAGAAGCGGATAGGGGACTCTTAGATACGGCTAAAGAACAGAAAAAGCCTCCAATCCATACGGATTGGAGGCTTCCTTCTGCCTGGCTAGTCTTCAATATCCGCCCACATTTCCTCTTCGTCCACATCCAGCTTAATGTTGGTGCGGAAGACGCGGAGGTTGTACTGCCGGTACATATATTGCTCGATGGCTTCGAGCAGATTCGCTTCAATGATATATTGGCTCCGACCGTTAACCCATACTTCAGCGGTGAAGCCGTACTCTTCATCCCAAGCCAGCTGCACCTCCACGTCCGAAGGCTGCACGCCTCTTCGATCTGCCATATGCAGACAAACGGCATTGATAATTTCGTCCGTGTAAATTCTTGTCATTTAGTAAGGTCTCCGCGTATCGGGATTATTTTTCTTCTTGAACATTCTGAACAGCGAAATCACGATTCTTACCAGAACAAAGATCGCAATCAAGTTAATCAAAAGGCCTAAGAACTGACCCATGCCGCCCATGTTGCCAAGCAGACCGCCGAACAGCATGCCTGCGAGACCGCCGATTAACATACCCTTCATGAAGCCGCCGCCGCTGAAAAAGCCTTTGTTCGTTGTTGCTGCGCCGGTTTTGTTCGTTGCTGCTCCGGTCTTTGTACCGGGATTCGATTCCTGTACGTTAGCTTGTTTCTTAGGCGTTTGCGTGTAACTTTGTTTTGGCGATTTGAATCCGCCGCCTCGCTTTGCCGCATCCGCTTGGCCTAAACCAAATGTCAGGAACAAAGCGAAAGCCATGATGACCAGTAACCCTTTTTTCATTGTGTACGTCTCCTCCTGCTTCAATGTGTAGCTCATTAATTGCTATGATACACATTTACGGCTAATATTAACGGAGGTTTCAAAATATTTTTGTACACAATGTTCCAAATCATATATATGCAAGGGAGTGAACCCCTATGAATTATCCATCTGCTTATTTATCGTATTTAGCGGAGTTTAACGGAACGCGGGATTTCTTCGAATGCCATGAGCTTCTGGAGACGTACTGGAAAGAGCATCCGGACGATCCGCGGGCTCAGTCGTGGGTTGGACTCATTCAGCTTGCGGTTGGCCAATATCATGAGCGGCGGGGAAATTTGAGAGGTGCTGCAAAAATGTATGAAAAGGCACTCAGTAAGCTGGATCGGTCCTCCCTTGAGCAGTTAGGTCTGGACGGAAAGCAGGCTATCTCGGATCTTTCGCGCCGATATGACTGTCTGCAGAACGGTCAATCGCTGCCCTATCAAGACATAACGCTTATCGTAAAGGATCCCGAGCTTGAACGGCAATGCATTCTGCTTTGCGAATCCTTGCAGGCGGATTGGGGAAGCAGCAGTCCAATGGACATGGACGAGTTGATTCACCGTCACAAATTGCGAGACCGCAGTGACGTGATAGCGGAGAGGGCGGCAGCCATCGAAGCGAAAAAAAGGAACCGGGCCGTGGAATAACCACGGGTTCGGTTCCTTTTTTTGATATGTCCTATTTTTGGTAGCCGTCCACGATCAGGTCAAGCGCGCCTGTATCAGGGTGAATGGCAAGGCCGTGTACAGGAGTGTTTGGCGGAAGAAGCGGGTGGTTGCGCACGATGCTAACGCTCTTCTCAACGCTGTCGCGCAGGTTGTCAAAGCCGGTCAGCCAGCGGTTCAGGTCTACGCCGGAATGACGAAGCGTATTGATGGTTTGCTCGGAAATGCCGCGTTCGAGCATGTGGCCGACAACAGTGTCCGGATCGATGCCGGTCATGCCGCAACCGTGGTGCGCGATAATAAACACTTCGTCTGCTTTCAGCTCGTACAGCGCCACAAGGACACTGCGCATAATGTTGCCGAATGGCTGCGTAATAATCGCGCCGGCGTTTTTGATAATTTTGGCATCGCCGTTTTTCAGGTTCAATGCTTTAGGAAGCAGCTCAACAAGCCGCGTGTCCATGCAAGTGACAACAACGATTTTGCGGTTAGGAAACTTATCCGTAAGATATTGCTCGTACTCTTTGTTTTCGACGAATGCTTTGTTGTGATTCAAGATTTTTTCCAGATTGTTCATTTGAATTACCTCCTAATAATAACGATGAAAGATTTTAGTTCTTCAGAAAGCGAAGGTCAAGCGTATAAATCTGGCTGTCGCTCTTGAGGCTGTACGCCTCGCGCGCGGCATCGTAATCCATACGTAGCTCCGGCTCGAAAAACACTTCATGGCGAGGCTCATACCAGAACGGGAACGGGTCGCCTTGGGCAAGCCGGTCATCCGGTCCGCCTTGTTCAATGAGCTGAAGAGCCGGAACGCCGCTGACGACGCAGCCGCAGCCTTCTGTATCATGCAGCAGCTTAAGCTGCTTGCGGCCATCCTCTATGTAAGGAGTCAGCGACTTAACGGCAGCAGGAGTAAAAGTGATGCGCATGTAGTATTCTCTCCTTCTCTCTACTCTATTAACGACATAAAAAGGTTAAAGTTGATTATACGTTTTGTAATCGTTAAGATCAAGATAGGCTCTGTTCAAAATGAGCAAATTTGGAATAGGGAAGGTGGATGGAATAATGACCGTACATAAGGAAACAACCGCAAAGTTTTTGGAGACAATCCGTAAAATTAAAAGCTACGAGGAAGCGTTAGGCGTTCTGTATTGGGATCTCCGGACCGGGGCGCCGCGAAAAGGAATGGATACCCGATCGGAGGTTATCGGCGCTTTGTCCGGCGATATGTTCAAGCTTTCGACCTCGCCCGAGCTTGGCGAATATTTGAGCGAGCTGGAGCAGCCTGCCGCACAGGAGCAGCTATCCGATATTGAACGGAAGCTCGTTAGCGAAACGCGCAAAGACTACGATCGAAGCGTCAAAATTCCACCAAAGCTCTATCAAGAATATGTTGTGCTTGCTTCGCAGGCGGAATCCAAGTGGGAGGAAGCAAAAGCAAGCAACGATTACGCCAGCTTCCAGCCGCTTCTCGAAAAAGTAATCGATTATACGCAGCAATTTATTGATCTGTGGGGGCCGAAGGCAACCCGTTATGATACCTTGCTTGATCAATATGAACCGGGAATGACAACGGCAGAGCTGGACCGCGTATTTGGCGGTTTGCGCGAACAGCTTGTTCCGCTTGCCGCGGCAATTGCGGCGTCCCCGCATCAGCCGGATACTTCCTTCCTCGGGCAAAAATACGATAAGCAGGCGCAAAAGGCGTTCAGCTTATTTATTTTGAACCAGATGGGCTACAACTTCGAAGCCGGCCGCCTTGACGAGAGCGTCCATCCGTTTGCAACCGGGCTTAACCCGGGCGATGTCCGCATCACGACCCGCTACTTGGAAGATGACGTGACCAGCGCGTTGTTCGGCACCATTCACGAGGGCGGGCATGCGTTGTACGAGCAAAATATTATGCCCGAGCTGATCGGCACTACGCTGTGCACGGGCACATCGATGGGCATCCACGAATCGCAGTCTCGCTTCTGGGAGAATGTCATCGGACGCAGCAAGCCTTTCTGGGAACAGTATTTCGGCAAGCTGCAGGAGAAATTCCCCGGCCAGCTGGATGTAACGGTGGAACAGTTCTACCGCGGCATCAACGTCGTGCAGCCGTCCCTGATTCGGATCGAAGCCGACGAACTGACTTACAACCTGCATATTATTATTCGCTACGAGATCGAGAAAATGATCTTTAATGAAGGCGCAAAAGCAGCCGACCTGCCGGCGATCTGGAACGACAAGTACAAAGAGTACCTGGGCATCGTTCCTCCGTCTAATGCGGAAGGCGTGCTGCAGGACGTCCACTGGTCCGGCGGCGCGTTCGGCTACTTCCCGTCGTATTCGCTTGGCAATATGTATGCGGCGCAAATCGCCGATACGATGGAGCGAGAGCTCGACGGCTTCTGGAACCTGGTCGGCCGAGGCGAGCTGCTTCCGATTAAGGAATGGCTGACCGAGCGCATCTACAAGTTCGGCAAGCTGAAGTCGCCGTCGGAGCTGATCCAAAGCGTTACCGGCAAGCCGCTTGATCCTCAGCATCTGGTGACTTATCTGGAGCGCAAATATAAGGATATCTATAAGCTGTAAAAGAAAGTGGCCGTCCCTTGTCGGGGCGGCTATTTTTTTGTGCTGGCCGCTGTAACACGGAAAATGCCTGCTATTCGGGGTAATGGATCAGTCTGGTGCACCCGAATCGAGTTTTAGCAGGGAGAAAACCTGCTATTCGGGGTAATGGAGCAGTCCGCGACACCCGAAGTGTGCTGTAACACGGAAAAAGCCTGCTATTCAGGGGGGTGGAGCAGTCCGGGGCACCCGGGGTGAGCAGTAACACGGAAAAAGCCTGCTATTCAGGGGAGTGGAGTAGTCCGGGGCACCCGGGGTGAGCAGTAACACGGAAAAAGCCTGCTATTCAGGGGAGTGGAGCAGTCCGCGGCACCCGAAGCAAGCTGTAGCAGGGAAAAAGCCTGCTATTCAGGGGAGTGGAGCAGCCCGCGACACTCGAGTCGAGCTGTAGCAGGGAAAAACGCCTGCTATTCGGGGTAATGGAGGTAGTCCGCAGCACCCGAAGTGTGCTGTAACACGGAAAAAGCCTGCTATTCGGGGTAATGGAGCAGTCCGCGGCACCCGGGGTGAGCTGTAACACGGAAAAAGCCTGCTATTCAGGGGAGTGGAGCAGCCCGCGGCACCCGGTGTGAGCTGTAGCAGGGAAAAAGCCTGCTATTCGGGTGAGTGGAGCAGCCCACGGCACACGATAAGAGCTGTAGCACGGAAAAAACCTGTTATTCGGGGGGGATTCGGGAACAACGGCAATCGGAAGAACATCCGAAATGCGGAGTGCCGTTTCAAAAGACGGAGCGCCCATTCGAATGCGGAGTGTCCATTGTTCGGAATGCACCGTCTTTTTGGCTCCTGCATAGGCTATCGTACTTACTACTTACTTAAATTGAGTAATCACGGGAGGTTTACGGATGAGAAGAAAGCTATGGCTGTCGCTGCTCCTCATTGTGGCGCTGACGACAACAGCCGCGCTGGCCGGCTGCGGCAAGGGAAGCTCGGAGAAAGTTAAGCTGACCATCGGCGAAGTAACGCGGTCGGTCTTTTATGCGCCGGAATATGTGGCACTGGCGAAAGGATTTTTCGCTGATGAAGGGTTGGACGTTACGCTGACAACGACGGCAGGCGGGGACAAAACGATGACCGCGCTGCTCTCCAACACGATTGACGTTGCGCTTGTTGGTTCGGAAACGTCGATCTATGTGTACCAGCAAGGCTCTGACGACCCTGTTATCAACTTTGCCCAAGTGACGCAAACCGACGGTACGTTCCTGGTTGCCCGGAAAGATACGAACTTTAACTGGAACAACCTGAAAGGCTCTACTTTCCTCGGCCAAAGAAAAGGCGGAATGCCGCAAATGGCGGGCGAATTCACGTTAAGAAAGCATAACATTGACCCGCATGCGGATCTGCAGCTTATTCAAAACGTCGACTTTGCCAACATCGCACCTGCATTTGCTTCCGGCACCGGCGATTATGTACAGCTGTTCGAACCAACGGCTTCTGTATTCGAGAAGCAAGGTACGGGCAAGGTTGTTGCCTCCTTTGGCGTAGAGAGCGGACATCTGCCTTACACCGTCTTTATGGCGAAGCAAAGCTATATCAAGAAAAATAATGCCGCGATCCAATCGTTCACCGATGCGATACACCGCGCTCAACTCTGGGTTCAGGAGAACGATGCCGCAACGATTGCGGACGCAGTAGCCCCTTACTTTGACAACGTAGATAAAGACATTCTGGTCAGTTCCATTGACCGGTACAAACAACAAGGCTCTTACGCAACGGACCCTGTCATTGACGAAGGCGAATGGAACAATCTTCTTGATGTGATGACCCAGGCAGGCGAGCTGAAAGAACGTACCGAATACGGCAAAATCGTGGATAACAGCTTTGCGGAAAAATCGATACAAGACGTGAAAAAATAAGCTTACGCTTACGATTTAAGAATGACCGTATGTGGATGGATATTTACCAAATAAGCGATCATTCTTTTTTAGGAGGGACTTTCGATGGCTGGCGAAGATAATCGGCTGGAGCTGAAGGATGTGTCCCATGTCTACGTGAACGAAAAGGGTGCTTCCTTGGCCGTCGAGAATTTGAATTTGACGGTACGGCGCGGTGAGTTCGTCAGCCTCGTCGGTCCGAGCGGCTGCGGTAAAACAACGATTCTCAGCATGCTTGCGGGTTTATTTCCTCCAACCGGAGGGCAGGTGCTTCTCGCGGGAGCGCCTGTCCTTGGTCCTTCCCGGCTGGTTGGCTATATGCTGCAGCAGGATTTCCTGTTCCCGTGGCGGACGATCCGGGATAATGCCGCAATCGGCCTGGAGATTGCCGGAGGGAAGACGGCCGCGGCGATGAAGGAAATAGACCGCTTGCTGTCGGAGCTTGGGCTGCCGGGTTCGGGCGGCAAGTATCCGCATGAGCTCTCGGGCGGCATGCGGCAGCGCGTCGCTTTGGCCCGCATGCTCGCGACGAATCCGGAAGTGATGCTGCTGGATGAACCTTTTTCCGCGCTGGATCTGCATATCAAGCTTCAGCTTGAAGATCTGGTAGACGAAACGTTGAAGCGTCTTGGCAAAACAGCCGTGCTCGTTACCCATGATTTGGCTGAAGCCGCGGCCATGAGCGACCGGGTTATCGTACTGGCCGCCAACCCGGGCAGAATCGTGAAGGAGCTTGCGGTGCCGGATGAGATTCGGCAGGCAACGCCGATGGAGGCGCGCAAGCTGCCGGGCTTCCAGGACGTATTTGATCAGCTGTGGGCAGAGCTTAACCGGGCGGAAGGAGGCGGCGGGCATGCCTAAGGAGGAGAATCCGGGCAAGAAGGCATTATTATCCGGCATAGAGGAAGACCGAGAGAGCGGTATGAAACAGCTTCACACGCAGTTCAAGCAAAAAGCTAGACGGGTCACTGCGGCAGTAGGCACCACGCAGATTGCGATTCTGCTGCTGTTCATTGCCTTGTGGGAAGCGGCAGGCAGACAAAAATGGATTGATCCGCTGCTGTTCAGCTATCCGACCAAAATCGTCAACCAGCTGTGGAACTCGATGGCGGACGGCTCGATCTGGCCGCATATCGGAATGACCGTGTCCGAGACGATCATCGGATTTCTGCTTGGTACGTTGGTTGGCACCGGGATCGCCGCGCTTTTATGGTGGTTTCCTTTTTTATCGAGAGTGCTGGATCCTTATCTGGTCGTGCTGAACAGTCTGCCGAAGGTTGCGTTAGGTCCGCTCTTTATCGTTACGCTTGGACCGGGTTTTACTTCGATTGTGGCGGTAACCCTGTCGGTGACGGTAATTATCACGACGATTAATATATACAACCGGTTTAGAGAGATTGACGCGGGTTATATCAAGGTTGTCCGGCTGTTTGGCGCGAGCAGGGCGCAGCTGTTCCGGCTTGTTATTCTGCCTGCCTCTTTTCCGGTCATTATATCGGCTTTGAAGGTCAATGTCGGTCTTGCTTGGATCGGGGTAATCGTCGGCGAATTCCTGGTCGCGAAGCTTGGGCTCGGCTACCTGATGATTTACGGCTTCCAGGTATTTAACTTCACCCTCGTGTTATCCACTCTGATTGTCATAGCCGTGGTCGCGACGATCATGTATCAACTTGTGGCGATATTGGAACGAAAGTTGACGTCAGGCTGGCGGGAGCGTTAGGATAATCGTATTAATCTATCCGAACGTGAGGGAAATAAGTGGGCATTCGCATTATCAAAACAGCATTAGCAGCCATTATCGCCATTTATTCGGCCGTATATTTGAATTTGGAGCCGCCTCTTGGTGCGGGTATTCTTGCAATTCTCGGTGTGGAAGTCAGCCGGATGAAAGGGCTGAAGAGCGCTGTTCAGCGTTTCGTCGCTTCTTCGCTGGGACTTTTTTTTGCCTCTTTGGTATTTACAATCTTTGGCTTTCATATTTGGGTAGTGGCGTTATTTATCCTGATGACCTTCCCGGTATTGGCTAGATTCCAGCTGAAGGACGGCATCGTAACCAGTGCGGTTATCGTATTCCAGCTGTTCAGTCATGGGGAAGTCACCGTTGACGTATTGGAAAACGAAGTGCTGCTCATGATCTGCGGACTCGGCTGGGCTACCGTGATCAACTTCATCTATATGCCGAAGGATCAGCACCTGCTCGAATCGCTCAAAGCTTCCGTCGAGAAGCTGTTTGGCGATATTTTTACGGAGATGGGCAGGACGCTGCGCGATCCTTCGCATATTTGGAACGGGAGCGAGCTGCTTGAGGTTCACCGGATTATAGATGAAGGCGCCCGCCGGGCCGTGCTGAACAAGGAGAACCGGCTATTCGGGCAGGAGCATTATTGGTCCACTTATTTCGAAATGAGGCGTCTTCAGCTCGAGTCGGTCCAAGCGATGCTGGAGGAGCTGGCGCTCGTCTACGAGAAGCTGCCGCAGAACGAACCGCTTGCGGAACTTCTGGAGCTTCTATCCGGAGAAGTGAAATCCGAGGTTTACCGCGGAATAACGGAGAAACGCTTGTCCGAACTGAGACAGCTTTACAAATCGATGGAGCTTCCGCGTACCCGGGATGAGTTCGAGCTTCGCGCCGCTATTTTGAAGATGACGATGGAGCTGGAAAGATATTTGGCAATCGCCAAACGATTAAAGAAAAGAAATGTCATGTTAGACAAAGCGGAGCCATAAAATAAAGAGGGATAAAATTCGTGGCGGCGCGGGAAAGATTCAGTCACCCTAGACGAATGACCTGCATACACTTTAAATGAATGATTGTATGGAGGAGGTTAAATCGATGACATTTGCAGATAAACAGCTACAAGGTAGAGAGATTATAACGAAAGCTGTCTGCGGGAAAGGTCGTAAGTTTTCCACTGTCTCTCATACCGTAACACCGCCTCATCACCCGACCAGCATATTGGGCGCGTGGGTTATCAACCACCAGTATGAAGCGGTTCGATCGGGCGACGGAATTGAGGTAATTGGTACTTACGATCTCAACATTTGGTATTCGTATAGCAAGAATTCGCAAACGGACGTAGCAAAAGAAACCGTGCAATATGTAGAGCATGTGCCTCTTTCTTATTTGGATCCTAAGCATCGGTCATCTACGGAAGAAGTATCCGCCGATTGCATTCAGGAACCTAACTGCATTGAGGCTAACATCTCAACAAGCGGTTCCGGCGTTATCGTCCGCGTTGAGCGCGAGTTTGCGGTTGAAATGATCGCCGAGACCAAAGTTTGGGTAGCCTGCTTCCCGGGCGGCTACGACGACGGCAAAGAACTTGAGTTCGGTCTCGGCGACGGGGACTACGAGGATCTGGATCCGGACTTACTGGACGACGACCTGTAAGCCGGAAGCACTTATCCGCTTCTGTACTGTAAGATATGCCGCTAAGGCGGTAAATTCGAGGGCGAAAGCCCTCTTTTTGTTGAATTCATTTAATTTGGGCATTCGCCGCATGCCCAGTAGTCGTTATCGAATCCAATAAAAAGAAGGTGGGCGGGTATGGCTGGCAATCGGCTGAACCGGCTTGAGCACGAACGGCAGGCAATACCTTTGACGGAAAGCGAAATGCAGGCAAGATGGCTTCGCGCGGGTCTATATCGGGAGCCGCAGGAGGATGAACGGTTATACCGGGTTCAAGCAGCCGATCTCGCTCTGATTGAGCTTAAGCGGATTACCCGGTCAGGCAAGACGTTAGGCAGCGGAGAACCTATTGCAGCGGCCGCAGCCGGCCATCCGGCCGAATGGCCGGCAGATCCCGTGCTCCGCCGGGTCATCCGAAGAGCGATTGCGGGACTTTACGCAGCGGGTATAGACGCAGGGGAAGCGGATGTTGCGCTGGGGACGGACGGCCGAGTGTCGATGAGAGCGGCAAGGAGGCGCAAAATAGCTCCGCTGCTGCCGTCTGAGGCTGAAGCTTGGCGAAAAGACACGCCGCTTCTGATCGGGGCCGATCCGGAGTTTGTGCTTATCCGGCCGGACGGCAAGATCGCTCCGGCCTCCCGTTATTTGGGCGGGGTCGGCGGCGCCGCGGGCAGCGACGCCATGCTGATCGGGCGACGGCTGATGTATCCCGTCGCCGAGCTCAGGCCCGAGCCGGCCGCCGATCCGGCCGGGCTCACGGCGGGCATCCGGCGGCTGCTGCTCCGCGCCGCCGGGCTTGTCCGCGACCCAAGCCTTCGCTGGGCCGCGGGTGCCATGCCCGTGCCGGGACTTGCGCTCGGCGGGCATATCCATCTCAGCGGCGTGCGGCTGACGCCGCGCCTGCTGCGCCTGCTCGACAGCTACGCCGCGTTCCCGCTGGCGCTGGTCGAGGACCCCGCCGGGCGCGGGCGGCGCCCCCGCTACGGCGTCCTTGGCGATTACCGCCAGCAGCCGCATGGCGGCTTCGAATACCGGACGCTGCCGAGCTGGCTCGTGTCGCCGGCAGCGGCCAAAGCCGCCTTCGCACTCGCGCTTCTCTGCGCGCGCGAGGCGGACGCCCTGCAGGACATACCGGCTCTTGACGAGCGGTATGTCGCAGCTTATTACGCCGGCGACCGCGCGGAGCTCGCCGGCTGTCTCGACGGCGTCGCCGCTTCTATGGCGGCGACGGCAAGCTATGTGGCGCTGGCGCCGTACATCGAGCCTCTGCTCGATGCGGCGAGGCGCGGCGCCACCTGGGATGAGCGGGCTGACATCCGCGTCAAATGGCGCATCCCACGCTTATAAGGGATGCGCCATTCGGCAAGGCGGCCTCGCGTTTGCCCGCTTATATTCGCTTTGCTGCGTCGAGCAATCAGCGAATGATGCGATGCTTTCTTAATTCATCCAGCATGTATGCCGCGCGATGTTTATAGTGATGCTTTTGCACGGCTTCGAGCCCTTGCTCCTGGATTTTTCTGCGTTCCAGCGGATGCTTCAGGTAGTAACGGATCAGTCGTTTCGTTTCGTCGGCAGAGCCCGATACAACCAGCTCCCGGCCAGGACGGAACAATTCCCTGACGGCAGGCGTATCGTTCGTGATCAGAAAACCGCCCGATCCCAATATTTCATAGGTTCGCTGAGTAACCTGCGTTAAGTGGTTCTGCGGACCGATAACGATTTTGGCCGAGTTGTACACCTTATGCGCTCGGGGATAAGTGAGATGGCCGTGCAGCCATTTTGCAGGGACCTTTACGCCGAGGACGGGCTTCATGCCGGCCCAATTCCGGCCCCAGATGTCAATGCGGATCCCGCCTTGAACTAAGGGTTTGATGAGATGCTTTATCGATTGGATCCGGTAATGCCGCGGATATTTTTTCAGAATTTTGGGATAGCCGTTGGCTACGGCGGCAATTCTGCTGCGGTACTTCGGAGAGCTTTTGCCCGTGTGATGCACGCTGGGATGGAAGCCGAAGTCCATGTGGGCGCATGGAATGCCCATGCCGGCATAATCCTCTAATTTCGACTTGCATATCGTGAATACAAAGTCCGGCTGAACAGCCTGTACATAAGGGAGAGAGAACGTTTCATGATGGGTGGGGTCCTCGGTAGCCCAAAAGGCGAAAGGGATTCCCGTAGGCCTCACAAGGTTATGGACCAGCTGCCTTTTCTCCGGTTTATGCTGAAGTGTCCAGCCCAGGCTTACGATCAGGTCCGGCTTGAAATCTTCAAGCAGCCGGCGAATGACAGCTTCGCTTAACGGGCCGGAAATCCGCACCCGATGTCCAAGATCCCGGAAGCCGTTGGGCAGTCCGTGAATCCACATGGGATGGCTCTCGAGGAATAAAATATTCATGAAATAATGCCTTCTCTCTTTAAAGCATCCAGCATGCTTTGAGCCCTGCGGGTATACGTATGCTCGGCTATGGCGAGTCTTCCGTTCTGCCGGACCTGCTCGCGTTCCCTTGGATTCGCCAGATAGTGCCGGACAAGCCGAAGGGTTTCCCGCGGGGAAGAGGAGAGAGCGGCGTCGCGGCCAGCCTGAAGCAGCTTTCTTACTCCCTCCGTATTGCAGGTAAGAAGAAATCCTTCGGAGCCGACAATCTCGTAGGTTCGCTGGGTGGCCATATCCGTATAATTTTGCAGTCCCAGGATGATTTTCGCGGAGCTGTACACTTTATAGGCGTCTTTATACGCGATCGGCTTTTTGATCCAACGGGAAGGCAATGACCGACCGAGGTAAGGCTTCATCAAATGCCAGTTCCGTCCGTAAAAATCGATGCGGTAGCCGGCTTTAAGCAGCGGCAGGATGAGAATGTTCATGGCCTTGCGGCGGTAGAGCTTGGGGTATCGCTTCAAGACGCCCGGATAGGCATTGGCTACTACGGCGATATCTGCCTTATAGGTTTTAAGCGGCCGGATTCTGCGGTGAATACGAGGGTGAAAAGCAAAGTCCAAATGTTCGCTGGCATAGCCCAGGTTGCGGAATCTTTCGGCTGCTTCGGCTGAAATGGTGAATACGAAAGCGGGGGTCATTCTTCTTAACAAAGGCAGCGTAAATTCGTCCGTAAAATTAGGATCTTCCGTCGACCAGTATATAAGCGGAATATTGTTGTCCGAAGCAAATTTGCGGATAAGCTTCTGTTTCGCGGGAGTGTGATCCCGCCCCCAGCCGACGTAGACAAGCAGATCAGGCTTCTTTTCGTTCAGCAGGCGGGATAACGAACCGGAATGAACCGGCCCTGACATCCGCACTTCATGCCCCAGATCCCTCAGCCCGTCGGGCAGACCGCAGCTCCAAATCCCGCCGCGCTCAAGAAATAAAATGTCGATGGATTTCACCATCCCTTCCCAGGTCAGGCAGGCTCTCCGAATTCGAGTCTAGTTAGTGGACATTGTATTCAGCGCGAGATGCGGGGTATAGGCTTCTCCCCAGCCGCAACGGCTTTTTCTTCGGGTTTCCTGCCCGGCTTCGCCCATGCAGGTTGGCGCGCGGCAATCGGCTTGGTATAATAGCAGAATGATGTTTTTTAATTATAAGAAAGTATAAGTTTTATACTATGCTTATATTTCACTCGCGAAACGTTTGCTGCTTCTCCTAAGGGGAGCGCAGCCGTTTACGCTTGAATGCTATGTACCTGGGAGGGGCAACAGTGGCTGGTTATACCCCGATGATTCAACAATATCTCGCAATTAAGGAACAAGCGAAAGACGCGTTCCTTTTCTTCCGTCTCGGCGATTTCTACGAGATGTTCTTTGACGATGCTATAAATGCATCGCGCGAGCTTGAAATTACGTTAACAGGCAGAGAGGGAGGCGTGTCGGAGAAGATTCCGATGTGCGGCGTCCCTTATCATTCTGCGGAAAACTATATTGCAAGGCTTGTCGAAAAAGGCTTCAAGGTTGCGGTCTGCGAGCAGGTAGAGGATCCTACGGCGGCCAAAGGCGTTGTGCGCAGGGAAATCGTTCGCGTCATTACGCCGGGTACCGTCATGGAATCGAAATCGCTTGCTGATAAGTCCAACAACTTTATCGTTTCCGTCGGTTCGGTCTCTACGGCGGCAATCGGCATGGCAGCCTGCGACTTGTCCACAGGCGAGCTGTATGCGACATCGCTCGCTTTCAATATCGATACGCTGATAGACGAGATTAACGTCTATCAGCCTGCGGAAATCGTTGGCGACGAAAGCTTGCTGGCGCAGCTCAAGGAGCAGGCGGTATGGAACCGTCCCGTGCTGCTGACAAGCCGCGAGCCTATGGCCGAGGACAAGCTTCGCGAGCAGTTTGAAGCTGCGCAGCTAGAAGGACTTAGCGATGCGCGTTACCGCGCCGTTAGCCTCTTGACCGGTTATCTCGAGGAGACGCAGAAGCGCTCTCTTGGTCATGTCCGCACGATCCGCGCTTATGAACCGAATCAATATATGATTCTGGACCACTATACGCGGCGCAATCTCGAGCTGACCGAGACGGTCCGCGACCGGAGCAAAAAAGGTTCTCTTCTGTGGCTGCTCGACCGGACCCAGACGTCGATGGGGGCAAGGCTTCTAAGACGCTGGATTGACAAGCCGCTTCTTAACCGTTCGAAGATTGAAGAACGGTACGAAGCGGTTGACGCGCTCTACCGGAATTTGATTGCCCGCGACGATATCCGTTCGGAGCTGAACCATGTATACGATCTCGAACGGCTTGTTGGCCGGGTTGCTTTCGGAAGCGCGAACGGCAGGGATATGAACGCGCTGAAAAGCTCCATCCGCCGCACGCCGCAGCTGGTCGAGCTGGCTCGTCAAGCCGGCTCCGAGCGGCTCCGCCAGCTTGTAGACGGGCTGGATGACTGCTCCGATCTGGCCGATCTGATCGAGACGGTCATTGTGGACGAGCCCCCCGTATCGATACGCGAAGGCGGATTAATCCGCGCCGGTTACGACGATTACCTCGATCAGCTTCGCGAAGCAAGCACGAACGGCAAAAAATGGCTTGCCGAGCTGGAGCGTCGGGAACGAGAAGCAACCGGCATCAAAACGATAAAAATCGGCTTCAACAAAGTATTCGGTTATTACCTCGAGGTTTCCAAAGGCGCCTTGGGCATGCTGCCCGAAGGCCGTTACGAACGGAAGCAGACGCTGGCGAACGCGGAGCGCTTCGTCACGCCGGAGCTGAAGGAGAAGGAACGGCTTATTCTCGAGGCCGAGGACAAAATGGTTGATCTGGAGTACGCCCGCTTCATCGAGCTGCGGGATCATCTCGCCCTGCAGCTTCATCGTCTGCAGCGGCTGGCCGAGGTCGTGGCGGAGCTGGACGTCTATCAGTCTCTCGCTACGGTCAGCGCGGAAAGAAGATTTGTGCGTCCGGTTATCACCGATCAATACAACCTTGTTATTGAAGAAGGGCGGCATCCGGTTGTTGAAGCGGTAATGGATGGCGTTCAGTTTATTAATAATGCCACTTCTCTTCGCAAGGAGGAGCAGTCGATGCTGCTCATTACCGGACCAAATATGGCGGGTAAGAGCACTTATATGCGGCAGGTAGCCTTAATTTGCATCATGGCGCAGATCGGCTGCTTTGTGCCGGCAAAGGCTGCGGAAGTTCCGATGATCGACCGCATCTTTACCCGGATTGGCGCTGCCGATGATCTTATCGGCGGTCAAAGCACCTTTATGGTTGAGATGAAGGATATTCAGCTCATGACGGAAAAGGCGACGGCAAGCAGCCTCGTTATTATTGACGAGCTTGGCCGCGGCACGTCGACAAGCGAAGGAATGTCAATCGCCCAGGCGGTCATCGAGTTCGTCCATAACCATATCGGCTGCAAAGCGCTTGTGTCCACGCATTTCCATGAGCTGTCGCATCTGGAGGCTTCTCTTCCTAAGCTGGCGAATGCCTGCATGGCCGTGCAGGAAAGCGGCGATCATGTGACCTTCCTGCGCAAGCTGATACCCGGAGCGGCTAGCACAAGTTACGGGATTTATTGCGCAAGACTTGCGGGGCTGCCGAGTTCCATTATCGACCGGGCATATGTACTGCTTGAGCATCTGGAGGAAGGAGCTTCGGAGAAGCCGGCGGCAGGCGCTGCCATGGCGGCCGCAAGCGCGGCGGCGGAAGCTCCTTCAGCTCCGTCCTATGCCGTTGCTCCCGAATCAGATTTGGTGTTTAAGGAAACGGCTGCCGCCGTCCAGCTCTCCATCTTTGACGAGCCGGAAGCTCCGCCTGTTCTGCCGGTTCAAGAGCAAGGACGCCGCAAAGCCACGCCGAAGGCCGAGCAGCTCGCCGACTCGCTCCGTAAGCTGGACTTGTTCAATATGACGCCAATGCAAGCGATGCAATGGTTGAACGAAATGAAGCAGAAGCTGAACGATTAGCTTGAAAGTTAACATAGAGGGTTTAGAAGCAAGGAGGGGTTCGCATGGGGAAAATCCAGGTATTGGATGAGCAGCTTGCCAACCAGATCGCGGCAGGCGAGGTCGTGGAACGGCCTGCGTCCGTCATCAAGGAGCTGGTCGAGAACGCGATTGATGCCGGAAGCTCCGTTATCGATATTACGATCGAAGAAGGCGGATTGTCGTTTATTCGGGTCACCGATAACGGCGGGGGTATCGAGCCGGCGGATATGGAAACCGCGTTTCAACGGCATGCCACGAGTAAAATCTCGTCCAGCAGCGATCTGTTCAAGATCGCAAGCCTTGGCTTCCGCGGCGAAGCGCTGCCGAGTATCGCGGCCGTATCGCGGCTTGAATGCGTATCGTCAATCGATTCCACCGGCCTGGCCCAGCGCCTGGTGATAGAAGGCGGAACGGTAACGGCCAACGAGCCCGCCAACGCCCCCCAAGGCACCGATATGTCGGTGCGGGATTTATTTTACAACACGCCGGCAAGGCTGAAATATATGAAGGCCATCCAGACGGAGCTTGGCCATATAACCGATTACGTATACCGAATTGCCTTGGCGCATCCGGGTATAGCGATTACCCTGAAGCATAACGGATCGGTGCTGCTTCGGACGCTTGGCACGGGAGATAGGCTGCAAGTTATTGCGGCCGTGTATGGAACGAATACGGCCAAGGCGATGCTGAAGGTGGAAGGCGAGACGTCGGATTACGATTTGCGCGGGTTTATATCGAAGCCGGAACTTACTCGGGCGAATCGCAACGGCATGACCGTCATCGTGAATGGCCGCTACATTCGCAGTCATGCGGTCAATCAGGCCATTCTGCAGGCATATCATACGCTGCTGCCAATCAACCGCTTCCCGATTGTTGTGCTGGAGATCGGCATGCATCCAAGCCTGCTTGACGTGAACGTTCATCCTTCCAAGATGGAGGTCCGGTTCAGTAAAGAAAATGAGCTGAGAACGTTGGTAGAGCAGGCGGTAAAAGGAGCGCTTGGACAGGTTCGGCATATTCCGGGGCCGGCTGAAAAGCCGGAACGGGAGAAGCCGCTGTTCGTACAGGATGCGATTTCCTTCCACCGGCCCGATCCGCTTTCCATGCCTTGGGGGCAGGAACGAAGCCCATCCAATCCTAACGGGTCGGGTTCTCAGGGAATTCCATCTAATCCGTCGGGAAGCAGCTTTAACCCGGGCAGGCCAGCCGGATTGTCAACGTCTGCCGCTAACACGGGCTCATCGTATAACACATCCTTCCCGCAGCTTCCGAAGCGCGAGTACGTGCCGAAGGATGCGACGGAACGTCTGTACAAGCCTGCCGAGCAGCGTGAACAATCTGTGCGGGAAGCAGCGGCTGCCTGGGAGCAAGCCGCTCCGGTGCTTCAGGCCGCTGAAGAGGCGGCAGCATCGCCTGAGGCGCCAGATTCAGAGCTGCCTATGGGCGAGGCGAACGAGCGGCCGGACGGTACGCCGGCGTTCCCGGACCTGTACTGGATCGGCCAGCTTCATGGCACCTATATTGTAGCGCAGGCTGAGGAAGGATTGTATCTGATTGACCAGCACGCGGCCCATGAACGCATTAATTACGAGTATTACTTCCAGAAGTTTGGCAATCCTCAAGCTGCCAGTCAGCAGCTTCTCGTTCCGCTCACCTTGGAATTTACATCCGGCGAAGCGGAGCAATTGCGCGGCATGATCGGCTTATTCCAGGAAGCCGGCGTTGAGCTGGAGCCCTTTGGAGCGCAGACTTTTCTTGTGCGTGCTTATCCGGAATGGTTCCCGCAAGGCGAGGAGCAGGCCATCATCGAGGAAATGGCAGAACTCTTGCTAAGCGAGCGCAAGTCCATTAATATTGCTAAGCTCAGGGAAAAAGCGGCGATTATGTGCTCCTGCAAAGCTTCGATAAAAGCCAACGATCGGAAGACGAGGGAAGAGGGAGAAGCGCTGCTCGCCCGTCTCGCGGCCTGCATTCAGCCGTATACCTGTCCGCATGGCCGTCCGATTGTGGTTCATCTTTCGACCTACCAGCTTGAAAAAATGTTTAAACGGGTGATGTCATGATCGTAACAACCGCGGACAAGCCGTCTCAGCGGGCATTGGCGACAGCCAGGCGGCTTGCGGGAGAGCTATCCGCTCCGTACGTATCGAGAGGCAAACAAACGCTTCGGCAGATGGCGGAGAGGATGGAGGAGATCCGTCTGATCGTCGTAACGGAGAAGGAAGTCCGCTATTACGACGGCCAGACGGAGTCGCCGCTCTATTTTCATCCCAGCATGGCATTTGTAAGGGTGAAAAGACTGCGGCGCGGAGAAAGCGATCCATTGCTTGATCTGACGGGCTGCAAGCCGGGAGACAGCGTCATAGACTGTACCGCCGGGCTTGCCGCGGATTCTCTTGTATTCTCGTATGCGGCGGGAGAATCGGGAGCGGTGACCGCCATAGAAAGCGAGCCCGTCTTGTGCGCGGTCGTGCGGGAAGGGTTGGCGGGCTATCAATCCGGCTTGCCGGATGTGGATGCAGCCATGCGCAGAATCAAGATGATTAACGTCAATCATGCCGAATATTTGGCGGGACTCCCGGACAATAGCGTCGATATCGTCTACTTCGATCCGATGTTCCGCCAGCCGATTCACGAATCCAGCGCTTTGGAGCCGCTGCGCAAGCTGGCTAACGACAGCGCGTTGACCGAGAAAGCCGTTCGAGAGGCAATCAGGGTCGCGCGCAAGACCGTCGTGATGAAGGAGCACCGCGAGAGCGGGGAATTCGAACGGCTGGGATTCGAACGGCGGCATGTGAATACGTCGAAAATAGCTTATGGAGTGATAGAGGTTGCAGGAAGCAGCAAGTAAGGAACGCAAGCAGCCGCTGCTTGTTCTGGTAGGACCTACGGCTGTAGGCAAGACACAGCTCAGCCTAGATCTCGCCAAAGCATGGAACGCTGAGATCATATCCGGCGATTCGATGCAGGTGTACAAAGAGATGGATATCGGCACGGCCAAGCTGCCGTTAGCCGAGCGACAGGGGATTGTCCACCATCTGATCGATATTTGCGAGCCGGATGAGGCGTATTCGGTCGCGGATTTTCAGCTGCATTGCAGAGAGGCGATTGCCGAAATCTCGGCAAGAGGAAAGCTTCCTTTTATCGTGGGAGGGACCGGGCTCTACGTCGAATCCGTCTGCTATGGCTTTGAATTTAACGAAAACGGCTCGGATCCCGCATTTCGGGACGAGCAGCAGCGCTATGCGGATGAGCATGGAGCGGAGGCGCTCCATGCCCGGCTTGCGGAAGTGGACCCGAAGTCCGCAGAACGGCTGCATCCGAATGACCAGCGCCGCATTATCCGCGCGCTTGAGATCTTTCATCTGTCCGGCGAGATGATGTCGGCTCAGCTGGAAAGACAGAAAAAAGAATCGCCCTACGAATTGTGTATATTGGGTCTCGCTATGGACAGGAAGGTACTCTACTCGCGTATCGAACAGCGGGTTGATCAAATGCTGGAGGATGGACTCGTCGAGGAAGTTAGAGGACTGCTGGACCGCGGCGTGACGCCTGACAGCCTTGCGATGCAAGGGCTTGGCTACAAGGAAATCGTCATGTACCTGCGCGGAGAATGTACGCTTGAGGCGGCTGTAGAACTGCTGAAAAGGGATACGAGAAGGTTTGCCAAACGCCAGCTTTCCTGGTTCCGGCACATGAAGGATATCGAGTGGGTCGACATGGGGGAAAATTTTCACAAGAATTTGCAGCGGATTCATGGTATAATAGCAGGAAAGTTTCAAGTCAATCTTGAATATACTTCTAATCAATCTTTTTTAGACGGGGGTAACGTCCAATGAACAAATCGATCAATATTCAAGATACTTTCTTGAACCAACTGCGTAAAGACAACATTCCGGTTACGGTTTTTTTAATGAACGGCTTTCAGATTAGAGGCGTTATTAAAGCGTTCGATAACTTTACGATCATCATTGACAGCGAAGGCCGTCAGCAAATGGTGTACAAGCACGCGATTTCGACGTTTACTCCGCAGCGTAACGTATCTTTAATGCAAGACCATAGTGCTCCGGAAGCATAGAACGTAACGTTATTTGTGAAACCTTCTACTTGCAGGTAACGTTTAACTTGATAGCGGAAGGCAAGAACAACCCGCTCCAGCAGGGTTGTTCTTTTCATTCCGGGGTATATTGAATCATAGAGAAACAGATTTTGGAACAACTGGAGGGAACCTAATGGCTGAACAACCAAGACGAAGCAAACAAAAGGAGATGAAGCGCGGGACCGTCAAGAAAAAGAAAAGAATGACGCCCCGAAAATGGTTTTTCGCATTCTTCTTTACCATCGTGTTTGCGATTATCTGCGGAATCATCGGTTATTTGTTTATTACCTTGAACGGCGAACGGATCTTGACGGAAAATGCGGATAAGCTGGAACTCGGCGAAGCGTCGATTATATATGATACAAACGGCAAAGAGGTTACAAAGCTGTACGACGCGAGCGCGAACAGGGAAATTGCCGAGTATGACGAGATGCCGAAGCTGCTTCTGGATGCTTTCGTTGCAACGGAGGACCAGAGATTCTACGAGCATTCCGGGATTGACTTCTTCTCTATCGGACGTGCCGTCGTGAAGGACGTTATCGCCAGAAGCAAAGTGGAAGGCGCAAGTACCATCACCCAGCAGCTGGCGAAAAATATATTTTTGACCGCAGACAAAACGTTCTTCCGCAAAGCGACGGAGGCTTCCATTGCGGTAGCGCTTGAGAACAAATATTCCAAGCAGGAAATTTTGACGATGTACCTGAATCGGATTACTTTCGGTAAAGGGATCTACGGTATTAAAGGCGCTGCGGATTATTATTTCGATACGGATCTTAAAGATTTGAAACTATGGCAGATTGCTACGCTCGCGGGAATGCCTAAAGCGCCAAACCGCTATAATCCGATTAATGATCCTGAATCTTCGATGGCGCGGCGGGCTGTCGTTTTGAAGCTGATGTATGATCAAAAACTGATTACGCAGCAGGAAATGGAGGAAGCAAAAGCGGTTGTTTACGAGCCGCCGGCTAACCTCGAACAAAAGAAAAGCGATCCTTACAAAGCTTATGTCGATTACGTGATCGAAGAAGCGGTTAAAGTTATTCCCGGCATGACCGAGGATGAGCTTCGTATTGGCGGATACCGCATTTATACGTCTCTCAACACGACAGCGCAGCAAGCGGTTGAGAAAGAATTTGCCGATGACAGCAACTTCGAGAAGAGCCCGGATGATCAGAAGGCGCAAGGGGCCATGATCATTATGGACCATCGCGACGGAACCATTCAGGCAATGGCCGGCGGCCGCGATTACGTCCGTAAAGGGCTTAACCGCGTTGAAGTGAAGCGCCAGCCCGGTTCCGCCTTTAAGCCGATCGTTTCATACGGTCCGGCACTCGAAACCGGGGATTATTACCCTTGGACGGTCCTGAATCAGGATCAGCAAAAATGCTTCGGCAATTATTGCCCAAGGGATCCGCATGGCTCGGCACCGGTTACGATGCAGCAGGCCATAAAAGAATCCCGCAACCTGGCTGCCGTATGGACGCTTAACCAAGTAGGAATCGGCAATGGCATTGCCTTTGCCAAAAAACTGGGCATCGAGCTGGCACCGGAAGACCGCAACCTTGCGATTGCGCTTGGCGGTCTGACTCAAGGCGTAACGCCGCTTCAAATGGCGGAAGCCTACAGCGTATTCGCTAACGGCGGCAAATCGGTTGATCCGCATACGATTACGAAGATCGAAACCGCAGCGAACAAGAAGGTTTATACGTACCATGCGCCGGCGGCGAAGCAGCTGATGAAGCCGGAAACAGCCTGGTATATGACGCAAATGATGCAGACCGTCCTCGAAAAGGGCGGCACGGGTACAGGGGCACGGATCGACCGTCCTGTAGCAGGCAAGACGGGTACGTCGCAGCACGGTATTCCTAACTTTAATTCCAGCGCGAACCGCGACGCCTGGTTCGTCGGGTATACGCCGGAATGGACCGCGGCCGTATGGATGGGCTACGATATTACCGACAAGCAGCACGTTATCAAGAAGAGCAGCTCGCAGGCTGCAGCAATGTTCGGCAAGGTTATGAGTCAAGCCATGAAGAATGTGCCGAAGTCTTCGTTCAAGCAGCCTGAGGGTATCAAGCAGGAAGTGAAGGAACAGGCTCCGGTTACGAACTTCAATGCGGTGTTCCTGGCAGACCAGGCGAAGGTTCAGCTGTCCTGGACTGCGCCGGCGAACAGCGAAGGGGTAACTTATCGCGTTTACCGCAAAGACTCGGAGCAATCGGAATTCTCCGTATTTGTAGACGTGGCTAACAATACGGTAGACGATATGACCGTGTTCCCTGGCATGAAGTATCAATACTATGTCGTGGCTTATAATGCGGAAGAAGATAAGGAAAGCAAGCCTTCCGATACGATTACGATAGACGTGCCGGCGACGGAAGTGGATATTCCGGAGCAGCCGATGGAGCCGGATCAGCCGTCTGACGGCGAGCTCCCAGGCGGGCCAGGCAACGGAGAGGTCTCGCCTCCTCCATCCACGGATCCGAATCAGCCGGTTGAAACGGAGACGCCTGGCAACGGAGGAGCGGTGTCGCCGAGTCCCGGAAATAACGGGAACGGAACGGGCAACGGAACTGTGGGCCCAGACCAAGGGGCCGGAGGACCGGTCGAATCGACCGATCCCGGCACCGGGAACGGAACGGTGACGGGCAAAGGAGCCACGGATAAAAAAGAAGCCGGAAGTGCGGGCGGCAAAGCGTAAGGAGCTGGACTTAGAATATGGGCAAGCTGGGGAAGTATAGCTGGAGCATCATCATAATCGCAGCAGTGGCCGTATTGTTAACCAGCTGCGGCTCATCCGGCGACTCGTCAGGACAGAAATGGGATAAGATGCCGGAGATGTCGATTAATTTAAACAAGCAGTACACCGCGAAATTTTCGACCAGCAAAGGCGATTTCACCGTAAAGCTTTATGCGGAGGATTCGCCGGTAACGGTCAACAATTTTGTATTTCTTGCGCGTAACGGCTATTACGACGGTCTTACGTTTAACAGCATTATCGAACCGTTTATGATTCAAGGCGGGGACCCGAAGGGCGATGGAACAGGCAATCCCGGCTATTCGATTCCGGATGAGTTCGATAACAGTCTCAAATTCGAGCCCGGTATCATGGCCATGATGAACAGCGGGAAACCGAATTCGGGCGGCAGCCAGTTTTTTATCTGCACCGGTCCTGATTCTTTGAATCTGAATCAGACCCCTACTTATTCCATATTCGGCAAGGTCGACAGCGGTATGGATACGGTTCTGGAGATTGCGAAGACGCCGGTGAACGACAAGCATGTACCGAAAGACAAGGTCATTATCCATTCAGTCACGATTGTGGAAACGTAAGGAATAGACTAATGCAAACGGGATCAAGCGGTTCGTCCGCTTTGTCCCGTTTTTATTTTGGGTTCGGCTAGCACCTAAATCTCACGGAAAGCTTGGTTTATTTTACATGCGTGCTGGAGAAGAGCGTTAAGTTATGGTAAGCTTTTTACAACGCTATCCATCATCATCGAAAGCCAAGTATTAAAGGCTTATCTCAACGGAAAGGTACGTTCCGTATGAAACGAAAATTTTCGGACCGGGCAAACTGGCGTCGCATTATACGCAAAAGCTATAATTGTCTGGCGCTCGACAATGATGAATTCAAAGGTCTTGTCACGTTCTACCGGATTCATGAGTTGCGTGAGCCTCTATGGAAGGAATATAACGGGCGGCGTTTATGTCTGGCGGACCGCGGTTATTTATGGATGCAGCATTTTCCGCGGGGCGAGCATTTTGTCGTGACAACGATGTTTGACGATAAGGGCCGAGTGGTGCAATGGTACATTGATATCTGCAAAACGCAAGGGCTGACGGACCAGCATGTGCCTTGGTTCGACGACCTTTATCTGGACGTGGTTGTACTGCCAAGCGGCGAAGTTTTTCTTCTTGATGAGGATGAGCTGGAGGAAGCTCTCCGCGACGGAGAGGTAACGGGGAAAGAAGCGGCGTTGGCCCGCAAGACAGCAGGAAGATTGCTTTCCAGTATCCGGAACGGCCGGTTCCGGTATTTCACGCTCAGCTTGAAGCACCGCAAAAGCTTGACGGAGAGAGAGCTAAGAGAATCATGAAAAGTATCGTTCAGACGGGGAGCAAGTCACGCAAACGGCGCGGGCTGCTCCTGTTTCGTCTCATTGTCGGATTATGTCTGCTCGGGGTATTGTGCTGCGGGTATTTGTTATGGCTGATTAACAGCTACGACGGCTCCAAGCCGGTGGAGCAAGCGGATGCGGCTATCGTGCTTGGCGCTTCACTGTGGTCGGACAAGCCAAGTCCTGCTTTGAAGGAACGGCTTGATTTTGCCGCCAAGCTGTACAAAGAAGGCAAGGTAAACATGCTTATCTTGACCGGTGGGCTCGATCACAACGGCTCAAAGCTGACGGAAGCGCAAGGGATGCAGGTCTACCTGCTCGCAAAGGGAATTCCGGCGGATAACATGCTCCTTGAAAACGCGGCTCGAAGTACATACGAAAATCTGCTTTACAGCAAAGTCATTGCTGCAGAGCATCATTTGGACAAGCTTCTGATCGTGACTCACGATTACCATGCGCCAAGGGCGATGGAGATGGCCCGTTATCTCGACTATAAGAATGTTCAGGCGGCGGCGTTTCATTCCGAAGTGCTGAATCCGTTCAAGAACCAGTCGCGCGAAGTTCTGGCATACGCCAAATGGAAGCTGGACTCTGTCCTTCTGCATTTCGGTTATCGATCTCCCGACTATCCGTAACAAAATCTGTTAATATGACCGATTCCGCTAGAATACACTTGTTAGAAGCGGGATATGCCGGGCTTATCTACCGGCATGCCGAACGCTAGTGACGGTGCGAAGGATAGGTGATGCAATAGATGAGCGGACATGTCATGTCGGGATCGAATAACGGAGCAAGGCCGTCCCGTCAAATTAATGTGGTGTTGAGAAGCCAGGAACCGGTCCAAATGACGGCTTCTGCGCCTGTAGTCGACAATGAACCTCTGCCGGCCGTCAAGCCGCTCCCGCCGGGAGACCATTTTGCCGAGATTCAGAAAGAGCTTGAGCCGATGGTTGGCATGGACAACGTGAAGGCTCTTATTTATGAAGTCTATGCGCTTTTATATATAACCCGCATGCGTTCGGAGGCAGGTTTGTCCGGCGGTTCCCATGTCTACCATATGATCTTTAAAGGGAACCCGGGGACCGGCAAGACAACCATCGCCAGAATTGTGGCGAAGCTGTTCCAGAAGATGGGAGTGCTCTCGAAGGGGCATTTGATCGAAGTGGAGCGGGCTGATCTGGTTGGCGAATATATCGGGCATACGGCACAGAAAACGCGGGATATGGTACGCAAGGCGATTGGCGGCGTTCTCTTCGTGGACGAAGCGTACAGCCTTGCGCGCGGCGGAGAGAAGGATTTCGGCAAAGAGGCCATTGATACGCTTGTAAAAGCGATGGAAGATCATCGCAATCAGTTTGTGTTGATCCTCGCGGGATATCCGGCGGAGATCGATCATTTTCTGCTGACGAATCCCGGACTTCCTTCCCGGTTCCCGATCCAAATCGATTTTCCCGATTATACGATAGACCAATTAATTCAAATTTCCGAGCTTATGGCGAAGGATCGGGACTATAATTTGATGCCGCAGTCCATATTTAAGTTAAGGCAGCATTTGATTCAAGAGAAGATGAGCGATATTTTCTCTTTTAGCAACGCCAGGTATGTGCGGAACATTATTGAGAAATCCATCCGTTACCAGGCTGTGAGGCTGCTGAACCAATATTCCAACAGCATCCCTCCGAAACAGGAGCTGATGGCGATCAAGCCGGAGGACTTCAAATGGGAAGCGAAATAACTCCACTCTAAAAGGAGCAAACATGCGAGAAAAAACATTCAATACGACGACAACGATGCAGGAACGCGCTGTATTAGTCAGTTTGGTTACCCCTGATATTAAGCGGGGCATCAGCGATCCCGAGCATTCGCTCGAGGAGCTGGTTGCGCTTGCCGAGACGGCGGGAACCGAAGTGCTGACTACAATGGTGCAAAATAAAGAAGCTCCCGATACCAAATGGTTTATCGGCAAGGGGAAGGTTGAGGAATTAAGAGCGATTGCCGATGAGCTGGGAGCAACAACGGCTATATTTGACCAGGAGCTGTCCGGAGCTCAAGTTCGGAATCTGGAAGAAACGCTGGATCTCAAAATTGTGGACCGGACGCAGCTTATTTTGGATATTTTCGCGCAACGGGCCAAGACCCGCGAAGGGATTATCCAAGTTGAGCTGGCACAGCTCAGCTATTTGCTGCCGCGTTTGTCTGGCCACGGCAAGAACCTGTCGCGGCTTGGCGGCGGGATCGGAACGAGAGGACCCGGTGAATCGAAGCTCGAGACGGACCGACGGCACATCAGAGGCCGGATTTCCGATCTGAAGGCGCAGCTGGATGAAGTGGTCCGCCACCGGAATCTGCATCGGGAAAGAAGAAAAAAATCCGGTGTCATCCAGGTTGCTCTCGTAGGCTATACGAATGCCGGGAAATCGACGCTGCTTCGAGAGTTGACCAGCTCTGACGTCTATGTGGAGAATCAGCTGTTCGCCACTCTCGATCCGACCTCACGCACAATGGAGCTGCCAAACGGCCGCGAGATTGTTCTGACGGATACGGTCGGTTTTATTCAGAACTTGCCGCATGACCTTGTTGCCGCATTCCGCGCGACGCTTGAGGAAGTGCTTGAGGCCGATTTGGTGCTCCATGTCGTTGACGGCAGCTCGCCTATGCGCGAGGAGCAGATGTCCGTCGTAGAGCAAATTCTTGGCGATCTTGGAGCGGCGGGAACACCTAGCTTAACGATCTATAATAAAAAAGACCTCTGTGGAGAAAATCATGTGGAATTGCCGACTCCGGGCGTTGATACGCTTGTAATCAGCGCTTTTCAAAAAGACGATCTCGAGCTGTTGCGGAATAAAATCCAGGATAAATTGACCGGTGACACGGTTACATTTGCCCTGCCGGCCGATCGGGGCGACCTGATTGCGCTTGCTTACCGCAGCGGTGAAGTCGTCGGCAACGAAGTGAGCGAGGACGGCGAATCTTTGCGTCTGACCGTGGAAGTAAGCCGTCAGGCTTATGAACAAAACGGTTATAAGCTTCAGCCGTACATTGAATAATAGAATTGGGTTACGTTAACTTAAGGGAGAGACAGGCTTAGCATGAGTTACCAACAGCAAGAAGATTATGAATCCATTTGGAATGAACTTGAGAAATTAGCGGATGAAGCGGAGGAGCTGGCTGCTGGCCAGCTTCGCTCCATTGACCGCATTGCCGAAAAAAATCAGTGGAAGGTGATCCGTGCTTTTCAACGGCATCAGGTCAGCGATTTTCATTTCACCGGCTCGACGGGTTATGGCTACAATGACCGCGGGCGTGAGGTGCTTGATCTGGTGTATGCGGATGTGTTTGGAGCAGAAGCCGCTCTGGTGCGGCCGCATTTCGTATCCGGCACGCACACCATCGGGTGCGCGTTATTTGGCGTGCTCCGGCCGGGCGATGAACTGCTGTACATAACCGGCAAACCCTACGATACGCTGCACAAGGTGATCGGCAAGCCTGGAGACGGTACGGGTTCCCTGCAAGACTGGGGAGTTCGTTATAACGAAGTGGACCTGAACGAGGACGGAAGTCTCGATTGGGCCGCAATTGAAGGAAGCATAAACGAGCGGACGAGAGTCATCGGCATTCAGCGTTCGAGGGGCTACAGCTGGAGAGCGTCTTTTACCGTTGCCGAGATTGGCGATATGGTTCAGCGCGTGAAGCAGATCAAGCCGGATGTGCTTGTTTTTGTCGATAACTGCTACGGGGAATTTACCGAGCTTCGCGAGCCAACCCAGGTTGGGGTGGATCTTATGGCGGGCTCGCTTATTAAAAATCCGGGAGGCGGTCTTGCTTCGACCGGAGGATATATCGTTGGCACCGCGGCTGCTGTCGAGCAAGCTGCTTTCCGTCTCACAGCTCCTGGCATCGGCGGCGAAGTCGGCGCGATGCTGGACACGCTGCGAGGTATTTATCAGGGCTTGTTTCTGGCGCCGCATCTGGTTGGACAAGCCGTTAAAGGAAGCGTATTTGCTTCGGCGATGTTCGAGCAGCTTGGCTTTGAGACGAAACCTCATTGGTCCGAGCCGCGTACAGACCTAATACAGGCTGTCCGATTCGGCGGAGCGGAGCAGCTCATTGCCTTTGTACAAGGCATTCAACAGGCTGCCGCGGTAGATTCGCATGTTGTGCCCGAGCCATGGGACATGCCGGGTTATGAGCATCCGGTTATTATGGCGGCGGGAACCTTTATTCAGGGCGGAAGTCTTGAATTGTCTGCCGATGCACCGATCCGCGAGCCTTATATCGCTTATATGCAAGGCGGTTTGACGTTTGCCCATGCGAAGTTTGGTGTGCTCACAGCGTTACGTCGACTCATAAAGAACGGACTTATCACAATTAAACGTAATTAAACCTAACACACCTTGACACGTTTTTGGTAGGGCGTTATGATATGAGTATAAATGAGCGACTGGAAGGTTGATGCGACATGGGTGACGATATTCGTAGAAACATGGCCTTATTTCCGATCGGTATCGTAATGAAGCTGACGGATCTAACGGCGCGTCAAATTCGTTATTATGAGCAGCATGAATTGATTGTTCCCGCCAGAACGGCGGGCAACCAGCGACTGTTCTCTTTTAATGACGTAGAGCGGTTATTGGAAATTAAGGCATTGATCGAAAAAGGCGTAAACATTGCCGGCATAAAGCAGGTCATGAATCCGGTTTCAAAAGAATCCGACGACGCAACCATCGTAAGCGAGCAATCTGAAGTGAAGCGCAAGGAGCTGTCCGACGCGCAGCTGCACCGCCTTCTCAAGCAGCAATTGCTGGAGAAACGTCCTGGCCAGGCTTCGCTTATTCAAGGGCAGTTATCCCGTTTCTTGAACAAGCGTTAGCATGTCCCGGTTAATGAATGGAACAAGGTAAAGCGTATGCTTTCGAAGTAAGAATTGCTTCACAATTCTTTTGAAGGAGATGAATGCTGTGAGCTACACAAAAGAGGATATTAAACGCATTGCGGAGGAACAGAACGTTCGATTCATCCGTCTTCAATTTACCGATTTGCTTGGTACGATCAAAAACGTAGAAATTCCGGTTAGCCAGCTGGATAAAGCATTGGATAATAAGATGATGTTTGACGGATCTTCCATTGAAGGTTACGTTCGTATCGAAGAATCTGACATGTATTTATACCCTGATCTGGATACTTGGGTTGTATTCCCATGGGTTGCGCAAGACCGCGTTGCCCGTCTGATCTGCGATATTTATATGCCTGACGGAACTCCGTTTGCAGGCGATCCGCGCGGTATTCTGAAGCGTGCGCTGCAAGAAGCGGAAGAAATGGGCTTTACGGCGATGAACGTTGGTCCGGAACCGGAATTCTTCCTGTTCAAGACGGACGAACGAGGCGAGCCCACTACCGAGCTGAATGACCAAGGCGGATATTTCGACCTAGCGCCAATGGACATGGGCGAGAACTGCCGCCGTGAAATCGTACTGACGCTGGAGGAAATGGGCTTCGAGATTGAAGCATCCCACCATGAGGTAGCTCCCGGCCAGCACGAAATCGACTTCAAATATGCGGATGCGATCAAAGCCGCAGACCAAATTCAAACGTTTAAGCTTGTTGTTAAGACGATTGCCCGACAGCATGGCCTTCATGCTACCTTCATGCCGAAACCGCTGTTTGGCGTGAACGGTTCCGGCATGCACTGCCACCAATCGCTCTTCCAAGGCAGCACAAACGTATTTTACGACGAGAAGGATCGTCTCGGCCTTAGCCAAACCGCACGATACTACATGGCGGGTATTCTGGAGCACGCGCGCGCGATGGCGGCTATCACGAACCCTACGATCAACTCGTACAAACGGATGGTTCCCGGTTATGAAGCGCCTTGCTACGTAGCTTGGTCGGCGAGCAACCGTTCGCCAATGATCCGTATCCCGGCATCCCGCGGTCTTAGCACTCGTATCGAGGTGCGTAACCCGGATCCGGCTGCTAACCCTTACCTGGCTCTTGCCGTAATGCTGAAAGCCGGTCTCGACGGCATCAAGAACAAAACTTCGCTTCCGGCACCGGTAGATCGCAACATCTACATCATGACCGAAGAAGAGCGCCTGGAATCCGGCGTGCCAAGCCTTCCTTCCGACCTGAAGGAAGCGCTCGACGAAATGCTCCGCAGCGACGTTATCTGCGATGCGCTTGGCGAACATGCTCTTGCCCATTTCTACGAACTGAAAGAAATTGAATGGGACATGTATAAAACACAAGTTCATCAATGGGAACGCGATCAGTATCTGACGCTGTACTAAGAAGGAAATCCCTTGGCGCTCTAAGCGTCCGGGGATTTTTCTTTTGTGGGCATTTCTAGTTTTTTTCGTGGACAGAGGGGAGTGCCCACAAAATGCCCCCCATTCGCCCCCCTATTTAAAATCTATCTTCTGTATAACGATGGGGGACTTACGGGAATAACGTTCGCAAGAATGATTTAGACGATAAGATTGAAGGGGATAAAGAGGAGGAACAGAAGTCTTACAAATAAGGTAACCACCTTATCACAAAACAGATTAAGTAATTTGATAATACCACAATCAGGTAAAAAAGAGGCTGTTCTCCCTAACCGAATGCGAAATCGGATTAGCGGGAACAGCCTCTTTTATGTCATTAAGTTAGTGGAAATCACGGAACAAGCCAACTACTTTACCTAGGATGGTGACATTGTTCAAACGGATCGGCTCCATGGTAGAATTCTCAGGCTGGAGGCGGATATGATCCTTCTCTTTGTAGAAGGTCTTCACCGTCGCTTCGTCATCTTCCGTCATGGCTACTACGATATCGCCGTTGTTGGCGGTCTGCTGCTGGCGGACAATTACATAGTCGCCGTTATGTATACCGGCTTCAATCATGCTGTCGCCAATGACATTCAGGATAAATACTTCATCGTCTCCTACGAAGTGCGCGGATAACGGGAAGTACTCTTCAATATTCTCAGTTGCGGTAATCGGCACGCCTGCCGTTACTTTGCCGACGATAGGCACCTGCGCCACAGCGGGGAGGATAATGCCGTCTACACCGTCTTGATCCAAAATTTCGATCGCCCGAGGTTTCGTTGGATCTCGTCTGATCAGGCCTTTCTTCTCAAGCCGATCCAGATGGCCGTGAACGGTGGAGCTGGACGCCAGGCCAACCGCTTCGCCGATTTCGCGAACAGAAGGCGGATATCCTTTGTCCCGAACCTCATTCTTAATAAACTCAAGAATCGACTGTTGGCGGTTCGAAATCTTAGACACGTGAATCACTCCAATATAATATTTGAAGAAAATTATAGCATAGAACCGGAGTTCGTACAAACATAAGTTCTTGAAAACAAAAGTTCGCATTTTTTGTTGACTACAAACATTTGTTCGTGTTATTCTAAGGACATAAGAAAACAGAACAAACGTTCGGGGAGCGATAATAATGATCATGAATCCGTCTTTTTATAAAAGTATCCATAAGGAAGAAACTGCTAAATCGTTCAAGTCGCGGGGACAACATGTTCAACGCCATGCTTTTAAACTTGTTATGTGTGCTGCAGTGTTCGTACTTCTCTTTACAAGCTTTCTCATGATGCGCACGAATGCATCGTCTGATCATATTCAAGAGGCTACAGCGAGTGAGCAGACGGTTATCGTAACGGCAGGAGATACGTTGTGGGGGATTGCTGATCGTTTTACCGAGGGCTCCAAGGATATTAGACAATACATATACAAAATTAAGGAACGCAACCAATTAAGCTCGGTGGAGCTACGGCCAGGGCAGGTATTAATTATTCCTCAATAGCCATTTCAAACGCAAGGACAGGTAATTCGGACACAGGATGTTCGAAATTATCTGTCCTTTTGTTATTCTTCTATCATTGCCTTGACAATTGCTCGCGATAAAAGTCAAAATAGGTAAGAAGGCTGAGTAACAAGCAAATGAGGTGAAGGCAGTGGAAGAAGTCATCGCGCGTATTAATGAATTATCCCGTAAAAATAAAACGGTAGGTTTGACTGACGAAGAAATTGCGGAACGTGCCGTGTTGCGCCAGAAATACTTGGAAAATTTCAAAAGAAATTTCCGCCAGCAATTGGATTCCATCGAGATTGTAGACGGCGATCCAAACGATGTCGCTCATTAATCATGTAATGCAACCATATAGCTAGCGTTGGCGCCGTTCCATGAACGGCGCCTGCAATATACAATAGGAGGAATAAGCTTGTCACGAACGTGGGAGCGCAAAGTGCGCAAAAATACGAACCAAATTAACAAAGCGCGTAAAAAGCATGGCGTATCGCAGATCGGCACTTCAACAGCGCCCAAGGTAGACCGGTTTACCGGCCGCAACTACATATTCCCGATTGTGCTTATTCTGCTGATCAGTATGTATACGGTTTTCGTGACTACGGATCCGTCCTTTGAGCCTACGTCTATGTTCTGGGTAACAATCGGCTGCTACATTTTCCTGGCGCTTATTTTCTTCTTGCGCCGTCCGTACATTTCAATCGGCAAGGATTATATCCAGACCCGCAAAATGACGGGGGACAAGCAGCTGCATGTATCCAACATTAAAGGGATCAGCGTTCAAAACGGTGCTGTTGTCATTATGCAGCAAAAGGGCGCAAACTGGGTATTCTCGCGGCTGCTCAACCGTTACCCAACGGATGAGATCGGAAGAAGGCTGCAGGATTTCGCCAAAACACACAATTTGCCCTTTGAACAAAAATAGAAGAAGAGTAGGAGAGTTATGCGAATTATGGGGAAGCAAGCGGTTCTATTTGATCTTGACGATACGCTGCTGTGGGATGACCGCAGCGTAAAAGAAGCATTTGAAGCAACATGCCAAGCCGGAGCGGAAGCTGCCGGTGTTGATCCGGAGCAGCTTGAAGAAGCCGTGCGCAAAGAAGCTCGTGCACTTTATGAATCCTATGAGACGTTCCCGTTCACGAAGATGATCGGAATTAACCCGTTTGAAGGGCTCTGGGCGAATTTCCGTGAAGGCGAGCAGGAAGAGTTCCGCAAGCTGGAGCAGCTCGCGCCGGGCTACCGCAAGGAAGCTTGGACACGCGGCCTGCGCGCACTTGGCGTTGAAAACGAAGAGCTGGGCGCTAAGCTGGCAGAGCAGTTCCCTGCAGAACGCCGCAAACGTCCGCTTGTCTATGATGAAACGTTCCGCGTGCTGGATGCGCTCAAAGGAAAATATAAGCTGCTCCTGCTCACAAACGGATCCCCGGATCTGCAGCGCGAGAAGCTTGCCGGCGTTCCTGAACTTACTCCTTACTTTGATCACATCATTATCTCCGGCGAGTATGGTGAGGGCAAGCCTGCCGCTTCCATCTTCCGTCATGCGATGGAACGGCTCGGGATCGAACCGGAACATGGCATTATGGTCGGCGACAAGCTGACTACCGATATTCTTGGTGCGAATACGGTTGGCATGACATCCGTATGGGTGAACCGTCATGGCGCGGTGCGCAATGACGAAATCATTCCTTCGCACGAAATTGCTCATTTGGAAGAGCTGCTTTTGCTCCTCGAGCAATAGTGGACATGACAAAGCCCCTCGCCATCGGAGATGGAACGAGGGGCTTTTTTTAAACTTATTTAACGAAAGCAGGGTCTTCGAACGGATGTGCAATCCAGCCTTCTGTTTCGATAAACAGACGTACGGCTACGATTTGGCGGTTATCCATCAAAGTAAAGAAGTGAGGGATTCTCTCGGGAACGGAGATAACGTCGCCTGCTTCGAGTTCAACATCGAAATAACCAACTTCTTCGGTACCTTTGATAACAAAGATGCCTTTGCCGGCTGTAATCGCGCGAACTTCATCTTCTGTATGGGTATGAACGGATTCGAATTTCTTCAACAGTTCATCAAGGTTTGGAGTGGCATCGGATAATGTAATGATGTCCCAAGTTTTGTAACCGCGGCGAGCGGCAAGATCCGTAATATCAGCATTGAAAGTGGACAGAACTTCTGCTTTCTCTTCATCGGAAAGAACAAACTTCTCTTGAAGGTGCGCAGGGAGTTTAGTTGCATCCCAATGTTCATAAAGAACTTCTTGTTTGTCTAAAAATTCACGAACGTTCTGTTCTCCAGAAATGCGTTCATTAGTATTGCGAATGCGGATTTCAGCCATTCTCAATCCCTCTTTCCCTATAGAAATTAACTGATAAGTCCAATTATATAGCAAATGTAGTCAAATGTCGATGGACTGCCTTTTCAGAGTGCGGCTATTCTGTTACACTATTTGTTAATGATTTTCGGAGGAAGGGTGTACGAAATTTGTTGAAACCGACCATACAAGAATTGATGCAGCAGCGGATACTCATCCTTGACGGAGCGATGGGAACAATGATTCAGCAGGCGGATCTGACTGCTGATGATTTTGGCGGAGAAGAGCTTGACGGCTGTAACGAAATGCTCGTATTAACGCGTCCGGATGTTATTTCGACGATCCACGAGAAGTACCTGGAAGCCGGCGCCGATATTTTGGAAACCAACACGTTTGGCGCGACCAGCGTCGTATTGGCGGAATATGACATTCCGGAAAAAGCACGCGAAATTAACCTTGCCGCTGCCAAGCTGGCAAGAGACGCGGCGGATAAATTCTCGACTCCTGACCGCCCTCGGTATGTAGCCGGCGCTTTGGGGCCAACGACAAAAACGCTGTCCGTAACCGGCGGCGTTACCTTTGACGAACTTGTAGACAGCTATTATGAACAAACCCTTGCTTTAATCGAAGGCAACGTAGATGCAATTCTGCTGGAGACATCGCAGGATACCTTAAACGTAAAAGCGGGAAGCATCGGGATCCGCAAGGCATTTGAAACGATGAACCGTGAGCTCCCGATTATGATTTCGGGTACGATTGAGCCGATGGGCACTACGCTCGCCGGTCAATCCATTGAATCCTTCTATATTTCCTTGGAACACCTGA
The DNA here is from genome assembly GCF_037147795.1 of Paenibacillus sp. MMO-177. NCBI lineage: Bacteria > Bacillati > Bacillota > Bacilli > Caryophanales > Paenibacillaceae > Paenibacillus > Paenibacillus sp. MMO-177. Next base: position 135,651 of record NZ_JBBCUR010000003.1, on the reverse strand, counting down.
AACCGATTTCGATCGGACTGAACTGCGCGACGGGACCGGAGTTCATGCGCGACCATATCCGTTCGCTCAGCGAAATTGCCGATGCGGCTGTCAGCTGCTATCCAAACGCGGGACTTCCTGACGAGAACGGTCATTATCATGAATCTCCCGAATCTCTTGCGCGAAAAATGTCGGCATTTGCCGAGCAGGGCTGGCTTAACATTGCGGGCGGCTGCTGCGGAACAACTCCTGCGCACATTAAAGCTTTGCATGATACGATGGCGAATTATGCGCCTCGTACGCAGTACGGTACTCATCCGGCAGCTGTGTCTGGTATTGATACGGTATTTATCGAAGACGATAACCGTCCGATTATGATTGGCGAACGGACCAATATTTCCGGTTCCCGGAAGTTCAAACGTTTGATTAAAGAAGGCAAGTTCGACGAGGCTTCGGAAATTGCGCGTTCCCAGGTTAAAGGCGGCGCTCACATTATTGATATTAACCTGCAGGATACGGATATTGACGAAGCCTATGCGGTTCATGAGTTCCTGCCGCAGGTCGTGAAGAAGATTAAAGTGCCGTTAATGCTCGATTCCACGTACGATCATATCATCGAGCTGGGTCTGAAGTATTCGCAGGGTAAAGCCATCATCAACTCGATTAACCTGGAGGACGGCGAATCGAAGTTCGAGAAGATCCTGCCGCTGATCCATCAATACGGGGCAGCCGTAGTTATGATTCTGATCGACGAGCGGGGGCAGGCGGTGTCCCGCGAAGCGAAGATGGAAGTGGCCGAACGCTCTTATAACCTCTTGGTAAATAAATACGGAATGAATCCGGAAGACATCATTTTTGACCCGAACATGTTTCCGGTTGGCTCCGGTGACCCGCAGTATATCGGATCGGCAGTCGAGACAATCGAAGGGATCCGGATGATTAAGGAGAGGTTCCCGAAAGCAAAGACGATTCTGGGTCTGAGCAATATCTCGTTTGGTCTGCCTGACGCGGGCCGCGAGGTACTGAACTCGGTTTACTTGTATCACTGTACAAAAGCCGGCCTGGATTATGCGATCGTAAATACGGAAAAACTGGAGCGGTATGCTTCCATTCCGGAGGAAGAGCGCAAGCTGGCGGAAGATCTGATCTATAACACGAATGACGATACGCTTGCTGCGTTCGTTGCGGCATTCCGCGAGAAGAAAGTCGTGAAGAAGGAGAAGGTATCGAATCTTTCTCTGGAGGAACGTCTTGCTTCTTACATCGTGGAAGGCACGAAGGAAGGACTTATTCCCGACCTAGACGAGGCGCTCAAGAAATATACGGCGCTCGAAGTAATCAACGGACCGTTGATGCGAGGGATGGAAGAAGTAGGGCGTCTGTTCAACAATAACGAGCTCATCGTAGCGGAGGTGCTGCAAAGCGCCGAGGTAATGAAGGCATCGGTAGCTCATCTGGAACAGTTCATGGAAAAGAATGAAACCTCCGTGAAAGGCAAGATCATTCTGGCTACGGTTAAAGGCGATGTTCATGACATCGGCAAAAACCTTGTCGAAATTATTTTGTCGAACAACGGTTACAAAATTATCAACCTGGGCATCAAAGTACCGCCTGAACAGCTGATTGAAGCGCAGCGCAAGGAAAATGCCGACATTATCGGTTTATCCGGTCTGCTCGTTAAATCCGCCCAACAGATGGTCGTAACCGCACAGGATATGCGTAACGCGGGTATTTCCGCTCCAATCATGGTAGGCGGCGCAGCTCTTACGCGCAAATTCACGAAGACGAGAATCGGCCCCGAATACGACGGTTTGACGTTATACGCGAAGGATGCGATGGACGGTCTTGATCTTGCGAACAAGCTGATGGATAAAGAGCATCGCGGCAAAATGGAAGAGGAATTGCGGATTTACAAAGAGTCCGGCGGTGAAGCGGAAGAGGAGAAAAAACCTCAGCCGCAGCTTACCCGGGTGGAACGCTCCAAAATCTCGGTGGATGCGCCGGTCTATATCCCGCCGGACACGGACAGACATATTTTGCGTGACGTTCCGATTCCGCATATCATTCCTTATGTGAACATGCAGATGCTGCTTGGTCATCACCTCGGTCTTAAAGGCAATGTGGATAACCTTCTCCAGGAAGGCAACGAGAAGGCCGTGCAGCTGAAAGAAACCGTTGACGGAATTTTGCAGGAAGGCACAACAAACGGTATTATTAAGGCGCATGGCATGTACCGGTTCTTCCCGGCGCAATCGTCCGGCAATGATATCATCATCTATGATCCTCAGGATCATAAGAAGGAGATCAAGCGGTTTACGTTCCCGCGCCAGCAGGTAGAGCCATTCCTTTGCCTGGCGGATTATCTTAAGCCGGTGGATAGCGGAGTAATGGATTACGTCGGTTTCCTCGTCGTTACAGCCGGTCAAGGCGTACGCGAATTGGCAAACGAGTGGAAGGAAAAAGGCGATTATCTTCGCTCGCATGCTTTGCAATCGGTGGCCCTGGAGGTAGCCGAAGCAATGGCGGAGCGCGTCCATCATATGATGCGCGATATTTGGGGGTACCCGGATCCGGCGTCGATGACGATGAAGCAGCGCTTTGGCGCGCGTTATCAAGGCATTCGCGTATCTTTCGGTTATCCGGCATGTCCGAACCTGGAAGACCAAGGGCCGCTCTTCGAGCTGATGAAGCCGGAAGATATCGGCGTGGAATTGACGGAGGGCTTCATGATGGAGCCGGAAGCATCCGTATCCGCGATGGTATTCGCCCATCCGGAAGCGCAATACTTCAACGTTGAAAAAGTAGAACGATAGATGCAAGCTAAGCCTCCGTAAGCGATGGCTGGTCGACCAACCAGCCGCGGCAAGCGGGGGCTTTCATCCTATTCCTATGGTGATCTGGAGGTGGCAGCATAATGGAAATATGGTTTCTTGGAACAGGCGCAGGCCGCCCGATGAAGCATCGGAATGTAACGTCCATCGCACTCAGGCTGCCGGATCCGGACTGTTCGTTATGGATGTTCGACGCGGGCGAAGGGACCCAGCATCAATTAATGCATACGCCGCTGAAGCTGAACAAGCTTGAGGCGCTGTTTGTTACCCATCTGCATGGCGATCATACATACGGGATTCCGGGGCTTCTCAGCACCCGGTCCTACGTTGGCGGCAACGGTCCGCTGCAGCTGTTTGGTCCTCCGGGTATCCGCGAGATGATTGAGACAGCGCTTACGTTAAGCAGTACCCGGATCGATTATGAAATTACTTACCACGAAGTGTCCGAAGGGATCGTGTATAAGACGGAGCGATACACGGTTGAAGCGCTGCCGCTGGAGCATCGCGTTCCTTGCTTTGGCTACCGGATAACGGAATGCGAGAGCCCGGGGAAATTGAATGTCGAGCGTCTTGCGCAGCTAGGCGTTCCGGCAGGACCTTTATTCGGACGGCTGAAAAAAGGGGAAGATATTACGCTGCCCGACGGAACGCAGATCCGTGCGGCAGACGTTGCGGGAAAACCGCTATGCGGCAGAATTATCACGATCGCGGGCGATACAAAGCCTTGCGACAATGCCTTAAGATTGGCTCGGAACGCCGATTTGCTCGTGCACGAAGCCACCTTCGCGGCCGGTCAGGAAGAGAAAGCCCATCTGTACGGTCATTCTACGACCGTTGAAGCGGCAACTACCGCGCGGGATGCCAATGCCAAAAAGCTGATCATGACGCATTTCAGCACAAGGTTTGTCGATGAGGATCTTGCGGGGCTTGAAGAGGAGGCAAGGACGATTTTTCCGGAATCCTATGCCGCTCATGACCTTTATAATACGGAGATTCCACGCGCCAAAGAGTAGCATTCCAGTTTCCTTACAAAATCAACACGCTTCGAAAATAATCCGTTAATGCTCCCGTATTATGCTGGCCTTAAATCTACGGCTAAGGAGATGAGGTCAGGTGGATACGGGAAGTCATTTGCTGTTTGGCGCAACACTTGGCGGTCTTGCCATGCTGGATCCGGTTATATCGGTTCATCCGGAGATCGGCTATGCGGTTCTAGCCGGAACGGTGCTGGGCAGCCATGCGCCGGATTTCGACGTTTTTGCAAGGTTGAAGGGCCAAGCAGCCTACATTAGGAACCACCGGGGGATTACGCACTCCGTACCTGCTCCGCTTGTGTGGGCCGCCGCGATAGGCGGGACTTTCGCTTGGATGTTTGGTGTGCTGGATCATGTTCTTTTGGTTATGCTATGGACGCTTGCCGCGGTATGCTTTCATATTGTTCTGGATCTGTTCAACACCTACGGCGTTCAATGTCTCCGGCCGTTCTCCAGGAAATGGTGGCATTTGGATGCTATTTGTCTGTTTGATCCTTATTTATTCGGAGCTCATGCAATTGGGTTGCTGTGCTGGATATTTGGCGTATTCCCGCCGGGTCCGATGTTTGCCTGTATTTATGCCGCCACCATCATCTATATCGCCATACGTCTTCGGCTGCGCTGGCGGATCAAAAGAAGGCTTAAGCTACATCTTGGCAGGGTCGCGGCCATAACGCTTGTACCCAGCATGTCGGGCAGGAGCTGGCAGTTTACGGCCGACTGCGGGGATTGCTATCGCGCAGGCACCGTAACCGGAAGCCGGATCCGTCTGGAATCCACGGTGGTCAAATATGAGCCAAGCGAACATGTTCCTGCCGTAAAAGCCGCATTGGAGGCTGACGGGGTAAAAGCATTCCTCGGTTTTGCCGACCAGGTGCATCTGCAGGTCGAGGAAAAACAAGACGGCTACGAGGTATCCTGGAAAGACGTCCGGTTCTGGCGGGACAATCGAATGGCGTTTGGCGTTGACGTTCAACTGGACCGGGACATGAAGGTGCTTGGCCATCATGTCGGATGGAGCAAACGCTCCTGGGAAGCGCCTCATGTATAAATTAATGCCCGTCCCTTTCAAGGGGCGGGTTTTTTTTGAATTCTAAGAATCCAGCCGTTTCACCTTGCGATCACCAAAATATGTCTTCCTTGAATCCTCTAGCCAATCGAACAAATATTCGCTAAACTGTTGGTATCGAGAGGTGACGAACGTTTATGTTCAAAAAGAAAACTTTGCCTGAATTAATTGAGGAATTACGCTCAAATGAAAATATAGTGAATTGGCATGAAATGGAGCCGCAGGAGGCCAAAACCACGCCGTTCGACGACAGTGTTGATCCCCGTATCCGGGAGGCTCTGCAGAAGCGCGGCATTTCCGAGCTTTACACCCATCAGGGAACGGCTTTCCGGCTTGCTTCCAAAGGAGAAAACATCGTCGCGGTAACGCCAACGGCATCCGGCAAGACATTATGCTATAACCTGCCCGTTCTCCAAGCGATTGCCAAGGACGATACAAGCCGCGCGTTGTATTTGTTCCCGACCAAAGCGCTGGCGCAGGACCAGAAGAGCGAGCTGAACGAGATCATAAGCGAGATGGGAATCGACATCAAGAGTTACACTTACGACGGCGACACTTCGCCGACGATCCGCCAGATCGTCCGAAAGGCCGGCCATATCGTTATAACGAATCCCGACATGCTTCATTCCGCCATCTTGCCTCACCATACGAAATGGGTCAGCCTGTTCGAGAATTTGAAATATATCGTCATTGACGAGCTGCACACCTACCGCGGCGTATTTGGCAGCCATGTCGCCAATGTCATTCGCAGGCTGAAGCGCATCTGCAAGTTTTACGGAAGCAATCCGACCTTTATTTGCACGTCGGCAACCATTGCGAATCCGAAGGAGTTGGCGGAGCAGCTGACCGGCAGCCCGATGCGGCTGATTGACGATAACGGCGCTCCTAGAGGCCGGAAGCATTTTGTCTTCTATAACCCTCCAATCGTTAATGTGCCGCTGAACATCCGGAAAAGCGCGACCGTTGAAGTGAACCATTTGGCGAAGGAATTCCTGAAGAACAAGATTCAGACGATCGTATTTGCCCGCAGCCGCGTGAGAGTAGAGATCATCCTCAGTCACATTCAAGAGCTGGTCAAGAATGAAATCGGCACGAAATCGATCCGGGGATACCGCGGCGGTTACTTGCCGAAGCAGCGCAGGGAGATCGAGAAGGGTCTCAGGGAAGGCGAAATTCTTGGCGTCGTAAGCACCAATGCCCTGGAGCTTGGCGTAGATATCGGCCAGCTTCAAGTCTGCGTAATGACCGGATATCCGGGCAGCGTGGCGAGCACCTGGCAGCAGGCGGGACGGGCCGGAAGAAGGCATGGCGAAGCGCTTATTCTGATGGTGGCCAGCTCCACGCCAATCGACCAGTATATCGTCCAGAATCCGGAATATTTCTTCGACCGAAATCCGGAATCCGCGAGGATTAATCCCGAGAACCTGATTATTCTCGTCGATCATGTCCGCTGCGCGGCATACGAGCTGCCATTCAAGAATACGGAGGAATTCGGGCCGCTTGAGATCAGCGAGATTCTGGAATACCTTCAGGAGGAACGAGTGCTGCATAGAAGCGGCGACACGTTCTATTGGGCGAACCAGGCCTTCCCGGCAAGCGAAATCAGCCTGCGTTCCGCATCGCAGGAGAATGTCGTGATCGTTGATCAAACGAGTGTGGCCGATGTTCGAATTATTGGCGAGATGGACCGGTTCAGCGCGATGACGCTTCTTCATGACGAAGCTATTTACCTGCACGAAGGGGTGCAGTATCAGGTCGAGAAGCTGGACTGGGACCATAAGAAAGCCTATGTGCGCGAGGTGGATGTCGAGTACTATACGGACGCCAATCTCGCGGTGAATCTGAAGGTTCTGGAGATCGACAAGTCCAGAATCTCCGGCTGCGGCGCCGTTCATCAAGGGGATGTGGCGGTTACGATGATCCCGACGATTTTCAAGAAAATAAACTATAGTACAGACCCATGCAGGGCAGCATAAATTTTAATACCGCCCTAAATGCAGCTAATCCGCGTCCTGTCTGGCTTGACGGGTTTTTTTCTTTCCTGGATGGTTCATAAATTCGAATGGATTTTCTGCGACTGGTATTATGGCTTCGAACATAACGCCCGCCATATTCCCCTGTAGTACGTACCGATCTTCGTACAAAACCCCGCTAGGAAATAACGTCCCGACCATCTCCATTTTTTCATTTTCGGTTAGCATGACTTCGAATCGTTCGGCGACTGCCAGGTACTTATAGACCGTCGAATAGTTGAACTGGTTATTTGCTAACGACGACCGCTTCGCTTCCAGCTGGCGCAAAGTAGTATTGTGTAAATCGCGTTCTTTTTCCAGGCCGTCTTTTTTAGAGTTTAGGACGTCTTTAGAAAAACTGCCGTCCAGGTACAAATCCAGTAGACTATCTAACTTTCCTTGTACCGCCTGTAGCAGTTTGTTCGTCGCGTCAATTTCGCGGGAAAGCTTGTCTATATCCGTTTGCCCGTAGTCGAACTGAATATAGCGCTTCGCGGTTTCTTCGCTTCGTAAAATATCCTTCAAGGCCTTGACGAAATTAAATTCTATGCGAATGGAATTTATGGACAGCCCGCAGTCGTTTGAGTAAGTCGCTTTGTATTCTGTACCGTGCTGGAAATAGTAGTGTATGTTATTCTTCGTGCCACTTTGTTTAAGTGACAGCTTCTTACCGCAATGGCCGCAAGTCGTTTCAATTTCGCGCAGTATGTGCGGGTAGACCGGCGCGCGGCGCTGGTACTTCGATTTTCGCTTCGCCTGGATTTTTAGCCAGGTTTCTTCTGTTCGCAGCTGCGGGTAGACGTCCTTTACTGTTATGGTTTCGCCGTTTCCGAAATTCTTTTCCAGGACACCATGATACATTTTTGAAGTAAGGCGCTGCCGTATATGCTGTTCGTGCCAGTCCTTTCCTGTAGGCGTCTTCGTAATATCATTTAGTCGTTCGGCTATTGCAGAGTCGCTTAAACCTTCTTCCCCTAAATACAGATTATCGATAAAGGGGATAATCCAGGCATGCTTTTCGTTAACGCTGTAGGCACCGGTATTTTTATCATAATTGTATTCCCAGGCAGCTTTTCCCCAGCCCTTGCCTTCACGGGTACGTTGCCGCTTACCCCGCATCATGCGTTTAACAATCTTCTTTTTTTCCCTTCGGGCAAACAGGTTTTTTAAGTCGGCGAAAAATTCGTCGTCTTCGTCTGCCAAGTCGGTAAGCTTTCCCGGTTCGGCCAGCTTAACACTGTTTTCGCGCAACTGGCTTTTTAGATATTCCCAGCTAACCGTATCCAGGCGGGATATTCTATCCTGGTCAATACATAAAACTACGTCGCCTTTATCGTCGTCTACGTCGTCCAGCAGCTGCGTAAGGCCTGCTTTATCCAGCTTGCCGCCAGAATCGACGTCGCGGTAAATGCCGATTATGACCCAGCCCATAGATTCCGCGTAGCTGATTAATTCCTGTATCTGGCCTTTCAAGGAAAAACGGGTTTCCTGCATTTTTGTCGATACCCTGATGTAAATTAAGACGCGAATTTTTTTACCGGCTGGAACTTGCTTGTAATAAAAAACTGACTTCTGTTGGGTAAAGTAATCTGCTATTTCCTGAATATCTGCTACGGATTGCATAAGAAGCCCCCTTAATATTTTCTATTAGGGTCAAATAGGACTTGAATTACTTTTCCGCATATCCGGGCGTTTTCACTATTGACAAGGATAGGGGAGTATTTAGGATTGTCGGACAGTAATAACACCTTACCTTCTACATGCTTGACCCTTTTAAGCGTAGCGTTTTCGCCGTCAACATTAATGACGGCTATTTCTCCGTCGGCTACTTCGGGTTGGATTCGTACTACAACTTTGTCACCTTCGTAAATCCGGGAACCAGTCATACTATCGCCCTTAACGATTAGGGAGAAGACTTCGCCTTCCACAGCCCCAAACGTATCCGGGACATATTCCCATTCGATTATGTTTTCCGATGCAAAAATAGGCAGACCAGCTGCAATATGGCCCAGGAGAGGTACTCGGATAAAATTAGCTACTGTTTTCGCGCCCATCTTTTCAAGTTCTACTGCGTTATCGTATTCGGCTTGAGCTTCTTTAACTAAGTCGTTCGCTTTTGCAATGTCGCGGTTTGCCTGGTATATGTCATGTTCGGTCTTCTTGAATTCTTCACTTAACCCCTTTAAAGTAGAAAGCCGGTCTAATTTTGATTTTAAATCGGGGGTAAGTAATCCTACTGCGTCCAGCATATCCGCGTACGTTACTTCGTTATGCGCGGCGTCGGCAAGCTTCTTTATTGTCTTTGCTTCTGGGGGCGTGTCCTTTTTGCAATTCATAAGGTTCGAGATATACGAATTCGAAACTTCGGCCTGGCGGGCATATTCATTTAGTGTTCTATTGCCTTGCGCTAATTTAAGTAATTCTGAAAAACGTTCCTTGTTAAACATATGGTTTCACTTACGCTCCTTTAGGTAATTTCTGATTGTCATTATATCGCAAGTGTTCTCTACAGGCAACATTTTAATATTTTGTCGAAATTCCTGTTGACTGTAGATAACGTTTGGGAGTATTATTTGAAGCACGGAAAGTGTTATCTGTAGATAATGGTTTGAAAGGGGGTGTTATCTGCAATGGAATTGAACAAGAAAAGACTATGGCAATTGATGGAAGATGCAGCGCAAGGAAAATTCCGTTTATTGGCTAGAATGCTGGGCGTACAGCCTTCGCACCTGCACAAAGTATTGAACACTGACAGCAAGGCAGGCCCGGTAATGCTTGGCAAGTTGCATACCTATTGTGAAGAAAATAAATTGCCGTTCGAAGAATTTATCGTAAAAAAGGTATAGGGAAAGGCGGTGCTAAAAAATGCACAATGCAAACAACGGTTTCCCGATTAATGTCGAATTAGTGCATAAAATGGCGTACCTACCTGTTAAGTTAGCCGAACTAGCCGAAACGAACCCGACCGGGGCGCTAGAGTTATTGACGGCCTGGGGGAAAGGCACAAAACCCATTACGCACTTATGGAATGACGCTTTGCAAATGATAGCAGCGGCCAGCTAATCGCGGCTAGCTTGAAAGGGGGTGAGAACGACAATGGACGACCGAATGAAACGACTACACGCGGCCCAAATGCGGGACGTAGAGGAAATGCAGGCCATATACGTAGAAGCGGCAAGCGGTAAAGATGCTGCCGGGGCATGCGAAGCGGTACTGGGTAACAGCTTCAAGTTAAGCGGCGAAGTCGCTGCGGGAATCGAAAGGGGGGAAGCGGTATGCACGTAATCTTCGTAGTACGTAGCCCGTTACTTCGGGGCCGGGCGGCGGCTAGGGCTTACCTGGCGCAGCTGCTGCTGGTACAGGGGGCAGGCGGCTAATGGCAAAAATCATAAGCGTTAAAGTATGGGGCTTCCAATCGTGGGTAGCCGGGAAGTATGACCTGGTAGACGGCTTGAATGTATTTACGGGGCCATCGGGGGCAGGAAAGACAGCCGGTACAATCCGGGCGATACGCTGGCTGGCAAAAGGCGAACCTTCGGGCGACGACTTCCTGCATACGGTTTACGAGACAGACGGCGTAACGATTAAACGCCAGGCAGAAGAAGCTGGGGTAGAAGTCGAACTGGACAACGGCGTAACGATAACGAAAACCCGCAGGAAGGGAAAAACGAAATACTGGGTAAAGCCCCTGTATGACGAACCTTTCGAAAAGGCCGAAGTACCCGAAGCGGTTAAGGAAGCCCTGGGAATTAAAAGCAGCCGCTTCGGCGACTTCGAAGTAGACTTACACTTTGCTTATCAGCTGGCCGCGCCATTCCTAATAAGTGAACCAGGCAGCGCAGGGGCGAAGGTGCTGGGTAAGCTAGCCGGGACGGAAGCAGTAGACGGCGCTATAAAATCGACGGCAAAGGATACATATGCAGCCAGAAACGAAAAGCAGGCCGCCGATAAAGAGTACGAAAGAAAAGTCGAACAGCTTGTAGCATTCGAAGGCCTTGAAGAAATAGGCCGCCAGTTGGACGCTTGCGACTGGCTGCTGCAAGAGATAGACGACGCGCTAGGTAAGAAGACGAAAATCGAAACGCTGGTAACGCTGCTGAATGGTATTAACCAGGATATAAGCGAAGCAATTGCTACGCTGGATAAGCTGGCGAATATTCCAGCGCTGGAAGATGACCTGGCAGAAATAGAAAAAGCCCAGCAACGGTATGACCGCTTACTGGACTTATACTCGCAATGGGGAAGGGCTACCGCCACAGTAGAGAACCTTACCCAACGCCTTAGTGACTTGGCAGGACTTGACGCCTGCGAATGGCTGCTATCAGAAGCAGAAGCCGCAGAAAATCGTCGGGCCAGCCTTAGTAATCTTACCGAACAGTATAACAAATACGAAGCCGATGTAAAGAGGGCGACGGAAGTAATTACCAGCACGAAAGACCTGGACGTAGCTTTAAATGCGCTAGAAGCGGCAGAACGAAGCTATGGGCGAATCGCCGAAATACGGCAGCTGCTGGGGGATTACAATACCGCGACAGCCAGCATAGGCCGCTACCAGGGGCTTATCGCCAGCCTTCAAGGAATAGCAGAAGCCGAAACCAAAATAAGCGGCACAGAAGCAAACCTGGTACGCCTGGCACAGCTTCGGGAACTTTATACCCTTTATAAAATTAAAACGCAGACGCTAGACAGCGCGGCGGTGTCGGAAACGCGCGCAGCGAATGAACTGGCGGCAGCCGAAAAAGAACTGGCCGAAGCATGGAACGCAACCGGGGGCATATGCCCGCTATGCGAACAAGCCGTAGCCCATACTCACTAACATTCGAAGGGACGTATATATATGGACGCTAAACAACGTATTGAACTGGCAAAAGCGAGAATCCAAAAGGCTAAAACAGCCGAAACAATCGCAAAGACTGAAAAGGCAGCAGCGGAACGACAGCAGGCCGAAGTAACCGCGAAGCTGGCCGAACTGAACGTAACACCGGAAACTGCCCAGGCAGAAATCGCAGCCCTGGAAGCCCAAATCGACGCCGAATTATCTAAAGTTGAAGGCCTAATTCCTAACGTATGATTGTCAAACGTATGACGGTAGAAGAAGCGAAGCATACCGAAGCTTCTTCTACCTGTAACTATTGCAGCCGGGGTAAGTTACGCCCTTCTGGTACAGGGCTGGAATACCCGTACAAAGAAATCGTAATCGTAAAGGGTACTTATGTCGTATCCTGCTTCTGCCCCGACTGCTTCGAAGAAATTCAGAACTGGGGGGTTAGCAAATGTATAGATTAAACGCTGCGAAACAAAGCGTACGAACGGCCCGCGAAAAACTGGCTGCAAAAATCGGCCAGCGGGACCTTCTTATAGCCGACCGCGACCAGGCGCAGCTGCGAAGCCTGGAAGCCGCAAATAAGCTGGGCCAGTACGACCTGGTACAAATCCTGCTGCAAAAGACAAGCGACTACGCCCGGCAGCAGGCAAAGGGCCGTATTGAAGACATTGTTACCCAACTGCTGCTGGTAGTCTTCCCCGGCAACGAATTCGCCTTCGAAATCGCACTGGACGTCAAAGGCGCGCAGCCAGTCGCCGAATACTGGTTAACCCGTAATGGCGTACGAACCCAGTTGAAGCCGCCTGACTACGACAACGGCGGCGGGTACGTAGACGTCATTACGCTAGGCCTGCGGCTGGGAATAGCCGAACTGGAAGCAATCGAAGGCCCGCTGCTAATGGACGAAGTAGGTAAGCACATAAGCGCAGAATATTCGGCTAATGTCGCTTACTTCCTAAAGCAGTATAGCGAACAGCTGGGGCGGCAGATAATCCTTATCACGCATAACGAAGCGCTGGCAGCCGTAGCAGATAAGGGCCTACGGGTGACGCTGAACAGCCGCGAAGAATCCGAAGTAAAAAACATTTAACCGGGCCAGGCCCGAAGGGAGCATACAAACCATGTGTATTATTTGCGAATTGAAAAATGCGGCAGAAGCCGCTGACGATAAAAACCAGCTGCACGTAGGCGTAATCAGCCAGCAGCTGCGTGCCGACTTTATGGCCCACAAGAAAGCCGAAGCGCTGGCTGCGCTTGACCTGGAACAGAAGGTACTGGACGGACGCCGCGCTTATTTGCTGGGCGAAGTAACGGAAGAAGAAACGCATAAGCGCCAGGAAGAAATCGACGCTCTGGACAAAGCAAACGACGCGAAGTACGAAGCGGAAAGCAAAGCACTATGGCAGCGTGTCTATGAAGAACTGGCAATAACGAAACATCACCGCTCTTATACAATCAATACGGAAACCGGGGAAATCACAACCCGCAGACGTCGGGGCGACGAAGGGGATACCCCGAATGTCCATTAAATTTCTATACTTTGGCGACCCGCACATACGCGGGACGAATCCCCGGAACCGAACGGACAGCTACCCGGAAGCCTGGAAGGCGAAGCTGCGGGAGATATGGCAGCTGGGGAAGCAGCACCAGGTAGACGCCTTCTTACAGCCGGGCGATACCTTCGACCTTCCCGACGTTGCAAATAGCGTACTGAACGACGCCGCCGACGTTTTTAGCGAAGCACCGGCCCCTATATACACAACGGCAGGCAATCACGATATACCGGGCTATAACGTCGCGGCCTTTGGGAATACCAGCCTGCGGCTGCTGGAACGAATCGTACCACAGCTACACGTAGTAAACGACCCGGCCAGGCCCGTACTATTCGGCCCAGGGGCCGTACCCGACGTCGCCGTAACCTTCACACCGTATAGCGGTAATATCGACCGCGACGGATACGGCTACAGCCCGGAAGTCGAAATACCCGGCGCGTACCACCTGCACATAGCGCATGGGATGCTACTAGACCATACGCCGCCATTCGACCGCTTTACACTGGTTCAAGAAGTAAAGACTTCTGCGAACATGGTATTTACTGGGCATGACCATACCGGGTACGGAATTTATAGGAGATCCGACGGCGTTACCTTTTGTAACCCCGGCAGCCTTACCCGCCTGGCAGCTTCACAGACCGAAATAAGCCGCCCTATCCAGGTAGCGCTTATTACCATCGAAGGCGGCCAGGGCCGTATCGAACTTATACCGCTGCAATGTGCAGCGCCAGGCCCGGACGTCTTAGACCGTAGCCGCATCGAGAAAGACCAGCAGCGCCAGTACGCTATGGAAAACTTCGCCGCGCTAATTCAGACAGCCAGCGGCGACCGGGTACGCCTGGACATTAACCAAATCGTAGAAGCTGTCGCGGAAAAGGAAGGGCTGGCCCCGGAAGTCGTACGGCTGGCCCTTGAAAAGATAGAAGCCGCGCGGCTGGGGGGTTAAATGGACGACGTACAACAGCAGGAAATGGTAGCCTGCGACCATTGCGGCCATGTTGAACCCATGACGCCCGAACTGGGCGAATTAAGCTTCGCATGGTTGGACGATAGCACATGTAAATCAAGCTGCCCGGCCTGCAAAAGTTACGTAATTATGCGAACCTGGGCCGTAGACGAAAACGGCTACCCGGCAGGCGGGGAAATGTTAGTAGTAAAGACTTCTTTATATCCGAAGGGAGAAACCAAACCATGAACGACGCGAAACAAGCAGTACAAGACCTTACGGCAGTATACGGGGCCGAACAGGTGAAAGCAGCCGCCGCCGCCATTCTGGGGCAATCGGCCCGCCAAATCCCAGCCGAACACTTCCGCGTAATTAGCGCGCAAATCCTGGCCGATACTGTCACGCAGCTGGACGCAAGCGTAGACGACATTCTGAACAAGGGCGACCAGCGAGAAGCAGCCTACGGTAATAAGGGCGAACTGCTTAAAGAGCGCTGGCAGCTTGAAAATAAAATCAAGCTGGAAGAATCCCAGGCCATTATGGATGGCTTGGCTCCCGACGGTAAGGTAGTCGAATGGAACGGCACGAAGTACCCATTTTCTAATGACATGGCCCGCGACGCTTTCCGTCGTACGGTTAGCAGCGAAAGCCGTAAACGCCTGGCAGAAGTCGAAGGCGAACTGGCCGCCCTGGAAGTCCAGGCGTCTATGGCCCGCGACGGTTGGGAAAAGGCTGTACAGGCTAGCGATTCGGTAAGGGCTAAAGCCTTTGTACAGGCCCGCCTTCTGCAATACCTGGCGGGGAGCATCTAGTCTATGAATAAGCGGAAGCTTAAAAAGAAAATGCAACGAGCAGTGCAGCAAGCGGCCCCGGAAATAACGGTGCAGCAGGCATTTAACAAGCTGGCTGAATTCCTGGAAAGTAGGAAAGAAACCGTATGCTATTTCATTGATACTAACGGGTTTGGCCCTAATCAGATTAATTTGCATAACGCGAATAAGAGTCTGGTAATTAAGCAGGGCGGTAACTTTCACCCTGGCGGTGAACTGTGATTAAGAAAGACCTGCGAGAATTGCAGCGTGAACGGCAGCAACGGGGCGAAGAATTCCAGGACGAAGTACGGCGCAGCTGGGCGAAGGTATCGAACTGCTGGCGCATGAGAATACGCGACGGCGGCGGGGGAACCCGCCCGGCTGACGAAATCGTATTGCTGGCCGACGTAAACATACTGGCCGAACACAAGCGAACCGAAGCCGACCGCTTCGAACTGGCTTATCTACGGCCCGACCAGTTTAAAGGGCTGCTGCTTTTCGACCGCTGCCTGGAACGGAATTACGGCCTGGTATTCGTTAGCTTCCAAAATGAAGCCGAAGGGCGCGACGAAGCTTACGCCTTCCGACTGGCAAGGGCGCTGCAATTCATGCAAGAGAAGAAACGCCAATACGTTACCCTGGACGAATTAAAGCGGGCCACGCTTCCATGCGCACCGCTTGCCAGGATAACGGCAGATATAACGTACGATTTAAAGGGGCTGGTAGAGTGTTGCAAATCACTATAAGCAATAACATACGCATACGCGGGGCAAGTATTCCGCTGCGCGCAGCAGTAACCCAGGCGCTTACCGTCGGAAATCCCGAATTCGAAAAGTTGAAACGAATGAGCCGCCCGACTTACGGAATACAGCAGCGCCTGGAAATCTTCAATAATGACCTGGGCGACATTGTAGCCCCCAGGGGCTTCGAAGGAAAGCTGCGCGATCTTCTGAAAGCGCAGGGGCTACGGCCCGAAGAAGTCATACGGTACAACCTGACGAATACGGCCCCGGTAGACTTTGGCGAATGGACAGGCCCCAACCTACGGGACTACCAAACGCCAGCCGTACAGGCCACGCTGGACGCGGCAGGCGGCGTACTGGAAAGTCCGGCAGGCAGCGGTAAGACGTTAATGGGCTTTCGCATTATACGGGCCTGGGGGCTGCCTACGCTTTGGTTGACGCATACGCTGGACTTGCTAGACCAGTCGGCGAAAGCCGCGAAGGCCTTCCTGGGCGACGTAGGCGAAGTCGGGATAATCGGCGAAGGGAAAGTAAGCTGGGGCAGCGGTAAGCTATTCGTAGCCACCGTACAGACGCTGGGCGCGAACCCGACGCTGGTAAATACCCTGGCACAGCTGGTAGGCGTAGTCGTCGTAGACGAAGCGCACCATTTCCCGGCGCAGCAGTTTGTTGAAGTCGCGGGTAAATTCCCGGCCCGGTATTTGCTAGGGCTTACGGCGACGCCGAACCGTAAGGACGGCCTGGAATCCTTCATGTACGCCGGGCTAGGGCCTACAGCGTATACGGTAAAGCGCGACGGTATGTACGAAGCTGGGGCGCTTATCTTGCCCGAAGTCAAATTCGTATACACGGAATACGGCAAGGATGACCCAGTGCTGGCGGTATCGGACGAAGCCGAAAACAGCGTAGACGCTGGCGGCGAAGATATGGACTATACGGCCCTACTGGCCGACCTTATTGCCGACCAAAAGCGGGCGAAGTTGGTAGCCGAAAACGTGCTGCAAAGTTGCTTCAACGTAAGCCCGAAAGGTGGGGCGGTAATCGTACTAGCCGATAGCGTACGCTACTTATTCCAGCTGCGCGACCTGGTAGAGAAATTCGCACGTAACAGCCTGGGCGTCGTCCCGCGAATGGCGGTACTGCATGGGGGCCTTACTAAAAACGTATGGCGCAAATGCAAAAAGAACGACCCAGGGGCGCGCCGTAACGAACGGCTGCGGCGCTGGGAACGCCAGGAAGCCCAGTACAGCGAAGCGGAATTCGCAGCCTGGCAAGTTACGCCGACAGTACGTAAGGCTGTACTGGAACAGGCCAGGGGCCGCCAGCTAGACATTCTATTCGCTACGTCGCAACTGGTGAAGGAAGGGCTGGACATTCCGAACCTGTACGACGGACACCTGGCAACCCCGCAACGGGGCGACGGCAGGAACAGCGCGAACGGTGCGGGCGTCGAACAGGCGATTGGCCGAATTATGAGGCCCGACCCGAAGAACCCCGACAAGAGGGCGACATGGTACGACTACGTAGACGGTAGCGACGGCACTTTTTACGACCAGTATTTAAGCAGGCGCAAGGTTTATTCCCGGCTGGGTATCAAGCTGGCAAGCAAGCCCCGGACGAAGAAGGAAAACGTAAGGGACTTCCTGCTGCATAACATGTCGGGCTTTGACCTTCCACTATAAAACCGAAAGGGGAAATTATCAGCATGATTAACTTTTACCCGCAGAAAGTACCATTTTTCAAAGCCTTGAAACTGCTTTTCACGCGCCGGGTTTGGCTGGCCGTACAACTTAACGAATTCGGACAGCCTACGGCTTGCCAGGTAGGCTACGACAGACCGAAAGGGGCGCAACCGCTGACGCAGGAAGTAATTGAACAGCAGCGCCAAATGGCACAGGAAGCCCAGGAGAGGGCCGCCGCAACTGCCACCGAAGTAGAAGCGGAACCAGCCCCGCTGCCCGAACAAAAACCCCCGCCGATGTTTTCGACCAGGTACGCGCCGCCCCCGAAGAATCGGAAGCAGCGCCGCCAGGAATCGAGAGAAGCGGCGAAGGAAAGGCGGGGCCGTAAATGAGTTGCGAAGTTAAGCTGCTACGGTACAGCGACCCACACCGTAAGCACCTAGCCCATGCGGCAGCTGTTTACCTGGGTAAGCCCGATACGGACAACGTACGGCGGCCCCTGGCAATGATTAAGAAACGCGACGCCCTTAATATCTTCCGGGGCGAAAGCGCGCGCTTCGAATTCAAGGCCAGCAAAGTAGTCTACGACCACCTGGTAACGTACACGACCGCGAATATGCGGGCCTGCGGCGGCCTTCGGGCAAACGTCGCCAGCGAATTCGTAATGCCACCCGAAGCAATCGGAACGGGGTACGAAGACAGCCTGCGGAAAGATGGAGAAGCAGCCCTGGAAGCCTACCAATGGCATATAAACGGAATTGACCCGGCGACCAGTGAACGGAAGGAAAAAGCCCGGCTACAAGCAGCCCGCGCCGTCGCCCCTATGTCCGTCAAGCTGCATTTTATTATCGAATTTAACTTCGCCACGCTGGCCGAAGCGCTTTTCCCTCAAAGGATATGGACGCCAGGCGCGCAGCTGGATACGTACCAGGTAGTTATGGCAATGTGGGACCTGTTATGCCAGCAAGACCCGGAATTATGGGACACCTTCTATACGTACTACGGCCCGGACTTCCGTACCTGGGCGGCGGCTTACGGCAGGATGCTACGGGAAGACCCGATAACGCTACGTACCATCTTAAACAGGTATCCGCAGCGAAGCATGTGGGACAAGTAAGGCGAAAATTTTTTAACTCTACTGTTATCTATAAATAACAGGTATTCGGCGAAAGCCTGACCATAAAAAACTAATCGAAAAGAGGAATTTCACAATGACAACAGCAAACGGAAAAGCGGTAGTAGTACAAGGTAAGGGCGCGCTTGCGCTGGCAAACGTAGGGGCTAACTATATCGCCGAAGTAATCCAGGCGAAGCAGGCGGCCTTCCTGGAAGTGAACGAAGGCCTGGACTTCGACTATGTGCGCATGGGCCAATACTTGAAAATCAACAAAAAAGGCAACTTCGTCGAAGCGCGCGACCTGGAAGTATCCTACGGCGATACGCTGGACGTCGTTATCGCGCAAGGCGAAACGCGCTGGGTATTGTGGGGCGGCGACGAAACCCCGGAGAAGGGCCAGCTTATCGTATCCCTGCCCGCGAAAGAAGAACTGTTGCCCGAAGAAGCTGCTGGCCTGACGAAAGTACAGCAAGGTAAGAAGATGGTAGCGAAGGCCGAAGCGACGGCCCGCGCAACGCTGGATAATTGGCTGGCGACTACGGCACAGACCGACCCTTCGGTACTCGACCGTTACAGCCAGGAAGATTTACAACTGCGCTACCTGGCGTATATCGTCCCTGTAAAATTCCTTTCCCCGGACGACAGCCCGAAGATTTACCTTATGAACTTCGCACCGGGCGATACGTTCGGATGGGGTCAGTACGGTATGCAAATCTTCGACGGCAAGTATAAAGGCATCGGCGTACCGGCGAACAGCAGCGCGAAGCACGTAGTAACGCGCCTTACGACCGAAGAACGCACGAAGGATACGACTTCCTGGCTTGGCCTTAACTTTAGCTGCCTGGGCTTGTTCAACCCAGCAGACTATGGTATCGACCCTTCGGCAACAGAATTCACCGCTGACGAAGTTACCGTAGCCGACGAAGAAAAGCCAAAAGCTTAATCACTTAACTAGAAGGGTAGGGGCGTCAACATGGCAAAGGAACCGCAAATAGCCGATTACAAATACGTTGACGCCTGGCATACAAACGATAGCGGGCAGCCTGTACCCTGGACGCGGGTAGAATACCCGGAAGGCGTCAAGAAGTACCAGCAGGAAGAAGCGAATAACTTTAACTGCTTTTGTACCGTACAGCGCTATACCAGTAAAAGCAGGGGGGCGCGGGGCGAAAGCTTTATCGCCCCTTTGTATTTTGACTTGGATTATAAACAAGACCCCGCAGTAAGCCAGGCCGACGCAGTAAAGCTTATCGACTTCTTTATGAACGAACTTGAAGTACAGGAAACCGATATACATTTATATTTTTCGGGAAGCAAAGGCTTCCATATCTTAATAGACTTCCAGGCGCTGGACATTAAGCCGGGTACTGAACTGCATAAGGTTTATAAACATATCGCGGGCTACCTTGTACATAGGCTAGGCCTTCGTGCTTTAGACCTGGTAGTATACACCGCTTCACGTATGCTGCGGCTGCCTAACAGTATCCACAGCGGTACGAAGCTTTTCAAAATCGAACTTAGCATAGACGAACTTCGAACGAAAACCCTGGACGAAATTAAAGGCATGGCTAACGGCCCCCGCCTTTATCCTGTTTTAGACCCGGCGCAGCGGAAAGCAGCGCGGGACATGCGCCCGAAGGCCGTCCTATTTTATGAGGATAAGGAAAAGGAATGGCGTGAAGCCGCTGCTACTTCCGTAAAGAAATTCGCCGAAGAATTCAACTTCCGAAAGGACAGACCGCCGGTATGCGTTACCGATATTTTAACTGGCGGCTGGAAGAAGGAAGGCGACCGTAACCAGGCGACCGTACAGCTGGCGGCCTATTACAAGGAAGCAGGCCACCCGAAAGAAGAAGCTTTAAAACTTCTTGAAGAATGGGTACGGAAGCATACAAGCGCTGGCGGGCGCTATGACACCGAACAGCGCGTAGCCAATACGCGCAGCGTCGTAGAAGCCGTCTACGACAAGGAAAACGGCTATAAGTTTGGCTGCGCCTTTATCCGGGCGCTGCATGGCGAGAAGATTCCAGGAAGCCAGGACTACGACCGCGTAGCCTGCGCCGGGGCCTTGTGCCATTGCTTGAAGAAGGCGACGAACGACGAAAGCAAATCTGTAAGCCTTCACCTGGCGCATACGGGCGACGCCGAACTGCATGGTAAGCTGGTTAAAACCCAGGTAATGGTAGCCGGGAAGAAGCATACGCCCTATATCGTACCTTCGAAAATCGAATATTACTGCTGGGGCCGCAAGGACTGTAAGAAGACACATTGTCCGCTTTACGACATTCCTAGTCATACGCTGTTCAAGGATTTAGGCATAGGCGACCCGGAACTGCTGGAAATGACGGCGACGGCGAAGGACAACATTACGGGCATCCTTCGGACAATATCGGGTATTCCAGCCTGCAATAAGTACAATACCGAAATAAGCGAAACGACGAACGTAGAAGAACTGCTGGTAATCCCTATGGCCGAATCGGGTAGCACCGAATCCGAAGAAGGTAAAGGTCGCTACGTCATGCGGAAGGCGTACGCTATTGGCAAGCAGGACGTAACCGAAAATAAATACTACGAAATCACCGGGCATGTATTCCCGCACCCGAAGAACCAGGAAGCTACGATACTGGTTAAGGAAGCGAAGCCCTTGCAGGACGTCGTAGACAGTTTCGCCCTGGACGAAGGTGTAAAGGAAAGCCTGGAAGCCCTGCGCCCGGCGAATTACACAGCATCGGCTATCGAAGAAAAGCTGGCGGCAATCTGCGCCGACCTTACTTACAA
Source organism: Paenibacillus sp. MMO-177 (assembly GCF_037147795.1). Classification (NCBI taxonomy): domain Bacteria; kingdom Bacillati; phylum Bacillota; class Bacilli; order Caryophanales; family Paenibacillaceae; genus Paenibacillus; species Paenibacillus sp. MMO-177. Next base: position 114,270 of record NZ_JBBCUR010000003.1, on the reverse strand, counting down.
CGTAACGAAAATCGTAGAACGCGACGAAACGCTGCTAGGCGTTCTTCTCACTTACCATAGTGTTCTGCGCTTTAACGTACCCTGGACAAGCCTACCGATTAGGGGCTGGCTGGAATTAAAAATCGTAGGGGATACGGGAACCGGGAAAAGTGAACTTATCGAAGGCATTCGTAAGTTTACCGGGCTAGGGAATCGCGTAAACGCCGAAAGTACCAGCCGTACCGGGCTTACGTACAAAATGGAGCAAAGCGGAAGCGCCGGGGCCTGGTATATCGTATGGGGCGTATGGCCGCTTTCAGACAAGGAATTAATATGGATTGACGAAGATACCGGGATAGAAAAAGATAATTACGGCGAAATGACCCTGGCGCGCAGCGACGGACGGCTGGAAGTTAAAAAGGCCGTTACCGCAGAAACGCCATGCCGGGTACGCGCCATTCTATCCGGGAACCCTCCGAAGGGCCGCAGGCTGGCAAGCTACGGCCAGGGCGTCGAAGTGCTGCGGGACATTTTTAACAATGAAGATATTAGACGCTTCGACTTTGCCGTATTTATGCGAATGAACGACGTAAGCGCCGAAGAATATACCCGGCAGCTGCCGACGTATCCCAGCTTCATAAATGCCGAAACGCTTAAAAATTCTATCCTTTTTGCCTGGTCAAGAAAGCCCGAACACGTAATTTTTAACGCCGATACGGTAGACCGCATCCTGGAAGTCGCTACCGAATTGTCGAAGATTTACGGAAACGCCAGCGACGTACCGCTGGTATCGCCTTCCGACCAGCGTAATAAGATAGCCCGCCTTTCCGTCGCCCTGGCGGCATTGACGCATAGCGTAGACGAATCGGGCGAAAGAATTGTCGTATGGCCGGGGCATGTAGACTTTATCCGGGAATACCTTAAAAGCTTGTATAACGCGCCGGGCTGCGGCCTTAACTATTACGCGAAGCTGGCTATTAGGGAAGAAGAACTGGACGAAGAAAAGTACGGCAAGATTACCGAAAAGCTGCGGGATATCCCGACGCTAAAAGGCGACCAGGCTTACTACAAATTCGTTAAGCTATTCGCCCAGCAGCAGTACCTTCGGCAGAATGACGTCGAAGCCATGCTGGCAATAGAGAAGGAAGAAGCGAAGGCTATAGTAGCCCAGCTGGTTAATTTGCGAATGATACAGCAATCGACCGGGGGCTATAGGAAAACAGCCCGCTTTAACGCCTTCATAGCCAAGCTTTTCGAAGAAGGGATTTTCGACAACATAGAAGACGACTTTATCTAAAAAATTTTAACTATATCGTTATCTATAAATAACAGAAGCGAAAGTAGGTGTTATCTACGTGAAATTAGGCGGCCTTTTTGGAACGCAGCAACCGAAGACACTAGCGAAAGCCTTACCCCTAAAGCCTGCCGAACCTAGCCAGCCGCTGCCCTTACCAGGGGCGGCCCTGGCTAGAGCAATCGCGCCGAAGAAGCGCCCCGGCGACTTCGGGATAGTTTGGCCGACCATACCACAGCAGCAAGTAAAGGACTACCGCCCGATATTGACCCTGGCCGACCTGGAAGCCTACGCCGACCGATGCGAAGCCCTGGGCTTATGCAGCTTCGACTGGGAAACCGCAGCAAGCAAGGCGGCCCGCGAAGCATTCGCGTCGTTTAGGGCCGAAATACAGGCCAAAATGGACGCGGTACGGCAGCAGGGGCTGGAACCAAAAGAGGAACAGCGCGAAATCGACGCGCTGGATACGGAATATAACAGGGCCTACGAAACTTTCCTAAAAACGCCGCTAGACCCGCACCAGGGAGAAATTTGCACCGTATCGCTGGCAGCTGCACCGCACGAAGCCCGCGTTATCCCAATCGACCATAAGGCGGGCCGGGTATTCGAACCGACGTTAAGCCGCGCAGAAGCCCGTAAGCTGGTAATGGACACGCTAGACCGTCGTATATTCCGCAATCGTAAAGTAATAAAGATAGCCGTAAATCTTTCTTTTGAAACGAAATACGCGGCGAAGTACGGAAAGTACATTCTTATGCCTGTAGCCGATCCGTTGGTAATGTGGGTACGCTGCCTGCAAGTCGCGGACCCGAAGCGCTTAAACGACCCGAAGAAGCCCGCGACTGGCTGGGGCTTGAAACCAGCGACTAAAGCGATATTCGGTGTGAACATGGGCGAATTTAAGGAATTACTGGCGAAGTACGGGGTAGACTTCTTCGACGAAATCGCAGCAGACAGCGGCGACGGCCTGGTATATTCCGCAGAAGATAGCGACTACGGCATACAGCAGTACCTGTACTGGCGGGAAGTGGCGAAGCAGATTAAGGACGAACGCCAGGGAACGAATTACGATACCTGGCTGCACGAAATCGAAATGCCGTTTTCCCGCGTTATCGGGCTTATGGAATATAACGGCATGGCCTGGGATAACCAGCTGGCACAAATGAAGCGCGAAGAAGCTTGGAACGTCCAGGCAGAAGCAGCGGAAGACATGAAGGCGCTAATTAAGGAAACCGTTAATCTGGACATTGAACCAGGTAAGACCGGGAAAACGAACGGCGTTAAGTATGTTCTATTTAACATTATGAAGCTTCCAAAAGGTAAGCCGACCGATAAGGGCGGCATATCGCTAGACGAAGAAGCGCTAATAGATATTAAGTTTATGCTGGAAAACAACCTGGACGACTTGAAGGAAGAAAAGCTGCTGGCCGTCCAGCTGCCCGAAGGCTGGGAAGCGTACCAGGTAGAAAGCCCGGAATGGTACGAACTAAGTAAGGAAGAACGCGCAGCCATTGAATTACGCCGCCGCCCCCCGCACCCGTACAAAGACGTCGGGCTGCGGCTGCTGGAACTAATCGGGCGCATTCAGAAAATGAATACGCTGCTTTCTTCGCACATCGACGGACGCGAGAAATGGCAGAACCCCGTTACCGGGAAGATTCACGCGAATTATACGCCCTGGACAGATACCAGCCGCTTAAATTCTAGTAACCCGAACGGGCAGAACGTACCGCGCCTGGATAACGACGAACTGGGCGTACGGAACTTCTATATAGCCGGGCCGGGCAAAATTCTGTTCTTCATAGACTTTAGCGGCTTCGAACTTCGCATTATGGCTTGGAAGTCGGGCGATAAAGTCATGATTGAGATTTTCAATACTGGCGGCGATATGCACAGAAAGACAGCCGCAGCCATTGCTGGCGTAACCGAAGACGAAGTAACGAAGAAGCAGCGAACCGACGCGAAGCCTGCGAACTTCGGTATGGCTTACGGCGGTACTGAACACGCGCTACAGAAGACCATTAAGACGGATTACGGCCAGCGTAAGACCCTGGACGAATGCCTGGTAATGGTTAACGGTACGAAGAAAGCTTACCCCGGCGTCCCTATCTTCCAGGACGAAATCGCGCTGCAAGCCCGCGAAGACGGCTTCGTAAGTACAATTTACGGCTATATAAGAATGCTTCCCGAAATTAATAGCCCGAATAAATATTACCGCCAATCGGCAGCGCGGCAGGCAGCGAATACGCCAGTACAAGGAACTGCCGCCGATGTAATGAAACGGGCGCAGAACGAAGTATACGACGAAACCGGGCGCGGTACGAACCTGGTTTACGACGCCGCCGACCTGGGCATAAGCCCGGCGCAGCTGGCCGCAGAACGCCAGGAAGCGCCGCCTATCCTGGTACATGGCAGCACGGACATGGAAGCCCAGATACACGATGAAATGATATTCGAAATGGACGACGACCCGGACGTAGTAGAAGCCGCTTGGAAATGGGTACAGGCTGCTATGGAGAAGCCGCCTATAGACGGATTCCCTGTTCCTATCGAAGCCGAAGCATCAGTAGGATACCGCTGGGGGCAGAAAATACCGGTACAGAAATGGCTGGACGAAAAGCGCGCTGCGCTAAAGGGGGGCATGACATGAAAAAGGGCATTACGGAAGAAATCGAAGACGTACTGCTGGACGTTCTTAAAGAGCGCGTGCGACAGCTGGGGAAATTCGGACACCAGCGCCACAAAAACCCAGGCGTATGGCTGGCAATCCTGGGCGAAGAATTCGGCGAAGTATGCCAGGCTGCCGGGCCGGTTATGGGCCTTGGTACCGGCAAGCCGACTGACGCAGACGACCTTTATACCGAACTTATCCAGGTAGCGGCTGTAGCCGTCGCTTGGGCTGAACAAATCGCAGAAGAAAGGGGCCAAACAAATGTCAAGCCGTGACGTTTTAAGTAGCCGTCGTTCTACGGCAGCCGCACCAAAAGAGAAGAAAGATACGACCGGGAATTTACCTGGTGAATTCGTAGGCTGGATAAGCAAACGCTGGCAGGTAGCCTGGGTAGTTAGCCCGCATCGTGCAGATAAAAGGACAGGCTGGGTAAACCACCTGGAAGGTGAAACACCATGAACCGGCAGCAAATAAGGGAATTCGAACGCAGGGGCGCGGCCTTCGACTCACGTAAAGCCTTCGCCCCTGCGGAAGTCGTTGCTATGAATAATGCAAGCTATAGCCTGGGCGTAGAACATGCCCTTGAAGCGGTAGCGCTGGTTTACGGTCTGGGAGAATCCCGGCTAGGTAAGGTAAAGGAAAAACTTCGTATATTGCAGGAACTGGACTTTAATCACAGCCCGGAAGCAAAGGCTGCGCACCAAATGAACAACATGTACAAGGTTAAGCTAAACCGGGCAATGCGCCGGGCCGCTGACCCTAATAAGAAAGGGGCCGTACTGGATGAATAACAAGGTAGTAGCAGGCGTAGGAAAGGACGCGCCGACCGTAGAAAACGAGCAGGGCGGTTTGCAGTCGAAAGTATTGTACAGATTCGACTTACTAGACCCTGCGGCTATGTTCAAAATGACAGAAGTATTAGCGCAGGGGGCCGAAAAGTACGGGGCTGATAACTGGCGGCTTATTAGTATTCAGGAACACCTTAACCATTTGCTTATCCACGCTTACGCTTTCCTAGCAGGTGATACTTCCGACGACCATTTAAGTCATATTATGTGCCGGAGTATGTTCGCCCAGGCTGTAGACGTACAGACACCAGAAGATGTGCAAAAAACACGGGAAGCACTGGGACGTAATGGCTAAAAACTGGCGGCCAGTAGCCGCTATCGTTGCGCTGCTGGTCGTAACTATCATAGGGGGCTGTCCTAATGGTAAAGAAGCAGGTAAGGAAGGGGTACGACCGCAGGCAACAGGAAGCACAGCGCAAAGAATTGAAGCAGAGTTACAAACGTCGGGAAGGGGCGCGGCCTATGTCGTACAAAAATGGGGAAGACATGGACGAAATGGAAGCGAACTATTTGACCGAACAGGTAGCGAAGTACCGCAAAGCCTGGGAAGCGGAAAAGCTGATAAGCCAGGCAAACCTAGCGGGCTGGGAAACGGCGAAGGAGCAACTGGCGAAAGCAAATACCAGGAAAACAATACTACTGCTACTAGGGGCATCCTGCGGGATGGGGTTAACGACAATAGTAATAATACTGCAAATTTTATTGGCGAATTTACTATAACGGCCTATACTGCCGGATACGAATCGACGCAGAAGAAGCCGGGGCAGAAAGGCTACGGCATAACGTACAGCGGGACTACCGTAAAAGAAGGCCGCACAATAGCCGCCGACCTAGACGTATTGCCAGTCGGTACGCGCGTTTATATCGACGGCGTAGGCGAACGGACAATAGAAGACCGGGGCGGTGGCGTACGCGGCCAGCATATCGACTTATACATAGCGAAGCTGGCCGACGCGAAAGCCTGGGGGAAGCAAAAGAAGAAAGTATATGTTATTGAATGGGGGAAACGCAAAAATGATTAAAACCGAAATTATCACAGACGCCAGCCGGTATGTTATCGACTTGCCGGGTTTCGAACGCCTGGAACTAGCCTACGACCATGTAGAAGAACAGCTGGCGCGTTCGGACGCTGCCGAATTCCGCAGCCCCGAAGCTATTCTATGTATTGACCTGGTAGGCAGCAAAGTAAAGTCGTACCGGGTATACTTCGAAATTACAAACAGCCTGTACGGAATGGTAGACGCGCCGGGGGCAGCTGCGGGCCTGCAAGACGGCGAACCTTACGAATGGTTCGATAGCGTACCCTTCCTGGGGCAGACGCTTCGCGTAGAAGGTTTGGCGGTAGACTTGGCGGGCTTATCGTATTTCATGCCTACGACTATTAACGGACAGGCCCCGTATGACGCGGTAAGCCCTGACAACCTGGCGCGACTGGTTGTCACACTCAGCCAACGCCAGGAAGATACGACGGGTGTACTGCCGCCACCAGTCACGTTACTGAAAACCGAAGCGATAGCCTATTTACTAGACTTCGCGCAGCAGCATAACGCCGACCCGGCTGTACCGGGCGAAGTAACGGCCCGCGCTGCGGGTAGCGTATTGGAATAGGTGGCGCACAATGGCAAAAATCGTACGCCTTAACAGACACCCGCAGGAAGAAGTTATAGACGCATTGGAATTCCTACTTCAAAAGGCCAGGGAAGGCGAAGTAACTAGCTTCGTATTTGCCGCACAGACCGCCGAAGCGAACGTAGTAGCGACCAGCTGGGCGCAGGCTGACTTCGGCAAACGGGCCGAACTTATCGCGCATTTACAGCTAGACCTTAACTTCGCTTTCACGCAGGAAAATATCGACCGCATTATAGGGCAGTAGGGGGCTGGACACTATGAAAGGTTGGCCGAATCCGAACGAAGTAAGCAGGCAGATATGGCTGGCGACCTACGTTACAAAGCTTGCCGAAGCCCTGTGCGTTCGAAGCGATCACGTAGTAGCCGATATTAAACGGCGGCTTACCGAAGGAAAGGCAGCGACCGCCGAAGAAGCGCTGCTGGATATGTACACTTTATGGGAACAGCCAGCCCCGGAAATCGGGCAGCAGCACTTAATCATACAAGAAGGGGCGCTAGTCGTTCCAGGGGGGGCATAGACGATGAAAATAACCAGCGTGAAAATCGTAGGTAGTGGCGTAGTTTACGGCATTAAGCTTTTCGAAATCCAGGCGCAGTATGAAGGAAAGGCTAGACCCGTACGCGGCCAGGTATTCCTTTCGGACTTACGCAGGGAATCGGGGAACGCACGGCTAAGCCTGGCGGCAACGAAGCAGGCTACCGAATGGCTGAACACGCAACCCGGCCTGGCGCTTGTCGAAAAGGAAATCGGCCTAAGAATATGAATGAAGCCCGGATATTAAAGGCGCTGCTATTCGTAACCCAGGAAGCCGGGGGGCTAGGCCCGGCGCAGCTGGACATATGGCTGGGGAAGTTGAAAAGGGCCGGGTACTTGGATATTGAACAGCGGAAAGTGGACGGCTGCCAGCTGCCGTACTTGATAATCACAGACGAAGGGAAGGCGAAGCTATAAATGGTTAGACCGATATTGTACCAGGTAGGGCAGGAAGTGCTGCTAACGGCATTTGAAACGAAGCTGGAACCGGCGCCACCCCAGCCTTGGGCGGGAACGATCATCGACATAAAAACACGCATCATTAAAAGCCGCCCGGCGAAGATGTACCGCGTAAAACTCAGTAACGGCGCGGAAGTTGACGCCCTGTACCGTCAAATACAGAAATAAAGAAGTAAAGCTAGAAAGTAATCTTTACTAGTATGAGGGGGCCGCCATGCGGGACTTACTCGACCGAAGCAACGAAATAGCGGCCCGGCAAATGGGGCAAAAGCGCGGTATTCGCTTTAGGCGGTACGAACGCTGGGGCGGCTGGCCGATTAAAGCGTACGGCGATAGCCTGGACGCGGACAACCCACCCGATTTTCGTACCTGGAAGGAAGCCTACGACTGGATAAGAGAGCAATAAAAAACGGCCGTCGGGTGCTTCCCGTACGACCGCTTTCTAACCGATGCTTTCGGATTTACCTAAATATACCATCGTCAATACGAGAAAGCAATTAGGGAGGAATAAAACAATGGAATTATTCGTGCCAGCAATGGTATTTAACCCGCAGCTGGCGGGGCAAGTAGTACGGGCGTCGGGGAACGACGAAGAAGGCTACCAGGTAGACATGGTAGGCATAGTCGAAAAGGTAGAAGCCGAAGCGCTGCTGCTGCGGCGCGGTTCAAACATTCGAACCATATACGCGCACGAAGTCAGCCCGGAAGGTATTACGCTTGGGGTGGCTAGGAAGTTTACGCTGCTGCAAGATAACCGCCCCCTGGACTGCGACGCCTGCGGCGGCCACTCGGACGGCAGGGCCGACTGTACGGTATGCGGGGGAACTGGGCGACACCCGGACGGTGTACCACGAATGAGCGACCCGGAAGATGACTGCATGAACGGCTGCGGCTGCCCTGGAAGCTGCAAACAGGCGGCCAGGGAGGAATGGCCCGAATAACTGGCTGCGAAACATGATATATAAATTCTTGTTTTTGCAGGGGGGGTACTCTTAGACAGTAGAACGAACGGCGAAGGCCGGGCTGCGAAATGACCCCCCCGAAGAATTGCAGCGTTTATATATCAAAATATTAAAAGAAAAGGACAGTAAGTATTACTATACTTACTAACTAATAACTATATATATATAACTATTATTATTTGTATTTATATATTTTTATATTATATATAGTCTTTATTTCTTTGCCGGGGAACTGGCAATTTATGGGGGCTGGGGAATGGCGCATATCGAAGGGTATGTATCAAAGAAGAACATTCTGCGCTGGCTGGAAAACTACGCCAGCCTTGAAGCAGGCGACCAAATCGACGACGGCCAGGTATCAATAGTAAACAGCGGCCCGAAAGCCTACGACGGCGTAAGCGGCGGGCGTATGAATAAAATCATGCTCGACCAAGCGCTGGAGAAGCTGCGACAGGAAATGCGGTTTTCATACTATTGCATTCGGTTCCACTACATTAGGCCGATATTACAGAAGGAAGCCCTGCGAATCCTGCGCGTGAAGCGCCAGGTATTCATGCGGGGGCTGGAACAGGGCGAAGAATTCCTATACAGGGCCATTAACGGCGGCGCAGCCGAAGAAAAGGAAGCGCTGGAAGGCCTGGCCGCCGCGCCGGGTAAGCTGCTGGCCCGGATTATGTCGGACGCTTGACAAATTACTCATAATTACAGTACGTTTTAGATAAGCTGCTTAACTTATGCCCAAGGGCATAAGGAAGGCAAAAAAAGCGGGGGCGGGCCTTTCTAGGGCGCGCCCCTTTCGTTTTACGGAACAAAATTCAAGAAGTAAAGAAGTAAAGATAACTTTATTTAAAGAAGGGGGCGCGAATTTTGGCTGACGAAAAAAATATTACGCCTGCCGTCGCTGCTGACCCTGCCTACGATATGGCGAAGAAAAGCCAGCTACACGCGAAGGCTGACGCGAAGAACCGTATAGAAATTATTCGGGGCCGCGAAATCTTAACGTGTGGGGCCAGGAAGAAAAAAGGCCCCGGCTTCTGCAAATCGCAGGCTGGGGCAGGAACGCAGCACCCAGGATACGGGCGCTGCAAATACTGCGGCGGCAGCAATACCGGGCCGAAGACACCCGAAGGCAAAGCCGCCGTAGCTGGTAACGCCCGGAAGCATGGATTCTATAGCGGCGCATTAAGCCCCGCCGAACAGGAAGCCTACGAAGAAGAACTGGCGACCGAATCTATGGGCTTGCAGCATGAAATCTACATGCTTAAAGCGAAAATACGCGTTTACCTGGTCAAGTGGCGCAAGAAGTGGGAAAGCTTCTATAACCGCAAGCTGGCCGAACGGTACATAAAATACCAATGTCAAAACCCGGAATGCGGGCGTACGATTGTAAAGGGCGACCTGGAAAGCAAGCCTGGCTACTGCCTTAACAGCAACTGCCACGACAAGCGTCTGGAACCTATCGACAGCTGGATAGCGAATCGGACGACCGAAGAAGCGGAACGGTACGCAGATGCCGAAACGCGGGTATGGTATTCGGAAGGCGAAGGCGCGCGCAGCTTCTACCACGCGGGCAGCTTAGAAGACCGAACGCTAGACCGGGCGCTAAATACGCTGGGCCGATTGATCGAAAAACACGCAAGACTGAACCCGGACAGCGGCGACGACTTGCTAGGACAAATTAATGCCGAACTTCGCGCAGCGTCGAAAGGCCGCGTAAGCATTTCATGGGGCGGCGAAGCGCAAGCGCGACAAAACCCAGTAGAAACGCCGAAAAACGGCGATTCGTAAGCCGGGAAATAATCGAAAACTATGTTAATTAGCATGAACAACAGCGTTAAGAAGGGTTAACCATAACTACACCGTTTACTACAGATAGCAGTTATGCTAAAATGTTATCTGTAGTGAACACGTAGGGAGGTTAAAACGGTATGACAGATAAGCTACGTCCCAACCAATTCGAAAGCCTGGAAGCATACGTAGCCGCCCACAAGGCGCAGACCCGTAGGAAGCTACAAGAAGCCAAGCGGGGCGAAAAAAGCCGTACGGCTGTACTTACTGCTGACCAGGTAGTCGAAATCAGAAGAAAGTACATTCCTGGCATTGTAGGCACAAAGCAGCTGGGCCAAGAATACGGCGTAGGCTATTCGACTATTTCGAATATCGTACAAGGTGTTACCTGGACACATGTACCAATGGGCGACCATGCCAGCCTGGAAGAATACAAGGCAGCCAAGCAGGCCGAAGCAGCTGCGCTACCAATCAGCCACGCGAACGCTAAGCTGGATAAGGCGAAGGTACGCGAAATTCGGCGGCGGTATGCGGAAGGCGCTATAAAGCTTCACCTGGCGAAAGAATACAGCGTAGACCCGAAAACGATTAACGACATTCTAGCGTTAAAAATATGGAAGGACGCATAGGGGGCGTTGTTATGGAAGAATCTACGCCCTTTCGTCACGCAGGATTAACCGGGCGCTTTGAATCGCTGGAAGAATACGCCGAATTCGTGAAAAACCGCAGGGCGAACCGTACCCCCAGGGGGGAGAAACACGCGAACGCCAAGCTTACAAATAACCAGGTTAGCGAAATACGCCGCCGGTACATTTCGGGTGAATTGACGGCCCGCCAGCTGGCCGACGAATACGGTATTTCTGCCGCAAGCGTAGACAATATCGTAAATGGGACGACCTGGGGCCATGTCGAAGAAATTGACCCCGAACAGCTGGCGGCATTGAGAACGGCCCGAAAGCTTGAAAGCCGGGCGAAGGCAACCCAGGCAATGACGAAGCTTACAGAAGACCAGGTACGGGCCATACGGGCCGAATATGTGAAGGGTAACGGCAAGGCGCTTGCTGCGAAGTACGGCGTTAAGCAGCCGACCATATCGGACATTGTGACACGAAGAACCTGGAATCATATATAGGCCGCCTACGGGCGGCTTTTTTACATTCCAAGAAAGGGGCGCGGACTATGGAACAGGGTACACTAGCCCAGGCAGTCGAAATTCTAACAGCGCAAGGCGTAGACCAGCAGCAGTATAAGCACCTAAAGCCCGAAGCTATTATTAAGCTGGCCGGGTTACAGCCATGATAGACGGTAGTAACGCGTATAAGCTAATCGAATACGATTACCTGGCCGACGTAGACCCGGTAAGCGGTGCGCCCACAGTCGTAAGCGTCCCGAAGACCGTAAGCGAAGCGCGGGACGCGTTACCGTACAATACAATAGCCAGCCTGGACGAACTCTTTTTACGGGAAAACCTACGAACGGCCTGGCGGCTGCTTCGCAGAAATGACCCGTACGACTACCAGCTGGAAGTCGCAGACGCGATTATCTATAGCGCTTTGCAAGGGCTGGGCTGGTTTATCGTCGTCATGATTAGCCGCCAGGCGGGAAAGAACGAAATTAGCGCTTTTGTGCAGCATTATCTGCTATTGTACGGCTGGTATCATGGTGAACGGATAAGCGGCGTTAAATTCGCCCCCGTTCATAAGCCACAGGTACAGGCTTCAATGGACAGGCTAGAAGGGGCCGATGCCCAGGACGCGGGCGGCCTGGCGGGCAGTATCCTTACCCGGCGCACGTTCACGAAAAGCGACGGCTATAAGTTTCACATTGGAAAGCCCCGCGATTCGAATAAATGGGCTTTTCTTTCGATTAACCCGACGGCGAACGTCGCTTCGCAGACAGCCTTTACGCTGCTGGAAGGAGACGAAGCCCAGGACATAGACGAAGCCAAGTGGAACCGGGACGCGCAGCCTATGGGCAGCTTCAATAATGCGACGACCGTACTTTATGGCGTCGCCTGGACGAAAGGCAGCTTTATATACCAGGGATTGCAGCAGGCTTACGATATGGAAGCCCGCCTGGAAAAGAAGCTAGGCTACAGGCCGAAGCTGGTATTTAAGATTGACGCCGACCGGGTAATAGCAGCGGGGAACGCGAACTACAAGGAATTCTATACGAACCTGGTAGAACGCCTGGGCGAAAATCATATCGCTGTGCAGACACAGTACCGCCTTAACTTCGTAGATACAATCGGCAAATACTTTAGCGACGAAGAAATAGCCCGGATATTCGCCAGCTTGCACGAAACCAGGCAAGGGCCGAAGCCCGGCAGCAGCTATATCTTTTCGATAGACGTAGCAGGGCAGGAAGAACAGCCTACTGAACTGGCCGACGAAGTAGAAGCTGGGAATCATAAGCGCGACGCTACAATACTTACCATTGGCGAACTATTCCCGGACGGTGTTATAGTGCCGGTTGCCTGGTATCAATGGGTAGGGGCAGGGCATTCGCAGCAGCGGACCCAAATAAAGACGATTCTTAAACATTGGGGCGTTGAGGGGGGCAGCTGCGACGCTACCGGGCTGGGCGAACCGTTGGCTTATTGGCTAATCGAACAGCTGCCCGAAATGGAAATCGAAGCGTACAAATTCAAGGCCGCAGGCGACGAAAATAAAAGTAAGCTGGGATACCTGGCCTATTCTTACGTCAAAGGCGGTCTTTTCCGTATGCCGCGACGCCCGGCGAACAATCCGCAGCAAGCAGACCTTTACGACGAAGCCCGCTGGCAGCTTGAAAACCTGGTGCGGGTAGCAAAGAAAGAGCAAAAGATAAATTTCCACGTACCGCATACAGCAAAGCCCCGGCGCGAAGGGCATGTACCCCATGACGACATAGCGATAGGGCTTTTTCTGCTGATAAGGGCCGCGTACATGATGAAAGACCCGCAAGGCCGCAAAGCGTCGGCCTACAATCGGGACGATATAGGCGGGTAATTTAAAGGAAAGGGGGGCCATGAATGGCGGTAGTAGGGAACATTCCGCAGCTGTTGACGAAATACGATAGCCTGGACGCGGCCCGCGCAGCTGCGCAGCAATGGGTAACGAACAACGCGGCCTGGTTAAAGGGCGTCATTGACGGCCATAAGCAGCAGCTGGTAGAAGACAAGGTAGAAAAGTACCAGCAGGCGTACGACGGATACCTGGAAAGCGTCGATACGCGGGAGAAAGCGCGCGGCGACGACGTAAACCATAAAATACAGGCTACGCTGGCCGGGCTGGTTATCGACTTCGTAGTAGACTACATGCTGGGTAAGCCTATCGTATGGGCCTTCGAAGATAAGGCCGACGGCGGCAAGCCGAACGAACAGAAAAAGGCACTGCTGGAAGCGTACCGTAAAGACTTGCTGGAATTGCTGGCGAAGGAAGAAGGCCAGCGCGTTCTGCGCGAAATGCTGACACAGGGCAGCGTAGGCGGCCAGTCGTCCAGCCTGGGCTGGGTAGACGAAAGCGGAAATATCGACTTCGAAGAATTCGCTATACAGGAAATCATTCCCGTATACGACCCGCGCGGTAGGCTGCGCCTGGTAATCCGGGCGTACGAAGTCCCGGTTTACGAGAATGGAGAAAGCAACCCGAAAACCGTTACAAAAGTCGAAGTATACGACGAACGGTACGTAACTTGGGTGAAAAGCGCCGACGGCGAAGACTACAGCCTGGACGAGACGGAAGCGCCAGCTGCGAATGTAGCGCCAGTTTTCGAACACCTGGCCGCACGTATCCCGGTAGCCGTATTTATGAATGGAACCCCGGCGACCTACAAGGAACGGAAGAAAAAGGCGGGCGTATCCGACCTGGCCGGGGGAATTCTTGACCTGGTAGATGAATACGCGAACGCAATAAGCGATAAGGCGAACCTGGTAGACCGCCTGCAAGACGCCTTCCTGGTATTTATAGGGGCGACCCTGGGAAATACGAAGACGGCAGCCGAAGGCGAAGTAATGGCAATGCGAAAAGCGCGCGCTATCGCCCTAAAAAACGGCCAAAGCGACGCGAAATTCATAGCGCCACCCCAGGACGACCAGGCCGTAGAAAATTACCTGGATAGGCTGCGCGATACGCTGCACGAAAAGGGCTTTATTCCGAAGCTATCCGACCTATCGGGGGCTACGGCGACCGAAATTAAGGTAAAGTACGCGGGCGTCGATATTAAGGCCGGGAAGAAGGAAGTTTACTTTACCGGGGCCGTAAAACGCCTGGTAGCCATTCTTACCGACTTCCTTAATGCGCGCCGCCTGGTGAATGACGGCAATATAGACCAGGAAAACGTCTACGATATACTTACCGGGAAGCAGAACTCCCCAGCCAGCGTACAGCTGTACGAAGCTGACTGGGTAGACTTCACGCTGAACCGAAATATGCCGCAGAATTACCTGGAAATCGCGCAAATTGTCGCGCAGCTGGCCGGGATTGTACCAGATTCTTATTTATACGAATTGCTATGGTTTATTCCCGACCCGAAGGCAGCGCTGGACGAAATGAAGCAGCAAAAAACGGAAGCCGCAGCCGCTGCTATGACCGCTATCGGATTCGGGGGCAGCTTCGCGGATACCAGTAACCAGGACGGTGGGACTGGCGGGGCAGCAGCAGGCGAATAATGAAAGGGGTGTAAGCTATGGCAGCGAATCCAAAGCCGCCGAAAAATGACGAACTGGATAAGCACATAGCTGAACGCGAAGCCCGCCTGGAAGCCTACGTAAACCAGTATAACGACATACTGGACAAACGGGCCGCACTGTACGCCGCTGAAATCGCGCCCTTTTGGCAGCGGGCCGGGAAGGTTATAGGCGAAGAAATGGCGAAAATAGCTGGGGAACTCGTAGACGCTAACGGCGTACCGATTCGCAGGCAGCCGATACAGGACGCCAAATACCGAAACATGCAGCGGGCGCTGGAACACTTAAGCCAGCTGCTGCGGTATGTACGTGAAGCCGAACAGCCTGGTAAAATGACGAATTACCTAGCCTTTACGTATACCGACAGCTATTACTTTAATGCCTTCGGTTTACAGCAGGCGGCCCAGCTAGCTATTTTGACCCCGGTAGTAACCAGCGCCCAGGTAATGGGCGTACTGGCGAATCCCTGGCTGTCCGATGGCAAGACCTACGGCGACCGGCTACGCGCAAATACGGCCTTTTTAGGTTTGAAGATGCGTGAAGCCGTCGAAGAAGCCGTACAAAAAGGCTGGGATACCCAGCGGATAGCCCGACGCATTACGGAAATTGCCGGGGAAGGCCACCACAACGCCGTAAGGCTGGCCCGTACCGAAATGAACCGGGCAGCCGGTCAAGGGGCAAGCCATTTATTCATGCAAAATGCCGACCTATTAGACGGCAAGCGTTGGAATGCAACCCTGGACAGCAAAACGGCCCCGAAGGACGCGGCAAACGACCGAAAAATATACGACCTGGCCTACGATACCCCGGAAATGCCGGGCCGCCCTGGCGAACGTATCCCAAATCATCCTAATTGCCGCTGCAAGTGGACGCCTGTACTGGCTTCCCTGGGCGTAAGGGAAGGGGAACGAATTGCCAGGGGCGAAGGCGATACCCAGGACGCTTTCGGCGAACGAATTTACACAAAGGCGAAGGATTACCGGGAATATGCGAAGGAACGCGGTATAGACTTAGATGAACGGCTACGGAACGACGACGCCAGGCGGTACTTACGCCGGGACGAACGCGGGACAAGCCCGACCCCTGGCCCGAATCCGGGTAAGGGCGCAGCTTCCAAATCTGCCACGACGGCAGCCACAGCGGCAGCCGCTTGGGCCGACCCGGTTAAGAATCTTATAGCTGAGGGCGTAAACACGGAAGAACAGGCCCGCCAGGTAGGCGACCTGGTACGCCAGGAAGTCGAAAGGCGGGTTAAAGAGTCTGCGCCGATCTTACAGCAGAGCATAGATGACATGACGGCAGAAGTGGACGCGTTGTATAATGCAGCTAATGCCCTTGTTCAACGGCTTAACTCTATGGACACCAGCGACCCCGAATACCTGCGCCTGTACAATGAATTCCAGTCAAAGTACGGGAACGTGAACCAGGTTCTGCGGGACAAACGTAAGATAATCGCCCAGGCGAAAAAGCAGCTGGACAGTATACGGGCCAACGCTGCGGTAAACACGCTGGCAGACATTAGGCCAATGGGCAGCACGAAGGCACATACCTGGGAGCCTGGCAGCCATACAAAGGCGAAGGAAGCCCTAGGGCGGGCGCAGAAGTTTTACCCGACCGAATGGCTGGAAGATTCGCACGGTTTTAACAGCTTGGACGCGAAAGTAATAAGCAGGGGCTACTATTCGGGTGGGCCGAAGGGCTACCATTCCGAATTTAAGATTAGCGGATCTTCTGACGACGATTTAACCCGCGTCGCCATTCACGAATTCGGCCACAGATTCGAGCATATTCGGCCCGAAATTCGGAAGCTAGAAAAACAATTTTACGACCGGCGAACGGCTGGCGAATCCCTGGAATGGATAGGGAAAGGCGACCCGAATTCACCGTACGATAAATCAGAAGTCGCGCGTTTCGATAAGTTCCTTTCGCGCTATATGGGCAAGGACTACGGGAATAAGGAAACGTCGTATTTCGAAATATTTACTATGGGGGCCGAAAGCGTCTTTTCTGGCAGTTACAGGATAGACACCGACCCCGATTACTATAACTTTGTAATGGGGGTACTGGCCGCAAAATGAAATTTAGTGCAACGGGCAAGCTAGGAAGCCAAGAAGTAAAGATAACATGGCAAGACGGCAGCCTTACCGGGAACGGTACAGCTATTCGCATGGCGCTAATGGAAGAAGCGAACCTGGAAGGCCAGCTGGTAGGCCCGGTAGGGCAGCAGACAACAACGCAGCACCTACGCAGCGCCTTATCGGCACGTATCATAATTGGTAGGGTACTAACCGCAGCGGTATTTACCGGGGAAGTACCCGAAGCTGGTAGCGCGCCCCCTGGGGCTGTTATCTAAGTAGGTGAAAAGCATGGGAATATTTGAAAATGAATGGTTTGAGAAAGTACAGAGATTTATTCGTGAAACAGAAGGCCGGGAATTATCGTTCGACGACTTTCTGAAATACCCAAGATGGCAGCGGGTATGGTGGCTATGGCAATACAAAGAGAAGTACGAAGGTAAACCAATGCCTAAAGACATGCCGCTGGATACTGTTAAGAAAATTTACGGCGCGGATTAATTAACTAAGCATAGACAGGCCCCAGGCTTTCACAGCTGTGGGCCTTTTCTATATACCCGGAAACGGGGCCACAAATAGCCGTTTACCCGTATCGCATAGACAAACGGGGCGCATATAGGGGAAGCCCTTCATACTGCGCAAGAAAGGAACAGTCATGGACTGGCTGAAACGATTACAGGAAAAGTACAAGGCGGGCAAGCTGACGAAGGAACAGTACGACACGAAGGTAGCCGAACTGCTGGCTGACGGCGACGTAACCCAGGAAGAACACGACAAAGCCCTGGAATACAACCCGAAATCCCCGGACGGCGGCGAACTTATCTACAGCCAGGAAGACGTAGACCGCATGGCGGTAAACGTCGCGCGCCGAATCATTCGTAAGGAATTCAAGGCGGCGGGTATTGACCTGGACGTAGATAATAAGGGCCTGCTGGCGCATATCGTCAACCTGGCGAAAGGCGACGGGAAGGAAGGCGCGAAAGGCGTAACCGAAGCTGAACTGGCGCAGCTGCGCAAAGACGCGGGGAAGGCGAAGGAATTAGGCGGCAAGCTGAAAGACCTTTCGCTGGAAAACGCTGTACTGCGAAGCGCTGGCGGCCAGTATACCCCGGTTAATCCGAACCAGGTAGTACGCGCCCTTCGTGACTACGCCGACGAAATCGAGTACGACGAAAACGATGTACCCGATAAGCGTAGCGTAGACCTTGTACTGCGGAAGCTGGCGAAAGACGAACCGAACCTATTCAAGAAACCCGAAAGTGGCGCAGGCGACGAAGATAACGACGGCGAAGGCGCAGGCGATAAGGGCGGTAATGGTGGCGGTAACTTTTCCGGGAAACCGCCTGGCGGCGGCGGTAATGACGGCAATAAGGGCGGCGCTGCAAAATCGAAAGAAGACGCGGCGGTAGCCGAAATGCTGGACCTTATCGGCCACAAACAGGACGGCAAGTAAGAAAGAAGTAAAGAAGTAAAGAAGTAAAGACAACTTACCTTATATGGGAGGAATCACACAATGCCAGGAACTTACGACGGCCAAATTCGCAAATCTAGCGTATTGGGCAGCAAAGAAATTAAGGCTAGCGCCGACTATCAGGTAATGCCTATCGGGGGTACGATTGACGGCAGCAAATTCGCTGCCGGTTCGCTTATCCTTGAAGGGCAATGTCTGGTAAGAGAGAAGGCAACGAAAAAATACGTGCCGTACAACGCGGGCGGCGTCGTAGATGCTACGGGAAATATCCCGGCGACGCACGATAACCCGGTCATCCTTGACCAGTCTATCAAGCTGGAAGTAAAGGACGACGGTACAAACCCGGACGTCATTTTCGGCCAGGCGCTGATTCGCGGCGCTGTATGGGAAGGCCAATTAATCGGCTGCACAGCAGGCTTTAAGGCTGCTACACCGCAAATCAAGTACGTAACTGTATAAGAATCGCCCCAGGCTGCCGCATAGGCGGCCTTTTTCATGCCCAAAAACAAAAATACACCCACAGGGGGAATTACGAACATGGCAGGATTAGCACAGTACAGCGAAAAATTCGCAAACCCGCTTTTCACGCGGTTTATTCAGGAAATCCCTATCAAGAAGAAGCCCTACGTAATGGGCCGCTTCTTGCCGCGCCAGGATACCTTCGATACGAAATTCTACGACAGCTACGTAACGCGCCAGGCTGATATGGCGAACCTGGTTAGCGGGCTGGCCGAAGTACCGTTAACCGACCGCGACCCTATGCGCAAAGTATCGGGCGAAATCGCCGATATTGCGCAGGGCTACCTGGTGACAAAAGAAGAACTGGCCGCGCTTATGGATAAGGGCAGCGACCCTACGAAGCGTCTGCTGGCTGAAAAGCAGCTACTGGGTAAGGCCGCGCAAATCCGCGATAATATCGATGCTCGTATCGAATGGATGGGCTGGCAGGCCGCAGGCGAAGGCGTCCTGACGTATAACAAAGACGGTATTCTGCTTACGACTGACTTCGGTGTACCAGCTGCGAACAAAAAAGTAGCTGCTGTTAAGTGGGACGACGTAAGTCCGACTATTGTCGCCGATTACGAAAGCTGGGTGCAGTTGTATATCGATACGAACGGTGTAGCGCCTGACGTTTATATGACGTCTACGCAAGTCGTGAACAAAATCCTTAACGACCTGGGAACGCGCAAAGCCATTACCGGCTACAGCGACAAGCTGCTGACCTTGGACGAAGTGAACACGTTCCTTCGCGGGCGCAACATGCCGCCTATTGAAGCGTTCGACGGCAGCGTAACATACCGCGACCCGAATACGGGCAACCGCACAACGGCGCGCCTGCTGAACCAAAAGAAAGGTGTATTCTTGCGTGAAGGCGGCGAAATCGGCCAGCAGCTTATGGGGCCGACAATTGAAAACCAAATGCGCCCAGGCATTTTCGCGGAAACAATCGACCTTAAAATGCCGACTCGTTCGGTTATCAACGTTGTCGCTTCCAGCTTCCCGAAAATCTCTAACCCTGACCTTATTTTCCAAACTACGGTACTGGCATAATAGCCGGGCCATAACAGCAGTACCGGGCAGCTTAACGGCTGCCCCTTTTGCATTGTAAATAAAAAATCGAAGGGCGGTAAACACAATGCCGAAAATTAAAATTATCGCAGCAGGCGTAACCCTGGGCGGTCAAGACATCGCAGTGGGCGACGAAATCGAAGTAAGCGAACGCAGCGCGGCTTCCCTTATCGAATCGGGACACGCGGAAGGCGGCGCAGTTGCTGACGCAAACCCGGACGCCGGGGGCCAGGGCGGCGGCAATGAACCGACCGAAGCCGAACTGCAAGCGAAGGCGCTGGATTCGCAGTACAAGCGCGACGAACTCTACGAAGCAGCGAAAGAAGCTGGTGTAGATATTTCGTTCGACGCGAAGAAGGGCGAAATTATTGCCGCAGTAATCGCCCAGGGCTTCGCGGCTGCGCTTATTAAGTAAGGGGCAGCCCTATGTTCCTTACAGCTGTGGAACTGCCAACCTATTACCCGAATAACATGAGCGCCGAAGACGTCACGAAGTACCTAGGACGCGCGAATGCTTATTGCTACGGTGTAATCGGCGGTGAACCCCCGACCATAGACGACAATCTAAAGATTATCGTTTCTACAGCCTTCGAAATCCTTGCGGAAGGCGAAACGTCGCAGACCGATGCAACAACGGGCATTATTACCGAAGGCGGCCCGGCTTCTTCCTATAGCCGGGAAAAAGGTAGTAACCCGTTGCTGGGCGTTGATAAAATGCTGCTGCCGTATAAAAAGGCCTTCGAAGCCGCCAATACGCAGCAAGCCGATAACGGCTTAACATGGCTAGGCGGGTAATCGAAGAAAGCGGCCTAAAGGATTGGCAGCGTTGGCTGGTAAGCCTACAGAACAGCGAAGTAGCCAATACCCAAAGCCGTATACTTCGTTCAGCGGGCCTGCGGGCGCTGGAACACCTAGACGATCTGACACCGGTACGAACGGGCCGCCTTAAAGGCAGTATGTCTATGGGCGACCAGGATAACGTATTTAAACTGCAAGCAGGCAGCCGGGCTTACGTATTCGTCGGTACGGCTGTTCAATATGCGCCGCACGTTAACGACGGCTTTACACAGTTGGCCGGGCAATTCGTACCGGGATACTGGCGCGGACATACCTTCCACTACGACCCGAATCATAGCGGCGGCATGGTATTAACCGGGAAGGTGATACCTGGCGCGCACATGTTCGAAAAGGCTATGGGTGAACTGGAAAGCGACTTGCCGCAAATCCTGGAATACGAATTCCGTCGGCTGTATCAAAAATTATTCAGTTAAGGGGAGGGGCCGACATTAGCGATTATTTTAAGTACGAACTGGAAGCCATTACCCGCTGGGTAAAGGCGACGGCGGGGCTTAATAGTCTGCTGCTATCGGCGGCCCCGCCTAAAGTAGCGCGCCCGGTAATCTTATGGGAAGCCCCGCAACGAAGCCGGGACAGGAATATAAGCCGCTACGTCTTCGTTAACCGGGTACGGCAATACGGCAGGCTATTTGCTGCCGACCTTCCGCAGCTATTGCAATACCAGGAACGGCTACAGCTTGACCTGGAAGACCGGGACGGCCTGCTGGACGTGTACGGTGAAGGCGGCGCGATTATCGGTAGGCTGAAAGAAGTTACGCTGCGCTTCGAAACAAACGAAGCCCTGGACGTACCGCTTTCGGTTGAATACGAAGTGACATACAGCCGCAGCAAGCCGTCAGTAGCGCCGCCTGCTACCAAAGTCGTTACCGCAGTGCATTACAAACTATCCGAATAGAAAGGGGCCGCCGACATGGCGAAGAAGGAAGAAACGAAGCAGGCCGAAACGCCTGCTATTTTTATGCCCAGCGACCTTATCGCCGCTGCTGCGCACTTCAATACGTCGCCCGAAGTTATGGCCGGTGCACTTTACGGCGTAACTGATGGCCTGACGCTGGAAGACGCAGCCGAACGCTTAAAAAAATTCATAACGAAGCCCGTAACGGACGCCGCAGCTGCGGCAGCCGACGGCGAACAGAAAGGGGAATAACCAACAATGGCAGGACTTTACATTGAAGGCCAAAGCCAGGAACTTAGCGGGGTATACTCGCTAGTTCAGGCGGCTTCCAGCCAGGGGCCAAGCGCCGCAATTGGCGTAGCGGCCTTCCCATTTACGGCGAACTGGGGACCAATTAACCAGCTGCTGCCTTACGCTTCTGCGAAGGACTTCAACGACGCGTATAATGCAGGCGTCACTGGCTTTACTGCAAAGAAGGTTAACGACCTGGCTTACGCAGACGCAACGTACAAGCCGAATTCCTTGCTGGGCTACCGCCTAGCCGTTGCAGCTGCGGCGAAAGGCACAGCAATCCTTCCAGTAGCCAGCGGTACGACTTGGACGCTAGAAACCCTGTACCACTCCGACCGCGCATTCTCTGTTGCGGTTAAGCCTGGCTTAGCGAGCGGCACTACACGCCTGGAACTTACGGAAGGCGGCGTACTTTTGTGGGCCGACGAATCCGACACTATTGCAGGCCTGGCGGCAAAGATTACAGCCAGCCCATATATCCGCGTTAAAGTCCAGGGAACGAATCTGCCTTCGAACAGTGCAGGCGTCGCCTTTACGGGCGGTAATAACGGCGCAGTACCAACCGTTACCGAATATTCGACCTTCCTTACGGAAGTCGAAGTAGACGCCAGCGCGAACGCTGTCGCGCTTGATGGCGTTACAGACGAAGCCGTATTAACGGTATTCGAAACCTGGGTAAAACGGGTACGCGATGAAGGACTTTACCTGGAAGGCTTTCGCGGCGGCCTAGCGACCTGGGACAGCGACCTCACGCTGCCGAATGCGAAAAGCGTAGCCATTAACTACCGGGGCATGATTAACGTCGGCAACGGCTGCGACGGCTATACTTCCGCAGATATGGCTATCTACCTGGCGGCTTACGCATGCAGCCGACCGCTGAATACCAGCGTAACCGACCAGGTAACGCCGTTCGTTAAAGTCAATTCGAAGGCCCCGCTTACGAAGGCGAACCGTATCCTGGCGAAGCAAAAAGGTACGTTACTGTTTGTCATGAAAGGCGGTAAAGTCGTTATCGACGAAGGCGTTAACACGCTATCCGCACCGACTGGCGACGAAAAAGCCGAAATGAAAAAGATGCGCGTATCCCGGATAATCGACTACGTTAATCGGGCTACGGAGACGTTCGGCGACGAATACAAGAAAACGAAGTCGAATACGCAGGCTGCGCGCCAGGCGTTCGCTGCTGTAGTGGAAGATGCCTTCTTTAGAGGGTTGGCCCAAGATGAAATTATCCAGCCGACATACAGCTACCGGGAAGACAGCGACTACCACGGCGACAAAGCCAGCCATACGGCACGTATTGACGAAGCATTTTTCTATTGCGAATACTGGCCGACTGATAGCATGGAAAAAATCTATCAGAAATTTGGCGTACGTTTCTAAGAGAGGGGGCGCAGATAAATGCCTAACATTGACGGTAACGAAATCATTAACGGCAAGTACGGCCACCTATACGACGAAAACGGCCAGGAATTTCAAACTTGCCAGGAATTCGAAGCTAACGTCGAACTGAACAAGGAAGAAATTAACCTGCCAGGGCAATTCCTTGCCACCCATAAGGTAATGGGCGGTACGGGTAGCGGCAGCCTAACGCTGCTGAAAATCGACAGCCGTTTGCAGAAGAAAATCGCCGACAATCCTACAGCGAAATTCGTATTACGGGGCGTTCTTGCTGACCCTACCAGCCGGGGGCAAGAGGCGGTTATGCTGCGGGGCGTAAGTTTCGACAGTATCCCGCTTATGCACTTCGCGGTAGACAGTAACGTAGAAGTCGAACTGGACTTCACTTTCGACGCTTTCGAATACATGCAGACGATTTAAGAAGTAAAGAAATAAAGAAGTAAAGACTACAGAAAAGGGGCGGCCAATGGCTAGCCCCTTATTTAATCCAAAATCGAAGGGACGTTATACAAATGGATAAAAAATTTATTTCTCTGGAAGACGTATTAGGCCGCGATGCAGCAGAACTTACCGCTGTAAAGCAGGGTGAATATGAAACTGACAAGCTGGGCGCAGTACCGTATACCGCGCTAGACCATGCGGAATACAAGCAGATTAAACGTGATTGCGTGAAAATGACGCCGAACGGTACGGGCGGTATGGAACCTGACGTAGACGACGATAAAATGATGGCGCGCGTAGTTATCGCAGCCGTTAACAAAGACCAGCGTAGTACATTTACCTTTGCAAATAAGGAACTGCTGGCGAAGCTGGGCGTTACAACCGCCGACGAAGCGCTGGCAAAGCTGCTTTCGCCGGGCGAAATTATTAACTTCGCCGTAGCCGTACAGAACGATAGCGGCTTCGGACAAAAGGCAGCGAAAGCGACGCAGGAAGCCGTAAAAAACTCCTAAAGTCGAACGGGGAAGCGAAACTGTTGGGCTACATATGGAACGACAAAGGGAAATTCCCTTCGGAAATACTAGCCCTGCCGCCGTTCGAACGCGAATTTATTTACCAGGCTACCATGCTAAAAATAAAAGAAGAACAAAAGAACACGAAGAAAAAGTAGCCGCCTATCCGGGCGGCTATTTCATTTTTATGGGAAAGGGGGTACTACTTTGTCGCGTGAATTTACTATGGGTATTCGGCTAAACTACTTCGACAATGACTTTACACGCGGTATCCGGGAAGCTGCTCGAAATACAAATGGCTTTCGTGACAGTATGCGCGGTGCTAGCGGAAGCGCCGACGGATTGATAGGAAAGCTGGGGGGGCTAGCCGCTGCGCTGGGCGGTATTGCAGTAGGTAAAAAAGCCTTCGACTGGTTGATAGGCGCGAATGCCGATATGGAGCAGTACCAAAATACGCTAACTGTTGTAATGGGAAGCGCCGAAGAAGCGACGAAGACCCTGGCCTGGGCCAATAAATTCGCTGCGCAGACCCCTTTCGAGATTCCGCAAGTAGTCGAAGCGACTACCCGTATGTCTGCTTACGGAATCAGCGCACAGAAAACGCTGGGAATAGTCGGCGATATGGCTAGTGTCATGGGTAAAGACCTTATGCAAGCGGTTGAAGCCGTAGCAGATGCACAGACCGGGGAACTGGAACGGCTGAAAGAATTCGGTATAACGAAAAAAATGATACAAGACCAGGCGAAAGCCTTGGGCGCGAACCCCATAGATAGCAAAGGTACGATAACCGATATGAAAGCCTTTAATGCTGCGCTATTCTCGCTAATGGAAAAACGATTCCAGGGCGGTATGGCTATGCAGGCGAAAAGCTTTAAAGGCATGTTATCGAACGCCCAGGATTTCATGGGTACGTTGGGTCGACGGCTGGGGCAACCGCTATTTGAAAGGGCGAAGGCGCAGTTAGGTAAATTCCTGGGTACGCTGAATGAATTACAGGACAGCGGGACTATCGACCGTTTTATCTCTAACGTACACAAGGCCGGTACCGTTGTCGGGAACGTCTTCGGGTACATTGGGAATACGGTAGCCTGGGCGTTCGGTATGGTTAAGAAGGTAAGTGCCCCAGTTTTCAAGTATATACAGAAGAATTGGGACAACATTAAGCCATTCGTAGAAGGCGTAGCGATTGCTATAGGCGCGTTAGTCGCGGTTATGGGCGCTATGAAGACGGCGACAATGGTATCGACCGTCGCTTTGCGTCTTATGAACGCTGCCATGCTTACTAATCCGATAGGCTGGCTGATACTAGCCCTGGGGCTTGCTATAGGCCTTTTTATTAAGATGAACGGCGGTATCGAAGGAACGAAGCAGAAGCTAGCGGGCTGGTTTTCAGCCATGCAGGCCTGGTATAAGTCGGACGGTACGCAGGCGTTTATCGCTAAAGCTATCGCCGCTTTTAAGCAGCTAGCGAAAATGGCCGGGGAAGCGTTCGCCTGGCTGCAAGCCCAGGCCATAAAATACTGGCCGACTATTAAGGCGGTAGCTACCGTCGTAATTACCAACCTAGTTAACGGTTTTAAGTTTTTGGTAGCAACCGCGAAGAAATACTGGCCCGCTATTAAAGATACGATGCTGGACACCTGGAACATGGTAAAGACGAACATACTACCTGCCGCGAAGCAGTTGCTTACCGTCGTACAGGACGCCTTCGCTAAGATATGGGCCGCAGCTGTACCGCTGGCCGCAGCGCTTTATAAATTCTTCAAAGCCGTAATGCCTACGATAATGGTACTCATTGGCGCGGTAGCCTGGGCCGTAACCAAAATTTTATGGCCTATCGTTATACTGATATGGAAGCTGCTGCTGCAAGTAGCAGCCGCTGTAATTCCAGTCGTTACAGCTATCGCTACGTCGATTATGGGGGCTTTCACGAAGGTACTTAACTGGTTTGCTATCATATGGCCCGCTATTCTCAAAATTATTACCGTCGCGTTTGGTGTAATTCGTTTCCTATGGTCGGCCCTGGGGCCGTATATCATGGCCGCATTACAAGTCATATTTAGCATTATTTCGGGTGCTTTAGGCGTTATTATGGCCGTCGTAAAATTCGTCTGGAATACAATTTGCAGCGTTATCGAAATTGCCTGGGCGATAATTAGCGGAATCATACAGACGGCGCTGGGTATCCTTACGGGAGATTGGCAGATGGCCTGGGGCGGCATTAAAAGCATTTTCGAAGGAATATGGAATGGTATTATAGACTTCCTTAAAGGGTTGGGTAGTCTGTTCTACGATTCGGGTAAGGCTATTATTACGACGCTGGTAGATGGGATTAAGTCTATGGCTATGGCCCCGATAAACGCCGTTAAGAATATACTGGGGGAAGTAAGAAAATTCCTTCCTTTCTCTGACGCGAAAAAAGGGCCGCTTTCCGAATTGACCTACAGCGGGGGCGCAGTAATGACGACCCTAGCGACTGGCGTAAATAAAAAACAAGGCGCTTTACAGGACGCCGTAAGCAATGCCTTCGCGGGTACGAACTTGGGGCTTAATGTATCGGCGACAGCCACAGGCCCGCAGCTGGCCCCTGCTGCGTCGTTTAGCGCAGCCCCGACGAATATAGCACCGACCCAGGTAGGCGTCGCTACGCCACCGTCTGCGAAGGCTGGCGGCGACGTAAATGTAGGTAGCTTGGTAGGGGCGGTTACAATCCATCAGCAGCCTGGCGAAGACGCCGACGACCTGGTAGACAAATTTATTGACGAACTGTATACGCGGGTTAAGGAAGCGGCTGCTATCTTAACGTCGGCAGATAAGGAGGCGCTGATATGACGCTGCCGGGCATCGTAGTAGAAATAACCATTAAGGACAACGAAACCGGGAAAAGTTTAACCATCCCGGTACTGCCAACAACGGGCGAAATTGCCTACGACGACGGCGACCAAAAGCCGATAACCGTAGATATATTAGACCTGGGAAGCGTCGATATACCCGCAGGGGTAGAATTGGACGGCATCGGCTGGGAATCGTTCTTTCCGGCCCGGCACGACTCTAGCTACTGCGCCGTCGGCCCGGCGCTGCTTAAAAAACCGCTGGATTACCGTAGCCAGTTTTCGACCTGGAAGGATAATGGAACCAGCTTACAGGTGATTATTGCCGCCTTCGGCGTAAATAAGACCATGTACTTACAATCGTTTAAGCCGAAACTGCGGGGAGCGGAAGGCGACCTATACTACAGCGTCTACTTCAAAGAATTAAAGAAGCTGACACCGAATAAGGTACGGCCTGACGGAACGGTAGTAACCGGGAAGACAGCAGCCAACCGACCGGCGCCAACAGCTACGCCGAAGGCCGACACTTATACCGTCGTCGCTGGCGATACGCTTACGATTATCGGCAAGAAAGTACCGAAGCCCTGGCGGGAAATCTATAACGATAACATAGCGGTAATCGGGCCGAATCCGAATTTAATTTACCCGGGCCAGGTTTATAAGGTATGAGTATACGCCTGATAATCAATAGCCAGGACGTCGCGCCGCTGCTATCGGCCCCGCCCCGTATTATGGACGACATAGGGGCGGCTTGCCGTACGCTAGACTTTCAGCTGCAAAAAGCCGACGGCCTAGAAAACTACTTGGGGCAGCAAGTCGAATTATTTGTAGGCGATAAGCGCGAATTCTTCGGCTTCCTGGAAATTCGGGGCCGGGAAGCGCGGGGCATGATGGCGTACAAAGCTTACGACCCGCTGTACTTCCTAACCAAAAACCCCGACGACTATTACTTTAGCGCGGGACTGACGGCCAGCCAGCGGGCCGAAGAAGTGCTAAAAAACGTCGGCGTAGCGCGCGGGAAGATAGCCCCTACAGGGGTAACGCTTCCCGCGTCTTTTTATAAGGCGGCAGCTGGCGACCAGGTAATAACAGACGGCCTGGTAAAGACCGCCCAGGGCGGAGGGAAGAAATATTGGCTACGTTTCGACCCTTCCTTAGAGAGCTTCGGGGCTGTTATCTTCGAACGAAAACTTCCTTCCATAATGTGGGCCTTCCAGCGCGGCGTTAATATGACAAACGCCCGGTACGAAGAAAGCCTGGAAGACCTGTATAACGTCGTTAAGCTGATTAACCGTGAAACCGGGAAGACGATAACGCAGTACGATAGCCAGGCCATAGCTGACTTCGGCCCGCGTACACGCTTCGAAGAAGTGGACAAGGACAAAGCGGCGACAATGGCCCAGGATGCGGCGGCCATGCTGAAAGAAGGTAATAAGGTTAAGGCGACCATAGGTATAGAAGGCGTTAACGATGACCTGGTAATGCCAATTTTCCATGTAGGCGACGTTATCTACGTGGAAGACGGCGTAAGTATGGCGCTGGGGCCTTACTATATCCGTCGGGTAGAACATACCTTCATGAGCAGCCGACGTATCGGGCTAGTAATGGACGTCGAAGCCGCGCCGGGCCTTCCTGCTGCGCCGTTCGATAGCGCCGAAAAGGACGCGAAGGAATACACCCCGGACGGTAAGCAGATACAGAAAGCCACAGTAGGCAGCGCAACGAAGCCTGGGAAGGGTGTAAGCGAAAATGCAACCTATAGCCCGGAAATGCAGGCGCTAATCGACAAATACGCAAGCGACGCGAAGAAATAATAAGGGGGTGGGTAAGGATGGGACAAACAGACAAGAAGCTGGCGCTACTGCAAACGTTGGCCGGGCTGAGCCGGGGAGGTAGCAAGGCAGCAGGGCTATATACGGTAGTAGTAAAGACTTCTGACCCCGACCCTATTACCTTTGTAATGCAAGGTACGAAGTTGGCCTTGGGGCTGGATATTTTTGAAGTCCCAGTAGATTGCTACCCGTTAAGGGAAGGTGATACGCTGCTGGCGCTGCCGATAGTCGGCGGCCAGGGCGGCAGCAACCGCTGGGCAATCCTGGGGAAGCTGAACGGCGGCCTGGTTATGGCGACTATGCAAAGCGCCAACAGCTGCAAGCCCGACGGTATGGCTGCGACCTACAGCGTTTCAAAACCGTACGAGCTAACGCTGGTAAGCGGTGACCGGGTAGCGATTGCGCCGACCTGGAACGGTAACGCAGTAGCCTATGTCGTGCTGAACAAATATTAAGGGGGTGTAGTTAATGGCAGTAAAAGACCAGCGAAAAACACCCGTTTTTGATTGGCAGGCGGGCGAATTCGCAACCGACTTAACGGGCCGGGTTAAAACGGCCACAGGCGCGGAAGCCGTAGAACAAATAGTATTGAAAGCCCAGGCGACCATTCGCGGGCTTTTTTTAATTTACGCCGCTGACCCGGAAGTACCTGGAAGCCTGGGCCATATCTACGGCAGCGACGCGGACGCTATCCGAGCTTCTGACCTTCCGCCGGTAGCGAAAGCGTCGGAACTGGAACGGGCCATTCGGGAAGCAATTATATACGACCCCTGGATAAGTAACATAAGCGACATTTCCGTAGCCCGGCAACGGATGGACGAAGCGGTAATAACGGCGACTATCGACCATATCTACGGGACGACCGCCGTAACATTTAGCGCATAGAAAGGAGGATTATTCATGGCACGAAATAATTTTCAGCCAGTGTACGAAGAAACTGAAACGGCGATACGTGACAGGATGCTAGCGAAAGTAGAAGCCGATGGCTGGCGGACCGAACCCGGCGACTTCATGTACGACGCAGTAGCGCCGTCACCCGCTGAAATCAAACAGCTGCAAATTAACCAGGATAACATTCTAGCTAGCCGCTTCGCCCGGTACGCTACGGGGTTGGATATGGACGACTGCCTGTACGACGTCGGGTTGACGCGGATACAGGCCACAAAGAATAAGCGCGCATTACTTATTACAGCCGACGCAGGCATAACTATTCCAGCCGGGCAACTGCTATATGCTGTCGTACTGGACAACGAAGGGCAACCGCTGCAATTTACGACGGACGCCGCGACAACATGGACGACCAGTACAGCGAAAACCGTAACGGTAACATGCCAAGCAGCCGGAACGATAGGCAATCTGGCAACGGGCAGCCAATTCGTTTTACAGCCTACCATTCCAGGCGTTCGGATTATTAACGACCAGGGAACTACAGTCCTGGCGCGTGATACGGAAACGGACGAAGAAGCCTGGAAGCGGTACGACTTCAAGGTAACGCACCCGGACACCGGGGGAAATAAAAACGACCTGGTACGCTGGGCGCAGGAAGTCTCTGGCGTCGGTAAAGCAAAATGCATACCGCGCTGGGCGGGCGTCAATACATCGAAGGTTATTCTGGTAGGTAACGACTTCGCCCCGGCTTCGTCCCAGGTAGTCGCTGATACCCAGGCATACATGGACCCAGCAGCTGCTGGCCGGGGTGAAGGGAAGGCCCCTATGGGTAATGCTTGTACCGTAGCCGCAGCCGATAACCTGGTAGTTAACATTACCGTAATCGGGATACAGTACAAGACCGGGGCCATACCGGCAACCGTTAAAACGACTTTCGAAGCTTCGGTAAAGGCTTATCTTAAAGGCCTGGTATTCGAAGTAGACGCGGTTTCGAAGAACCCTCTACCAGTCTCATATAATCAAATTTTCGGGCTGTTAACATTCACAGAAGGGGTAAGTAACTTTACCAGCATAACCATTAACGGAGCGTCGGCGGATATAGCCTTAACCGCAACGCAAGCCCCTACAATGGGGACGGTGACAGGATTATGACCGAACGCGTAGACCGTATGCTAAGTCAAGCCCCGGATTACTACGAAACGAGCGCTATTTATAAAAAAATCCAGACCGTTCAGGGCGACGAATACGATAGCATATCGACAAAGAACGCCGACCTTAAAGCGCAGCTGCGCATAAAGTCGGCGACCTGGGGGCTGAAATACTACGAAGAAGCGCTGCGAATCCCGGTAATAGAATCCGATAGCTACGAAACTAGGCGGGGACGGATATTATCCAGCTGGCGAAGCCCAGGTAACTTCTCGTCGGCCCTTATTAAAACTGTCTGCGAATCCTTTGTTAACGGGCAAGTAGACGTTTCGATAGACCTAGCAAACAGCCAGGTACTTATAAAATTCAATGGCCCATATGGTGTCCCAGAAAAGATAGCCGACGTAAATGACGCGGTAGAAAATATTATACATGCTCACCTGGGTAAGACATTCAGCTTTAAGTTTCTTAAAGTAAGCGAAATAAACGCTATGACAATAAATACGCTGAACTCAACGAAGCTTTTAAACTTCGCGCCATTCGGCGCCATTTAGGAAAGGGGTGGGGTAAATGTCAACCACTACGAATCTGGCGCTGTATTACCCGAATACTGCGACTGATGGGGCCAACAGTTTTAACACGGATACCATGCTGCGGGATAACTGGGTAAAGCTAGACAATAAATTTAGCGGAACCACAGGGCACAGCCACGACGGTACAGCTGGAAACGGCCCTAAAATCGGAACCGCTGGCCTGGCAGCAAAAGCAGTAACAGCCGCGCAGTTGGCCGATAATACGATAACAGCCGCACAGATCGCCCTTAAAACAGTAACAGCTGCTCAACTGGCCGACAATACAGTAGGCAGCGGACAGCTTGCTGCTGGGGCCGCTATTGACGCAGTAGTAGGGAACCGAAGCATTGACGACACGGTAGAAGCTGCTACCGGGGCTGATACAATTTCGAATATGTTTTCTAAATTAGGGAACATGGTAAAGAAAATAACCGGGAAGTCGAACTGGTACACAGCCCCGGCTATCAGCTTAGAAACCGTAAACGGTAGATTGAACCAGGCTGTAAATACGACCAGCAGCCCTTCTTTTGTCCGGGCAACGTTCACACAAGCGACGGGCACGGCACCGTTAACCGTAGCAAGTACCACAGTAGTAACAAATCTGAACGCCGATTTATTGGACGGCCAACACGGGTCATACTACGCACCGACAGCCAGCCCGACATTCAGCGGAACCGTTAACGTTACGGGGACTAACGCCCGCCTTCAGATTGACAGCTATAACGGTGGCTTACGTTTCTCTGCTCTGAGCGCAGGCACAACCGGGTCCACATACGTCCACGGCCCTGCCGGTTCTGGCGACGACATTTTTACAATCACCAAGAATAGCACGACGCTTCAGGATTACACGGTACAAGTTGGCGGCACACAATCGGGAAAAATGAAGGCCGGTCAATTTATTTCTACGGTTGCTGACGGTACGGCGCCTATGACTACAGTTAGTTCGACGGTAGTACCTAATCTTAATGTCGATATGGTGGACGGTTATCACTTGGACCAAGACGTGCGGACGACAGCCAGTCCGACATGGGTAAGTGGTACGGCAACAGGCGGGGGTTTCAATGCTTCCAAATCATCGGGGGACCGTGGCTATTCCATTGGAAACATGGTATTAGGTGCTTTTAGTGGTTGGGATGCAAATACGTTGTACTTGAATACGTATAGCGCAAGCGGCGCAAGAACGGCGGCGTTTTCTAATGGTGTCGAGATGTACGGCAATTTCAAAGCGAATGGTAACATAGCCATATCTAACGGCGCGCCAATTATTGATCTTTACGAAAGTGACCAAGCAGGGGCAGACGAAAAACGATGGTGGATTGTCGCAGACGGCAAGAGTCTTCAAATCAGAACGGCAACTGATGCAGGAGCAAGCGGCAACACAGCCTTGACAATTTCACGCGGCACAGGCTTGGCAGTAGGCGGTTTGTCTATCAATGCAACAATGAGCGCCCCGCGCTTCCAATCTACGCAAGCCACGGGCACATCACCGTTTGTTGTATCGTCTACAACCGTAGTAACCAACTTAAACGCGGATTTATTGGACGGCCAACACGGTTCGTATTACGCACCAATCGCAAGTCCTAGCTTCACTGGTGACGTATCCGTAGCCGGTAAATTAGGGGCCAAGGTAACGACAGCAAAAGGGTACGTATCACAGGCCACGGCAGGCGTATATCAAAACCAATACACCAAGATTGCAACCCTTACGACGAACCAGCAATATTCAGATTACGCAGCAAAAATAAGCGTTCTAGGCATTGGTACTGGAGCCGCAACGGTGCCGCGCTGTGAGCTATTCATAAGGGTTAAGTTACAAGCGGCGCTTGGTAATAATCCTTTTGTGGAATTATTCGTGTCTGAGGCGGCGCATGCAAATAATTTCAAGGGTGATGTTTTCTCTGCCGTTGTAGCGACACTTAATCCGCTTGTGGTTGACCTGTACGTCAAGAATACGTCCAGCTATAACAACATTTGCCTTGAGCCGTACCATGAGCAGGCCCAAAATTTTACATGCACTTGGCTGGAAAATCAACCGTACGTAGCTACATTGCCAATCGGGGAAGGGTCCACGTTTACGTCCTCATATGTCGAATATCTGTATACCAAAAACACGACAGTGGACGATGGCGCAGGTAATTCATCCTTCAGGACCCTAACGTCAACAGTAGCAACGGGCACGGCGCCGTTTACGGTGGCTTCCACGACCGCCGTAGCCAACTTAAACGTTGACATGCTGGACGGAAAACACGCAAATGACTTTGCATTATCAGCAAGTAAGGTTTCCGAATATTTGCTGTCAACGACGGCGGCAACAACGATTGCGACATATACGCCGCCAGCGCAAGGGAATTATTTGATTGGCGTCTATATGCGTGTTGTTACGGGTGCAACTAACGTAACCGTCACAGTGAACTATGCCGACGCGTCGGGTGCGCAAACAACAACATTGTTGAACAACCAATCAACAGCTGTAGGCAGTAATAGCCTATTGCCGGTATTCATTAATGCTGTTTCAGGTACGGCAATCACTGTTAAAGTCACAGCAGGCACAGCAAGCCGCGTTTATGCATCGGCTTCAATTGTGGGGGTGTAAACTAATGGCAATCATACTGTTGGGCGGCGATGCCACCCCTTCCGATGTAAGGCTAGGGAAGAAGTTTTCGGCGGGAACTAATTATTTAGTTAACGGGACCTTGGATGCGTATGCAACAGGGGAGACGGTGCCTGTTTCTAAAACCGGCGGAAAGCCCCTTATGAACCTTAGAAGTATGTTAGGTTCGTATGCGGTTTTCAATTCCAACGGCTACATGGCGGTGTACCAATATACGTCACAAACCACGACCGACATAAACTTGTACGACCCACAAGGAAATCTCATTATCACGAAAACGTATAATCAAGCCGGTTCGTCTTGGAGTGCTTATTTAACAGCGGTTGGAGACAAGTTTTTATACTTCGGAAATAACGGCGGCACAGAGGGCGTTAAAATCTATATCTTGCAACAAAATGGCACGGTTACGTCTATAACAAAACCGTCCGGGGCTTATGTGTGGACAGGTGGGTTAGACAGTACATCAAACAGCGTCTACGTGATGGACGCAAGCAATAACTACACCCTATCGAAAATTAATCTTTCTACGGGGACCACTACTTGGTCTAAGGCGAATGTGGGTTATTGCCGCGCTGGGATTGAAACCTATGACGGCGGGGTACTTGCATACGATGGCGGGGGTATCAAGTATATCAATTCATCTGGCTCAACGATTAGTGGTGACCTATTTGTGCCGTCAAAAGGGTCTAGTGGCGGGCAGACCTGGTTAACAAGAATAGGACAGAATGGGAGCAAAACACGTTTCTTTGTGGGAAGTACGGCTTGGTCTGGCGGCGTTGTATATGACTTCGACCCAAGCGCAATAAGCATAACGCAAATATGGGTGCCGCAAGAGGTCCCCGATTTTATCAACGGTACAACCTATACGGCAACCAAAACGAAGGACGGCGGTTTGTTCACAATGAAAAACGGGACGTCAAAAGTATATGACTCAAACGGAAACCTGCTGTCTACGCAAATTATCCCGAATGCCGGTTATAGCAATTCGTTTGATTCGGGCGGGGATTGCATCATGAACCCGGTTGATGGTTCCATAATCGTAAAGAACGGGGCACAAAATGCTTTTACCCAAATTTATGTAAGTGGGTACAAATTAACATAGGCCGTAAACCAAAAGTAATTTCTATTGATAAATTTAACCAAAAGTGAAAGCCCCGTGCATAGCGGGGCTTTACTATTGCCAAGAGGGGCAGGGGATAATTTGAGCAATACGACGCGGATACCGGCACCAGAAGAATACGGGGAACATATCGCCAGGCTAAACGCCGAAAGTATGGAAGCGAAGCGCCGAATGGAACGACTGGAAGAAAACTATACGCGGCTGGATACGCAGCTGCAAACCTTACAGAACTACCAAACGAAGACGCATACGCTGGTAGAAACCGTCGTAACGCGCTTCGACGGCTTCGAAAGCCGAATCCTTACGATATTCGGGCAAATGACCCAGGACAGCGCGAAGCTGCTGCAAAGCATGACGAAGGGCGGCCAGCAAGAACGCAGCAAGCAATATAGCAAGACGACGGAACTAATTAGGGACGTCGTTAAGCTAACCATAGCTGCCGCTATAGGTTATTTGCTAACGAAAGGGGGCGGGGCTTAATGCAAATCGTACAACGGGGAAATGAACATACGAACAGCAGTAGCCGCGAAGGTTACGTACCTATTGGGATATGCGACCATATTAGCGGCGGCAGTATGTCTAGTATGCGTAGTTGGTTTACTAGCGCAGGTAACGACGTAAGTAGCGCGCACTTCGGCGTAAGTAAAACGGGCGAAATCGACCAGTACGTAGATATTCGCCGAATGGCATGGACGCAAGGAATTACCGCTGCAAGCCTGCCAAAAGTAACCGCGCAAATTGTTAAGGACAAATGTGCTAGGGGTTTTATTAATCCGAATAAATTCCTGGTAGGCATTGAACACGAAGGGACAGACGGCCAGCTTACCGAAGCCCAACTGGCGGCCAGCGTATGGCTTCATAAGTTTATAGCCGACGAAGTAGCCCGTATCTGGGGCGAATCGGCGCGTTTCCCGCTTAACAGTTACACCGTAGTAGGCCATTTTCAAATTGATCCGGTACGTAAGCCGTACTGCCCTGGGCCAAAATTCCCCTGGCAGGCGCTGTATTCCGCATTTAAGGAGGACGAACCAATGACAGCAGCAGAACGCGCCGAACTGGAAGCGCTGAAAACATCTAACGCTACTATTCTTAAAACGCTAAATGCACAGACTGAAAAAATCAAAGACCTGGAAAACACCCGCGACATTCCAGCCCCTGAATGGGCGAAGGAAGCGGCAGCCTACTATGGGCCGTACATGTCCCCTAAAACGGGAAGCGTTGATTTTTGGAGGGCTATTACTATTCAATACCGCAAAGAAAAGGGGCTGAAAGTATGACGAAGAAACAGCGCGACGCACTAATTAAACGCCTTAAAAACCCTCTATTTTTGGCGGCCCTGGCTTCGGGCCTGTACCAGCTGCTGGTTAGGTACAACGTAGCCCCGGACGCCGGGACGTACCAGCTGTACGTAGACCTGGTTAATTACGTCCTGCTGGGCGCCGGTATTTACAGTACGTTTGGAAATACCGAAACTAATACGAAGTAATCCTGGCGGCGGGCGTTGCCCCAATGCCGGGAAGTTTACCCCTTCGACTTCACCCCTGGCCTGCGGGCTGGGGGCTTTTTAATTTATTCGCCGCTTTGCTGCGCTCTATGTTAAAATAAAGCTCATTGAAAACTTCATACCGTTACGGGGGCGCAGCATGGACACAGAATTGGGCCGCTGCCTTCTCTACGAACGGAGAACCGAAAAAGGTTGGACACAGCAGCAGCTTGCCGATAAAACGAACTTCGATTTTCGGCAAATATCCCAATGGGAAACGAATGAACGGGTATTAATGCTGAAAAATGCCTTCATTCTTGCAAACGTGCTGGGTTGTGACCCGCGCGCCTTATATGAATTCGGTTTCCGTTTAAAGAAAAGGCCAAAGTAAACCTAAAAATCAGGTTTACTTCGGCCCGGCCTCTACGCCCCCGTAGAGTTAACGATATAAGAATGAACTTCGAATTTAAACAGCCTGTACGTAACCTTGTTGAGCAGCTGCTATTTCGTGTTCAACCGCTGCAATGTCTTCGGCGACATGTAGCTGCAACTGTTGCATGACCTGGATGTTAAGTGCCAGCAGCCTTTCCGCTTGAATTAGTTTGCTATGTGCCGAAGTAAGAACTTCGATACTTTCTACGATGTTCGCCACTTTAATTATCCCCCTTAATGAAAACCTTGGTTGTTCGATACAACAAAAACCAGCAAAGTATATCTACTTCACCGACCCTTATCGTTCGTCACTTAAGTTGCCAATGCTTATTGACCCAGGCCCGCGTCGTTCGTCACTTACGTTGCCAGGGGTAAGTTATATGGTTAAGTTTGCCGTATCTTCGATATTAGGAGGTTCATTAGCTGCGCCGCTTTCGATTAGTAATCTCAAATCACTACTAAGCGTAATCAGCATGAAAGTGTAGTTATCGTCTACACGAAATTCCATTCCTGTGATGCGCAGCAACTTGTTAATTCTCGTAAACATTCGTTCGTAGATAGGAATGGAGATACCCCGTAGATACTCGAAATAGCTGTATGTATGTCGATTTTCATTAAGGAAACCCAGCAAAAGTTTTTCCGACCCTATTAATTCGGTTTCGAATCGGGTAAATACAGCATTTCCGACGATTCGGACTTCGGTTTGAATTGGGCCGCGCCCCATAATGTTTTTATGGGTTTTCGCCAGGGCCTTTTCTAGTCCATGTTCGAACTGTTCAATTCGATTCTGACTGTTCATGTTGTTATCCACAGATTACAAGCACCAACCTTTACATAATATAATTTTCCAGAATTTTCGTCAAGAAATTACAACCTTCGACCTACCCGCAAATAAAGCTACCTTTACGAGAGGAAGGAAATAGTAGGATTATCGCATAGACCCATTAGAACAATCAATGGATAAATATTAACAAGATATCAGTAAAGATATCTTTACTTCTTTTTGTTATCTGTGTATAATGTTATCTATAGGTAACGAAATAAACGAAATGAGGGTGACAAAATGGCGAAAACGGTATACGCAGCGACAGTAAACGGGGTAGAGGTAACGCGCACGACTGACCGCACCTACAGCCATGCGGTAGTATGGGCTTCGGACTGCGGCAAGATGGTCAAGGCGAAGGCGTTTAGCGGCAGCCAGGTACTGGCGCAGAAAGCACGTAACCAACTTAATGACGGAACTTTCGTAAAGACCCCGGAAGAATTGCAGGGGCTGGGGCTTGACCCGGAAGCTTACGAAGTGCTAGACACGAACCCCAAATACCGCATTGTACCGGGTAAATGGCTTATCGTCCCTGTAGCGCCGAAAATGAAGTAGAAAGCCGGGGGCTTTGGCCCCTTTATAATATTAGTAATCGAAGGGACTGGACGAAATGAATAAGAGAAATAAGCGTAGGGTAACACCAAAACAATTTGAACAACTAAGGGATGTACTTTTTATGGTGTTCGTTTATTACCAGGACGGAAGGTACGCGGGAAGCTGCGAAAATATGAACTTCTTCCAGGCTATGGCATACCAGGCAGAAGTACAGCAGGGGCAGAAAGTAGCAGTAATCTACGAAATGCGTTACCATTATCGGCTACCAGTTATTCCAACCGATCATATACTAAACCCAAATACGCTAGGGTTTAAGCTGGCTGTACTTCCGCTTCTTATGCAGGAACCTTATAACCCGTATTTAACCTGGAAGGAAGTGGAGGACTTTTGCCGCGCCAGGGGCTATGTCCAGGAACGTATCGACCATAGCAGAACTATCGAAATAGGTACTAAACTAGTAGGGGGGCAACAGTATGAATAAACGAGCAACGCAGCAATTTATCGATAAGTACATGAAGCAGGCAGTAGAGAATTATGCAAAGGGCCTTTTTAGCGCCGACAAGACAGACGGTCAGCTGGTTATTCTTTCACAGCTTGCCCTGGTATCCATTCATGATAAGCAGCGCCATTACCGCATAAGCGAAATACAGAAGGCCGTAAGGATTGGCGACGTCACCCAGGCAAAGCTGCTGATTTCCCCGAATTGGAACAGCACAGCCGCCGAAGACGAAGAAAACTTTAAGCGGATATATTAGAAACAAAAGGCCCCCAGCGGGCCTTTTTTCGTTTTCTGTTGTCTGTAGGGGACAATCCAGGTACAATATAGGAAATATCAGGAAGGGACTAGGTATTATGTCGCTTAGATTGAAAATCGTAACAGGCTGTAAGCATGTAAAAGGGAAAGAAGTATACATAGATAAGGGGGATAAGCCGGGTACGCTGAAATTCAAAACAGGCTTATTTTCTTCTTCGACGCTATCAGTTGCCGGGCTGGACTGGCAAGAAGCCGCAACCCGAAGCGCTGGAAAAGCAGCAGCTGGGGCAATTATAGGCGGCGCGCTTACCGGGGGCATAGGCCTATTAGCCGGGG
Organism: Paenibacillus sp. MMO-177; assembly: GCF_037147795.1. Taxonomy (NCBI): domain Bacteria; kingdom Bacillati; phylum Bacillota; class Bacilli; order Caryophanales; family Paenibacillaceae; genus Paenibacillus; species Paenibacillus sp. MMO-177. The sequence continues at coordinate 74,540 of NZ_JBBCUR010000003.1, read as the reverse complement.
CAGCAATCGGGGGCCGAAAGAAGGACGCCAGTACAGCCGTAATAACTTTCGAAGACGGCCAGCGATTATACGTAAAGGCAACTGGGAAGGACTTCGAAAAGCTGCAAACCTGGCTGTAAAGACTTCCAGCGCTAAAATACATATATATAATATAAATATATAATATATAAATAAAATTTATTATTATATATATAGTTATTAATAGTATTTATTAAGTATATAGAATTACTCTTTTCTTCTTCTCTTTTGGACTTTTAATATAAGACCGCTGTAATTTGCCGGGGGGGTACTTTTCTAGTACACTTTCCCGGCTTTCGTTTTTTATCTAAAGATACCCCCCTTTCGAATTGCTGAATTTATATATGCAGTCCCCCGTTAATCGTTCTCTGTAGAAGTCTTTACTTCAAGTTATCTTTACTAGTATAATAGTGATTAAGAGTTACTACATTATAATGTACGAAAGCGGGTTGCTAAATGGCTAAAGGTAAACGAATCGCAGAAGGTAAGACCCTGGTAGTTTACAGTACGAAGGTAGGCAGCGAAACGCGGGCGCTGTTGGACGCCCTGGCGAAAGCGAACGGCCCGGAATTCGGCCAGCGCGAACTGCTAGAAGAAATGATACCCCTTTATATGGCTGCGAACCCGGACAAGGCGGCGAAAGCGAAGGCACTGCTGGAATTGCTGGGCTGGGGGGAATTGTCGGCCAGTATCGCAGCTGCCCCTGTAGTGAAACAACCGGAGAGCGATATTGCTGACGGCATTATGCGCCATTTCGACGCAACTTTCGATGAAGTAGCTAATAAGCATAAGCCCACAACCGTAAAGACGGTACGCTACCAAGGGAACCCGAAAGTACACCTTTATGAACCGGGAAGCAAAAATTCCACTGGCTGTGGTCTGGCTGGAACAATCGACCCAGAAACAATAGCAGACCAGGAACCTAGTGCTGTGACATGTGGGAAATGCCGCTACTGCCGTAAAACGGTATTTGCTTAATTTTTATTAGGTAGGGGGCCAGGGAAATGTCCGAAGAAAATGTAATCCCGAAGGAATGGGTATTCAAAGGGATAAGGGTAAGTAAAGGTAAGCGCGTATATGCTTGGGGAGTGGTAGGCTCAGATAGCTACGGATTGTATGACAAGCCCCTGGTAGCAGCTAGCGTTGGCGGCATATACCAATTTTACGAAACAGCGGACGGCGAAAGTTTTAAGGTGAGCGGCAAATATGCGCCGTATTTCCTGCGAAGGCATGATAACAAGGAAGAAGTAAAAATATGGGCTGCGGAAGAAGAAGCAGCGAAGCAGCAGCTGGCTGTCAAATCGTTGAATACTAAAGCTGCTAAGGTTGAACCGTTGGAAGATATTTTTGTCGGGCTTCGTGCTATAATCCCCAAACTTAATCGAACAGAACGCCGGGCGTTATTTGCCCGTATTGCCGACGAAGTTTTCGGGGGCCAGGCTTGACCGATAACCTGGAACAAGTAAGCCGCGTCTACCTGGTGACTGTTACCGGGTACTGCCGCAGCTGCCGGGAAACGGAACTATTCGACCGCTTCCGGGTAACAAAGAAACACACAATAACCGGGGAAACAGAAGTAAGCACGGTAGCTGTATGCCAGGGCTGCGAACAGGAATTCGAAATAGCATAGACCGAAGAAAAAAGCCTGTTAAAAAAAGGGCTTTTTTTATTTTGTCGGGAACATATATAATGAGGGGAACAGTCGTTCTAGGTAAGGAGTGGTATTATGCTGCGAAAGAAAAATCTTTCTCAATTAATAGAAGGATTAAGAACTAACGAAAATGTAATCAACTGGCACGAAGTTGAACCTATAGAAGCAAAATCAAGACCCATGCCCGATAGCGTAGACGCACGGATAAAGGCAGCCCTGGCTAAAAGGGGTATTGAACAGTTATACAGTCACCAACACACGGCATATGAAACAATTCGTAAAGGCGAAAATGTCGTAGCTGTAACCCCGACTGCTTCGGGAAAGACGTTATGTTATAACCTTCCTGTTCTACAGGCAATCGCAGAAGACGACGCCAGCCGCGCGCTTTACTTGTTCCCGACGAAAGCCCTGGCGCAAGACCAAAAAAGCGAACTGAACGAAATCATAGCCGAAATGGGAATCGACATTAAAAGCTTTACCTATGACGGAGACACTTCCCCAGCAATTCGGCAGATTGTTAAGAACGTCGGCCATATCGTTATAACGAACCCTGATATGCTGCATTCGGCGATTCTGCCGCACCATACGAAATGGGTAAGCTTATTCAGTAATCTAAAATACATTGTTATTGACGAACTGCATACATACAGGGGCGTTTTCGGCAGCCATGTAGCAAACGTCATACGTAGGTTGCAACGTATCTGCAAATTCTACGGCAGCAATCCGCTTTTTATATGTACGTCTGCGACAATCGCAAACCCGAAGGAACTAGCCGAACAGCTAACAGGTAAACCTATGCGGCTAATTGACGACAACGGCGCGCCAAGAGGAAGGAAGCATTTCGTATTTTATAACCCGCCAATCGTTAATAAGCCTTTGAACCTTCGAAAAAGCGCGACTGTCGAAGTAAACCAATTAGCTAAAGAGTTTCTTTCTAATAAAGTACAGACAATCGTTTTTGCCCGTAGCCGGGTAAGGGTTGAACTTATTCTAAGCCATTTGCAGGAACTGGTTAAGAATGAACTGGGGGCCAAATCCATACGCGGCTATCGGGGCGGCTATTTGCCGAACCAGCGCCGGGAAATCGAACGGGGCTTACGGAACGGGGAAATACTGGGCGTCGTAAGTACGAACGCCTTGGAACTGGGCGTAGATATTGGACAGCTGCAAGTCTGTATTATGTCGGGGTATCCGGGCAGCGTCGCCAGCACCTGGCAGCAAGCAGGCCGGGCAGGCAGAAGGCACGGCGAAGCCCTTGTCGTAATGGTAGCCAGCAATACGCCTATAGACCAGTATGTAGTACAAAATCCCGAATACTTCTTCGAACGTTCCCCGGAATCGGCGCGCATTAACCCGGAAAATTTGTTAATCCTGGTAGACCATATGCGGTGCGCGGCATATGAACTTCCGTTTAAAAAGGGGGATGAATTCGGCCCAGCTGAGATAATCGACATACTGGAATACCTGGTAGAAGAAAGAGTGCTTACCCAGGCTGGGGATACGTTCTACTGGGCGAATCAATCTTTCCCAGCGCATGAAGTTAGCCTGCGGTCTGCTGCCCAGGAAAACGTCGTAATTATCGACCAATCGGACGTAGCGAACGTAAGGATTATCGGTGAAATGGACCGGTTTAGCGCAATGACCCTTTTACATGACGAAGCCATATACTTACATGAAGGCGTACAGTTTCAAGTCGAAAAATTGGACTGGGAACATAAAAAGGCCTACGTACGCGAAGTCGATGTAGAATATTACACCGACGCGAACCTGGCCGTTAAGTTAAAAGTCCTTTCCATAGACCGAACCGAAAACAGGCGAACCACGTCCATTAATCAAGGCGACGCGGCTGTAAATATTATGGCAACAATGTTTAAAAAAATCCGTTTAACGAGTTTCGAAAATATTGGTTATGGCCCTATAAAACTGCCCGAAGAAGAACTGCATACCAGCGCGACCTGGATAGAAATAAAAGAGGTTGACCCGACGTTAGAAACAAAAACCCTGGAACAGCTTCTAATGGGCATATCCAATGTGATACGGCATATCGTCCCGATACATGTTATGTGTGACCGTAGCGACATTCATGTAGTTTCACAAATAAGGGCCGAACATTCGCAGCTGCCGACGATCTTTATCTACGACCATTATCCCGGCGGTATCGGGTTAGCCGAAGACGTTTATAAGCGATTCGACGAAATAAAAGCAGCCGCTATAAACTTAGTTCGACGCTGCCCATGCGAAGATGGATGCCCTTCATGTATTGGAACAGAAGTCGAAGGAATGGACGCAAAGAAAAAATCCCTTCTATTAATGGAGGGATTATAAAGCGTTATTTCTTGGTTCTGTACTACGGTTCATTAAAATCAAGCTAACCACCTTCGAAAATATCGGGTCCGGACCCATCCATCTGCCAGAGCAGGAGCTTCATACCCGCGCTACCTGGCTAGAACTGAAGGATACCGATCCGGAGCTCGGAACCAAGGTTCTGGAGCAGCTGCTGCTTGGCATCGCCAACGTCATTCAGCACATCGTGCCGGTAATGGTGATGTGCGACCGGAGCGACGTTCATGTTACTTCCCAGATCAAAGCGGCCCATACGGGTCTGCCGACGATCTTTATTTATGACCATTACCCTGGCGGAATCGGGCTTGCCGACGACGTGTACAAACGGTTTGACGATGTGAAGCAGGCCGCCGCCAATCTCATCAAAAAATGCTCATGCAAGGATGGATGTCCATCATGTATCGGAAACGAAATCGACGGAATCAACGGGAAGCAGAAAAGCGTACAGCTCTTATCCATGTTATAAATCTGCATGTTGCTCTAGAAAAAGGGAGGAAGAACGGGATATGAGCAGTCTTCGCGATAAAATGAACAGGCTTCGCGGAAGCAGCAGCCCGGCTTCTCCTTCTGAAGAAGCCGCAGCGGCCGTGCAAGCACCGGAGCCGCCGCCTGCCGCGGATTCCGACAAACTGGAGACCTTGTCGGAAGAATGGTCCTCCATGGGGGTGAAACTGCTTCATAACGAAGCGGGCAGCTTTCTCATCAGAAGGCTTGCATACCCTGCCGGTCATCAGCATGGCATACATTGCTTGGGAGAGCTGCCCGCCGCGTCGGCCGGACTGGCGGCATTTCATGATTCGCCAATAAACGCCGAACAGCTGTTGTATCTCGACCTCGAGACGACGGGGCTTGGCGTTGGCACGGGCAATGTGCCGTTTATGGTTGGACTGGCCTATTGGACGGGCTCCGAGCTGATCGTGGAACAGGCGGTGATCCGCCACCCCGCCGAGGAGCGGGCGATGCTTTATTACCTCAACGGCAAATTAGGCAGCTACCGCTATCTGGTCAGCTATAACGGCAAAACCTTCGACTGGCCGGTTATGCAAACCCGGTTCATTTTGCACGGATACAATCGGAAGCTATGGGAGCCGCTTCATCTTGATTTTCTGCACCCTTCCCGCAGCATCTGGAAGAACACGCTCGCGTCGCTGCGGTTAAGCCATGTCGAAGAGGAACGGCTAGGAATCGAGCGGGTGGACGATGTGCCCGGCTCGCTTGCGCCGCAGCTGTATTTTCAGTTTCTGGCCGACGGCAATCCGGAGCCTCTTCGGGGCGTCTATCAGCATAATGAGATTGATATGCTGTCGCTGGTATGTCTGTCCATCCGCTTTGGACATCTGTTGAACGGGAACGCGGAGGGCGGCTACCGGCTGCCGATGCCCTCGGAATCGGAAGAACTGATCCGCACGGGCTTATGGTTGGAGAAGATGGGACATCAAGGCCGTGCGGAGCTTATGTTCGAAGCAGCGTTAGGCTGTGAACGCACCGCAGCGGCCACGCTGAACATGCTGGCTGCGAGAGACAAGAAGGCTGGCAATTGGCAGCGAGCTGTGTTATTGTGGCAGAAGGCTGTTATACAGTCGGTCCAGCATGGGTCGGCTGGCTTGAATGCGAGCACTGAACTGGCTATGTATTACGAGCATAAGCTGAAGGATTACGATTCAGCTCTATCATATGTGTCAGAAGCATTGGAATTGGCGCTTATCGATCCTCTCGGGAGAAGGGACGCGAAGCGCCGCGCCGAAATCGAAAGCCTTCGCAAGAGGAGGGAGCGGCTTCTGCGCAAGACGGGAAGGAAGCTTGCGGAATGAACAAACAATCAGCGCCGATGAAAGGCTTGCTCCTTGATCTGGACGGCACTTTATATCATGGCACCCAGCGTATTGACGGTGCGGACCAGCTTATCCGGCAGCTTCGGGAATGGAAGCTGCCTTACCGGTTCGTGACGAATAACTCGACCGTATCCCCGGAAGCCGTTGCCGAACGGCTGCGCACAATGGGGATCGACGCCGAGCCGAGCGAGGTATGCACCTCCGCACAGGCTGCGGCGCAATACATAGCCAACCGAAAGCCCGGCGCCTCTGTACTGGTCATCGGCGAAAGCGGGCTCATTGAAGCCGTTGAAGCAGCGGGCTTGCGGCTTACCGAGGAGCAGCCGGAATTTGTCCTGCAGGGATTGGACCGGCAGCTGTCGTACGAGCAGCTGACGAGAGCGGTTAGATCCATTCACCAGGGCGCGGAATTCGTGTTGACCAACCCGGATCTGCTGCTGCCGGGTGAAGGCGGCTTATTCCCCGGCGCGGGATCGATAGGCGCCATGCTGACCGCGGCTGGAGGCAAAGAGCCTACGCTGATCGGCAAGCCGTCGAAGATATTAATGGACTATTCCCTTCGCCGGATTGGTCTGTCTGCGGATGAGACTTGGGTCATTGGCGATAACCTTGCAACCGATATCGCGGCGGGTCATGCCTCTGGCTGCGGAACGATTTTGGTGTTAACCGGGTTAACGACAAGCGATAATCTAGACTTTTACGCAGAACGCGCGGGCTGCAGGCCAGACGTTATTTGCGATGATTTGCATAAGCTGGTCTCGTATATTTCGTCCTCAATCGGGATATAAGAGAAAGCAATAGAGCCGACAGGAAGGAAGCGAGCATGCATGCCGGAATTACCGGAAATGGAACATTACCGATTACGATTATCGGAGCTGATTATCGGCTCGCCGATTACGGGAACGGAAGTTACCCGCGATAAATCGATTAACATTAGCGCCGAGCAATTCGAAGCGGAATTGGTTGGCCGGACGATATGGTTTGTGGAACGCAGAGGCAAGCATCTGTTATTCCACCTCGATAACGGCAAACGTCTCGTGCTTCATCTGATGCTTGGAGGCACGCTCTTTTTCGGCGGCGACGAAGAGCGTCCCGACCGTACCGTACAGGTAACGATCCGCTTTGCGACGGGCAATTTGTATTTTATCGGTCTGCGTCTCGGCTATCTGCATTTAATGTCCGTGAAGGAAGCGGATGCGAAGCTCTCCGAGCTTGGACCGGATCCGTTCGATAAAAGATTGACGCTTGAGCGCTTTAAAGCACGCTTCGACAAGAAGAGAGGCGCGCTGAAGACCGCCCTTGTGGACCAGCATGTGCTGTCCGGCATCGGCAATTGCTACGCGGACGAGATTGCATTCTCGGCAAAAATCCGCCCGGATGCAAAAATTCCTTCCTTGACAGACGAAACATGGGAACGAGTCTATGAATCGATGCATAGTGTGTTAAAGGAAGCGATTTCAAAAGGCGGTTACATGGAGCAGCCTTTAACAGCTGGAGATACCGTTACCGGCGGTTTCAACGATCACTGTCAGGTATATGACCGCGGGGGAGAGCCGTGCTTTGTTTGCGGCACCGCGATCGAGCAGTTCGAGATCTCGTCGCGCAAAGCTTTCGTGTGCCCGGTCTGCCAGAAGGAACAATAGAGCGATGTACATCGGCCGTCATCTCAGCATAAAAGAAGGCTACGCCTCCGCCGCCAAAGCCGCCTATTCGGGCGGCATTAATGCTTTTCAGTATTTTCCGAAAAACCCCCGCAGCCTAGGGCTCAAATCCTTCGACCGGAGGGAGGCAGAGCGCTGCGCGGAGCTGTGCAGGCAGTACGATATTCTAACCATCGCCCACTCCCCTTACCCGACGAATCTAGCTTCGGATCGGGAGGAAGTCCGTCAACGCACCGTTGAATCGCTGCTTAACGATCTGGATATTGCGAACAGCTGCGGCTCGATTGGGGTTGTCGTTCATTTTGGCGTATATAAGGGGAAAGAACCGCTTGCCGGCTACCAGTCCATTATTCAATCGCTGAATGACGTGACGAGCCGGTGGAACGGCCATGCCAAGCTGCTGATTGAGATCCAATCGGGCGAGCATACGTTTATGGGGACAACAATCGAGGAGCTGGCCCAAATCCGGGGATTATGCGCCGAGCCTGCGAAGCTGGCTTTTTGCCTGGATACCTGCCATATGTTTGCGAGCGGCTTGTGGCATGGGGAGACGGACGCGAAATGGCTGCGGAAAGCTGCATCGTTAGGGGTGCTGGAGCATGTGGCGGCCGTGCACTTCAACGACTCGATGTTTGCGGCTGGCGCGCGGCGGGATCGTCATGCGGCGCTTGGGAGCGGTCATATCGGCGAAGAAGGATTGAAGTGGCTGATGTCCGTGCCCGCGCTTGCGGACGTTCCTTTTATACTGGAAACGCCTTCAGACGAAGACGGCACCTATGGAAGGCAATTAAACCTGATGCGCGAATGGGGGACATGAACAATGATACATGTATATCTGGATGATTACCGTCCTTGTCCAAAAGGCTTCGTGCTCGCTCGGAACGCGGAGGAATGCAAGCTTCTGATTGATTCCGAATCCATCGATATCTTGTCGTTAGACTATGATCTGGGCTGGAACGAGCCAACGGGTTATGAGGTCGTTCGCCATATGGTGGAATCCGCCCGTTATCCGAAAGCAGTCTATCTGCATACCTCCAGCACGGCGGGAAGAATGCACATGTATCATATGCTGTCGTCCCATGCGCCGATTGAAATGAAAATTATGAACGGGCCAATGCCGGACTCGCTGCTTGACGAAATTGCGGCCGGCAGTTGATGATAGATGTTTTTAGGGTTGGTGTAACAACGGAGGTGTTGAAGTGAGCCGATGGATTGGTACGGCTAATCAGGGGTATTCCCCTTATGCAATTGAAGAGCTTCGGCGGCTGTTAAACGGCGTTAAAGTAACGCAGCTCGCCGCCGGGGAAACTTTTTTATTCGACAGCGAGCTGTCCGCGGAAGACGTTACCACGGCTGTTGCGGCGGACAAGCCGATTTTCCTGCGGCATATGCAGCCTGTTGACCGTACGGTAGAGATTAAAGGCAATGCGGATGATCTGCAGGAGCTTTCGGAGACGATAAGACGTTCGCGTCTGCTGTTTGAGGACAAGCAGGTGGCCATCCATGTCCGCCGCTTGAACAAGACGGCATTCCCGTATTCCGCTTCGGACACAAAGGCTGTGCTGGATGCGGTATTGGAGGAGCTTGGTGCGGAACCCGTCGTTCAGCATCCGGATATTATCATTGCCATTTATGCCGCGGAAAGCGAGCTGTATATCGGCTTTGGCCGGCCGGAGGACATGCTGTCCGATTGGCCTGGCGGAGCGATCCGCTTTCAGCGGGAGGAAGGGCAAATTTCGCGCGCCAAATTCAAGCTTCTTGAAGCGGAGCGGGAGTTTGGGCTTGATTATTCCACGTTCAGGAATGCCGTGGACATTGGAGCGGCGCCCGGCGGCTGGACATCCTTGCTGCTCGAACGGGGACTGCGGGTAACGGCGATTGATCCGGGAGACATGCACCCGTCGCTGGCCGGACATCCGGCATTGACGTACCTGAAACGGAATGCGTCGGAGGTCAAATTCAAGCCGGGTTCCTTTGATCTGCTTGTCTGCGACATGAGCTGGAGCCCTATGCAGATGTGCCGTCTGGTGCTTGATTTGGAAGAGACGCTGGCGCCTCGTGCCACGGCTATCATTACGATAAAATTGATGCACAAAAAGCCTCTTCAGACGATACGCGAGGTGAAGGAGCGCTTTTCAACCGCATTTATCATTAAACGCGCCAAGCAGTTATTCCATAACCGCGAAGAGATTACGTTGTACCTGGAAAAGAAGCAGTAGGCGTGATATAACGGAATACAACAGGGAAAGCATCCCGGTTTGAACAGAAGTCCAAGGGGACTTTTGCTTCAAGCCGGGATTTTTTTTGCAAATAATGATCATAAAGGAGTTGCTATCATGCAAAATGAAGGCAGGTTGATTCCTCTCGAATCCGGAATGGTGATCGGCGAACGGTACGCTCTGGTAGGGAAGCTTGGCAGCGGAGGGATGGGAGAGGTGTACGCAGCCGAGGATTTGAAGCTCCAAGGAAAGCTTCGTGCGATTAAAGTGACGGATTCAGACCGCGCTTCAGAGGAAGCCAGAGTGCTGATGCGTCTCAGCCATCCGAATCTGCCTCATATTATGGACAGCTTCGCGTTAACGGGTTACGGAGCTGAAGCCATCGTTATGGACTATATCCATGGAGTGACGCTGGGGGAGCTGTTCAACCGGCAAAATCGGCAGCTTTCTTTCGGAGAAGTATTAAAGCTTGCCCTCCCGATATGCTCGGCGCTTGTATACTTGCACAGCCAATTTCCGCCAATCATTCATCGCGATCTTAAGCCATCCAATATCATGGTAGAACATAACGGTCATGTCCGGCTGATCGATTTCGGAATCGCCAAATCAAGAACAACCTTGCAGACGCAGACGACGATGAAGTTGGGGACGCCGGGCTTTGCGGCTCCGGAGCAGCATATGGGACGGAGCGAGGTCCGAACCGATATCTACGGGTTTGGTGCATTGCTCTATTATTTGCTCAGTGAAGGGAGCTATTTAAACCAAGCGGAAATGATGAACCGAAGCGGCAGCTTTATCCGGGGATTGCGGGCAGATGTGCCAAGGGGGTTCGCCGATCTGCTGTGGAGAATGGTTCAGCCTCGTATCGAAGACCGGTATAATACGATGGTTGAAGTGGAGAAGGAATTGCATGTCTTTGCCGGCATGGCGGCTAATAAAGCCACTCATGCCCGTTTTCCTGAAACGTCAAAGCACGTATCGGGAGGCCATTCGGGAATCGGCCGCATGTTGAAGATTGCCGTTGTACCCGTCTCGTCCGGAGCGGGGGCGACGTTTGTGGCGATTACTCTGGCAAAGCTGCTTGCGGCTCGCGGAATCCCTTGCGCTGCCGCGGAATTTCCTTCCGAACGGCCTGAATGGGCGGCGTTGCTGCGAAATAATATGAGAGGACGAGATCAACTGGAAGACAGGTATTTTAGCTGGAACGAGCAGGGGGTATGGTGGCATGCCCAGAAGCATCCGGTAACCCTAGACAATAGAGATGAGCTGGATAAGCTCCGGCTGCGCTTGAGGGCGAAGGATATTGCCGTGTCCATTACCGATGTATCCGGCGGAGCAATGATTCCTCATAAGGAATGGCTGCTCCAATCCGACCTTGTTCTGGCCGTTGCCGATCCTTATCCTTCCAGATGGAAGGCGGATCGGATTTTGGAGCTGGAGCAATTAAGCGGGAAGCTTAAAGCAGCCGGCGCTTCCCTGAAGTGGATAGCCAACAAGGATGCTAAATTTTCGGGCAGGAGCGAATGGGTCGGAATGATGCCCGAAATTCCGGCTGCCGCTGTTCCGCTGCTCCCCGCAGCCGAGTGCCTGGATGCGATTTGGCGGGGCAAATGGGCAACGGATGTAAAAGGGTTGGGCAAACCGCTGGAGAAAGCCTTGATGCCTCTCCTCGATTTTATTTCGCAAGAAACGCAAAGGAATGCAGCTCATGTCAGGTTTGGACGCTGACCTTGCTTGCAATTGAAATAAACCTTCTTTATGATGAATACGAGTCCATAGCATATTTAGAAGCAGGTGACATCCGTACATGAACGAACGAGTTCTGGTAGTTGAAGATGAGGCGGGTATTTCCCGCATTTTACAGCTTGAATTAGAGCATGAAGGATATACGGTCGGTACAGCGGCCGACGGACGGACAGGTTATGAAATGGCCTCAACCGGCGAATGGGAGCTGGTATTGCTCGATGTGATGCTTCCCGAACTAAACGGCATCGAAGTGCTTCGCCGCCTGAGACAAGCCGGTAATCCGGTTCCCGTTATTTTGCTGACGGCGAGAGATACGGTTCCGGACAAAGTCAGCGGATTTGAGCATGGGGCAAACGACTATATTACAAAGCCGTTTGCGATGGAAGAGCTGCTCGCCCGCGTCCGCAACATTTTGCGCATCTTCCAGCAGTACCCGAAAGAATCCGAAGGCTCCGACCTGATCAAGGTTGGAGATTTAACGATCGAGCTGCGTACCCGCAAGGTATACCGCAAGGATATCGTTATTGAGCTAACGCCGCGCGAATTCGAGCTCCTTGTTTATCTGGTCGAGAACAAGAACGAAGAGAAGTCGCGGGAAGACATTTTATCGGAAGTGTGGGGTTATGATTTTATCGGGGAAACCAACCTGGTGGACGTCTATATCCGGTACTTGCGTCAAAAGCTGGACAAGGGGTACCGTCATAAGCTGATTCATACCGTAAGGGGCGTTGGCTATATGATAAAGGAGCCTGACGCATGACGCTTCGCAAACGGTTCACGCTCTTTACGATATTCTGGCTTATTTTTATTCTTATTCTCTTTAATATCTTTGTCTACTTCTATGTCATCAAGATAACGACGGAGAGCGAAGAGCGCGTTATCGGGAATAAAGTGAATCTAATGCTCGAAAATCCGAAAATACAGGACGGCAAAGGAATCTACGACGCCGATTTGCTTAGTGAGTATTACAATGTCAACGAAATGATACGGATTATTAGACCCGATAACAAAATCGTCAATATTACCGGCTCGGATCCCATACTGCTCAATCTGCCCGCGTCTTTCCAGGGCCATCACGATACCGGGATAATCAAAAAAGGCAGCGAGCGCATCATGTACATGCGCGTGCCGATCTATGACGGGCCTAACGTGGTTGCGATGCTGGAAATCAACCGCGTGCTGAATGAACTTGACGATTATCTGCAAATTCTGGTAGCGGCATTGTCGGTAACCAGTGCGGGAGCCATTTTGTTCGCCATCTTCGGGACCTATTGGTTTACCTCTCGTCTTACTTCCCCGATGCAGCAAATGATTAATACGATGCGCGAGATCGACAGGAGCGGCAAGCTGCGTAAAATCGAGCCCTCCAGCCACGAGGAGTCGGCAGAGCTCCAGCAGCTGGTCCGTGCTTTTAACCAGATGATCGACCGGCTTGACCGGACGTTCGCGCGGCAAAAGCAGTTTGTTGCCGATGCTTCCCACGAGCTGAAGACCCCTCTTACGGTTATTAGCAGCTACGCGGGCATGCTGAAGCGCTGGGGACGCGATGATGCGAGCATTCGAGACGAGGCTATTGAAGCCATCGATAAAGAAGCCAGCAGGCTGCAAACCTTGACGAAGTCGATGCTGATGCTGGCGGAAGCCGAGCAGGAGGACTGGCTGAATCAAGAGATGTTCGATGTGGTGCTTGTGGTCGAAGAGCTGGCGGTTATGCTCCAGACGACCTTCCAGCGGCCGATACGGGTGAAGGCCTTGTCGAGATCCATCCGAATGTATGGAGATAAGGACAAAATCCAGCAGCTGCTTGTCATCTTGCTGGACAATGCGATTAAATACAGTAAAGATCCGATCGATGTTTCCGTCAGCGTGGCGAAAAATATCGTGAAGATTGAAGTAAAGGATAAAGGGATCGGCATTCCGGAGAATGAAATCCCGCATATGTTCGAGCGTTTCTACCGTGTAGACGGGGCAAGAAGCCGCGCGACCGGCGGAGCCGGCCTTGGGCTGTCGATTGCCAAGCGTATCGTGGATCTGCATGAAGGCAAGATCGACGTATTCAGCTTGCCTGATCTCGGGACAACGATTACGCTTCAATTCAAACAAAGAAAGTAAGGGGAGAGGTTCGTTGAAATACCGGGTTGCCTCCGTGCAATATAAGCTTGAAGATATTGAGTCGTTTGAAGATTTTGCCGCGCAGGTCACGCATTACGTCCGTAATGCATCCGAATACGGAACAGAGATAATTTTGTTCCCTGAGTTTATGACTACGCAGCTGTTATCGATTGGCGACGATACGGGCAATGCCTTGCCGATCGACCGTCTTCCCGAGTTTACGGAGCAGTATGAAAGCCTGTTCCGTTCGCTTGCCGCCGAATATAACATGCATATCGTTGGCGGGACGCATGTGGTCGATGCGGGTAACGGCAAACGCCAGAACACGGCGCATTTGTTCCATCCAGGCGGAAAGATTGACCGCCAAGCGAAAATTCACCTCACGCCTACCGAAGTCAGCGAGTGGAATATGTCGCCTGGCGACGGTCTTCAGGTGTTCGAGACGCCCTTTGGCACAATCGCCATGCTGACCTGCTATGATATCGAATTTCCGGAGATCGTCCGGATGGCTCGCGCCAAAGGCGCGGACGTTATCTTCTGCCCATCCTGCACGGATGACCGTCATGGCTTCTACCGCGTCCGGTACTGCTGCCATGCAAGGGCCGTGGAGAATCAGGTGTACATCGTAACGACGGGTACGGTAGGTGCATTGCGCAAGGTTGACTTTATGCGCGCGAACTACGGTCAGGCCGCGGTGATCACGCCTAACGATATTCCGTTCCCGCCTGCGGGGATTTTGAGCGAAGGCGTCATTAACGACGACATGCTGATCGTAGCGGATCTTGATCTGAAGCTGCTGGAGGATGTCCGCGCCGCAGGTTCCGTAACGACATGGAGAGACCGCAGGACAGACTTGTATACGGACTGGGCTTAAGCCAGCTGCAGCAGCGGAAGGAGGGCGTGAAATGCGCAAGCAATTATACGTCATTCATGACGGAGTTCCAACGGAAGCTATTATACGCTCGTATACGAAGGAAGATTTTCAAGGCTTGATTGCGGTGCAGAGCGAATGCTTCCCGCCTCCTTATCCGGAGGAGCTGTGGTGGAGCGAAGAGCAGCTGAATGAGCATATTACCCGGTTCCCGGAAGGCGCGTTGTGCTGCGAGATCGGCGGAAGAGTGATCGGATCCATGACCGGGCTTATCGTGGATATGAACCAATATCATGAGTCGCACAGCTGGGAGCAGATTACGGACAGCGGCTATATCCGCAACCACAATCCCGGAGGGGATACGTTATACGTTGCGGACATTTGCGTCATACCCGCTTACCGCAAAGCGGGAATCGGCAAATGGCTGCTGCAGTCGATGTACGAGACCGTTGTGCACCTGAGGCTAAAGCGCCTGCTGGGAGCCGGCAGAATGCCGGGCTACCATAAGTACGCGGCGGAAGAAACGCCGGAGCAATACCTGGACAAGGTGATGACGGGGATTTACAAGGATCCGGTCATTACGTTCCTTCTGCGCTGCGGCCGCACGCCGGTCGGTATCGCGTCCGACTATCTGGATGACGAAGAGTCTCGCAATTACGCGGCTCTGATGGAATGGCGCAATCCTTTCATACAAGTTTAATACGGTTTATTCTTTGATTTTTGCGACTTTATTAAAATAACGTGTTGGGCACGGAGAGAAAGCTTGGAGCTTTCGGAGCGTAGCGTCCGCCTTTGTTTTTAAATTTCAACCTATACGAGCATATAATTCGAGAAATTTAAAAACAACAGCGGCCGAAAGCCCAAGCTTTCTCATAGTGCCCCCACGTCCCTTAACAGAAAGGAGAATAATCATGCAATATCACCGCATTACATCTATCAACGATCCGTACTTCGCATCGCTTCATGCGCTTCTCCAACGCATTTTCCCGCCCGAAGAGGTATTGGCTTACGAGCTTTGGAAAGAGCCGCTTGAAGATCCAAGCATTCATGTCTATGTTGCAGTAGACAATGGCGAAGTGGTTGGATCGACTGAATACCGCTATTATCCCGAGCTTCGCGTTGCGATGACCGACTTTACGATTATCGGCGTAGCGAACAAAGGAATTGGCCGTTTCCTGATGCGGGGCCGCGAGAAAGACCTGGCAAGACTAGCCCGCGAATCCGGCAATGCGCCAATCGGCATGTTTGCCGAGATCTATAACCCGTACGAGCGCGGCGAGCATGAATTCGGCGGAGTAACGCCGATGAATCCGTTTGTACGCAGAGAAGTTTTGTCTCATATCGGCTACAAAATGATTAACTTCCCTTACGTTCACCCATCCTGGGAGCATAACGGAGAAGCGGTTGAAGGACTTAACCTATGTTTCCTGCCGGCGGACGAAGACATGGCTGCTATACCTGCGGGCCTTGTAGTTCAATTCCTTGAAATTTATTATTCGGCATTGCCTAACAAACCGCAGCAATGGCTCGATATGGTGGAAGGGCTTCGCGGACGCGATCAAATCGAGCTGCTGCCGATATGATCACGATTACGTTTCGGGGAACAGGGGATGCGATGGGGGTTCCCCGCGTATACTGCGACTGCGAGGTATGCAGCGAGGCGCGAACTGGCGGCATAAACCGCCGGTACCGCTCCCTTGTCCAGCTTGATTCCCCGGACTTCGGTACAATGATGATTGACTGCGGACCGGATTGGGGCAATCAAATGGAAGCTGCAGAGCTCCGGTTCGTGAACCGCATTCTTGTCACGCATGCTCATTTCGACCATATTGGCGGATTGCCGGAATGGGCGGATGCCTGCCGGTGGTTAGGCGTAAAGGGGGAAGCGTACGCTCCTGCCGAAGTTATCTTCGAGATCCTTCAGCGTTTTCCATGGCTGGAGCGGAACATCGCTTTTATACCGATTGATCAGCCTTGTTCCTTCGGGACCTGGGAGGTATCGGCCTGGAAAGTGAATCACGGGAAGAACGGATATGCTTATGCGTTTCGGTTTGACCGCAAGGACTCGGGTATAGCATGGGCATACTGCTCCGATTCCATCGGACTTACGGGCGAACAGCAGAAGCCGTTGCACGGGCTTGACCTGCTGGTGCTTGGCACAAGCTTTTACAAGGAGAATTTCCCTTACGAAACAAGATCCGTCTACGATGTGACGGAGGCGCTTGAGCTCCTTCCGGCATGGGGGCCAAAGAAGACTGTGTTCACTCATATGTCGCATGATATTGATCTTAGAAAATCGTACCCTCTGCCTTCCTATGCGGAGTTTGCGATAACCGGCATGGAAGTTTTTGTAGGTAAATAGGTTGACAAATGACAATCCGTTAGCGTACATTGTGTGTATAGCTAACGGATTTAGCTATTTCATAGCTTTTTTGCTTATTCCGAAAGGGGAAATTTTGATGTTTGCTGGTGTTCTTAACTCTTAATTGGATAGATCGGTCTTGTTAGATGAGCTTGAACGGCTTGCGGATGCAAATTTTGCATCGTATTGCATGCTTCTATTGCGACGTCTTTTGACAAGGACCGATGCCATGAGTTAAGGACATGAGGATTTCCGCCTGAATGCTATTCGGCAGCGGCCAATCACCCGTGCTCTTGCAGCACGGTTTTTTTGTGCCCTGCGGAGCCTATGACGGGATAGGTGCAGCCGATACAGGAACGGAACGCTTCTGCGTTCTGTTCCTGTTTTTTTTTGTGCCTCAATAGAATTTAAATGTTCAATGTCAGCAGAAAACAGAAATTCTATTTGGCGATAAAACCTACCTCTAGCCGCGGTCGCACACCTTCGAAATACATCGATAGAGGTTTTCTCACCCAAAAACCTTAAAAGGAGCATCCAAACATGAAAGAAGCCGTATTTCAAAGATTGGAATATAACAAATTGAAAGACAAAATGATCGGCTACACCGTATCCCCTGCAGGGCGGTTATTGGCAGAGCGGCATGTGCCCAGCACCAATCCGAAACAAATCCGGGCATGGCTGAACGAGACGGAGGAGGCTGCGGCTTTGCTGGCGAGCGGAGCAAGCGTACCGCTCTCCGCCATGGATGGGATCGATCCGTTCCTGGCGCTGCTTGGCAAGGGAAGGATCTATACGGAAACGGAGCTTGACCAGCTGCTCGCTTGGCTTGTTTCCATTGGACAAATGAAGCGATACATGAACAATAAACGAATGGTCGCCCCTACCATTGCGGCGTATGCCGATTCGATGAACGATTGTCCGAATCTTAGACAGGAGCTCGACCGTTGCATCCGGTACGGCCGGTTGACGGATCAAGCCAGTCCCGATCTCGGGACGATCCGACGCCATCTTATCGTCATCGAAGACCGCATTCACAAGAAGCTGGAAGCCTCGCTCTCCAAATACAAGTCGGCGCTTCAGGATCCGATAATCAGCAAGCGGAGAGGAAGATCCGTCATATCCGTCAAGCGGGAGCATCGGAAGCTGGTACCCGGTACCGTATGGGATGAGTCGGCAAGCGGCCAGACCTTGTTTATTGAACCGATTGACGTTGCGGAGCTGCAGCAGGAATGGCAGGAATGGTCGGCGGAGGAGGAGCGGGAACGGACGATTATTTTGTCCAGATTGTCGGACGAAGCGGAGCAGTATAAATATGAGCTGCTGCAGAACCGGGAAGCGATGGCGTCGTTTGATTTCATGCTGGCTAGAGGCAAGCTCTCGCTGTCCTATGACGGTCAGCCCGTAACGCTTAGCGAAGAGCCGGTCATTAAGCTGGTGGAAGCCCGTCATCCGCTGCTTGGCGGTCACGCCGAACCGATTAACGTGGAGCTGGGTATCAGATGGAAGCAGCTTATAATAACGGGACCTAATACAGGGGGCAAAACGGTAGCGCTTAAGACCATTGGCCTACTGGCTCTGCTGGTGCAGTCCGGCCTGCTCGTTCCGGCATCCCCGCAAAGCCGATTTGGCGTCTTCCGCCATATTATGGCCGATGTAGGAGACGGACAAAGTCTGGAACAATCGCTCAGCACCTTTTCCTCGCATATCGCCGTTCTGAAGGAAATGCTTCATTCTGCCGATGAACGTACGATTATTCTACTGGATGAGCTCGCTGCGGGCACGGATCCCGGCGAAGGGATTGCTTTATCCATTGCGGTACTGGAAGAACTCCTGAAACGCGGAGCTTTGACGGGTGCGACAACGCATTTTAACGAGATTAAAAAGTTTGCATCCAGAACGCGCGGCTGCATGAATGCCAGAATGGCATTTGATTCCGAAACGCTTCGTCCTCTGTACCGGTTGGAGATTGGGGAAGCGGGCGAGAGCCATGCTTTCGCAATTGCGAGAAGGTTCGGTCTTCCCGAGCATGTGATGCAGCGGGCCGAGAAGCTTGCGGAGGGAAGAGTGGAGATCCGATTGGATGAATCGCTTGAAGAAGTGGTTCAGGATGAGGATACAGCGGTTAACGAACGGCATGCTCTGCCGGAACAAGCAGAGCAGCCGGACGAGACGAACAACTCGAAGGGAAAATCTCCAGCTGCAGCTTATGCCAAGGGAGACGCCGTATGGATCTATCCGCTGAAACGTGCAGGAATTGTGTTTCAACCCGCTGACGAGCGGGGAGAAGTAATCGTTCAGGTCCAGGGGAAAAAGATGTCCTTCAACCGGAAGCGGATTAAACCGTATATCAGCAGGGAAAAGCTGTATCCCGGAGCAGATTATGATATGGATATCGTATTTGATACGAAGGAGAACCGGAAGAAGCGGAAGCTGATGGGCCGCAAGTATGTTGAGGGCTTAACGATCGAGACGAAGCCGGATGCAACGGGGGAATAAGCTGTTCGCCCCGTTAGTCTTTACTTTGAATAACTAATAAGGTGCCCGTGCGGACGGTCAAGGTACCGGTAGGCTCAGCAAGTATATTGCTTATGCCGAGAGATTGGCCGATCCGCAGCGTAGCTTCCTGCAGCGGATAGACAAAACCGCGCAGCGTAATGCCGGTTACCTCTTCGGATAACGGAAGGAGCGAAATATGGCTGTATTCGCTTTGATGCAGCTCGGTGGTCCCTTCCTCCGCAAGAGAGATCGTATTATGCTCATCGGTAATCGAGGCCGGAATGCCTTGCTCCATTGCAAGCTTCAGTAAGTGGACATTTGCAAGAGAGTGGTCGAAGCGGCTGCCAAGTGCCCCAAGCATTCGAATCTCGGAAGGAGATTGCTCCAGCGCATAACGGAAGGCAAGCTCCGTATCCGTGTAGTCTTTGTCTATTGGATCGTACGCAACCGTTTCCCGGCTTACGGAACGGATAAGCTCCAACTCTTCCGGAGTTACCGAATCGAAGTCGCCAAGCGCCAGATCCGGCGCGTATCCGTGCTGAACGAGGAATAAGGCGCCGCGGTCAGCTCCTACTAACCGATCACCCGCACGGACATAGGGACGTACCCATTCGCCCAAACGGCCGCCCGTACAGATAATAATCCGGTTATTCATGGTTAATCTTCCTTTCTGTCTGCATAGTGTTGAAGCCAGTATAATGCGAAGCCGGGGTATAAAACTAGGTTTTTGAGAAAAAAGAAAGAAGAAGTGGCAAAAGTAGCAATTGTCAAACCGGATATCCGCGGCTAAAATGATGAAGGACATACCGACAGGAGTGGCGGAACATGCGCGAATGGACGGTCATCATGGAAGCGGAGGAGTTTGGGGTTGGACATCTTTGGCGTTTTCAGTATTATCGGTACGGTTGCCTTTGCGGTCAGCGGCGCGATCGTTGCCATGGAAGAAGAGTATGACATTTTGGGCGTGTTCGTGCTCGGGCTTGTGACCGCGTTTGGGGGCGGTGTCATACGAAACCTGCTGATCGGCCGGCCGGTTACGACGTTATGGAACCAGGGAAACCTGCTGGAAATAGCGGTTATAGCGATGACGATTGCCTTTCTGCTGCCTGTATCCTGGATTAACAAGTGGAAAAAGAGCGAAGCCTTTTTTGATGCCATCGGCTTATCCGCGTTTGCTATTCAGGGTGCGTTGTACGCTACGGAAATGAACCATCCGATCAGCGCCGTGCTGGTAGCGGCGATGTTAACCGGAATCGGGGGAGGTATTATTCGCGACGTGCTGGCAGGCAGGAAGCCGCTCGTGTTAAAGGATGAAATCTATGCGGTATGGGCGATGCTCGCAGGCCTGGCAGTAGGCGAAGGATGGTTCCATACGACCGTACAGCTTTTAATCTTGTTTGTTATAATTATCGTGTTCCGCATGCTGTCGGTTTATTATAAGTGGAGACTGCCCCGCAGATCGCTTAAACAGAAGGAGGGTGGCATTATATGAATAAAGCGCGCGTATTGTTTGTTTGTCTTGGCAACATTTGCCGCTCGCCCATGGCGGAAGCCGTATTCCGCAGCCTGGTAGAGAAGAGAGGGCTGACCAACGTCATCGAGATTGATTCCGCGGGAACGGGGGATTGGCATATCGGCAAGCCGCCGCATGAAGGGACGCGCAAGCAGCTTGATCTTCACGGTATTTCCTATGACGGGATGAAAGCGAGACAATTCACCGCCCAGGACAAAGCCTTTGATTATATCGTCTGCATGGATTCGAAAAATGAAGCCGATGTTCGCCGCATTATCGGAGACGCTTCCCACTCGGCGAAAATTTTCAAGTTTATGGACATGCTGCCTAAGGTTGCTGAAGATGATGTACCTGATCCGTATTACACCGGTAACTTCGATTACGTGTACGAGCTTGTGACGGAAGGCTGCGAACGGCTTCTCGAACAGATCGTAAACGACCTGAAATAAGGCTGGCTAAATCAATAGGACAGTTTCAATCAGCCGGGAGCTGTTTGAAACTGTCCTATTTTTCTTGCGTTAAATTATTCCGCTTCGATAAAATGCATCAGGCCGTCAGGCAGCTCCTGCTGCCAGAAGCCCCACTGATGGCCGCCGTCTTTTTCGGCATAGGTTACCTTCGCGCCTCGCGCTTCCAGAAGAGAACGGGCTTTCCGGTTGATGTCGAGGAAATCAAAGACGCCGTGGCCGGTATCATAAGCGGTTTCCTGGAAGCCGGCAATCATGTAGATCTCCAGCCAAGATAGGTCCTTTTGAGCTTCCATTAATTCACGGGAACGGTCATAATAGGCACCGGATAGCGACAAAATGCGCGTGAACAGCTCAGGATAGGTCAAAGCGAGGTGGAAGGAAATCGTTCCGCCCAAGGAGTCGCCGGCAAGCAGACGGTGCTCGGGAGCGGTGCGTACGGGATATTTACCTTCAATAAAAGGAATTAGTTCTTGCCCGAAGAACCGGACATAAGCTTCATGACGGTCGCCGCCAGGCGAGTATTCCGCTGTTCGGTACGTTTTGTCGACATCCACGCCAACAATAATAAAAGGTTCAACGCCTTCATCGAGAATAATGCGGTTTGCCGTTGTGGCAATCCGGCCGAAATTGAAAAAGTCCTCGCCGTCCTGGCAGTACACGACCGGGTAGCTCAGAACCTCGTTATAACCGGGCGGCAAATAGACGCGCAAGCTGCGTTCGCCCTCGGGCAAGAAGCTGCTTTTTACAATTTCTTTAACTATGGTACGCTTTAAATATCGTTCATCAGTCATATGTGAATCCCCCTGAATGGAATGGTTGGCATGTGGGTAAACAATAGTAAGGTAATGAGAATCTGCCCGTTCTCCTGTCATGGTCTGGTATTGAACCTTGATTGTATTATGCTGTTATACAGAAAAATTGAATCTGTTACATATACAATTCATCAGTAAAAGCGGCCAGATTAGTGAAAAAACAACGGTTTTTTTGTTTTTTTCTTTGACCATATTCGGTAAACAGGTGTATTATGATTCTATAACAGAGAGCTCCGATTTTCAAATATTAATGATCGAGGTGAGCGTTCAAAATGAGCAAAGTGCTTAACAAACTGCCATATGAAGTTCAAACGGAACCTGTAAAACCATTATCCGTGTTGTCGCTCGACGGCGACGTGGTTAATCCGGAATATATGCCGGATTTGACTGACGACCAATTGAAAGAATTAATGTACCGTATGGTATTTACCCGTACTTGGGATGAGCGCGCTGTAAACCTGGGCCGTCAAGGCCGCCTTGGCTTCTACGCTCCGGTATCCGGACAAGAAGCTTCGATGGTTGGCAGCGAATACGCGCTGAATAAAGATGATTTCATTTGCCCAGGCTACCGCGATATGCCGCAGCTTGTATGGCATGGTCTGCCTCTGTATCAAGCTTTCCTGTACTCCCGCGGTCATCAACACGGCGGCCAAATTCCGGAAGACGTGCATGTGCTTATGCCGCAAATCATTATCGGCGCGCAAGTTCTTCACGCGGCTGGCGTAGCAATGGCATTCAAGAAACGCGGCGAGAAGCGCGTTGCGATCACTTACACAGGTGACGGCGGTTCCTCCGAAGGCGATTTCTATGAATCATTAAACTTTGCCGGAGCATTTAAACTTCCAGTTATTTATGTTGTGCAAAACAACCGTTATGCCATCACAACTCCTTACGAGAAGCAAACAGCTGCTCTGTCGGTTGCTCATAAATCGGTTGCAGCCGGTATCAAAGGTGTTCAAATCGACGGCATGGACGTTCTTGCCGTAATCAAAGCGGTATCCGAAGCAGCTGAGCGCGGCCGTAACGGCGAAGGCGCAACTTTGATCGAGATGCTGACTTACCGTTTCCGTCCGCATTCGTTGTCTGACGATGCGACGAAGTACCGTACGAAAGACGAAGAAGCGGAATGGGGCCTTAAGGATCCTCTTATTCGTTTCGGCAAGTTCCTGGAGAAGAAAGGCCTCTGGACGGAAGAAGATACAAACCGTGTGAAAGAGGAAGCGAAAGCGGCTGTTAACGAGAACATCAAGAAAGCGGAAGCAACTGAGAAAATGACAGTTGGCGGCTTGATTGATTCCATGTTCGAAACAACGCCTCAGCACCTGGAAGAGCAAAAGGCTGATTTTCAATAAAACCCTTGCCTGACGATGGGATTTTGCACGAGCAAAAATGAAGGAGGATCTGACGATCATGGCTCAAATGAATATGTTGGAAGCAATCCGCGACGCTATGCGAGTGGAGCTTAAACGTGATGAGAACGTACTTATCTTCGGTGAGGACGTTGGTAAAGTAGGCGGTGTATTCCGCGTAACGGAAGGTTTGCAAGAAGAATTCGGCGAGGAGCGCGTATTCGATACGCCTCTTGCCGAGTCCGCAATCGGCGGTCTGGCAGTGGGTATGGGTATTCAAGGCTTCCGCCCAGTTGCCGAAATCCAGTTCGTTGGTTTCATCTATGAAGCCATGGACCAAATGTTCATTCAAGCAGCTCGTATGCGTTACCGTTCCGGCGGCCGCTACAACTCGCCAATCGTATTCCGTACGCCATTTGGCGGCGGCGTAAAAGCTGCAGAACTTCATACAGACTCCCTGGAAGGTCTGGCTGTTCAGACTCCGGGTATCAAAGTTGTTATTCCATCCAATCCTTACGATGCAAAAGGTCTCATGATTGCCGCAATCCGCGACAATGACCCTGTATTCTTCATGGAGCACCTTAACCTGTACCGCGCATTCCGCGCTGAAGTGCCGGAAGGCGAATACACGGTTGAGATCGGCAAAGCAAATGTTGTCCGCGAAGGTTCCGACGTAACGATCATTGCTTACGGCATGATGGTTCACACAGCCGTGAAAGCGGCGGACGAGCTCGCGAAGAATGGCGTAAACGCGGAAGTTATCGACCTGCGTTCCCTGGTGCCGCTCGATATCGACACAATCGTGGCTTCGATTAAGAAAACAAACCGTGCAATCGTTGTTCAAGAAGCGCAAAAAACTTCAGGCGTAGCTGCGGAAGTAATCGCTCAAATCAACGAAAAAGCGATCCTGCACCTCGAAGCTCCAGTGCTTCGCGTTGCCGGCCCGGATACGGTGTATCCTTTCGCGCAAATCGAAGATACTTGGCTGCCAACTCCGGCTCGTATCGTAGATGCGGTTAATAAAGTACTGAACTTCTAAATGCTATTCATCCTAACGGATGATGGATATACATGCCCGCTTAACAGCGGGCAAAGCCGTCATTAAGGCGGCAAACGCAGTGACTTACGAGGCAAGAATTACCGCAAGTAAGCGCTAATTCTTTAAGCTCATGCTTACGAGGCAAGAATTACCGCAAGTAAGCGCTAATTCTTTTAAGGAGGATACTACAGTGGCGAAATTTGAATACAAATTTCCTGAGCTTGGCGAAGGCTTGCACGAAGGCGAAATCGTAAAAGTGCACATTAAAGTCGGCGACAAAGTAACGGATGACGATATCATCATGGAAGTACAAAACGATAAGGCAGTTGTAGAAGTGCCTTGCCCGGTTAACGGTACTGTACTCGAAGTACGCATGAAAGACGGCCAGGTTTGCCATGTCGGCGAAGTTGTGGCAATCATTGATGCAGAAGGTGACCTTCCAGAGCAAGATACTCCTGCAGCTGAAGCACCAGCGGCGGCGGCACCAGCTCCAGCGGCAGCACCGGCTGCGCCTGCAGCAACACCAGCGGCAGCTCCCGCTGCACCGGCGGAAGCTCCAAAAGCAACCGGCGGTCTGGTTCTGGCTACGCCAAGCGTTCGCAAATTTGCCCGTGAGCAAGGCGTTGACCTGACGACGGTTACCGGCACTGGCAAAAACGGCCGCATTACTCGCGAAGACGTAACAAGCGGCGGCGGTGCAGCACCAGCTGCAGCAGCACCGGCAACTGAAGCGGCGGCTCCTGCAGCAGCTGAAGCGCCAGCAGCTAAACCGGCGGCAGCGGCAGTTGACGCTTACCGTCCGGAAGAGCGCGTACCGTTCAAAGGCATCCGCAAAGCAATCGCTAACGCGATGGTTAAATCGGTATACACCGCTCCTCACGTTACAATCATGGACGAAGTTGACGTAACGGAACTGGTTGCTCTGCGCGCGAAATACAAGCCATATGCAGAGAAGAAAGGTTCCAAGCTGACTTACCTGCCATTCATCGTGAAGGCACTGGTTGCGGCATGCCGTCAATTCCCGATCATGAACGCTACGCTGGATGAAGCTAGCCAAGAGATCGTCTACAAAAAGTACTACAACATCGGTATCGCGACAGATACGGACAACGGCCTGATCGTTCCTGTTATCGAAGACGCCGACCGTAAAAATATTTTCATGGTTGCAGACAAAATCCGCGACCTGGCTGCAAAAGGCCGCGAAGGCAAGCTTACTGCCGCTGAGCTTAAAGGCAGCACGATTTCGATTTCCAACATCGGTTCCGCAGGCGGTATGTTCTTTACTCCGGTTATCAACTTCCCTGAAGTTGCAATTCTGGGTACCGGCCGTATTTCCGAGAAACCGGTTGTGCGCAACGGCGAAATCGTGGCAGCTCCTGTAATGGCTCTGTCGCTGAGTTTCGACCACCGTCTCATCGACGGCGCAACGGCTCAAAACTTTATGAACTACATTAAACAACTTCTGGGTCAACCAGAATTATTCATCATGGAGGTGTAACTACAATGGTAGTAGGAGATCCATCATTAGATATTGATACTCTAGTCATCGGTGCAGGTCCAGGCGGATATGTTGCGGCAATCCGCGCAGCGCAGCTTGGTCAAAGCGTTCTTGTTGTCGAGAAGGAAAATGTAGGCGGCGTTTGCTTGAACGTCGGCTGTATCCCTTCGAAAGCTCTGATCTCGGCATCGCATCAATACGAGTCCATCAGCCATGCATCGGCGTTCGGCATCACTGCCGGCGACGTGAAAGTGGAATGGAACAAAGTGCAAGAGTTCAAAAACGGTATCGTTAAAAAACTGACCGGCGGCGTTGCATCGCTTCTGAAAGCGAACAAAGTGCAATACTTCAACGGCGAAGTTATGTTCATCAACGAGAACGAAGCACGTGTGTTCAACGATCAAGAAGCACCGCGCTACCGTTTCAAAAACTGCATTATCGCTACAGGCTCCCGTCCGATCGAGCTGAAAGCATTCCCGTTCAGCGGCCGCATCGTTTCTTCGACAGGCGCGTTGTCGCTGCCTGAAATTCCGAAGAGCATCATTGTGATCGGAGGCGGCTACATCGGCATCGAGCTTGGTCAAATGTACTCCAAGTTCGGTACGAAAGTAACGGTAATCGAAGGCGGCGATACAATCCTGCCAGGCTTCGATAAAGATATGTCTTCGATCGTTGCGAAGAAGCTGAAAGGCACTAACGTTGACATCGTAACCGGTGCAATGGCTCAAGGCGCCGAGCAAACCGACAAAGACGTGACGCTGACTTACAAAGTTGGCGACAAAGAAGAAAAAGTTACGGCTGACTACCTGCTGGTAACCGTTGGCCGTCGCCCTAACACGGACGGAGACCTGGGTCTTGAGCTGGCTGGCGTTAAAGTCGGCGAGCGCGGTCTGGTTGAAGTTGACGCTCAATGCCGCACAAGCAATCCGCATATCTACGCTATCGGCGACATCATTGCCGGTCCTGCTCTTGCGCACAAAGCGATGTACGAAGGCCGCGTGGCTGCAGAAGCGATCTCCGGTCTGCCTAGCGTTATCGACTACAAATGCGTGCCTGCAGTATGCTTCTCGGATCCGGAATGCGCAAGCGTTGGTCTGTCCGAAAAAGAAGCAAAAGACAAAGGCCACAAAACAAAAGTGGGCAAATTCCCATTTGCGATCAATGGCCGCGCAATGTCGCTTAATGCGACTGAAGGCTTCGTGAAGCTTGTTTCCGATGCTGACACTGGACTTGTTCTGGGCGCGCAAATCATCGGTCTGGAAGCTTCCAACATGATTGCCGAGCTTGCTCTGGCAATCGAGATGGGTGCTACGCTTGAAGATATCGCTTTGACTATCCACGCGCATCCAACGCTGGGCGAGATCGTTCTTGACGCTGCTGAAGTAGCGCTTGGACATCCAATCCACACGGTTGCTAAGTAATATCCGATCAACGTTATTTGAGATTTAGTGAGAGAGGTTCCGCGGCTTGAACAGCATGCGGGCCTCTTTTTGCATATTATAACTGTACCTAACATGAGGAGCGAAAGCTTATGGAAAAGCCGGCTAGTGCATCCAGAACGGTCATGACGCAGATCATTTTCCCTCTGGATACGAATCATCACGATACGATGTTTGGCGGCAAGGTTATGGAGTATATGGACAAGGCGGCTGCCATTGCCGCGATGCGGCATGCCCGTATGCAGGTGGTTACTGTTTCGACGGACAGCCTTGATTTTGTAGCGCCAATTAGAGTCGGGGAAGTTATTGAGGTGGAAGCTTACGTAAGCTGGACGAACAATTCCTCCATGGAAGTGTGCGTGACCGTTCAATCGGAGAACTTGTATACGGCCGAGCGAACCACAACGGTTACGGCATTCTTCACCTTTGTGGCGTTGGATGATAAAGGAAAACCCGCCATGGTGCCTAAAGTATATCCGGAGACCGACGAGGAGATCCATATGTTTGCAACCGCTCCGGAGCGGCATGAGCTGCGCATGAAAAGAAAACGGGAACGGCAGCATGCGGCGAAAACGTGAAGACAAACCTATGCGAAAAATGTTAAAATGGAGAGAAAACCTCTATCGGGGCATTCGAAGATGAACAACCTCGGTTAATAGTTTTTAGATAAACCTTGCACCGGCGCTGTATGCGGGAGAAGGAAGCTGTGCCGGTCAATGACAAGGAGTTGATATAGAAAGTGACTGTTCAAACAAGTGAAACGGAATATTTGCAATTGCTGCGGCATGTGCTTGAGAACGGCGTGAAGAAAGAGGATCGGACGGGCACCGGAACGATCTCGACCTTTGGTTACCAGATGCGGTTTGACCTTGCCAAGGGCTTTCCGATTCTAACGACGAAGAGAGTGCCGTTCAAGCTGATCGTCAGCGAGTTGCTATGGTTTATTAAAGGCGATAGCAATATCCGGTATTTGCTTCAGCATAATAACCATATCTGGGATGAATGGGCGTTTAAGAGATGGGTGGAGAGCGCCGACTACAAGGGTCCGGACATGACGAACTTTGGCCTTCGCTCGCAGACGGATGAGGCTTTTAACGCATTGTACCAGGAGCAGATGGACAAATTCACGAATCTCGTGCTCACCGATGACGCGTTTGCCGAGAAGTACGGCGAGCTGGGCAATGTCTACGGCAAACAATGGCGTGAATGGCGGACGACCCAAGGCGAGACGATTGATCAGCTTAAGGGAATTATCGAGACAATCAAGAAAAATCCGGATTCCCGCCGCTTGATCGTATCGGCCTGGAACCCCGAAGACGTACCGTCGATGGCGCTTCCTCCTTGCCACACGATGTTCCAGTTTTATGTGATTAACGGCAAGCTGAGCTGTCAGCTGTATCAGCGGAGCGGCGATATTTTCCTCGGTATCCCGTTTAATATTGCAAGCTATGCTCTGCTCACGCATCTGATTGCCCAGGAGTGCGGGCTTGAGGTCGGCGAGTTTATTCATACGCTTGGCGACGCGCACATCTATTTGAACCACCTGGAACAAATTGATATCCAGCTGCAGCGGGACATGAGGGAGCTGCCGGTGCTTGCGATAAATCCGGATGTGAGTTCGATCTTCGACGCTGAGGTTGAAGATATCAAGCTCGAGAACTATCAGCCGCATCCTACCATTAAGGCTCCGGTAGCCGTATAAGAAAGCAGGAACAAACACGATGACGATTACGATGATCGCAGCAATGGACCGTGGCCGCACGATCGGAATCGGGAACAAGCTGCCGTGGCGGCTTCCGGCGGAGATGGCCTACTTTACGCGCCATACGACGGGTAAAACCGTTGTTATGGGACGCAAGACGTTCGAATCGCTGCCGAAGCCGCTCAAGGACCGGACGAATGTCGTTATAACCAGACAAGCGGATTATGCTAAAGAAGGCTGCGAGGTTGTTCATTCCGTGCAGGAAGCGATTGACCTCTATGGAGACGGGGAAATGATGGTAATCGGCGGAGCGGATATTTATGCACAGTTTCTTCCATTCGCGGACAAAATCCTGCTTACCGAAGTGGATACCGATATTGAAGGCGGCGACGCGTTTTTCCCTGCGTTTAGCGAAGACGAGTGGGAACGCGTGGATGCGGAGAAGGTAGAAAGCGACGAGCGTAATGCATTCTCCTTCACTTTCCAAACGTTTGCCCGCCGAAAAGCATAATATAAAGAAAATCGCACAAATGACGAACGTTGTGTTAATAAGTGCAAAAGATTGTGCGGATAATCCATTAACGACAGAAAATAAGAATGATAGGCTTTTTTATACGATAATCGCGTAGGCAATGAAGTTTTTTGTTGAAATATTTAAAGATTCCCGATATAGTTTTAAGAGAATAATTATACAGGCTTTTCGGGAATATTGGATGGAGGAAATTCGCACATGTCTACACCTACAGGATTTATGCAATATCAACGTGAATTGCCGGCTGATCGGGATCCTATAGAACGGATCAAGGATTGGAATGAATTTCATAAGCATTTGTCGGATGAACAGCTGCGTACGCAAGGCGCTCGCTGTATGGATTGCGGAACTCCATATTGCCATACAGGCATGGAACTTGCAGGTTCGGCATCCGGCTGCCCGGTGAACAACTTGATTCCGGAATGGAATAACCTGATTTACCGTGGATTGTGGCGTGAAGCGCTTGACCGCTTGCACAAAACGAACAACTTCCCTGAATTTACCGGTCGCGTATGTCCGGCTCCTTGCGAGGGCTCTTGTACAGTTGGCCTGATCGGCGAACCGGTTACGATCAAGACCATTGAACATGCTATTATCGAGCGCGGCTTTGAAGAAGGATGGGTTGTTGCACAACCTCCTAAAGTACGCACAGGTAAAAAAGTAGCCGTTGTAGGCTCCGGCCCGGCCGGTCTTGCGGCAGCTGCCCAACTGAATAAAGCAGGTCATAAAGTTACGGTATACGAACGTGCCGACCGCCTTGGCGGACTTCTCACTTACGGCATTCCTACAATGAAGCTCGAGAAGCATGTTGTAGACCGCCGCATCAACCTGATGAGAGAAGAAGGCATTGAGTTCGTAACGAATACGGAAATCGGCAAAGATATTTCGAGAGACGAGCTTTTGAAAGAATTCGACGCGGTTATTATGTGCGGCGGCGCAACAAAAGCACGCGATGTTGAAATGGAAGGCCGCGAGCTGAAGGGCATCCACATGGCGATGGACTACCTGAACGGAACCATCAAGAGCTACCTGGATTCGAACCTGGAAGACGGCAATTACATCTCCGCTAAAGACAAAGACGTTATCGTTATCGGCGGCGGCGATACTGGTACGGACTGCGTGGCAACGGCACTGCGACATGGCTGCAAATCGGTTACGCAATTCGGTACGGTAGCGAAAGCTCCGCTGGAACGCGATATCGTAAACAACCCTTGGCCGCAATTCCCGAACGTGTACACGCTAGATTACGCTCAAGAGGAAGCAAAAGCCCTTTACGGCGAAGATCCTCGCGCGTTCTCCGTACTGACTAAGAAATTCGTTGGCGACGGCAACGGCAACCTGAAAGAACTGCATACGGTACAAATCGAGCGTACGGTTGACGAAGAAACCGGCCGCAGAATTTATAAAGACATCCCGGGCACAGAGAAAGTTTGGCCGGCAGATCTTGTCTTTATCGCAGTAGGCTTTGAAGGACCGGAGAAAACGCTGATCGAAGAATTCGGCCTTGAGCAAGACCGCCGTTCGAACGTTAAAGCGGCTTATGGCAAATACAAAACCAACGTTGATAAAGTATTCGCAGCAGGCGATATGCGCCGCGGACAAAGCCTTGTCGTATGGGCGATCAACGAAGGCCGCGAGGCAGCTCGCGAAGTGGATAAATATTTGATGGGATCGTCGATGCTGCCTTAAGGTTTAAGGAGCACAACAACGATCGATAACAGAAAGCGCCTCCGGGCGCTTTTCTTGTCGAATAGGGATTAATGCCTATTCACTTAAGAGGTAACATTTCTTACCAAACATTAGCTTTTGGAGTAAACCTTACATTGAAAGTTAGAGATATGCTGTTTGTATGACTGTTTAGGAGGCAGCGGAAATGATTAAATACGGATTGGACACAGTGACAGAGCTGCGATTCAACTCGATTACGGCAACTATGGAGCGCAGAGACAACCAGTGGGTCGATATTGTGCTGCGGTTCGACGTGACGGAAGAGACGCCCGTGCCGGATGACCTGATTGATTTCAGCGGTCTCGTGATTTGCACATTAGGCGGCGCAATCGCGCAAATCGTCCCGCAGGATGAAGATATCGACTGCGAATATCAATTTACGGCATTCGAGAAAGAGCAGATCCGTGCTTATATCGAAAGCGATGAAATCCAGCAGCGGATCGCGAATCTGTCCTCCCCAAATTAATGAAAATTGTGGTAAAATCGGTTAGAGATGACGTAAAGGGGAGAGTTCGTCATGCCGGCCGATGAAGCTTTTGTATTAACCCCGATTGATGTACGCAAGATCAGACAATATGTTCAACATAAGTACGATGCGATGCCGCATGACAAGCGGGCTGAGATTGTAGCAGACGCGGTAAGCCGTATTATTCAAAAACAGCTTCCGCCTTTTGAGGACAAGCTGAAGCGCGAAGTGACGGCTAGACTGATCCGGAGTATCGTGCTGGAGAGACAAATGCCGGTCCGCTCGGGCGATATTTTCGAAGCATGCCTTGCCCTTGACCTGGCAGATTCCAATGTCGTTACACCGCTTCATAAGTGGGTTGAAGAGCAGAGCGGCACTCAGCTGGAGTGGAACTTGTTCCGAATCCAATTGGACAAGCTGGCGAAGAAAGAGGAGTACGGGACCTCTGCCCCGTGGGAGCAGTTAAAGGAATGGCTGGGATCCGAGTACCGGTTAGAAGGGAAAAAGGATTCGGCACCTGAGCTGGCTGAGGTTATTCCGTTGCCGGTTCAAAAGCCCCTTAATGCGGCTCTAAAGCCTTACCGGCGAAAGCAGACGTTGATCTATTCTCTTTTATCCATCATGCTGGTGAGCGCTTCGCTTCTGTACGGCTGGTCGCTGCTCAGGCCTTCTCCTAATAAGCTGCAGCCGCCAATGACATTGCAGTCTTACGAGAACGTGATGCCGGCGGCAGCGGGCAACGAGCTTCCGGACGAGCTGCGTTATACGGACGTAGATAAGGAAAGCCTGGTCGACTATTTGAACAGCAAAGATTCCCTTCTGGCGGAACAGCCTTATTTGGATGCCATCATCGACGCAGCAAAAACATTCGATATACATCCCCTCTTTTTATTCGCGATTACCGGTCAGGAGCAAGCTTTTGTACCAAGGTCGAATAAACAGGCGATAAAGATCGCCAACAATCCGTTCAATGTTTTTTATAGCTGGCAAGACTACAATACGACCATCCATGATTCGGCGCGAATCGCTTCACAGACTGTATTAAAGTGGAGCAAAAACCGTCCTGAGGGCAAGGACCCGATTGCCTGGATCAACCGCAAATACGCGGAGGATCAGAATTGGGCAGATGGCGTGAGTAAAATTTTTGCATCGATGAAAAGCAAGGTAGAACGAACAAGCTAGATATGAGAGGCGATTAGTTGAAGACATTAATTATTGCGGAAAAGCCCGATATGGGGCGTACGATCGCTGCGGTTGTAGAGCCTAAGGCGGCGAATAAGCGGACGTACCTGGAAGGCGACCGTTATATTATTACTTGGGCGATTGGTCATCTGGTTACGCTGGCGGAGCCAGACCAGTATGACGCGCGCTATAAAAGATGGAACGATCAAGATTTGCCGATTATTCCGGATAAGTTCAAGCTGTGGCCAAATGCCCGGACAAAGGATCAGCTCAAGACGATCGGAGAGCTTGCGAAGCGCTGCGGCCGTCTTGTGAACGCATGTGACGCCGGGCGCGAGGGACAGCTTATTTTTCATCTGATCCGGCAATATTTGAAGCTCCCCCAGCCGACAGACCGTCTGTGGATCTCTGATTTAACGCCTGAGACGATCAGAAAGGGGTTTGACTCCCTTCGAAGCGACGAAGACTATGCTCCGCTTACAAGGGCAGCCAGGGCGCGCAGCGAGGCGGATTGGCTGATCGGGATGAATGCTTCCCGCGCATTTACGATCCGTCATAAGGCGTTGCTCTCGGTTGGCAGAGTACAGACGCCTGTCCTCGCGCTGCTGTATGACCGGCACAAAGAGATTACGGCTTTCAAGTCGGATATGTATTATGTCGTAAAGGCTTTATTCGATCAGAACGGATTTCAATATTCAGGCATATGGCAGGGGGATCGGATTACGGACAAAGCGAAGGCGGAAGCGCTGGCCGCCAAGACGCAGGGGAAGCCCGGCAATATTAAGGAGTATCAGACGGCGGAGAGCAAGGAATATCCGTTCCGCCTGCATGATCTGACGCTTCTGCAGCGGGAAGCAAACGGTCGTTACGGCTATTCGGCGAAGAAAACGCTCGATATCGCGCAGGCTTTGTATGAGAAGCATAAAGCCATTACCTATCCGCGTACGAATTCCAACTACGTAACGGAAGAGAATCTGCCTGTCATGCAAAAGGTGCTGACGATGCTGCAGGGATCCGATTCTTACCGCGATCTGGCAAACGGCGCGGATCGGGGGCGGGTGCATAAGGGGAATAAGGCGGTATGCAATCCGGCCAAGGTCGAGGATCACCACGCGATAATGCCGACGCCAAAGCGTCCTTCCGGCCTAAGCCCGGAGGAGCAGAATATTTATGATATGATCGTCCGGCGGTTCCTGTCGCAGTATTATCCTCCTGCGGTGTATAAGAATCATACGGTTCTAACCGAGGTGGAAACCGAGATTTTCCGCACAAAGGCGAAGGAGCTATTGGAGCTTGGCTGGAAGGTTGTTTTGCAGGATCAGGGGCAAACCGCGAAGAAGACAAGCAAGAAAAAAGCGAGCGAAAAGGATGAGGCCGAGAGCGATGATGAAGAGCTGCTCACCGATAAACCGTTTGCGATTGAGCCTCAGCAGGGCGTCAAATGCGTGAAATCGGAATCACTCGAGAAAACGACCCAGCCGCCAAAGCCTTATACCGAGGGCACTTTGCTTAAAGCAATGGAAAGTGCCGGCAAGTCGATGGAAGATGACGAGCTGCGCGAGGCGATGAGGGATACGGGGCTTGGCACGCCGGCCACCCGTGCAGCGACCATCGAACGGTTGAAGCAGGTTGGTTACGTGGATCTGACCGGCAAGAAATTGGAGATCTCCTCCAAAGGCTGCGCCGCTATCGAGTTGATTCGCGGAGCGGGCGTTGATCTTCTCGCATCACCGGAAATGACGGGCCGCTGGGAGCAGCGTTTGCACCAGATTTCGCGCGGTGAAGCATCCGATGACCAGTTTATGATGAAGGTGAAGCAGTTCGCCGCTATGATTGTGGATAAGGTCCGCCAGCAGCGCCCGGCAGCGCCGGGAACGTTTGAAGAGCGGGAGAACGGAGGCAAGCGAGGAGCCGCGGGTTCCAAGCGGAGCAGCCGTACTTCAAAGGCCTCTGGCGGAAGCCGAGCAGCTTCATCTTCGTCCAAGGCAGCTTCTTCGGGCTCAGCTGCGGTAACCGCCGCGCCAAAAGCAACTTCCCGCAAGGCTGCAAGTCCTACTGCCCGTGAACCGATCGCAGCTTGTCCAAGATCCGGCTGCAGCGGACATATTATTGAAGGGAAACGCGGATTTGGCTGCAGCGCCTTCCGTGATGGCTGTACCTTTGTCATCTGGAAGGAACAGCAGGGCAAGACCATTTCGATCCCGATGGTTCGTTCCTTGCTTGAAAAAGGAGCAACGAGCCAGCTTACCTTCAAGCGCCAGGACGGCAGCAGCACGAAAGCCAAGCTGGTGTTGACAGACCGGGATAAAGGCACGGTATCCGTTCAAGGCGTGTAACCTTTAAATTAATCGTTAAACAGAAAAAGGAGTAAAGCGGCTGCTGCCGCTTTACTCCTTTTATTTATGCCATTAATTTTAAGGCTGCTTGCGACTTACATAGTCATGAATCGCCGGTGGAACCTCAAGCAGGTTATTCAAGGTGAAGAAAGCCCCCTTCGGCTCTACCTCGATATTAATGACATTATACTGCCATTCCGATTCCGCTCTCATATGGATGGCGTTAATGCCTGCCGTAAGAGCGGGTACAACATCTGTGCGGATCGAGTTGCCGATCATCCACGTCAAGTGGCGGTCATAACCGCCCTCAGCCAAAATCTGCTCAAGCGCTTCGCTATTCTTATGCCGGCGGATATATACTCTCGTATCGAAATACCGCTCCAGCTTCATTTGTTCGATCTTGCGGCGCTGGATCGTAATTTCCCCTCCGGTATAGAGATGAAGGGTGTGTCCCTCTCCAGCCAGCTTATCGAGGGTTGCTTCCATGTTAGGATACGGCTCGGTTTCGTGCTCATACACGCTTAAGCCAAGCTTCCACAGAAAGTCCTGCTCCGTCTTGGACTTTTTGCGGCCCGTAAGGTCGCAGTAATAATGATACGTATCAATAAAAGACTGCGGGAAATGCTCGCTCTTGAATCCGAGCACGGCTACCCCCGCAATATCGATCTCCGTCTGTTTATTGCGCACGGCATCAGCGCTTACCCCTTCATAACCCGCAAACCACGTTGTCATCGCGTCCACGAACTGTTCGATCACAAAGTAGAAATATTTGTTGCAGTGAATGAGGGTGTCGTCTAGGTCGAAGAAAAGGTTTTGCTTCATCTAAAGCACGGCTCCTTTGGTGAAGTTCGTCGTATGAACAATCTACCTTATTCGAAGCCTTACGTCAACGAAGCTCCGGGGATGTTTAATTCGGGCGATTTATGCTAATCATTCTCTTAAAGAGCAGGGAGGTGATGAGCATGCCATTTAATAAAGCCGACAAAACGCAAAACCGTCAAAACCAATCCAGTTTTAAATCGGAAGCCGTTGGCCTTAAGCTGAACAAACTCGCAAACCGTCCTCCAAGCATGAATGGAATTAATAAACAGCTGCCGTAAAGCAGCGCAGGCGGAATGCAGGGGCAGATGTTCTTCCAACGCCCTGCATTTCCGCCTGCATTAAAATATTAGCGTCATTAAGCATATTTCTGCTGAGCTGCAATCAATTTATTCTTAATAAAGGCGATACGCCTCCGTACATAAAAATCCATGCTGTCACCCTTCAAATCATTTGGCGAGATCACCTCCTCTGCACGATTATCAATAATCGTTAATGTTCCGTCCGTGTAAAACTTAAAGGTAAGGTCCCGGCGCGGCCATCCTTTCTCTAAATAACGAAAGTTTTCGCAGCTTTTATTCATGGTGATTCAGCCTCCTTCAAAATGATTGTGGGATACAAAACAGGGAACGTTTGTTCTGTTTTTATTATAGCAAACATTTGTTCGTGTGGAAACTGTTTTTTGTTTCTCGTAAACTAGATTCATAGAATGGCGAAGCGTTTACAAAAAAGGGGCATGGACTTATGTTGAGAATATCGAATCTTAGAGTGCAAATTCCCGGTGGACCAACGATCTTGAAGAATATCAGCTTTGAGGTTCTGCCAGGCCAATTTATTGCGATAAAAGGGGCCAGCGGCAGCGGCAAGTCGATGCTGCTCAAAAGCTTGGCGCTTCAGAACAAGTGGAGCGGCGGCAGCTATTACTTTGAAGGCGAAGACATCTTCAAGCAAGGGCTGGCGGGCAGGCTGAAAATCAAGCGTGCGGTTGCCTATTTGGAGGAGAAGCCCGTACTGTACCAGAACAAGACCGGACTAAAAAATGTCAGCATCGGTGCCGTTGCCCAAACGCCTGCTTGGCGCAGATGGACAGGCATGCTGCGCAACGACGATTACATGGGCGCGATGGACACGATTGAAAAGCTGGGACTATTGGATAAAGCCCATCAAAAGGCAAGCACAATGAGCGGCGGCGAGCGCCAGCGTATTGCCATTGCCCGGGCACTGGTGCATGGCGCAAAGGTGATTGCGGCAGACGAACCGGTAGCGGGGCTTGATCCGCATACGGCGGACCGCGTATTGTCCGATCTGAAGAGACTGACTACGGAGCAAGGCGTAACGGTCATTGCCGTGCTTGATCAAGGCGATTGGGCGGAGCGATTCGCGGACCGGATCATCGGTCTCAATAACGGAGAGCTTGTGCTTGACGTGAAGGGCAGAAGATTGACCGAGCGGGAGAAAATGATGCTGTGATCGAGCTTCGATTAATCAAAGAAAACGAACTGGAAGAGGCACTCCGGCTAGAGCAGCAATGCTACGTGCCGGAAGCTGCTGCGACCCGGGAAGGATTCCGGTACCGCTTCGAGCATTATCCCGGATATTTCTGGTCCGCCTGGTCAGGCGGCAAGCTTCTTGGCATTACGAACGGGATCCGGACTTCGGCCTCGTCGTGCGGGGATGAAATGAAAGGCGAGCAGCAGGATGAGAAGGAAGGCAATAACTTCTGCATCCTGACCGTTGCCGTAGCCTCGGAGGCGAGGCGCCGGGGAATAGGAGCCATGCTGCTCGAGCGCGTCGTCTCGACTTGCGATAGCGCCGGCCACAAGGCGATTATCCTGATGTGCGAACGGCATCTGGTTCCTTTTTATGAGAGAGCAGGTTTCAGCTATGTTGGGAAGGCGGCATCGTCGCACGGCGGCATCGAATGGCATGAAATGAGACGTACCGCGCATATAATGGAGCATCTGACCAAATAGGTAGGTGTCTTCGAATATGGCTTTTCAGTCTCCAGTCATTGTCCAATCCGCAAGAGCGGCATTCCCGAAAGCGGAGCTTTGGATTCCCTATGTAAGCGGCGGGCCAAACGAGAATGCGATCAAGCGAATCAATGAATCCATCCGGAAAGCGGCACAGCAGCTGGTAGACGAGCAGGGCTCGCTAGACGATCCGCGGGCTGAAATGAGCGGATATTACGAGGTGAAGACTAACGAGAGGGATATTCTTAGCCTGTCGTTGTTCAACTACGCCTATTCGGGCGGCAGTCACGGTCTTACGCTGCAGGTCTCGCTGACCTTCCGAGTGTCAACGGGACACGCCTACAGCCTTCCGCAGCTGTTTAAGCCAGGAAGTGCTTACGTTCAACGTATATCCGAGACGGTCAGCGAACAGATCAAGGAGCGTGATATAAGCACGCTCGAACCATTCCAAACGATCCGGCCGGATCAAGATTACTATATCGCAGACCGGTCGATTGTCATTTATTTTGCCTTATACGAGTTGACGCCTTATGCTTACGGCTTTCCGTATTTTCCGATCTCGGCCTATGATCTTCAGGATATTGTCAATGAGAACGGTCCGCTAGGAGCTATGGTGCCGAATAATTAGTACAGCAACGGACATGCAGGGCGGAGATGATCAAAGGAGCTGCTTCTGCGAATGGAAAGAATCAAATGGTTCGGTGCGATTGCTCATCTGCTGCTCGGATTCCTTTTTCCTTATGTGTTGATCGGCGGCATTGTTCTGGTCTACGGATTCATGGCGCCTTCAACAGGCTCCCAGAAGGCTTACGGCATTGCCATCGTTCTGGTCTACGCCTTGATTATCCTCGGAGTAAATCTATGGACAATGAGGCGGATGGATTTCCGGTCAAAATGGCGCCGGCTCGTTATCCATGCGCTGTGCTGGGCTGCGGCAGCGATCGTATCGTTTGCCATGCTGCGGTTCTCGGAATAAAAACTCATTCATGACAACCGGCATAACAAAAGGCTGCCCCTGCGCGGGGCAGCCTTTTGGCGTCTGACATGACCAATCGCCCTCCCTCATACATTATCGTAGGGAGGGGTTCAATGATGCTGGCGGTATGGATCGGATTGCTGCTGTTTGCCGCTGTTTGTGGCTGCGCTTTGATGCTGACTTCGAGGGCGCAGCGCAGTGTCAGGGCTTCGAAGCATATTAGTATGACGGCTTATGGCGCATACGCCCAAGCACAGCAGGATAAGCATGACCTGAATCTGTTCGGGCTTGCCCAGCAGCTTCGGAGGCGACTGGGAGCGGCTGCATCATTTGGGTTATCGTTTCAGTCTCTAGGTTTGATCGGGGCTGCTTTTCTGCTTGCCGGACCTGCCTTGCAGAAGGGAGGACCCTCCGTCGTCAGTATCGGACTGCCGATACTCGCATTGTTCGGCATTCTGGTCAGCGCTTCGCTTGCGGAGTTGTCTTCGGCCGTGCCTACGGCGGGCGGCGTCTATCACTGGGCATCCGCGCTTGGCACCAGAAGATGGGGCTGGTATGCAGCCTGGTTTCATCTCGCCGGCCATCTCGCTACAATGGCGCTCATGAATGGCGCCTGTGCTTTTATTCTCGATAAATCACTGTCCGTATGGCTGAACTATAGCTCCTCCTGGTGGACGACGGGAATCGCGTTGTGCATCGCAACCGCCGCTCAAGCTGCGGTTAATCATTGGGGAACTGGCGGGACGGGATCCTTTCAGGAAGCCGGAATTATGCTTCATGCGGCTATTCTGGCCGCTATAATTGGAGGAATCTTTATTGCTTTCGGACGAAGCGTATATTCGCCGGAGCTGTTATATGCGTTCCAAAACGTGAATCTGGATGGGCATGTTACGCCGTGGGCTTTTATCGTTGGAATGCTTGTGCTGCAGAAGCTGTTTCTTGGGATGGATGGAGCGGCGCAAGGATCGGAGGAAACAAGCGATCCCCGGATTCGCGTGCCGTGGGCGATCTACATGTCAACGGTTTATACGATGATCGGAGGCTTCGTTCTGCTCATGTGCCTGACTCTTGTTCTTCCCGCTATCGTAGGCACGGCCTTGTTCAGCAGCAGCGACAGCCTGCTTGCCGCCGCTGCACTTGACGGCTGGCAGGGAAACTCCCTCATTTTGCTCTTCATAGCGGCAGCCGTCTGGGGAAGCGGGAACAGTGAAATGATCATTTGCTCGCGTGCCATCTTTTGTCTGGCAAGGGATCAGGCACTTCCCTTCAGCAGAGAGTTGTCCCAGGTATCGCGCGAGCAGCGATCGCCGCTTCCCGCGATTCTAGTGACTGCCCTTCTGTCGATTGTTTTATTTGGCGCGGGCAGGCTGGCGGATGGGGGAGAGGCTGGGATCCCTAGCTTGCTTGGCTTCGCGGTGTTATGCCTGCAAGCGGCCTATATGATTCCGATCTGGATTAAGATCAAGCTGTATGGCAGGCACCGGCTGCTGGACGATGCGCCATGGCATCTTGGATCTTACCGTTTAATCGTCGACCGTGCCGCATTCGTCTGGCTGTTATTGTCCGGGGCGGTATCAATCTTTGCGCTTGGTTTATGGGGGGCCGTTGGAACGGGAATATGGTTGGCATTTGTGATGGTAATGGACAGAAGATACCGCAAGCAGCATTTGGCGAAGCTTCAGAGTCGCTTGAAACGACCCAAAGGGGAAATCATCCGAATTGAGCGAAAATTCCATCTACATTAAAATAATAGGTGCGGATTCCGGGAAATGGGGAAATAACAACCGCTTTTTATTTCCCGGGGAAGCGCATAATCTTACACAAAGAAAACGTTTTCGACAACACGGGCTCGAATGTTACAAACGGTGTCGAAGAGTAGTCTCGGAAGACTATGCAGAAACGGCTGAAAAACCTGTATTTATACCTGTTTTCGGCTTATTAATGCGATTAATAATAGAGCGCCAAAAGATGTTTTTGCCATCTTCTCCCTTATCAGATTATAATAGTGGAAGGATAGAAACGGACAGGAGGCCATCGAAGCAAATGTCTCGGGAAATAAAAAACAGCCGCATTGTGTCTCTGAATGTAGGAACCCCGGTAGAGGCGATGCATGGGAGCAAGCCCATTCAAACAGGAATTTACAAGACAGCCTCGAGGAGCAGGCATTATTTAAGCAAGACAGGGTTATCAGGCGACGGTCAGGCGGATCTAGTTCATCACGGCGGACCGGATAAAGCGGTATGCGTCTACTTCGAGCGTCATTTCCCGCATTGGGAAGAATGGCTGGGCGATAAGCTGAGCTACGGCGCTTTCGGCGAGAACTGGACGGTGTCCGATTGGACGGAGCATGATTTGTGCATCGGAGACGTCGTTCAAGCCGGAGAAGCGGTTGTTCAAGTAAGCCAGCCAAGACAGCCTTGCTTTAAGCTTGGCATCCGCCATCAGCGCCCGGAGCTTACCGTGCAGGTTCAACAAACCGGATTCACGGGATTTTATTTCCGCGTCCTGAAGGAAGGCGAAGTTGGGGCTGGCGAGGACTTGAAGGTTCTGGAACGGCATCCGGCAGCCATCACGCTTGCCGAGGCCAATCGCGTTATGTACCAAGGCAAGTCGGATTTGGAAGGAATGTCGGCGCTGCTTGCGGTCGAGGAGTTGTCCGAGAGCTGGAAGCAGACCCTATCGGGCCGAGTGGAAAGGCTGCAGCAAGAAACGCAGGGAGGCCGTACGGATTGAAAGATATCGAGATCGCCGCTTTGATTGAACAGTACCGGTTCGATGCGGATTGGAAGGTTGTACCGGGCGACAGCGGGATGAATAACACAACACGAATGATCAAGGCAGGCGACGATCGGTACGTTCTTCGGGTGTATAACAATCACCGGGACAAAGACATTGTAACGCTTGAGCATCACGTGCTCTTTGTGCTTTACCGGCAGCAGCCGGGCTTCAAGGTTCCCGTACCGGTGGAAAACCGGTCGGGCGATACGATTTCTTTTGCGCAAGACGGTGCGCTTGCCGCCTTATACCGGTACATCCCGGGAGAACGTCCGACCGTTCATAAAAAAGCGCATATCAGATCCCTTGGCCAAACGGCTGCCAGGGTCTCAAAGGCGCTACGCGGGATGACGATTTCGCATAAGCCGATCTATGATCCTTACTACTTGCTGGAAGAGACCTACTCCACTCTTATCCAAAATGAGCTTTCTGCCATCATGCAGTCTTCCGAACCGTTTATTTCCAAAGCAGACAAAGCCGCTGTAATCGTAAACCAGCTAAAAAAATTGTCTGGCAGCCTGCAGGCCGTAAAAGAACTGCCCCATCAATGGATTCACGGCGATCTTAACTTCAGCAATACGGTAGCTGACGGCGAATCCATTATCGGTGTGCTCGACTTTGAGTTTTGTACCATCGATGTCAGGGCGATGGAGCTCGTTGTAGCGCAGATAGATTTCTTCAATGGCGAAGATAACGAGATATGGGAAAGACTCCGGTTATTCTGCCAAGGTTACGGAGGTATTGGCAAACTTGCGCCTGAAGAGGTGGAGGTGCTGCCGCTTCTTATTAAGCTGAGGATACTTGATGTGTTTCTTCACTTCACGGGCCGCTATAAAGAAGGTCTCGATAATACGGCGTTAATTGCGGGCTTTATCGACCAGACGCATCGAATTTGCGAATGGGTGGACCGAAATGAGGAGCAATTGCTGTCACTGTTCAGGCATGAGCTTTTGTAAGAATGTAAAACCCAATTCCTTAATATCGCTAATTAGAGAGGATGTGCCCGAGATGAACGTTGCAGCATCGCTTGGATATGGCAGCCAGGATAGATTGTTAATTATTAATGCGGATGATTACGGACTGTGTCAGTCAACCAATAAAGGTATACAGCAGCTGCTCCAGGAACAGGCGGTAAGCTCGGCAACCCTTATGATGCCGTGCAAGTCCTCTCGCGAAGCGGCTCTTTGGAGTGCTCAACATCCGCAATACGATGTGGGCATTCATTTTACGTTTACAAGCGAATGGGATTCTTACCGTTGGGGTCCGGTTCTAAGAGGCAGCGATACGCAATCGCTGGTAACCGATGAAGGGTATTTCCCGAAGGATTGCAGAAGCTTTGAACAACAGGCCGAACCGCAGCAGGTGAAGAAAGAGATGATTGCCCAGATCGAAGCCGCGCTTCAATTGGGAATGAACCCTACGCACGCTGATAACCACATGGGAAGCTTGTACGGGCTGGAGACCGGCAAGAACTTCCTGAAGGAAGTATTCGAGGTGTGCGCGGCTTACGGTCTGCCGTTTCGGATGCCCCGCAAGGTGGCGGCGGCCAGCGGCCAGATGATTCCGCCCGAGCTGGAGGAGCAGGCGCGCCAGCTGGGTTTGCTGGCCCACGCAATGGGAGTCGTCGTGCTTGATTACCTGGTAGGACTTCCGTTTCCGCTAAAGGCGGGAGATACCTATGATACGGTTAAAGCGGACCTGAAGCTGCAGTTGAAGCAGCTGCAGCCGGGCGTAACCGAGCTCATATTCCATCCATCCCTTGTGACGGATGAGCTGCTTGCTTTCCACGGCCAGCCCGAGAAGCGCGGCATGGAGTTCCAATTGTTCCGCGATCCGGATGTTCAGCAGACACTGCGGTCGGAAGGGATTCGCCTGATCCGCTGGAGAGATTTGCAGCAGCTCCAAAGCACGGTATACGGACGGCCGTAAAAACCCAATGTATCATTCATCCAAGGAGAATCGTCAAAGACAGAAAGCTTAACGGAGAGTTTGAGTACAGCTTCAATTCCGATAATCTTGAATTAACGGTAGCGGATGGCACATCCAAAGTGAATTGGAGTTATTTCGCGAAGGTTTGGGAGAATGAGCACTTTTATTTTTTATTCCATAATAAGAGGCAGTATTGGATCGTCCCTAAAGAGTCGTTCCGGGATGCCAAGCAGGAACAATTATTCCGCCAGATCGTTCAAAGCCATCATCCAATCGCAACGGGAGTCATCCGA
The DNA here is from genome assembly GCF_037147795.1 of Paenibacillus sp. MMO-177. NCBI lineage: Bacteria > Bacillati > Bacillota > Bacilli > Caryophanales > Paenibacillaceae > Paenibacillus > Paenibacillus sp. MMO-177. Next base: position 30,398 of record NZ_JBBCUR010000003.1, on the reverse strand, counting down.
TAACCGGACAAAGGAGACGCACTTATGTCATTTCAATCGATTAACCAATTAGCGGAGAGACTGAAGACCAATATCGGCCAGGTTATTGTTGGAAAAGAAAGCGTTACCGAATTGTTGTTTATCGCCTTAATTACTTCGGGGCATGTCTTGCTGGAGGATGTGCCCGGCACGGGGAAAACGCTGCTTGCCAAATCGCTGGCGCAGTCGCTGAAGCTCCAGTTCCGCCGGGTACAGTTCACGCCGGACCTGCTGCCTTCCGATCTTAGCGGCATCCAGTATTACAATCAGAAAGAGGGCGGCTTCGAGTTTCGTCCGGGGCCGCTCTTTACGAATTTGCTGCTAGCCGATGAGATAAACCGCGCGACTCCGCGGACGCAATCCAGCTTGCTCGAATGCATGGAAGAGCGGCAGATCAGCGTTGACGGGGAGACGAAACGTCTGGACAAGCCGTTTATGGTCATCGCGACGCAAAATCCGGTGGAGCATCAGGGAACGTTCCCGCTGCCGGAAGCGCAGCTTGACCGGTTCTTATTCAAGATCCAAATGGGTTATCCAACAACGGAAGAAGCGCTTCAAATCCTGAAACGCTTTAATAATGCCGATCCGTTATCGCAATTGAATGCGGTTGCAGCCGCTACCGATATTGCGGAAGCCCAGCGTCATTACGCGGAAGTACGCATAGAAGACGAAGTGCTTCATTACCTGCTGCAGCTGATCGAACGGACCCGTTCCCGTGACGATATTCTCGTTGGCGTAAGCCCGCGCGGCAGTCAGGCGCTCTTGAGGGCTTCGCAAGTCCATGCGATTCTGCGCGGCCGTGATTACGTAACGCCGGATGACGTGAAAGCGATGGCGAAGCCGGTTCTGGCGCATCGCTTGTCTCTAAGAGGAATGCAGAGGTCTCATAATCATGCGGAAGACATCATTGAAGATATTATCCGGCAAACCGCGGTGCCTGCGGAAGCTGGAATCGGCTCCCGATAGGGGGTCAGTCGATGATTATATTCTGGGTAGCATTTGCGGCAATCATTGTCTTTTTCCTGCAGGCCAAAATCTTTCATAAGTACGCCTTGCGTCAAATCAAGTATGAACGGCAATTTCAAAAAAGGGTAAGCTATCGGGGCGAAACCATCGAATTGGTCGAGCAGTTGACCAATGCCAAATGGCTGCCCGTTCCCTGGATGCGGGTTGAATCTCAGTTATCGTCGGATTTAAGATTCCACCGGCAGGATAATCTGGAAGTGAGCAGCGGCAAGCTGCTGCAAAATCATAAAAGCTTTTTCACCCTTATGCCATATACGAAAATTACGAGAAGGCACCGCATCGTATGCCGGAAGCGGGGCTGGTATAAGCTGCAGTCGGTTACCATGACGGCAGGCGACCTGCTGGGTTTTCTGCATCAGACGAAGCAAATTGCGTTAAATGGCGAATTAATCGTCTACCCGACGCCTGCCGAGGTACCGGTTCATGAGCTGCCCTCCCATAGCTGGCAAGGGGAGCTGTCGGTCAGACGCTGGATTGTCGAGGATCCGTTTGTTGTAATGGGGACCCGCGAATACCGCTCGGGCGATACGTACAAAATGGTCAATTGGAAAGCAACGGCCAGAACCGGAAACCTTCAGGTTCATCAGTACGACTATACGGCGGACCGCAGGCTGATGATCTATCTGAATGCGGAAGACAACGAAAGCATGTGGCGTTCCATTAATGACGAAGAGTTGATTGAGCACGGAATCGAATGGGCGGCCGGTGCAGCCCAAGCGGTAATACAAGGCGGTATGGAAGCGGGCTTCTGCACGAATATGCCCATTATCGGGGAGTTCGGAAGCACTTTCCTTGAACCGCGCAGCGGCGGAGGGCATCTGACGGATATTTTCGAGGTCATGGCAAAGCTTGAGCTTGTCCGGACGGAGCCATTTGCGGATCTGTTGGCGCGGGAAGCGGACAGCGGCTACTCCCAGCGTGATGTGCTTGTGATCTCCAGCTTCTGGAACGATCAACTTGAGCTACAGGCGGACAGGCTACGCCGTAACGGGAATGCGGTTGTTCATTGGAGGCTGACTCCCAATCCGGTTCAAGAGCAGGCAGGTGAGGCAGGATGAGCCAATTGAAAAAGCATCAGCCCATGCTGCATCTGCTTCATGGGAGCATAGAAACGTTATTCGCTTTGCCTATATGGTTTGTCGCTCTTTTCTACACGTCAACCGATCTGTTTATGGCGTTATGGCTTCTAACCGTTCCGTTCATTTATATGGCGGGTGCGGCGTGGATCGGGAAGTTAAAAAATAACCGTAGAATATACCGGCTGTTTATCGGCATTTTGCTTGGAGCCCTTCATACGGTCGTGATCTATGGCATATTAATGGCCTTTCAGGCCGATCTTCCGGGAGCAGCGGTTATTCTTCCCGTACTGCTTGGAGCCTTTACGGCTGTTAGAGGAATGGGAACAGCCACCAAAAGCTGGTATGTCGTTTTTCCGAATACGCTTATGTTTGGCAGCATCATTTTGTATACCGTATTAACGATTGTTGCCCATCTTCAGGAAAAGCTGCAGCCCTATTTTACGTTTCTGACCTTTTGCGGCATTGTCGCTCTTGTTCTGATGCTTTACATCGTTAATGAACGGTTGCTGTCCTATGAGACGGAATCCGGAGGAGCTATTCAATCCTCGACGACAAAAGTGTTCAAGCGGCAAAACCGTTTTATGCTGACGATTGTAGCGGTGCTATTGCTCATAGCCGGGTTGTTCCGCCAGTTGCAGTCTTCCATTGAATCGTTTTTTCACGCGTTGATCAACAAAATTATGGGCTGGATGGACGGTTCGGGCAAACCGATTGAAGAACCGCCTACCGATACGCAGCCTCCTCCAAGCGGACTGCCTCCTGCAGAGACGCATAATCCGCCGGCATGGCTGGAAAGATTGGAGCTGGTTGCGAAATATATTGGCATCGTGCTTCTGATCATTGGTGTCGCCGTTCTCTTGTTCTTTATTGGCCGCAAGCTGTATCGGCTCTTAAACAAGTTCTTGGGCAGAATCTGGGAACGTGCAGCTGACAGCAAGGAAGGTGCCGTTGGTTATACGGATGAGGTTGAAAGTCTGGTTGACCGGACCAAATGGAACGTAAGGCTTGGCAAGTTAAGCCGGAAGAAGGAAGCACGCTGGGAAGAGCTGTCGACAGCAGGGGAGAGAATCCGTTATCTGTACCGGAGATATGTTGCGGCAGCGGTAGGTCGGGGGTATGATTATAAGCCACACTACACGGTTAGAGAAACGACATCGGATATTGGAGCCTGGAGCAGCAAATCCGCCTCACAGGCAGAGGCCGATACGCTTGCCCGTCTGTATGACGAGGTTCGTTATGGCGGGCTGGAGCCAAAAGAAGAACTCGTCCAATCTCTTAAGAAGAAATTGGACGAGCAGCGCAAATAATTAACGAAGCGAAACAATATGTTCAGCAATCTTGTTGCCGTGGAAACGGCCGGATTCTATGAAAATTTCATTCGCTTCATGCTTGGAGGCAACGACACCGGCCAGATACAGGCCGGGTACGTTTGTCTCCATTGTTGTTTCATCAAAGTACGGGAAGCCTTCATCCTCGATGCGCACACCGGAATTCGTCAGGAAATCGCGGTCGGGATGGAAGCCGGTAAGGGCAAGCACGAAATCATTGGCGACTTGGTGGCGCCCTTCCGGAGATTCGACGATTACATGACGTTTATCAATCTCAACAACGCGAGACTCAAATAACATGCGAATGATGCCGTTATTGACTTTGGCTTCAAACCCGGGCCGTACCCAAGGTTTTATGCTAGGCGAGTAGCCGGCGCCGCGGTAAATGACCGTTACCTTCGCCCCTACCCGTTCCAGCTCGAGCGCTGCGTCGATTGCCGAGTTGCTGCCGCCGATAATTGCGACTTCCATGCCGGTATAAGGATGGGCTTCGCGGAAGAAGTGAGTGACTTTATCCATCTCTTCGCCGGGGATGCCCAGATAATTCGGATGATCGAAATAGCCGGTCGCGACAACCACGTAACGGGCTTCATATTGTTTTTCTTCGCCGTAGCGGTCCGCGCTGGTTAAACGGAACAGCCCGTCTTCCTGCCGTTCGACGCGAAGAACCGTCTCGTATGCATTTACGCGCAAGTTGTTGCGCAGCGCAGCGGTCCGGTAATAATTAATCGCCTCGAGGCGGGAAGGCTTATCGTTAGGCGTCGTAAACGGGATTTCTCCGATTTCGAGCCGTTCCGGCGTACTGAAGAAATGCATGTATGTAGGATACATGGAAATAGAATGGGCAATATTGCTTTTCTCGATAATGACGGGATGAAGTCCGATCCTCTCAAGCTCAATTGCGGCGGCAAGGCCGCAGGGACCGGCTCCGATAATAATGGCTTCTTCTTTGATCACTTTTGTGGGGCCTCCTTAGACGAAAAGAGTATTGCGGAATATTCGCACTTCGTAAACATTACCCTTCATTGTACAGCTCCCCGCGGATTTTATGCAAATTTGGCGAATGGCTATCTTGTACAGGGAGGGTAATATTGTATAATAATGTGGAACCGTGGTTAGAGAAGGAGGGGCAAGTATGCGACGGCGATTTGTTATAGAAGCGGTTATGGTTGCAACGTATGGACATCTGCTAATTCCGAGCCGTCCGATTGATTACGTCGTGCCTTATTCATCCATTCTTGAATTGTACGATATGAGAGACGGGGCAGAGCCGGTCATGGATGATCCGGAGGATGACGCGCATGTAAAAGGCAAAATCGGCGAGCTCATTACCTTTTTCGAGGATCCGCTCAACCGGAAAAAAATCGAACGCGCCATGCAGGTGCCTTGGCGGGAAAGCTCTCCGCTGATCTTAAATGACAGGATTCAGTTCACGATTGTACATGCCGTAGATAATGCTCATTATGGCGACTATTTCGATCCGATCGAGACAGAGCTGCTGCTGACCAGCTCGAAGCTGCAAATTCCGCTGTTGTCCGATCAATTCGAATTTCAAGATAAGCTGCTCGAAGCAAGAGTGCCTGTCCAGGTATACGATATCGAAGATTTCGAGTTTGCGGTAGAAGAGGGCATCTCCATTAAGGATACGAGTCAATTCGGCGATTCCTGAAAAATAATAGCGATTCGACAAAATCAGCTATTGCAAGAGAGAGAGTACGTCTGTTACGATACGAACAGATTACACGAAATATAATTTCGAAGGAAAGGGGTGTCCGGTATGCGGAATCAACAACAGGCAATGATTGTTCTCGTTCGTTTTTTCCATGCATGCCGTACTGGCCGCCTTCGTGATGTGACGTCAATAAGCGGGTAACTATCTGCTTAATGGCGTTTGCATCTTTGCAAGGATCCCGAGCCTAATTGCGGCTTGGGGTCTTTTTTTGTTTTTTAAACAGAGAGGGGAGGCATACAAGAGAGTGAAAGTATTATTGCGGGTACTAGCGTACGTAAGACCAAGCGCGAAATGGGCGGCGGCAGCCATCGTCGTTATGCTGTTCGCTACGATCTTCGACCTCGTGGCGCCGTGGATATTGCGCGAGATCTTTGACGAAGGAATCAAGAAAGAGAATGTATCGGTTATTTTATGGCTCACCTTGCTCTTGATCGGGGTTCAAGCGTTAAAAAGCGCCGGGATGTTCGTACAGGGCTATTCCCAGGAGCTTGTCGGGCAAAACGTCGTGTTTAAGCTTAGAGAGCAGCTTTATGCACAGCTTCAGCGGTTATCCTTCTCGTATTACGACAAGGCGCAGACCGGCCAGCTGATGTCCCGGATGACCGGCGATATCGAAGCCGTCAAAAACTTTGTTGGCTTTGGCGCTATGGGTTTGCTGACCGGATTATTGACCTTTGTGGGTACGATGATCTTTATGCTTTGGATGAATTGGAAGGTGACCTTGATTAGTACGGTTACGATTCCTCTTATCCTGCTTATTTTATGGTGGTTCAGCAATAAGGTTGGCCCTGCCTGGTCAAGTATCCGGGAGCAGACCGGACGGTTAACGACAACTCTCCAGGAAAATATCGCAGGCATTCGAGTTGTGAAGTCGTTCGCAACGGAAGAGGTCGAGCAGCAGAAGTTCGCGCAGCGGAACAAACAGAACTTTGATACCAATATGGACCGCGCAAAATTGGAAGCGAAAGCATTCCCACTGATGGGATTGTTTGGGGGGTTAACCTTTGTCCTGATGATCTGGCTGGGAGCGGTATACGTGGCTCGCGGAGAAATGACGCTCGGGACGTTTATGGCTTTTCAATGGTATACATGGGGAATTATTTGGCCGCTTAACATGCTGGGCTGGCAGATCAATATTATGCAGCAGGCGATTAAGGCGGCTCCGCGGGTCTTCGAGGTTCTCGATACGCCTTGCGATATCGTTACGCCGGAGAACGGAGTCCAAACCGATCGCATGCGGGGGCAGGTCTCCTTCCGCAATGTTAGCTTCTTCTTTAATGACCAGGATCAAACGAAGGATCAGCCGATTCTGAGCGACATTTCCTTCGAGGTGGAGCAGGGGGAAGTTATTGCCGTATTAGGCGCAACCGGCTCGGGGAAAAGCAGCCTGATTGCGCTTCTGTCCAGGTTCTACGACGTGTCGTCCGGCTCTGTACAGATCGACGGGATTGATGTCCGCGACTACGACTTGGATGGTCTTCGCCGCAGCGTGGGTATCGTACCGCAGGAGACGTTTCTGTTCTCCGCTTCAATTCGGGACAACATTGCTTACGGCTACCCGGATGCGACAATGGAGCAAATCGAGCATGCGGCCCAAAAAGCGCAAATCCATGATTTTATCAAGACCATGCCTCACGGTTACGATACCTTGATTGGCGAGCGGGGAGTTGGGCTTTCCGGCGGTCAAAGACAACGGGTAGCGCTTGCGAGAGCGATTCTGATGAATCCGCCGATTCTTGTCCTCGACGAAGCAACAGCCAGCGTGGATACGGCAACGGAGTCAGCCATTCACGAAGCGCTGCTTGAAGTTATGCAAGGCAGAACCACTTTTATTATCGCGCAGCGTTTGTCCTCGATTCAGCATGCCGACCGCATTCTCGTATTGGAGCAAGGCCGTCTAATCGAACAGGGGACCCATAAACAATTAAGCGAGCGGAACGGATTTTTCCGTCAGCTGTTTGATCGGCAGAAGCTCGCGGCAGGACGCTAACGGACAGGAGGGGAATACATGAGTCAAGTGGAATGGGATGACGACAGCGAGATTGAGGAGAAACCCTTTAATCCCGCCTATATGAAGAGACTTCTTGGATATCTAAAGCCGTATCGCAAGACGCTTACTCTCATTATAGGCGTTGTCCTTGTCAATATGATTTTAAGTCTTGCAGAGCCTTTGCTTCTTGGATATTTGATCGACGATGGCATTACCAAAGGGGATTTTAACGCTATTCATCTGTTCGGTATTACCTTGCTCGGCATCAAGCTGATCGGGTGGGGTTGCGGCTGGGTACATACCAAATACATTAACTTTACCGGCCAGCGCATCTTGTACGATCTACGCCAGCAGCTGTTTAATCATCTGCAGAAGCTGTCCTTCCGCTTCTTCGACGGACGCCCGGCAGGAAAGATTATGTCCCGTATTACCAATGATACAAACGCGATCGGCGAACTGATTAACGGCGGTCTGATCACAACCGTTATGGAAGTTACGCATCTGGTCGGAATCGTAGCGATTCTGCTCTGGATGGACTGGAAGCTGGCGCTTCTGTCGTTCATTATGATGCCGCTTCTGTACCTCATCGTGAATCGGCTGCGCCCGAGGATTGAAGGGGCATGGACCCGTTCCCGCAAGACGATGTCGGCTATTAACGGACATTTGAACGAAACCATTCAAGGCATCCGCGTTGTTCAGGCATTCTCGCGCCAACATAAGAACAGCGCAAGGTTCGAAGGGATCAACTTCCGGAACAAGCAGGCTTTCATGCGCGCGATTATGCTGGAGTCAACCGTATATCCGCTGGTCGAACTGGTGGGGATGATCGGTACTTGCATCGTCGTATGGTTCGGAGCCAAACAAGTCATGAACGGTGCGCTTACGATCGGTTTCGTTATGGCCTTTATCAATTACCTGTGGCGTTTCTGGGGACCCCTAAGCGCATTGTCCAAGGTGTACAGCCAAGTGCTGTCGGCGATGGCTTCCGCAGAACGGATCTTTGAAATTCTGGATACGGATGCAGAGGTAACCGATGCCGCAGACGCGCGCCGTATGCCTGCGATCCGCGGCGAAGTGGCGTTCGAGAACGTATCTTTCCGTTATGAAGAATCCAAGCCGGATGTGCTTCATGGCGTCAGCTTTAAGGTTCGTCCAGGGCAGCGAGTTGCGCTTGTTGGACCAACCGGTGCGGGGAAAAGTACAATCGTTAACCTGCTGATGCGGTTCTATGATGCAACCGGAGGCAAAGTCATGATTGACGGGCTGGATGTCAAAGACGTAACACTGGAGTCTTTGCGCAGGCAGATGGGAATCGTACTGCAGGATTCGTTTATTTTCTCGGGAACAATCGAACAGAACCTGCGGTATGGCAATGACGGGGCAACAAGGGAGCAAATGATTCAAGCCTCGGAAAGCGTTCGGCTGGACCGTGTCGTTGCGGCCATGAATGAGGGATATGATACCGAGGTGGAAGAGCGGGGTTCTAAGCTGTCGGTTGGCCAGCGGCAATTGCTAGCATTCGGAAGGGTGCTGCTGTCCGATCCGCGGATTTTGATTCTCGATGAAGCCACTTCCAGCGTAGATACCGAGACGGAGCAGCATATCCAGGAAGCGCTGGAGACTTTGCTGAACGGTCGAACCGCCTTTATCATCGCGCACCGTCTCTCGACGGTACGCGACGCGGATCTTATTCTTGTTGTCCAAGACGGGCGAATCGCGGAGCAAGGCTCGCACAATGAATTGATGAAGCATGGCGGTCTGTATGCGAAGCTGGTAAATACGCAGCTTAACATGCAAGAGGCCGTATTAACGCAAGTTGAGGCTTAGTTCGCGGCTTCGCTTGCCTGCTTAATCCGGTCGATCGCTTCGGCCATCGTTTTATCCGTAAGATGGGCGTAGATTTGGGTCGTCTCGGGAGAGGCGTGCCCAAGCTGCTCCTGGGTCATATAAATATCGTTACGCAGGTAATAATCGGTTGCGAACGAATGGCGGAGCTTATGCACGCTTAAGTAAGGCTTGCCGAAACGCTTCGCGTATTTGATTACCATTTCCTGAATGGCGCGTTTGGTCATTCGAGAGCCTTCTTTTTTGCCGTTAGCCATGGCAAGGAAGAGGGCTTTTTCGCGTTTAGGCGCTTTATAATGAGAATCCCTCATTTGCAAATAGGCCGTCAGATCGTCAACCGCTTCCTGACGGAAATATACGGGAGTCTTGAAGGTATCGTCGTTCTTGCCTTTTCGGTAGACATAAGCGAGCTTCTTCTTCACGTCTATATCGTCGGTATTGAGATTTACGATTTCGGACACGCGAAGGCCGGAATGAAGAATGAGACTGATAATACAGCTGTCTCTGGTTCTATTCAGCTTATAGGAATATAACGCCTGTTTATTCTCCGCAACATCCTTCTCGTAATCGGCATGAATATAGGCCAGAAATTCGTGAATTTCTTCTTCCTGCAGCAGCTTGCCTTCCAGCTTGGCCGCCGTATCTTTCGGCTTGTGCGTCCGCTTGATGGATACCTTGGCCATGACGTTCCGCTTCAATAAAGGATAGAACTCCTCATCCTCGGCGATCTGGCTTAAGTAATGAAAGAGCGACCGGAGAGAAGACAGCTTGCGCGTAATGGTTGTTCTCGTGTTGCTATGATTCGGATTGGTCGCAAGGAACATCCGGAAGGTGTCAATGCTGTCCATATGCAGCCGTTCAAGCTCGATAAGCTGGACATCCTTTACCTTTTCCGCGCTTGATAATCCTTCCGCAATCAGCCATCCCATAAACGTCTCGTAATCTCTTACATACTCCAGCAATGAAGAGGGAGAGAGGTCGGGAAGCTTATAGTTGATAAATTTCTCCACATACCAGGGCATCATCGGAACACGCCGGTCGAGCTCCTGCCGATCCTTGATTTTGATCACATTCAATGCTGTTCACCTCGTTTCAAATCTTCCTATATTGTACCAATTCAAGCGATAAGGAACAATCGGAAGGATTCCGGCGCGAGGAAAAAGTTAGATTAGCAAATAAATGTAATTAATGTATTTGGGTTACTATATTTTTTTGTGTATGTTAAACTCGTTAAAAACCTGCCGTTACACAACAAAATTATTCCAATTAATGATTTATACAAATATTAATAAAATGAGAGGAGTATTAATGTTGATTAATAATCAAATTTATAAATATAGTATTTCCATTATTCTAGCATTTATGATGACGGTTGCCCTGCCGCTTCAAGCTGCAAAAGCAGCGGCGCCAGCTACGCTTAGTTATGGCAGCTACAGTCCGGATGTACCGGATCTGCAGTTCCGTTTGAAGACGCTGGGTTATTTCGATAATACGGCGATTACAACGTTTTATGGCAAAATGACGGAAGAGGCCGTTCGCAAGTTCCAAGCGGATTACGGACTGCAGTCGGATGGCGTAACGGGGGAGAAAACTTGGACCCAATTGAAAAAGGTGTCCGCTAATCAGAAAGAGCTCGATCTTCTGGCACGTATTGTTTACGCGGAAGCTCGAGGAGAGTCCTATAAGGGGCAAGTTGCTGTTGCGGCGGTTGTATTGAACCGTCTTGACGCTGACGGCTTCCCCAAAACCATTAAAGGCGTTATCGAACAATCCGGCGCATTCACGGCGGTAGATGACGGCCAATATTATCTGAAGCCGGATTCTACGGCGTACAAAGCCGCGCTTGATGCGCTGGAAGGCAACGATCCGTCGCAAGGCGCGTTGTACTACTTTAATCCGAAGACGGCTACCTCGCAGTGGATCTGGTCCCGCAAGCAAACCGTTCAAATCGGCAATCATATCTTTGCGGTATAAGTTAGAAATGAAGGGCTATGCACAAAGCTTGCCCGATATCGGCACGGTTTATTTCAAGAAGCAAAGGATTAAGGCACATTCCCGCTCGGATCAAGCGGCGATGTGCCTTTTATTTTACCCCGAATTTAAACCTGCCCTATATTTCCTAACATTCATAGCTTTGTTATACTAAAAATTAAATCCTTTGTACAAATTCTTAATTAATAAGGAGATCTCATGGAATCTAAACGTATTGCAGCAGAAAAAGCAGTTGAACTCGTCAAAGACGGGATGAAGGTAGGACTTGGAACCGGCTCTACCGCTTACTGGGCGATTCAAGCTATTGGCCGCCGGGTGAAGGAAGAAGGGCTAAACATTCAAGCAGTCGCGACCTCGGTCCAATCCGAACAGTTGGCGAACGAACTCGGCATTCCGATGATGCCATTTGCGGATGTGGACGTACTTGATTTGACGATTGACGGGGCTGATGAGGTCGATCCGGCCCTGCACTTAATTAAAGGCGGCGGCGGCGCTCTGCTTCGCGAGAAAATTGTAGCGGCTGCAAGCAAGCAGCTGATTATTATCGTGGACGAGAGCAAGGATGTGAAACAGCTTGGCAAGTTCCCTCTGCCGGTTGAGATCGTTCCGTTTGCGTTCGAGCTTACGGTGAAGAAGCTTCGCAAGCTGGGCTGCGAGCCGAAGCTCCGCAAGAACGGCGAAGAGCTGTATGTCACCGATAACGGCAACTATATTGCGGATTGCGAGTTTGGCGCCATTGCCGATCCGGAAGCGCTGCATGACGACCTGAACCGGATTCCCGGCGTTGTGGATAACGGTTTGTTTATTCATATGGCAAGTCTTGTTATAGTGGGCTCCGCAGACGGTTCGATCCGGAGCATTACAAAGGAATAAGCCGGCCAAACAAGCAGGAAGGGTAGAGGAGCATGAACAAGAGGTTTGCGTTAATAACGGATATTCACGGCAATATGCCTGCGTTAAGAGCGGCCCTTCATGAGATCGACACTTTGCACGATGTCGATTTTATCTGCTGCTTGGGTGATATGATCGGCATTGGACCGGATACAAATGAAGTGCTCCAATCTCTATTTGCCAGAAAAAATCGGTTCTTTGTTTCCGGTAACCATGATGAGGCCGTATTGGCCATCATCAAAGGAAATGCTTATCCGAAAAGCCACTTCCACTCTAAGCGTCATCACGAATGGATTGCGGAGCGGTTGGACAAATCCTTTGTCCCGCTGCTTGAAAGTCTGCCTCGCATGATTCAGACGGAGGTAACGGGCAAGAGCGTGATGTTTACCCATTATCATATCGCAAATGATAAACGGTTCGAACCGATCAGCGAGGACCCGTTCAGCCCGATTGTAGAGCCAAGCTTATCCAATCTGGCGAGATTGTTCGAAGCGCATAAAGAATCTTTGATCGCTTTCGGGCATCATCATCCGGTTCATTATTTCCGGAACGACAGGCAGGTTTTCATAAATCCAGGTTCACTCGGCTGCAACAATAAGTCTACCGCAAGGTACGCGATCGTTACGGCCGGTGCGCAGGGTTTTGAGGTGCAATTGAAGGAAGCGGAATACGATAATTCGGCATTTCTTGCTTCCTATGCAAAGCTGGATGTACCAGACCGGGAGTTTATTTTGCGGGTCTTTCACGGAAATCAGCTAAAAGAATAAAGCAAATGACCCTTCAACTTCGTGTAGTTGGGGGGTCATTTGCTGACTATTAATTAATGGGGGGGATTGTATTGCTTACATTTCGCAACAGCACGCAAGAAGATTTTAAGAGATTGCCTCATTTCCTGCCAATGCCTCAGAAGCCTTTTATATGTTTCCGAAAGGAACGTTTCCGATTGAGCCGCAGCAACTATATGAAGTGTCGTTAACCAGGAGGGTGCCTACGGTAATTGAATATAAGGATGAGCCTGTCGGATATTCCAATCTATACGATATCGAAGAAGGCGGGAGCGGATGGCTGGGCAATGTAATCATCAGCTCCCAATACCGCCGCATAGGGGCAGCGAGGTTTTTAATCCAAACGATGCTGAACCGGGCGAAAGAAGAGCTTAGGCTGAAAGAATTAAACCTGATTTGCCACAGCACAAATACAAAAGCTCTGCTTATGTATAATCAATTCGGGTTTAAACCATACGACTTAAAAGCCTTAAAGAATGAGGAAGACATCGAGATCGCGGGAATTCTAATGAGGATAACCCTGTAAAACAGGAGAGGAACAGTCATCATGAGTATGTGGAGCGGGGTCCTTGTAGGATTGTCGATTGCAGCCCCGGTTGGGCCGATTGGGGTGTTATGCATGAAAAGAACGATCAACCAGGGCCGATGGTATGGCGTCTTATCCGGGCTTGGAGCGGCTTCCGCGGATGCCGTATACGGGCTCATTGCGGCAGTTGGATTTACGGCATTAACGAATGTTCTGGTTGACCAGCGTATATGGATCCAATTAATTGGGGGATTGTTTCTATGTTACTTAGGTTATCAATCGGTCCGGGCTTTACCGCATAGCGGGAAAGAGGTTCAATTAAATAACGGGCTGACGAGAGCTTATTTGACAACATTCCTTCTGACGCTGACAAATCCGATGACGATCTTATCTTTTGCGGCTATCTTTGCGGGCATACAGCACTCTGCGGAAGCAACAGCAGGGGATTCACTCCTGCTTGTGTTGGGAATCTTCCTTGGCTCCATGTTGTGGTGGCTTCTGCTTGCTGGTTTGGTAGGGATAATCCGAACCGCTCTGAATGCAAAGGCGATGCGATGGATTAACGTATTATCCGGTGCCGTATTGCTTGTTTTTGGTGTATGGTCGTTGGTATCGGCAATCCGTTCTGGCAGTTAGGAAAGCATTGACAATGGGTTATTTTTCCGATAACATCGTTATTAGGTATATTTTATTAATTTAATAAAAATTAGTAAGTTAATGATGATGACTCGGAGGGAACATTCATGGCAAATTCGAAATGGGCAGTAGACTTCACGCACAGCAGCGTAGATTTCACTATTAAGCACATGATGATCGCAAAGGTTAAAGGCACCTTCCACAAATTCGAGGCAGAGATCGATGCCGATCCAGCAGATCTGACGACAGCGGCTATCAGCTTCACGGTTGATCTGAGCAGCATTGATACGCGCAACGCGGATCGTGACAATCATTTGCGTACCGGCGACTTTTTCGATATTGCCCAGTTCCCGGAATTGACTTTCAAATCAACCAGCATCGCGAAGACCGACGATGATGAATATGAAGTGACAGGTGATGTCAGCCTGCATGGCGTCACTCGTTCGGAAACCTTCTCCGTTACCTTTGAGGGAGCAGGGAAAGATCCATGGGGCAACGAGAAGGCCGGCTTCAGCGGCAAAGGCTCCTTTAAACGCAGCGATTACGGATTGACCTATAATGCGGCACTGGAAACGGGCGGCGTATTGATTGGCGACGAAGTAAAAATTTCGATTGAGATTGAAGTCGGAAAACTAGCGTAAATCGACTAATTATTGACGAATAATTCACCTCATCTTGGGGTGAATTTTTTCTTTTGAAAAAACGGCCTAGCCCCTTTGACTTAGGCGCTATGGAAGTGATATATTAATCAAAGTTTGTTTTTACGCGTTAAGGAAAGGATGCAAAAAAAGTGGCTACAAGCGAAGACATCACGAAACCAAAACTAATACCGACCAAAATTTTGAAATGCAAAAATCCAGATTGTAAAGCATGGATTCGGGATGAAATGGCTGCTGGAGATCAATTGTGTCCAATGTGCAAAGGACCGATGGGACGGAGCATGAAGCACTTGCCGGCTCTTCAAAAAAAAGCAAAGCCAAAGCCGCGCAAGCCAAAGTCGGAATTTGACCTATAGTATTTAAATTTATGGGGGAATAGCCAAACGGCTGCGTATGGGAACGCAGCCGTTTGTGCTGTGCGGAGGAAGGTAATTAAGTGAGCAATCATTATCCATTTGAGTTTGATCCCAAGCTTCCATTTATTCAGCAGGCGAGCGACTGGATTGCGGATGTCTTTTACGAACAGCTGCCGGAAGCGGGCTTTGAGGTTCGCGACGAACAGATCTATATGGCTTTCCAACTTGAAAGAGCCTATGCCGAAAAGCAGACGATTTTTGCGGAAGCGGGAGTAGGTACGGGAAAAACCCTTGCTTATCTGCTCTATGCCATCAGCTATGCCCGCTACACCAGAAAGCCGGCTATCATCGCCTGTGCCGACGAATCCCTTATCGAGCAGCTTGTAAAGCCGGAGGGGGATATCGCCAAGCTGGCGAATTATCTGGAGTTTACGATTGATGCCAGACTCGGGAAGTCGCCCGATCAATATATTTGCCTAAACAAGCTTGACGATGCAAGAGCAGCCTTTGATGAGGACGCGGAGGCTTTCGACGAGATCTTCCGCGAACTGCCGTCATTTGTCCATAAGCCGGAAACGATGCAAAGCTTTCATCCTTACGGCAACCGCAAAGACTACCCGTCATTAAACGACGAACAATGGTCGAAGCTAGGCTGGGATGTATTCCAGGATTGTCTGGTTTGCGACAGAAGGCACCGCTGCGGTCAGACCTTGTCCCGCGATCACTATCGGAAAGCTGCTGATCTGATTATATGCTCGCATGACTTCTATATGGAGCATGTATGGACTTACGAGGCACGCAAGCGCGAAGGTCAGCTTCCGCTTCTGCCTGAGCATAGCTCGGTCGTCTTTGACGAAGGACATCTGCTCGAGACCGCGGCGCAGAAGGCGTTAACGTACAAGCTGAATCATGCGGTATTCGAGAGCATTATTACGCGCCTTCTGCAGGATGAGATCCGGGAAACGCTGGCGCTCGCTGTAGAGGATGCTATTGTACAAAGCGATCATTTATTTGCGCTAATTGCCCGTCACAGCAAGGCCGTGCCGGCATCCAGCCGGAAGGAAGTGCTATGGAGCCCGGAGCTGGTTCGCGAGGTGAACCGTCTGCAGGACATGCTTGCTTCCATTGAGGAAGAGCTTGTGTTCGAAAGCGGCTTGTTTACGATTGATGATTACCAGCTCAAAATCGTAGAAGAGCATATCGAAATGATTCAGTTTGCCCTGTCTCTCTTCAAGCGTGAAGAGAAGCCGATTAGCTGGGCTTCAGAGGATAAGGACGGTCTTACGCTTGTAATTATGCCAAGATGGGTCAAGGAAGTGCTCAAGGAGCAGGTGTTCTCGAAGAAAATGCCTATCGTCTTCTCTTCGGCAACCTTGTCTGTCGGAGGAGCATTCGATTATATTAAAGAAAGTCTGGGGATCGAGCAGGCGTTATCATTCTCTGTGCCTTCCCCATACGAGTACGAAGAACAGATGCAAGTGCTTATGCCGGCTGAATCGAAAGCCGAGTTGAGCTGGGCGGATAAGATGAAAGCGGCCGGGAAGCTATTGGAACAAAAAGGCGGACGTACATTGTTCCTATTCCCTTCCATGGAGGAGCTTGAGCGTTTCCGCAGGGAAGCTGATGAAAGAAGCCTTACAGGCAGCTATCGTTTCTTGTTCGAGGGTTCGGCTGAGATCAGCCATCTTATTGCCGAATTCCAGAAGGACGAAACAAGCGTGCTCTGCGCGGTTACTTTGTGGGAAGGACTGGACATACCTGGTCCATCTTTGTCGCAGGTTATCCTGTGGTCGCTGCCGTTCCCTCCTAATGATCCGGTCTTTGAAGCGCGGCGCAGCGATTCCGCGAATCCTTTTGCGGACGTAGACATGCCGTACATGCTTCTGAGGTTAAGACAGGGGATAGGCCGCCTAATACGCGCCCGCGATGATCGCGGTACCGTTGTTATTTTCGGCCAAGAGCTGAATGACGATGCCGTCCGCAAGCAGGTGCTGCATGTACTGCCCGAGGGTGTTGAGGCCGGGCATCTAGCGTAACAATAAAAACGATTAAGCCAAGAAGAGCAGGATGCTTTTCTTGGCTTTTCTATACTACAATAGGACTTATAAGTTTTAACCAGGAAAGGAAAATGAAATGATTCAATTATTAAGAGTGGCGGCGGATCATCCCGATTTCCGCGAGCTGATTAAGCTGCTGGATAAGGATCTTTGGAACCGATACCCGGACACGCAGCAATTTTTCGATGCGCATAATCAAGTCAAGCTGGATGCCCATGCAGTGGTTGCCTACCTCGATGAGGTACCGGTTGGTTGCGGCTGCTACAGGGAGATGAGTGACGAGCATACCGTTGAGATCAAGCGCATGTTTGTCAAAGAGGAAGCGAGGGGCAGGGGAATAGCTCAGCGGATCGTGAAAGAACTGGAGCAATGGGCCTCCGAGGAAGGAAAGCAGGATGCGCTCCTCGAGACGGGGACGGGGCAGCCGGAAGCGATTTCGTTGTATAAGAAATTAGGCTACGTCCGGATTGCAAACTATGGGCCTTATATCGACAGTGAAGAAAGCGTATGTATGGGGAAAAAGCTGAGTTTATGATTAGCGAGCAGAAAGAGCCAAGAACAATTCGTTCTTGGCTCTTTCTTATTATCTAATCTGCTCGATAAACCGCTTGGCTGCGCTGGAAAGCGGCATATTCCGCATGTTCATCATTCCAATGTGGGACGGAGGGAGCGGGATGTCGAGCTGGATCTCGAACAAGGAACCTTCCGCAAGCTCCTTCGCGACAAATTCGCGGGTAACATACGAGATCCCGAGACCTCTGCGCGCGAACTCAATCAACAGATCGACGCTGCCGACTTCAATCTCCGGCTTGATCATGTAACCGTAACTACGGAATATCTCCGTGATGGTCATACGGGCCCGGCTGTTGCGGGAAAATAGGATGATGGGATACTGCAGCAGCGTGTTTAGAGACAGGACTCTGTTTTTTAAATCGTTATAAACCGCCCCGGCCACAAAGCAATCCTGAAGCTGAATGCTTTCCTTCACCTCAAGCTGAGGATCCACGATTGGCATGCGGACAACGCCAAGATCTATTTTGCCCTCTTTCAGAAAAGTAATCACTTCCGGCGTCGTACCATGATTCAAATGCAGCTTGATGCCGGGATATTTCTTGATGAAATCCTCCAAATAAGGAAGCAGGTAATGTTTAAACAAGGAATCGCTGCCGCCGATTCGCAGCTCGCCGTTGTCCAGATTTTTAAGCGCAATCATTTTCTCTTCGGCGGTGTTGATCAGGATCTGGGACTGCTCGATATAGGAGTACAAAATCGTGCCTTCCTGGGTTAGAGCAACCCCCTTGGAATTGCGGAAAAACAGCGTCAGGCCAAAGCTTTCCTCGAGCTGCTTGATGGCATGGCTGACGCTTGGCTGGGTGAGGTAGAGGACCTTTGCTGCCTGGGTCAAACTGCCTGTTTTGGCAGCCCAATAAAACACTTTGTATAGTTCATAGTTATTAGTCATAGACGTGGTCGATAGCTCCTGTAAAATATATTAATTACTTGTATGGCTCCTAATCGTATTATAGTGGAATTACAGAAAAATAAAACAGAAGCTTTTCAAAAGTTCTGTTGGAGGGAGAGCAACCATGGAACCCGTAACGTTTGTTTTATTTGGTGCTACCGGCGATTTAGCCAAAAGAAAAATATATCCTGCCCTATACAATTTATTCGTTGATGGAAAGCTTCCGGAGGCCTTTTCTCTAATTGGTCTCGGGAGACGGGAATGGACCGACGAGTTTTTCCAATCGAATATCGAACAGTCTCTCCGCCAGTTCTCCAGACGCGAGATTCAAGATCAGGCTTTGATGCAATCCTTCATTCGCAAATTCCGCTATACGGTTCTCGATATCGGCCGTGCAGATGACTATAAGAAATTGCTGGGTATTATCGAGGAGCGTGAACATGCTCTTCAGCTCCCGCCTAACCGGATGTTCTATTTATCGGTTGGCCCGGAGTACTTCACAACCATCGCTTCGAATATTGCGGAAAGCGGTCTTGGCTCCGCGGCCGGCTGGAAACGCCTGGTTATCGAGAAGCCGTTTGGCCATGACCTTCAATCGGCCCGCGATTTGAACGAGCAGCTTAGCAAATCTTTTGCCGAAGAAGAGATTTTCCGGATTGACCATTATCTTGGCAAACCAATGGTTCAGAACCTTGAAGTTCTGGAATCAGCGAACCCGATCATTCAAGCTCTGTGGAGCAACCGATATATAGCGAATGTACAGATTACGGCAAGCGAAACGGTTGGCGTTGAAGAACGCGCGGGGTATTACGATCATGTAGGCGCCGTTAGAGACATGTTCCAGAACCATATGCTTCAAATGCTGATGATGCTGGCCATTCATCTTCCGCACAACAGTACGCCGGAGGATGTAAGGAAGCATAAGAAACAAGTTATGGAGGCCTTGGTTCCTCTGTCGAAATCGGAAGTAAGCGCCAATGTTATCCGCGGACAATATACTTCCGGTTCGGTCGGGGGCAATCCGGTAAAAGGCTACCGCTCCGAGCCGGGCATTGCCGCCAGCTCCATGAACGACACTTACATTGCGGCGAAGCTGCAAGTGGATGATTATTTCTGGCGCGGCGTACCGTTCTATATCCGGACCGGTAAAAGGCTGCACGATAAATCAACCCGCATCGTGGTGGAGTTCAAGGAGGCTTTACATCAAGCTTCAACGGCTGCGCTTGGCGGAGCGCCAAATCTCCTTCTGATTGAGATTAACCCTAACGAAGGCATTATGCTTCAGCTCAATACGAAGGAGAACGGCGAACTGAAGCCGGTTCAAATCCAGCTGCATGAGAGCAGCAAGGATATTCCCGAGGCTTACGAAAACCTGATCTTCGATGCGCTTGTCGGGAATCCGACCTTCTTCGCGCATTGGGATGAGGTGGAGCTTGCCTGGGCTTGGGTGCAGCCGATTCTGGATGCATTCCGGGAAAATCTGGTTCCGCTCGCTTCTTATGAAGCGGGCTCTAATGGTCCGGCAGAAGCTGACGCTTTGTTAGCCGAAGACGGCTTCCATTGGTGGTTTGATTCGAAGGAAGAAACAGAAAAGAAACGGAAGGATGAAGAGTATGCTTACCAAACTGGACATTGATCAATTATCCATCGATACGATCCGTACTTTGTCGATCGATGCAATTAACGCCGCGAATTCCGGCCATCCGGGGCTGCCGATGGGGGCGGCTCCGATGGCATACGCGCTGTGGGGCAAGCATTTGTCCCATAACCCTGCGAATGCCAAATGGTTCAACCGCGACCGCTTTGTATTATCGGCTGGCCATGGCTCCGCTTTGCTGTACAGCCTTCTGCATTTGACGGGGTATCAAGTTACTATCGAGGATCTGAAGCAATTCCGCAAGCTGAACAGCAAGACGCCTGGACATCCAGAGTTTGGTCATACGGACGGCGTAGACGCAACTACCGGTCCGCTTGGTCAAGGGATTGCGAACGCTGTCGGCATGGCGATGGCTGAAGCGCATTTGGCTGCCAAGTACAACAAGGAAGGCTTCCCGGTAGTTGATCATTATACGTACGCGCTTGTTGGAGACGGCTGCTTAATGGAAGGTATCTCCTATGAGGCGATGTCGATGGCTGGACACATGAAGCTGGGTAAACTAGTCGTACTGTACGATTCGAACGATATTTCGCTCGACGGAGACCTCAATCTGTCGTTTGGGGAAAATGTTCGCAAGAGAGCAGAGTCCGCACAGTGGGAATACTTGCGTGTAGAGGATGGCAATGATCTTGCCGCTATTTCCAATGCGATTGAAAAAGCGAAGCAAAACGTTTCCCAACCTACCATCATCGAGATCCGTACGATCATTGGTTACGGCAGCAAAGCAGCGGGTACTAATAAGGTGCACGGCAATCCGCTAGGCAAGGAAGAGGCGGTTGCGACAAAAGCGGTTTACGGCTGGAAGTATGAAGAAGAGTTTACGGTACCGGAAGAAGTGAAAGCTCATTTTGCCGAATTGAAAGGACAGGGTGCCGCGAAAGAAGCCTCTTGGAACGAATTGGTTGCTTCGTACACAGCGCAATATCCTGAGCAAGGCAGCGAGTTCGGTCAAGTACTGAACGGCACGTTCAAGCTGGATGCGGCTGACATTCTGACCTTCGACACCTCGAAATCCATCTCGACTCGCGTCGCGAGCGGCGAAGCGATTAATCATTTCGTGAAAATCGTTCCTTCGATCTTTGGCGGCAGTGCCGATCTGTCCCACTCGACGATGACGGATATCCGCGGCGAAGGCAAGTTTGCGGTTGACTCCTACGCCGGCCGCAACGTTTACTTCGGCGTACGCGAACATGCGATGGGGGCAGCCGGCAACGGTATGGCGCTTCATGGCGGCGTAAAACCTTTCGTAAGCACCTTCTTCGTATTCAGCGACTACCTGCGTCCGTCCATTCGACTTGCAGCGCTGCAGAAGCTGCCTGTCACTTACGTGTTCACGCATGACTCCATCGCGGTTGGGGAAGACGGTCCTACCCATGAACCTGTCGAGCAGCTGGCGGCACTCCGTACGATCCCCGGTCTGACGGTAATCCGTCCTTCCGACGCGAATGAGACGGCTAGCGCATGGGCTTACGCTTTGCAGCAGCAGGATGGTCCGGTAGCCTTGATCCTCAGCAGACAGAACCTGCCGATCTACGAAGAAACAAAAGCTAATGTGGAAGATGTGGCTAAAGGCGCCTACGTCCTGACGGAGACAAACAGCCAGCCTGATGTCATTCTGATCGGTACAGGCTCCGAGGTATCCCTTGCCGTTGACGCGAAGAAAGAGCTTGAGCAAGAGAACATTTCGGTCCGCGTTGTGGCTATGCCTAGCCGTGAGTTGTTCGACCGCCAGTCCGAAGATTACAAGCAAAGCGTACTGCCTGATGCTGTAACGAAGCGGATTACGATTGAAGCAGGTATCTCGCTTGGCTGGGACCGTTATGCGGGCAAAGAGGGCAAAGTCATGTCGATCGATACGTTTGGCGCATCCGGCCCAGGCACAGCGGTTATGGAATACTTTGGATTCAGCACGCAAAATGTAGTAAAATTAGCTAAAGAATTTAACTAATAATATTATTCGGAGGTTGTTAATAATGAAATTATTCATCGATACAGCAAACTTGGAAGATATTAAGAAAGCCTACAAAATTGGCGTATTGTCCGGCGTAACGACAAACCCGTCGCTAGTTGCCAAAGAAGGCGTTAAGTTCGAAGACCGTATTGCTGAAATTTTGCGCGAAGTGCCTGAGGTTGAATCGGTATCTGCCGAAGTAACGCCAGATGCCCTCACGGCTGAAGAAATGATTGCGCAAGCTGACGAACTCATTAAAATTAACAACTACGATAAAAATATTACAATCAAGCTGCCAATGACTTTGGCCGGTCTTGAAGCTTGCCGTTACCTGACGAAAAAAGGGGTTAAAACAAACGTAACCCTGATCTTTACGGTTAACCAAGCGCTTCTCGCTGCGCGTGCAGGCGCGACTTACGTATCTCCGTTCCTTGGCCGCTTGGACGATATCTCCGAAGATGGCGTTCAACTGGTTGCAAAAGTTGCTGAGCTGTTCCGCGTTCATAACCTGGATGCGCAAATCATCGCGGCATCTGTCCGCCACCCTGACCATGTTACCCGCGTAGCGATGGCTGGCGCTCACATTGCAACGATTCCGTTCTCGGTTATCGAACAAATCTCGAAGCATCCGTTGACGGATCAAGGCATGGACAAATTCGCGGCAGACTGGAAGAAGACGACTCAACAGTAATCCATAAGCATTAAAAAAAAGTAAAAGGCCGTTCCATTAGTCGCTGATGACGATGGGACGGCCTTTTGTTCGATTAAAAAAGATGCCGATCATTGGACCGGCATCTTCAATTTTAAATTTTTGACTAATGCAAGCTATTCGGTAACGCTCGAGCAGGATGTTTGGCATGAGGATTGCAAAGAACACGCCGCGCATTTGCCTTGCTTAGTCTTGCGGATATAACGGGTCAACGTCCAGCCAGCATAGCCGAATATTGCAATACCAGCAACAATGCTGAATACCATAAAGCATCCCTTCCCTTTTGATAGACTAGTGGAAGCCTAGCAGCAAGCCTCCGCGATAAATGATAAAAGCAATGATGTAAGCGACAATAAGCGCGTATCCGACCGAGAACCAAGTCCATTTGGCCGACTTCGTCTCTTTACGGATAACGCCAACCGTTGCAAGGCATGGTACGTACAAAAGGATAAAGGCCATAAAGCTGTATGCCTGAAGCGGTGTGAAGAAATGCGTAATCGCGCCTTCAAGTCCTGCCTGGGTAGGTGCGGCATAGATAATACCCATGGTGGATACGACAACCTCTTTGGCCAAGAACCCTGTAATAAGCGCTGCGCCAGCCTGCCAGTTTCCAAATCCTAATGGAGCCATGATAGGGGAGATAATAGAACCAATCGTCTGAAGAAAGCTTTCGTTCATCGGAACGTTCCAGCCATGGAATCCGGTATAGCCTAGCACCCATATGACGACGGAGCCTCCGAAAATAAATGTTCCGGCTTTGCGGACAAAGCCTTTGCCTTTCTCCCAGGTGCTGCGCGACAACGAGCGCCATTGCGGGATGCGGTAAGGAGGCATTTCTACTATAAACATCGATTCCTCTTCTTTTTCCAGCGTACGGCTGAAGATCAATGCGAGAAGAAGAGCAACAACGACACCAAGGACATATAGCGACAATACGATAAGCGCCTGATTGGATTTGAAGAAGGTCCCAACAAACAAACTGTATACGGATAATCTGGCGGAGCAAGACATTAACGGCGTCAAGAGAATGGTAAGAAGGCGCTCCTTCGGCTGTTCGATCGTTCGCGCCGCCATGATACCGGGTACGTTGCAGCCAAATCCGATAATCATGGGAATAAATGCTTTTCCGTTCAGGCCAACGCCTTCAAGCAGTTTATCCATTACGGTAGCAATTCGGGCCATGTATCCGGAATCTTCAATAAACGAGATGATCAGGAATAACATGAAGATTTGAGGTACAAAAACGAGTACGCCGCCAACCCCGCCAACAATTCCGTCTAGAATAAGAGCTTTAATAAAGGCTGCTGCATCTGCCTTATCGAGGAGTACGTTCAAGCCATTCCTGATAGGGCCGTTTAATAGGGAATCCAGCAAGTCGGATAACGGTGTGCCAATCCAGTCGAAGGTCAGCTTAAACGTGAAGTACATAAAGGCCAGGAATACCGGAATGCCAAGATATTTATTCATGACGACCGCGTCTATACGCTCGGACAACGTAATTTGAGTCGTCTTCGATTCGCGGACTGCGCTTTGAAGCCATTCATTTATAATGGCTGCTCGACGGTCGCGAATGAAATCCGGTAGCTTCTTGCCGACAAACGCAGCTCGGATTTGGTCCTCGGTTTCACTGTAGAAAGCCTGAAGCCATACAGGATCAATGTATTGGCGAAGCATCTGCAGGACTGGAATATTTCCTTCGAAAAATTGCAGGGCAAGCCAGCGCTTCGGCTCTACGTTTTCCGGCAGCTTTTCTTCAAGCTTGGCAATTGCATTGTTTAAAATAGTCCCGTAATCAAAAGGATGCGGAAGGGATGGATGAGCACTGTCCGATGGATTCATCGCTGTCTGCAGCAATTTATCGCAGCCGTATCCCGAACGCGCAATTACGGGTATGATCGGAATGCCGATTTTTTGAGCTAACTGCTCCACATCGATTTCAAGTCCTCTATTTTTGGCTACATCAATCATGTTGAGAGCTAGAACAACCGGTTTGCCATATTCCAGCAGCTGCACCGTTAAATGAAGATTCCTTGCCAGCTGCGAAGCATCCACGACGTTAAGCAGCAGCGAAGGCGATTCCTCAAGAAGATATAATGTGGTTACCCCTTCGTCACGGGATAACGGACTAAGCGAATAGATGCCTGGAAGGTCCACGAGTTGTCCTTGCTTGTTAGTAAGAACTCCAACCTTTTTTTCAATCGTTACGCCTGCCCAATTGCCTACATATTCGTAGGAATCGGTAAGCATATTGAAGAGCGAGGTTTTACCCGTATTCGGATTTCCGGTTAAGGCAATGCTCAACATGCGCCCACCACAATGCTTACCGCGTCCTTGCGGCGAATCGCTATCCATAGTCCATTAATTTCCAATGTACATGGTCCGCCAAACGGCATTATTCTGCGCAGCGAAATGACGGATCCTTCCCTAACGCCGAGGTCTCCGAGACGGCGGCGAACCAGAGAATGGACCTGATCCAAATTCATCACTTTTACTTTAGAACCAATCGTAGTTTCCAGCAAAACCATGTTAATCATTCCACCATTTTCTATTCTAAGGATGAAAATCATTATCAAATAACTGAGGATTATAATAGGTTAATCCGCTGCAAATTGCAATGGTCAAATTATTGAACAAGAAAGCAGCCGGAAAGTTAATCTAAGATAACTTCTTTGTTCGGATTCTGGAGATATTCGAACATCAACCGGACTTGCTCCGCCGTATTCCTTTCAATGGAAAGCTCGGGCAGCTCGTCGATACCGAAGAAGCCGACATCACTCGTTTCCACGCCTGCTTCGGCTTGGCCTCCAATGATCTCGCATAGAATGAACATTTTGTAGACGTGGTAGGGGCTGGGAGGGTGATGATGAAATTTCTTGTCCAGTACAGCGAGCAGACGCACGGCAGCGGTATCGTAGCCGGCTTCTTCTTTCGTTTCTTTGACGGCTATTTCCTTAGGAGAGTAACCGATGTCGCTCCAGCCGCCAGGCATGGACCAACCGCCGTCCATTTTTTCCCGGACTAAAAGGATCTTGTTGTCGCGGAACACAACCGCACGGATATCTGTTTTTGGAGTGGCGTATCCTTTGTCGCTTGCGAAAGCAAGGGCGATTTGCTCATGGCTGACGGACGTATATTCAGCCAGAATTTCGATACTCATCTGACGCAAGGCCTCGTAACGCTCAATATCGTATACATCCGTCGCGTACGTTAAGCCGGTTTGCGCAATAGCTTGCATTTGTTTAGCCCACTCTAACCATTTTGGCTCCATGTCTCTATTACCTTCCTTTTTTTAAGAAATCGTAAAACTGATTAACTTGATAGCTTTATATTTATATAATAAGGGAAAAAGCGAGGAGAGGAACAATTTAATTGAAGGCACTATTTGAAGTACTGGCCGTTTCATTTAAGCTTGGATGCACATCGTTTGGCGGTCCTACCGCGCATCTTGGTTATTTCCACAATGAATACGTAAAGCGACGCCGCTGGATGGATGAACATAGTTATGCCGATCTTGTTGCCTTAGCGCAGTTCCTTCCCGGTCCTGCGAGCAGCCAGGTTGGCATTGGAATAGGCATCCTGCGCGCGGGATGGCTTGGAGGAGTGGCTGCATGGATCGGATTTACGATGCCGTCGGTTATCCTACTTGTTTTGTTTGCTTTACTTATGCAAGGGTTCGATATCGGTAATTCCGGCTGGATTCATGGGTTGAAGATTGTAGCGGTTGCGATCGTTGCCCAGGCGGTATTAAGCATGGGGCAAAAGCTTGCGCCGGACCGGAACCGGGCCACTCTGGCTATCTCTGCCGCGGCTGTCACTTTATTGTGGCAGACAGCCATAAGTCAGATTCTGCTCCTCTTGGCGGCAGGAGCTATCGGTTATTTCTTATACAGACAGACTTCAGGAGCGGATAGAAGCGTCACCGTATCGGTACCCATCAGCAGACGGGCAGGAATGCTTTGTCTGGGGCTTTTTCTAGCTATGCTAATAGGTTTGCCGCTTATGAGGCAGATTGTTGGCGGAGAAGGCCTGCTGGGCCTGTTCGAGAGCTTCTATCGCTCGGGTTCGTTGGTCTTTGGCGGCGGTCATGTAGTGCTGCCGTTACTGGAGCGGGAAGTGGTGCCGACGGGTTGGATGAGCAAAGAAGATTTCTTGGCCGGTTACGGTGCGACGCAAGCGGTTCCCGGACCGCTATTTACAATAGCGGCTTATCTCGGTGCGATGATAAGCGGCATTAAGGGAGCGCTAGTGGCAACGGTAGCGATTTTTCTGCCGGCTTTTCTGCTTATGGCAGGTGCGTTGCCGTTCTGGAATACACTGCGGCACAATGCGAAGGTACAAGGTGCGCTTGTTGGCATTAATGCGGGGGTAGTAGGCATCTTGCTTGCCGCCCTCTATAATCCGCTATGGATTACGGCCGTTCAGGCACCGCAGGATTTTGTGCTGGCTTTATTGCTGTTCGGAATGCTTGTCTATTGGAAGCTGCCGCCTTGGCTGATTGTGCTCGCGGGGCTGACGGGAGGATGGCTGCTTTAACCGAGCGGCGAACAAACATTCTGATCAGATGACGAAAGGGATGAGGGGAACGACCATGTCCGATACTGAAATTTCATTTGGCAATGAAAAAGAAAGCACCTACATTAGAAACAAACTAATCGAGTTTAACGCGAAACACGTTCCGGACTATTTAAGTTCGCGCTATGAAGAGATCAACCTGACATTGAAGGACGAGAACGGCAGCATTATTGGGGGGGTGTTATCCACTCTTTGCTGGAACTGGATTGAAGTCGAAATCCTGTGGATTGACGACACTCATAGAGGTAAGGGATACGGGGCGCAACTACTGAATCAAATCGAGCAGCTTGCAAGAGAGAAGGGTTGTACGTTTATTAAGCTAAACACGTTCAGTTTTCAAGCTCCTCTATTTTATCTCAAGCATGGTTATGTTCAGGTCGCCGTGTTCGAAGAGGCGCCTATTGGAAGCAATCATTATTACTTTAAGAAAATGATTGAATAGGATAGGAGAATTCATATGAGCGTAAGCAGAAAACCACGTCCATCCGGCGTGGTTTTCTGCTTATATGAGTTTGGGGCCCCAATTCTTCCTTCAGGCTTTCCATGCCGTAATTACGACACTGCCCATTATTTTGGAGAAGTTGCTCAAGAGGCGTTCATTTTTCATCATCATGGCAACTGCATCCGGTTTCTTGAATAGTTCGTGATCGATTACCCGTAAAGGGTCGTTATCGTCCG
Source organism: Paenibacillus sp. MMO-177 (assembly GCF_037147795.1). Classification (NCBI taxonomy): domain Bacteria; kingdom Bacillati; phylum Bacillota; class Bacilli; order Caryophanales; family Paenibacillaceae; genus Paenibacillus; species Paenibacillus sp. MMO-177. Next base: position 2,449 of record NZ_JBBCUR010000003.1, on the reverse strand, counting down.
CAGGTTGATTTATTTGCGAAAAATGAGACGCCGAGTACTTTTGAAACCTTGATTTGCTCATCAGCTTTAGCCATTCCGGAACGGTTCGCAGATGATGAAGACCGTAAAAGGATTGGAGTTTTTTCTTTTGCACCGTGGTTAATTTTGCGGCAAATGCCAGCTCGCGATCGTATAGGACTCCTTTCGGCTTCAGCACTCGCCAGTATTCTCCTATAGCGGAGCTTCCTTGGGTAAATGCCGTAACCGACTCGGTAAAAACAGCATCAAACGTCTCATCCTGAAAAGGCATAGAAGCGGCATCTGCCTGTACGATGCGGACGGGAAGTTCGCTTAGCCTCGCACGGTAAGTCGCTTTTTGAATCATATCTTTGTTCCGGTCTATTGCTGTCACGTTACAGCCTAAGCTGGCTAAATAACAAGCAGTCCGTCCTGTACCGCATCCTACCTCCAGCACTTTTGTGCCGCGAGGAAAGCTGATTTGTCCGATTAATTCTTTCGTAGCTTGGAATCCTCCCGGATGCGCACTTCCTTCTCCGAGCCGTGCTAACAATGTATGATAATCCAACGCCTCTTCACCTCTTCGGATATTCTATGCATAACCTCCGTCATGACTGCACCCAATCTTTGCTGCTTTTTGAATGCATGCGCCCTCAGCTATCAACCACTTGTTATTGCTTGAAAGAAAGAATGGAGCACATCTCGTAAATTTTTTCTAATATAGAAGACAATCGTACAGACCTTATAGCAGATATTTTCATATTCTAGGATATGCAAGCAGCAGGTTTTAGGAGGAATGAAGTTATGCAGGAAGTTTTTCCGATTAGCCATAATACGATCTATCCGTACATCGGACGTAGGGTTAGTGCCGTTACGCATGACGGAAGGCATTTTATCGGAACGATTAAGGGAGTAGAAGAAGGTAAGTTAGTGCTAGAGGATTGTACGTTAGACAGACAGTCCTTATCTTTGTCGTCCGTTCGTAACGGTAAACCTTCAAAAAAACAAACACGCTCCAAGCATAAAGCCAGACTGTCCAGCTATTATGACGGTTACGGTGGAGGATATGACGGTTACGGCGGTGGTTATGGCGGTTTCGGTGGAGGCTGTGGTTTCGGCGGCGACTGTTTCTTTTTCCCGTTTGCACTTATTGCTTCGCTTTTCATTTTGCCTTTCTTCTGTATTTGATTGCAGTTGATAAGATTTCAAATGGTGAAAAGAGGTATCGCGATGGCATCCAGGAATGCTCCAAAAAAAAGAGAGCCTGAGGGAAGAATTCATTCGGTTAAAAAAGCAAAACGTATGATCGGCCAACCCGTTTGCGTGTTGTTAAATGACGGTAACTGTTATGTCGGGACGGTTCAAGCCATTCATGACCATCAGCTAATCCTTTCCGAAACCAGAAATTGTGGAAAAGTGAATCTTTCTAATCGTTCCAAGAAACCGGAAGTCCAAGTATCGGGACTGCTGGACTCCTTAATAGGAGGAATTGGCGCGCTCAATTCTTTTAGTACAATGGCAACAGGCTTATTCAAGCCGATGTTATCCGGTCCGTCGGGTCCTTCAGGAGCGGGAGTTCAAACAAAACAAGAAGATTCGGAAGGCCCTTCAGGGCCGGCAGGTGGAGGGCAGCAGAGCGGCTTTTTCGGATCTTTTACGCAAATGCTGCCGAATATCCAAGTCGGTCTTAAAATGGTGAAGACAATTATGCCTTTAATGGGTATGTTCAAAATCTGACGCTTTACTCAGCCTGCCGGAAATCTCCGGTGGGCTGTTTTTATGCAGAAAAATGAAGATCACTAGCGGAATTATCAAACGGTAAACCAGAAGTAAATTATTACCTGTTGAAATCTAAAGTTCCTACATGCTATATTGTAACTCCGACCGCGATAGACAAACGGTTTGGAAGAAAAGCTAACTTTCATCAATTTAGTAGAAATAAATAATGATGAAAAATAAAGCTTGACACAAAAAAGAACAATGTGATAAATTATAACACGTTGTTGCGAAAAACAAATTGTTCTTTGAAAACTGAACAACGAGCGAAACTGCCCCGTTATTTATAACGGAAAAGCGATAAAACAAGTAATGAGCAAGTCAAACATCTGAGATTTTCCTGATCGATTCGATCGATCGAGAAAACTCTTTAATGGAGAGTTTGATCCTGGCTCAGGACGAACGCTGGCAGCGTGCCTAATACATGCAAGTCGAGCGGACTTTGCCTTCGGGTAAAGTTAGCGGCGGACGGGTGAGTAACACGTGGGTAACCTGCCCATAAGACTGGGATAACATTCGGAAACGAATGCTAATACCGGATACGCGAATCGGTCGCATGATCGAATCGGGAAAGGCGGAGCAATCTGCCACTTATGGATGGACCCGCGGCGCATTAGCTAGTTGGTGGGGTAACGGCTCACCAAGGCGACGATGCGTAGCCGACCTGAGAGGGTGA